>JGZV01000012.1 GCA_000741495.1 Bifidobacterium thermophilum | reverse complement strand
GGCCGCTGCTGGCGTCACCGGGGGCGGCTTGGGCAGCCTGAGTGGCGGCCGGAGCCGTCTGCACCGCGCTGTCGTCCTCGGTATCGGTCTCGACGAGCGGGTCGGTATCGGTCATGTAGATGCGGCCCTCGTCGCGCCCCACGTTGTACACAGTCACATGACGGCCCGTGTACTGCGGCAGGCGCAGGGTCTTCGTGCCGAGGTTCGCGAGCGTCGGGGCGTTGCCCAGACCGACCTCGACATATTCCTCCACGCCAAGCCCGTCGTGCGCGGTCGCGCGGAACATGAGGTCCTGCGTTTCGATCCATCGCACCGGGCTGGCGAACTGCCAAGACAGCAGTTCGGTCAGCAGCAGGCGGCCGAGTTTCTGCTCGTCGACGGCGTAAGAATCCCACACCTTCGGGTCGTCGAGCGCAGCCTTGATGCGTTCGGACGGCACGACGTCGAGAATCTTGCGCGCGAAATCACGCGTCATCTCGAACGGCACTGCCACAAGGTTCGGGATGTACCGGCCGACCAGACGCTGGTAATCGATGTACTGCGGCAGCAGCGCGTCCAGCTTGTCGCGGAATTCGGGCACGCCCTTGCGCAGCAGCCTTGAATGGAACGGCACGTCGATGCCGGGCACGAGCATGAAGGCCGGTTTGCCACCGTATTCCGCCACGCGGCGGGCCGCATCCGCCTTCAAAGCCTTGAGTCCGGCAATCGTACCGGCAATCGCGTACTGCTGGCCGGCGAGGTTGTAGTTGACAATCTGCAGGAACTCGCCGGACTGCTTGGCGATGCTCTCGACGTACTCTTCGACGCCGTCATCGCCGACGCCGAACTGGTTCGGCCGCAGCGCGCCCATCCGGTAGTTGGAACGCCCCTGTTCGTCGCGTTCGATGAGATGGTGCATGGTGGAGCCGCGGTGGAACACGAGCTCAAGCACGGTTTCCAGCGGGATGATACCGGCGAAGGAGCTCAGCGCGTTGTACTCGCCGAGCGAATGGCCGGCGAAGTAGGACGGCCACAGGTCGCAGCCGGCTTCGCGCAGACGTGCGGTCTGGGCGAACGCGACCGTGGCGAGCGCGACCTGCGTGAACTGGGTGAGATTGAGCAGCCCGTCGGGATGCCGGTAGGTGACGCCGTTGGCGGTGAGCTCCTTCGGGTTGTCACGCACGACGGCGAGGATCGAGAATCCGAGCTTGCCGCGGGTCAAGGCGTCGGCACGCTCCCACACCTTGCGGGCGGCCGGGGATTTCGCGCGTTCGTCCAGGACCATGCCCTGCTTCTGGATGCCCTGGCCTGGGTAGACGAAGGCGGACACCGGCGGGCGGGTTGCGGCGGTGCCGCGCGAGACGAGCTGGCCGTCGATGCGGCAGGTGACTTCGAGCAGCAGGCCGCCATGGCGGATATGGCCGACGCGTTCGACGGTGATTTCCACTTGGTCGTCCAGTTGGACCATGCCGTACATGTTGTAGGTCCAGCCGGCGATTTCGTAGTGCATGCCCTTGTCATCCGCCGCCTGCACCACATGCTGGGCGGTGGCGGACAGCCACATGCCATGCACGAGCGGGGCGTCGAGGCCGCTGATTGCGGCGCCGCGCACGGAAGTGTGAATCGGGTTGAAATCGCCGGAAGTACGGGCGAAAGCGGTCATCTCGTGCGGGGCGCGGACAGTGACGCGGCGCAGCAAACGACGCGGGGTCGGCTCGGTGAGTTCGCCGGCCTGTTCTTTGGCGTCATCCTCGTTCGGGTTGTGAGACGGATTGTCCCGATAAGTGAGATATTCGCCGTAATCGGGGGCTTCGACAGGCAGCTCGTCGCTGTAGGCGCGGCCGCGGATCGCGAAGCGCTCGGTCTCATGCGCAAGCACCGTGCCATCGGCGGCGGTATGCGTCACATGGATGGTAACCACGCGGCCGGAGGCGGATTCGGCGTACGGATCCGCCCAGCTGGTCAGGCTGACCTGCTCGCCGGTATGGCGCAGCAGCTCGCGTTCAGGCACTTGCAGTTCGATGAGATGGTCGAGATGAACTGCGTTGAGTAGGCCTTCGATAACCGGATAGCCGTCGACGCTCACCGAGCCGAGTGCCGCGTAAATCGCCGGCCACGCCGGTCCGACCAGCGCGTCGGGGGCGATACGCGAGGCGTTGAGGCCTTCCGGCAGGATTCCGGCGGTCGCAGCCTCATGGTCAACGCCGAGATTCGCAGACAGCGTGTACTGCGCATGTGCCAGGCCGAAGGGGTAGCGCTCAGTGTCATCCGATGGCGTGATTTCAGGCATCGCGACGAGCCTGTCACCGGTGATTTCGGTGTTACCAATGCCGGCGACCGCGGCGAGCATCGCGTACACGTGCTCGGGCAGGCGATCGCGGTCAACGACCGGCAGACGGCCGCGATCCGCGCCGCCCACGATGAGCGGAATCACGATGTCGCGCACCGCATGCTTGCCGAGCCCGCCGTCGGGATCCTTGTCCCAGAAGGTGTCGAGGTGAATGTCAAGGTCGAGCAGGGTCTTGTCACCATCCGTGCCGACCTGTTCGATGCGGTAGTTCGTATCGTCCGCAGCCGTGCCGTACGCGGGATTGCTGGTCACATGGCCGATCCAGGAGATATTCGGGCAGCTGCGCACATAGGCCTGCACGTCGGTGGCTCCGGCGAGCGTGCCGAGCGCGTCCGCAGCCGGTTCATCCGCCTGTGCGGCCTGGGCTTGGGTGCGTTCCAGCGCGGCGTGTTCGAAGCGGCCGAGAATATCAGCCACCGATTCGTCGACGGTCGTAATGCCGGCCACCGAGATCGGGCCGGGGATGATGCGCACGGCGTCCGCACTGTAGCGCGGATCCTCGGACTGCCACAGCTGGTCGCGTCCCCACCAACGCAGCAGGTCGTTGTCGATCACCGGGACGAACGGCATTGGCTTGGGGTATTCGTTGACCAAGGTGATGAACCATGCGGCGTCGGTCGGCTCAACCTCAAGCGTGTCGATCTGGGGGTAGCACTCCCCGAGCTGGTTCAACGCCTGTTGCGGGTCGGATTCCACGTCGGCGCGCACCGCGAACAACGGCGTGAATTCACCGGACTCCTGATCGCGCACGCGGGCCTCGATGCGCTGCAACAGGTGCAGGTAGCGGTCCGCATAGGTCGGGTCGGCCCATGGGAAGGACAGATCAGCGAACCGTTGTGCCCACTGGCGGTAGGTCATCGAGGCAACATCACCGAAATACGGTTTCGCGGTCTTGTCGAGCGCGGCGATGATTTCGGCGCGGCGAGGCTCGATCTGCTCGGGGTGCTTCATCATCTCGACCAGCAGACGGCCGCAGCGCGCGGACGAATTCTCCAATTCGTAGATATCGGCGTGCAGGTGGCTCAAGCCGGAGCTGACGCCGCCGACCACCTTGCCGGACGGCACCCAACGTTCGCCGCGCGGGGCGAACGGATCGTCGCCGCCCTGTTCGAGCGTGATGCCGGGGGTTTCGACGAGCATGCGCTTGACCTGCGGGCTGGTGTGCGCCTCCTTGGCGGTCATGACGGCGGTGCCGACAAGCACACCGTCCACCGGCATGTCCGGCTCGCCGTAAGCACGGGACCATTGGCCGGAGATGTAGTCCGCGGCGCGTTGCGGCGTGCCAATGCCGCCGCCGGCGACCAGCACGAGGTTCTCGCAGCCACGCACGTCGGCATAGGTGTTGAGCAGCAGGTCGTCCAACGATTCCCAGGAATGGTGGCCGCCGGCGGAACCGCCTTCGACCTCGGCGATGATGGTGACCGGGGCGACCGCCTTGGCGATACGTACCACCTGGCGGATCTGGTCGACCGTGCCCGGCTTGAACGCCACATACGGCAGGCCGTCGGCGCGCAGGGACGCGATGAGCTGCTTGGCTTCGTCGAACTCCGGGATGCCGGCGGAGACGACCACGCCGTCGATCGGGGCGCCGGACGCGCGTTTCTTCGGCACCAGACGCTGCGTGCCGAACTGGAGGTTCCACAGGTAGCGGTCCATGAACATCGCATTGAATTCGACCGTGCGGCCTTCTTCGAGTTCGTCCTCGAGCTCGGCCAGATGCCGGTCAAGCACCTCGGCGGTCACCTGGCCGCCGCCGGCGAGTTCGGCCCAGTATCCGGCGTTCGCCGCGGCCGCGACAATCTGCGGGTCCACGGTGGTCGGGGTCATGCCGGCCAGCAGGATCGGCGGTTTGCCGGTCAGTTCGCTGAATTTCGTGGCGATCCGGTCACCGGCGGGCGTGTGGATGACGCGCGGACGGTACGCCTTCCAATTCTGCAGGCGTTCGGGGTCGCCCGTCAGCGTGGACAGTGCGGCGCGGTCGGCGGTGCTTGCTGCCTCGACCACACCGGCGCCGCTGCCTTGGGCGAGTGCGGCGACCAGCTTGCCGGCAGTGGTGCCCGGACCCATATCAACGATCCACAATGCGGACGGATCCGTGGACTCAAGCAGCTTGTGCACGCGGCCCGTCCAATCCACATGGTTGATAAGCACTTCCTCGGCGAGTTCGCGAGCGCGCAGCCCATCGAAACCGCACGCCTGCGCCCAGGCGACCGTCTGGTCGACGGCATCGGCCATCAGCGGGGAATGGAACGGCAACGTCACGTCAAGGTATTCGAGCGTCGGGTCGAACACCGAGCCGCCGCGCACCTTCTGCTCGCGCAGACGCGCCTGCTTGCGGTGTTCCTTGCCCGCGGCGAGCGCGAAGAGCGCCAGATCCTCCGGGTATCCAGACAGAACCTGATGGTCGGGGGCGTTTTCGACGGCGATGGAGATTGGCCCGCGGGTGGCGGGGATGCGCGCGATCAGGGTTTCGGTCTGCTCGCGGTTGGCGCCCTTGACCGACAGCATCGGGGTTGCGCCTTCGAGTTTGGCGTGCAGGCCGAGCAGCCGCGCCTGACGGGTGCCGGCGACGCCGATCAGTCGGGCCACGGCGAGGATTTCATCAATCGGCTCCTGCGCGGCTTCAAGTGAGCCGGCACGCTGCAGTTCGCGGGCCATATGCACGCCAATGATGCCCTGCGAATGCCCGAGCAGCGCCACCGGCTTCGAAGCGGGGTTGTACCCCAGATGCACGGCGTCGATAATCGCTGCAAGCTGGGTGAGCGCAATGCCTTCGACGCTCACGGACGCATCCGCTGCGGCTCCGAGCGAGGCGCCGGACGGCTCGAATCCGAAGATGTCGGTCGGGTGTCCGGTCACCGCGAGCAGGTCGGCGGCCACCGGGGTCAGCAGGCGGTCGGCGGCGAGCACCCGGGCATGCAGATCCGCGGCTAGGGTCGGGTCGTCCATCGCGCCGGCGAGCGCTGCGGTCCACGGCGTGGACTGTCCGCCGAACACCACGGCGTGCGGCTCGTTAACAAGCCTGGACAAGAAAGGTGTGGTACTGGTCATTATTGTTCCTTTGCTGGTTTCCATTCGATTCGTGTGTTGTTGATTGGTGTGGTTGACGTTGTCGGAAGCGTTGCCGGAAGCGCTTACATCGGCTGGTTGCCGTGATGCTTGTCGACCGGCCGGTGGCGGCGTTTGCCGGCGAGCGTGCGCAGGGCTCCGGCGATTGCCTCCCTTGTCTGCTCGGGGTCGATCATCGCGTCAATCTGCCCGGTTTCCATCGCAAGGTTCGCGTTGACGGTCGTAGCCTCATAGTCGGCCACGTACTTCGCACGCAGCGCTTCCACATCCTGCCCGCGTTCCTTGGCTTTCTGCAGATCCTTGCGATGAATGATGTTGACCGCGCCTTGGGCGCCGAGCACCGCGATCTGGCTGGACGGCCAAGCGAGGTTAACGTCCGCGCCAATCGCCTTGGAGCCCATGACGATGTAGGCGCCGCCGAAGGCCTTGCGCAGGATCACCGTCACCATCGGCACCTGCGCGTTCGCATACGCGTAAATCACTTTCGCGCCGCGGCGGATGATGCCCACATGCTCCTGGTCGCTGCCCGGCTTGTATCCGGGGGTGTCCACGAGGGTGATGACCGGCAGGTTGAACGCGTCACATAGGCGCACGAAACGCGCGACTTTCTCAGAGGATTCCACGTCGAGGATGCCGGCGAGCGCGTTCGGTTGGTTGGCGACCACACCGACCGGGTGGCCTTCGATGCAGGCGAAGCCGACGACCGCGGATTTCGCGTACAGTTCCTGCACTTGGACGAATTCGCCATAATCGACGATGCCGTGGATGACATCGAGCATGTCGTAGGGCTGACGATCATTATCCGGCACGATGGAGGCGACGCGCGAGGCTGCCGCCTGGTCGGCGTGCGTGGACGCGTAGGCGAATACCGGCGGCTCACACTGGCAGTTCGACGGCAGGTAGGCGAGCACCGTGCGCGCGTAGTCAATCGCATCGGCCTCGTCTTCTCCGAGATAATGCGCGACGCCGGAGACCACGTTGTGCACGTAGCCGCCGCCCAGATCCGCCATGCTGATTGTCTCGCCAGTGGACGCCTTGACGACGTTCGGCCCGGTGACGAACATGTCGGAGTTCTCACGCGTCATGATGATCAGGTCGGTCAACGCCGGGCAGTACACGGCACCGCCCGCGCACGGGCCGAGGATGATGGAGATCTGCGGGACAAAACCGCTCGCCTCACAGGTCTTCTTGAAAATCCGCCCGTATTGGCTGAGCGCCGCGACACCCTCCTGGATACGCGCGCCGCCGGAGTCAATCAACGCGACAATCGGCACTTTGAGGCTGATGGCCATATCCATGAGGTGGCAGATCTTCTCACCTTCGGCCACGCCGAGCGTGCCGCCGCGCACCGAGAAGTCCTGCGCGTACACGGCGACCGTGCGCCCGTACACTTTGCCGAACCCGGTGATGACGGCCGAACCGGCGACCCCCTTGTTGATGTCGCCGCCGACGAAACGGCCGATTTCCTGGAAGCTGTCGGCGTCGAACAGCAGGTCGAGGCGTTCGCGGGCCGTGCCTTTGCCTTTGGCATGCTGGCGTTCGCGGGCGTGCTCCTCGGCGGCACGCGCGAGTTCGGCGGCTCGTCCCACGGCGGGGCGGATCGGCTGAGTCGCGTCATGCGCCGTGGAGTCCGCAAGTGTCGTGGAGTCCGCCGGTGCCGTGGTTGTCTGCGCTGCGGTCAGTGTGCTGCTCATTGCCGGTCTCCTTCCGCATCCTTGTCCGTCGATGTCCCGGATGCCTGTGCGCCTTCGGCCGCATGGATGTCGAGCTCGACAAGCGTCTGCCCGCCTTCGACACCATCCGCCGGGCCGACGCAAATCTTCTTGACCGTACCGTTAATCGGCGCGTACACGTAGTTCTCCATCTTCATGGATTCGAGCACGACCAACAGGTCGCCTTTGGAAACGCTCTGTCCTTCCGCCACGTTGACGCGGGTGACGATCGCCTGCATCGGCGAGGAGATGATGCCGCTTTTCGCGCCGTCATCCACCTTCGGCTTGCCGATATCATGCAATCCTTGACCGCGCAACGGCTGGGTGGCGCGTCGTGCGGACCGTGCGCGGGCGGCACCCGTCAGCCCGTCGACAATCGTCAGGGGGACAGTGAGTTTGACCCGCTTGTCATTGACTTCGATGACGAAGGAATCGCTGGCAGCAGCCTTCTCCCCGGCCCCTCCGGCCACGGATGCGGGCTGTCCGGCACCGGCGGCGGCGGGCTCGCGGTTGAGATACTTACGTTCCAGCCATTTGGTGGACACACTGAACGGATGCTGTTCGGCGGTGAATTCAGGATCGTTGAAAATCTGGTCGAACAGGCTCGCCGGCGACGGCACGCCTTCGATACGTAGCTCACCGAGCGCACGACGCACACGGGCGACCGCAGTCGCGCGGTCCTGCGCGGTGACGACGAGCTTGCCCATCAGGGAATCGAATTTCGGCGAGATCGTGTCCCCGGCTTTGACTCCGGAATCCACGCGGATTCCCGGGCCGGCCGGCCATTGCAATCCGGTGAGCGTGCCGGAGCTCGGCGTCAGGTTCGTCGCCGGATCCTCGCAGGTGATGCGCAGCTCGAAGCTGTGTCCGCGGATGCTCTCCGGACGGGTCAGGTGCCCGCCCGCAGCGATCGTCAGCTGCTCGCGCACCAAGTCAAGCCCGCACACCTGCTCGCTGACCGTATGCTCGACCTGCAAACGCGGGTTGACTTCCAGGAAATACACCTTGCCCTGTTCAGTGAGCATGAACTCGCAGGTGCCGAGCCCCACGTAATCGACCGCCTCGAACAGGCCGTGAGAGTAGCGTTCCAGCGCTTCAAGCGCTTTCGGTGGCATGAAAGGAGCGGGAGCTTCTTCGATGAGTTTCTGGTTACGGCGTTGCACCGAGCAGTCGCGCGTCGAATACACGACGAAATCGCCGTGGCTGTCCCGTCCGCACTGGGTTTCCACATGCCGCGCCTTGTCGATGAACCGTTCGACGAAATACTCGTCCAGATCCCCGCCCTGGAGCGCGTCATGACTCAAATAGAAGCTGCGCAGCTCGTCATCGTTGTGCACGATGGTGATGCCGCGGCCGCCACCACCGTCCGTGCGTTTCATCATAATCGGATAGCCGTGCGTCTGCGCGAAATCAAGCAGCTCACGCATGTCACGCACCGGTTCGGAAATACCGGGGACCGGCGGGACTTTCGCGCGGGCGGCAACCCGGCGGGCCGTGATTTTGTCACCCAGATCGACCAGGGCTTTCGGATCGGGACCGACCCAGACGGCTCCGGCCTCACGCACCTTGGTTGCGAATGACGGGACTTCAGAGAGGAACCCGTAGCCGGGGTGCACCGCGTCGGCACCGCTCCTGTGCAGGATGCCGATCAGCAGATCCTCGTTGAGATACGTGTCGCGGTAGGTGTCGCCGGGCAGCAGATACGCCTCATCCGCCATCTGGACGTATTGTTCGTCACGATCCTGTTCGGCGTACACAGCGACCGTGCAAATGCCCATTTCCCGGGCGGTGCGCACGACGCGCAGCGCGATTTCGCCGCGGTTCGCCACCAGAAGTTTGCTGACAGTATTGACCATGCTTTCCAAGCTATGACGCGAAGCTTGGGCGGGACGGGGGGCATGGACGACAAAGAATCCGCGATCTTTTTGTAACCCTCCACAAACGTCACCGTAAGTTGGCTTGCGATTTTCGGCGGTATTCCGCCATTGTTGCGTCTGCAACGCAACCGAGGCGATACTTGGGCGACATGGAGACGCACAACCGCGCCCATACAATGATGCCCAGCACGCCCAGTCAGGGCGCATTGGAAAGAAAGGGCTTCCATGTCATCACCTACCACACCATCAGCCACGGTTTCCGTCACGACTTCGACCACCGCACGCCGCCTGCTGCAATCAGCAAGCGTGTCCCTGCTGTTCGCACTGCTCCTGTGGGCTGCAGCAGCCGCCGGGCGCATTCCGATTCCCGGCACGCCGGTCGCCATCACCTTGCAGACCTTCGTCCTGATGCTTGCCGCGTTGAGTCTTGATTGGCGCGAAGCCGGCGGCGCGGTCGTGCTGTACCTGCTCGCTGGCGCTGCAGGACTGCCGGTGTTCTCGGGCGGCATGTCCACGCTGGCGCTGGTCGGCCCGAGCGCCGGCTTTCTGTTCGGTTTCCTGCCGGGCGTGATCGTCACCTCCCTGCTCAAGGGCAAGGCGCGCGGCACGGGTGCGCGCTCCTACTGGCTGACCGCCGCGAGGTATTTCGGCGCCTCGCTGGTCGGCTGTGTGGTGGTCGTGTACGCCTTCGGTGTGAGTATCCAGGCGATGCTCACGCATGTTCCGCTGAACGCTGTGGCGCTTGCTTCGCTCGGCTTCGCCGGCGGTGACCTGCTCAAAGCGGTTGTCGCCTCCGCAGCCGTCAGCGGGCTGTCCTCATACATCGCCCGTGATGCGAAGTAACGACGAAGAACGTCGAATAACGCCAAATAACGACCGTGCGAACCAGTCGCACCAGTCGATAGCGGAAGGCCGCCGTCCCATGATTGTGGGCGGCGGCCTTCTGCATGTTCCGTAGTATCTGCGAATCCGTCAATGAACGCGTCGGACGCGTTCAGGCGAGCACGCCGACATCACCGGTCGTGACCATATGTTCGGCACCGTCATCATCCACGATGGCAAGCGAAGCGTCAGAATTGATGCGCACGGCACGCCCCTCAAGCGTGTCGCCGCCAACCAATCGCGCTTGGACACGTCGGCCGAGCGTCCAACTCGACCGCTCGGTCTCGTCAAGCAACTGGCCGGCATACCCGTGGCTGTCCTGAACAAACTGTGCGATCCGATTTCGCAGGCCGGCTGTCAGGTCCGCCGCGAGCATATCGCGCACCACCTGCGCGTCCGGCAACGGATCGACATGCAGTTGCAGCGAGGTGGATTGCGGGGTCGGCAGGCTTTCCGCACGCAACGCAAGATTGATACCGATGCCGATGATCACGCCCACACGCTGCGTGTCAAGCGGCACCAGCTGGACGAGAATCCCGCCAAGCTTCAAACCATGGCAGAAGATGTCATTCGGCCATTTGATGGCCAGCGAGCAATCCTGCCGACGCGGACTGGCGCCGCAAGCGTGGACGGTACTTCTGATTGCGTCCAAGGACGCCAATCCCGCCAATGTTGGCAGCCATCCGTTGACGGTCTCGTCAGCGACCACCTGCTGCGGCATCACGGTGACGAACGACACCGTGAACGACTCTCCCGGACGGTTCACCCACGCACGCCCAAGCCGTCCGTGCCCACCGGTCTGGTAGTCCGCCGCGATCACCGTGATCTTCCCGTCATCCGCCGGGTCGCCCCCGATTCGTCCATCGGTGAGCATCTCGCCGGCGAGCGTGTTCGTCGAATCCACCTCGGCCAGCGCGATCAGCCGGTCTGCCTCCCGTTCAGTCCGCGGCATGCGCGGAACCATCCCCTGTTTCGTCATCATGACACCAAGCCTACCGCCAAGGCGAGCAAACCCATGGATTTACGCGCAGGACCGCTCCGGGCGGTTCCTTGCGTCAGACTACAATGCTCAAGCATGACTGAAGCCACGCGAACCACGACAGACCAGACCTCGGCGCACGCGCAGCCCGACCGGTCGGTTCCGCCCGCCCTCGCGCGAGACCACAGCCACCACCACGCCCCCCGGCTCACCATCCTGTGTGCAGCGCCGACACCTTGGGCACGCCGGACGTATCGCCCGATGGACGCTCGCCGTACTCGCCGTGCTGTGGTTGAGTTTTTGCACAGCAGTCGGCCCATGCTACTGGTTCGGCGGCGGTATCGCCGACTGGAAGAGCACCAACACCCTGTTTTTCCTCGTCGCCGCAGGCATCTACACACTGATTCTGCTGGCCTTGGTCCGCGTGGGAGGCGGGTTGCCGCCACTGCCGCCGGCAATACACACCCCATTGTGCCGTATCGCAACTGCGTTCCGTGCTCTCGGCTCACACCGCCGGTTCCAACGTCTAGGCGCCCTGCTGCGGGCGATGGCGCGCGGCTGGCATCGTTTCGCATCAACCCGTGTCGCCACGACCATCGCACGTGGTTGGCGTACCGTACGCATAGCCGCCCCGCGCATCATCATGCGATGCACGAGCAGTTGGCTTGGTTTGGCGCTTATCCTGTTCATCGGATGGCTGTGGGTACCGACCACCCTGTTGTCCGCGTTCGGCGCGGATATCCGCTCGCAGACCCGCGAATTCAGTTGGGCGTGGAACCAGTGGACCGGCTTGCAACAGCCGTACACCGGGTTCTTCGCTTTCGTCCCGATGGATATCTATCCGACCGCACACTACCTGTGGCCGCAAAACCCGACGTATCTGACCGACCAGCATAATCTCGTACTCACCGTGGTCTATGGGGCGGTCGCCGCCGCGTCACGCTATTTCACCGGTTCGAATGACGCCGGCTATGTGCTGCTGTCCGCACTCCAGTTCCTGTTCGCCGTATTCTGCTGTGCGGCGGGCATGCATCGTTTCTTCAACCTGCCGTGGATTGCGGATGATACCAAGGCTGACATACCACCAAGCGAGCCTGACAGCACTACGCAAAACTATCCGCATGCCGCCACGCGTGCCGGCGTATGGCCCCGCGTACTGACCATCCTGTTCTTCCTGGTGTGCCCGATTCCGGTGTTCGCCACCATCAGCCTGACCAAATCACCATTGTTCGCGTTCGCGTTCGTCTGGTGGTTCGGCATCGTCTACCAGCTACATATGACCCGCGCCACGCAGGATGGGAAACCCCGGCGGCTGCCGCGCAACACGTTCATCGCCGGTATCGTCAGCGCCTGTGTCATGCTGATCAGCGCGAAATACGCATGGTACATCCTGCTCGCGCAGGCCATCATCATGCTCATCGCGGACCGCAGACGCTGGAAGACCTACCTCGCCATCCTGCTGCTGCCGGCGGTCATCCTGCACGGCGGGCTGATGATGCTGGTCGCTTCCGGCAAGGTCATCAACGGTGACCCAATCGAAAGCCGCGGCATCCAATTGCAGCAGATCGCACGTGTCGCCAAACTCAACCCGTCGGGCATCCCCAAGGACGCGGCGGCCAAACTCGCCCCGATTTTCAATCTCGACCAAATGGGGGAATCCTACTTCCAGCAGGACGCCGATCCGGTTAAATCCTCGGGTATCCAATCCAAAAAAGTCAGTTACAAGTGGCGGTCGGTCACCAAAGAGGATATGGCTGATTTCAACAGCGCATGGTGGCAGATTGTACGCGCCAATCCCGTCATCGCGCTGGACGCGTTCCTTGCCGAATGTTTCGGGTATTTCGACGTTGCGGACCTGCCTTACGTGTCCATGGACTATTACGTGACCAGCGACTATGTGGACAATACCGCGTGGATCGGGGACTGGCAGCCACAATGGCGGCATGACATCGCGAAATTCGCCCGCGATTGGGGCAACATCCCCGTACTCGGATGGGTCACGCACGGCAACTTCTATGTGATCCTCACCCTGCTCATCGGGGCGGCGGAAGTGGTGCGCCGGCGGTGGCGTACGCTCGCCTGGCATATGCCCCTGCTGCTGCTCATGGGCGTGATGGTCACGTCGCCGGCGAACAATTTCGAACGGCATATGCTGCCGGTCACCTTCGTGTTCTGCTTCCTGCTGCTGACCTACTGGCGTGAATCACGCCGCGTCGGCGGCACCGCTGTCGAGCAGGAGTCCAGACACGCCACCACTGGCGGTGAACCTGCCCGTGACACGGTGAAGGCACGGGACTAGGCTGGACCCCATGGTCTCATCTTCCGTACATGCCGGTTCGGGCGGCGAACGCAAGGATCTGCTCGACCTGCTTATGGTACGGCTCACCGCTATGCTCGGCGATGACGTGCTCGACCGCGACCGTGCTGCGGCACCCGGCGGACCTACCGCATCCTATACGCACGGCACGTCCGGTATTCCCGGTTCCGACGGCCATACGCTGCCAGCCGGCCCTACCGACGCGCGGACCCTGCTCGAATCCATCGTGTTTGCCTGCCTGGCCGAAGGCATTGACGACGAGCGAATCGTCTCCCTCATGCACATGCTCGGCTGGCCGGGCAGCTTCGTCTGCTGCACCATCGCCGGCACGCCCGGCCACCATGACACGTGGGCTTGCGCGGCATCGATCCGAGGGGCGCTGCCGCCCCACAAGGACGGTACGCCCCAGGACTGCCTGATCGGCGAACATGACGGGCACGTCGTGGCCTTGGTGCGCGTGGATGACGGTGCGAGCCCCGATCAGGTCGCCGCTATCGCAAAGGAATGCTTCGATCCTGCCGAGGCGATCTGCCTGGGGCCGACACGCCAGAACGCTTCCGGGGCCGCGTGCGCCATCCGCGCCGTGGTGAACGCGCTGTTCGCGTTGCAGGCGTGTACACGGGAGGTCCCGCAGCCGATGCGGACCGAGGATCTGCTGCCCGAGCGGGCGCTCATGGGTGACGAGGATGCGCGCGATGAGCTGATCGGATCGATTTATGAGGCTCTGAAAGGTGACAATCCGGATGACCCCACCCTGCTCACCGTCAGTATTTTCCTTGATTCCGGCGCTTCGCTTGACGCGACCGCGCGAGCCTTGAGCGTGCATCCCAACACTGTGCGCTACCGGCTCAAACGCGCCACGGAAATCTGCGGCTGGGATGCGACCGATACGCGCGAGGCGTATGTGCTGTCGACCGCGATCACGCTCGGCCGGCTGCGCGATGCCGGCATGTGGCGCGACAACGGCGACCGGTAGGCCTGACGTCTCACCTATGCCCGGCTGAGATTTCACGCAGATTGTCCGACCGTCCGCAGCGGTCACGTATGGGAAAGCCCCATGTACCGTACGCCGGTGCATGGGGCTTGTGCGTTCTCGTTCCGTCCTAGGCTCGAATTAACGGACGGAACCAGAAATCAGGCGAGTGCCGCGGTATCCAGCGGGATGCCGGGGCCCATCGTGGAGGTGATGGTCGCCTTGGTGATGTAGCGGCCCTTCACGGTGGACGGCTTGAGACGCTTGATCTCGTCGGCCACTGCCTTGAAGTTCTCGTCAAGAGCCTTCTCGTCGAAGGACATCTTGCCGATGAGGAAGGACAGGTTGCCGTGCTTGTCCACACGGAACTCGATCTTGCCGCCCTTGATATCCTTGACGGCCTTGGTGACGTCCATGGTCACGGTGCCGGTCTTCGGGTTCGGCATGAGGCCACGCGGGCCGAGGATACGGCCGAGGCGACCGACCTTGCCCATCATGTCCGGGGTGGCCACGACGGCATCGAAATCGAGGAAGCCGTCCTGCACCTTCTGCACGAGATCGTCATCGCCGACGATGTCAGCGCCGGCCTCGGTGGCCTCGGTGGCCTTCGGGCCGCGGGCGAACACGAGTACCTTGGCGGTCTTACCAGTGCCGTTCGGCAGGTTGACGACGCCACGCACCAGCTGGTCGGCCTTGCGCGGGTCCACGTTAAGACGGTACACGGCTTCGATGGTCTCATCGAAACCACGCTTCGGCATGCTCTTGAGCAGAGCGATCGCCTCAGGAGCGGTGTACAGGTTGTTGCGATCGACCTTCTCGGCCGCTTCGCGGTACTTCTTGGAGTGCTTCTTAGCCATCTGTCCTTCTCCTCTCAGTCGGTGACCGTGATGCCCATGGAACGGGCGGTACCTGCGATGATCTTCATGCCGGCTTCGACGTCGCGAGCGGACAAATCAGGCATCTTGATCTCAGCGATTTCGCGGACCTGTGCCTTGGTGACCGAACCAACCTTGTGGGTCAGCGGGTTATCGGTGCCCTTGTCGATACCGGCAGCCTTCTTCAGCAGGGCTGCGGCCGGCGGGGTCTTGAGGATGAAGGTGAAGGAACGATCTTCGTAAACGGTGATCTCGACAGGGACGACCTGGCCCATCTTGTCCTGCGTGGCCGCGTTGTAGGCCTTGCAGAAGTCCATGATGTTGACGCCATGCGAGCCCAGAGCCGGACCCAGCGGCGGGGCGGGGTTCGCCTTGCCAGCCTGGATCTGAAGCTTGATCAGCGCTGTGACTTTCTTCTTAGGAGCCATTGTCTGGTTCTTCTTTCTGTGAAGCGGTATGTACGGTCGCCGCACGCGAGGCGCGGTCTCCTCCCGCAACTGGTATTGCTGTGCTGTGCTAGCGGGTCTCCCCTCCAGACACAAACAGCACTATTATGCTCACTCGCCTCGACATCGTCAACGACGCCACGCCAGCATCAGCGAACATGGAACGGCGATGGTTGCCGTAATACGACGATGGCGGCGACACCATAAGGCATCGCCGCCATCGCTTGCATGTATACGATAATCAGCTGATCTTCTCAACCTGGCCGAAACCAAGCTCAACCGGCGTATCGCGGCCGAAGATGGACACGAGCACGGTGAGCTTCTGCGTGGTCGGCTCGATGTCGGACACCACGGCCGGCATGGTCGCGAACGGGCCGTCCGTAACCGTGACCTGATCACCGATGGCGTAGGAGACTTCGAGCTTGCGCTTCTTGGCCGCGGCAGGCTTGTCGCCGGCTGCCTTGAGCGCTTCGGAAGCGATCATCGGAGCCATCATCTGCACGACTTCCTGACGGGACAGCGGAGCCGGCTCCTTGGTCGGGCCGACAAAGCCGGTTACGCCCTCGGTTTCGCGCACGATACGACGGGCGTTCTCGTCCGGCCACATGCGAATCAGCACATAGCCCGGCACACGGACGCGGGTGATGACCTTCTTGCCCTTTTCCGTATGCTTTTCAACCTCTTCCATCGGCACTTCCACCTGGAAGATCTGGTCTTCAAGACCGAAGCTCTGCACGCGGGACTCGATATTCGTCTTCACACGCTTCTCATAGCCTGAATACGTGTGCAGGACATACCATTTGCCGTCCAAAGTGCGCAGGCTCTTGGAGAATTCCTCGACAGCTTTCGTACCGGCATCTTCGGCAGGAGCCTCAGTATCAGTCTCGGCAGCCCCATTCGCTTCAGCCGGGCCGTCCCCTTGCTGCGCCTCGTCCGCGGGAGCGGCAACCGGCTCTTCAGCCTCATCAGCCTGATGATCAGCCTCAGGTGCAGGAACCTGCTGTGCGACAGGAATGTCACCGTTAGCGGCATCCTCATCGGAAACCACATCTGGCAACGAATCCAGATTCTCGAGATTTACTTCATCATCCATGCTTACTTAACCTTCGTGGTTCGCTTAATCTTCGTATCAATGGATCAGCCGAAAATGAGCAGCACAAGCTTGCCCAAGCCGAAGTCCATCGCGGTGACCAGCGCCATCAGGATCAGCACGAACACGAACACCGCGAACGACCAGGAAAGCAGTTCCTTGCCCGTAGGGGTTACGACCTTGCGAAGCTCATTGAATGTCTGCTTGATGTACAAGCCAATCCGCATGAAAATATTGGGCTTGCGCGGCTTGTCGTTTCGTGCCTTGGCCATTTCCATCCTTCGCTCGGCTATTGAACATCCAAAACTGGCAGGGACGGCGGGACTCGAACCCACAACCTACGGTTTTGGAGACCGTTGCGCTACCAATTGCGCCACATCCCTAGGTGAACTCTGCTCATTCTATCGAAACGACGGGACTGAGCAAAACCGCCAAGAGGTCATCTTAGCGGGTATCGTCGATTTCGTCCAATCGGGTCGCGCCACACGCGTCATATCGCGGCAAACCAGTGTGTCGCACAGCCCGCACACCACACGGATTCGACGCCTATCGGCGCAATCCGGAACGCGCGACACACCGGGGCGAACGACCGGTGCCCGGCCGCAGCCCACGCCACGGCCGGGCACCACAACCCGGTTCAGCTGACCGAATCAGCCGATCCACTCCTTGAAATATCGCATCCCCTTGGCGAGATCCTCATCCGAAAGCGCGTAGGAGAAACGCAGATATCCGGGAGCGCCGAACGCTTCGCCAGGCACCGCAGCCACATGGCCTTCGTCAAGCAGCAGCGCGGCGAATTCCTGCGACGTATGGGCGATGGACCCATTGGCACCCAACGGCTTGCCCAACAGCTCCTCGATATTCGCGAACGCGTAGAACGCGCCGGTCGGCATCGGGCAGTGCACACCCGGAATCTCGTTGAGCGCCGTGACGATGGCCTGACGACGCTTATCAAACGCTTCACGCATCGCCGCCACGGCGGACAAGTCGCCCGCGACAGCGGCAAGCGCCGCACGCTGGGACACGTTCGCCACATTGGACGTCATATGGCTTTGCAGCTTGATCTGGGCTTTGGCGACCTCGGCAGGCGCAATCGTCCAGCCGACACGCCAGCCGGTCATCGCATACGTCTTGGCGACACCGTTGAGCACCAGCAGCTGATTGCGCACTTCAGGCACCTCGGCACCGACATACGCGGTTTTCACGCCGTCATAGTTGAGATGTTCGTAAATCTCGTCGGAAACAACCCACACGTGGTGTTCCACAGCCCACTCGCCGATCGCCTTGATGGTTTCACGGCTCCACACGGCGCCTGTCGGGTTGGACGGCGAAGTGAGGATGATGGCCTTGGTGCGCTCGGTGCGGGCCGCCTCGATTTTGTCGATATCCGGCTCGAAGCCCTGTTCAGCGCCGGAGAACACCGGGACCGGCTTGCCGCCGGCGAGCTTGACAACCTCGGGGTAGCTGGTCCAGTACGGTGCGGGGATGATGACCTCGTCGCCCGGGTTGAGCAGCAGCTGGAACACTTCGTATACGGACTGTTTGCCGCCGTTGGTGACGACCACCTGGTCGGGCGAGATCTCATACCCAGAATCGCGCAGCGTCTTGCGGGCGATTGCCTCGCGCAGCTCGGGCAGGCCGGCCGTCGGGGTGTAGCGGTGGTTCTTCGGGTCACGGCACGCGGCGGCCGCGGCGTCAACGATGTAATCAGGGGTGGGGAAATTCGGCTCGCCCGCGCCATAGGCCACGATGTCGATGCCCTGCGCCTTCATCGCCTTCGCCTTCGAATCGACAGCGAGGGTCGCGCTGGGGGCGACATTGTTGACACGGTCGCTCAGGTTCTGCCAGTCAGCCATAGTCATGGCCTCTACTGTAATCACCACGGGCGAAAAGCTTCACGGCTGCGACACGCAGTCACAGCATGCCGCAGTCGCGGCACGGGGTCACATGAGGACGAGATTATCCCGATGCACGAGCGGATGCGCGTACTCGTCGCCGAAGAACCGGCGCAACTGCGCGCTGTTGCGCCCGAGCATACGCGGGATCTCCTCGGAATCATATCCGGACAGGCCTTTGGCAATATGCTTGCCAGATTCGTCATCCACCCATACGGGGTCGCCGGCGGAGAATTCGCCACGCACCTCAACCACGCCGGCGCTGAGCAGGCTGGCCTGTCCGGCACGAATCGCCTTGGCCGCCCCCGCATCCGCAACCAGCACGCCACGCGGATGGGATGCGAACTTGATCCACAGGCGACGTGACGAGCCACGGCGTTTGACCGGGGCGAAAGCGGTACCCACCGGATCGCCCATCAGGGCGGGGCCGGCATTCGACGCGCAGGTCAGCACCGAGGGGATACCCGAAACCGCCGCCATGTGCGCCGCCTCAAGCTTGGTGACCATGCCGCCGGTGCCGACGCCCGACGTGCTATCGGCGACCTTCACCTCGTCCAGGGCGCGTTCGACGTCGGGCACGAAATCGATCTTCCGGGAACCGGGCTGGCTTGGTGGCGCCGTATACAGGGCGTCCACATCGGTGAGCAGGACGAGGGCGTCCGCGCGCACGATATTCGCCACGAGCGCAGACAGGCGGTCGTTGTCGCCGAAGCGGATCTCGTTGTTCGCCAAGGCGTCGTTCTCGTTGACGACCGGCACAACACCCAAATCAAGCAAGCGGTCCAACGTGCGCTGCGCGTTATGGTATTGCGTCGCGCGGATTGTGTCCTCAGCGGTGATGAGGATCTGGCCCACCCGGATGCCGAACCGGCTGAACGACACCTCATAGCGGGCCATGAGCAGCCCCTGGCCGACCGAGGCGCACGCCTGCTGCGTGGGGATATCCGACGGGCGCCGCTCGAAGCCGAGTGGCCCGAATCCGGCGGCGATGGCGCCCGACGACACGAGGACGATGCGCGCACCCTGCAGGCGGGCGCACGCCAAGGCGGCGACAAGCGCGTCAAGCTTGGCCGGGTCAAGATGCCCTGACGGCATGGTCAATGAGCTTGACCCGACCTTGACTACCACGGTCTGTGCCTGCGCGATAGCCCGCCTGACCTTCTCGTGCGTGGGCTGCGCCATCATTCGCCCGCTTCCTGCTCGCCCTGGCCGTCATCCCCGGCCGGAGTGTCCTCGCCGCGGCCGAACAGGCTCGTACGGTCATGACGGTCGTCGTCCACACTCGGGTCGGCCCAGTGGCCTGCCTTGCGTTCCGCCATCATGGCGTCACGGACCGCGGCACGCGCATCCATCATCTCGTGGTATGCACGGCGACGCTCGGCGTTCGTGCGACGCTGCGCACGCGGATCGTTCGCCTCAAGACGCAGATCCTTGCCACGCGAGCCCAGCTGCGAACCGTCAAGCATCTCGGCGCCCGCCGCGATGGTCGGATCCCAGTCGAAGGCGACCGCGCGCTCGCCGCGGCCGATACGCACCTCGTCGCCCGCATGCGCGCCCTGCCGCCGCAGCTCGTCCTCGACACCCAGCTTGGCCAGACGGTCCGCCAGATAGCCGACGGCCTCATCATTGTCGAAATTCGTCTGCATGACCCAGCGTTCCGGCTTGGTGCCGGTCACCGTGAACCACACGTCGCCGTTGCGGTTCGTCTCACGCTCGACCTTGAACCCGGGTTCCGCCACAGCCGGGGTACGGCGGCGGCCCTTACGCTCCAGCGGCTTGATGACGACACGCTCCTCCTGCTGCTCCTGCTCGCGGCGCGCCACCTCCTGGCGCATCCGGGCGACTTCCTCGCCGAGCGCATACCCGAGCTCCTTGAGCCCGGCATGCGAGGCGGTGGACACCTCGAAGACGCGAAGCCCCATCTTCTCGAACTCCGGGCGGACGAAATCCGCGAGCTCTTTGGCTTCCGGCACATCGACCTTGTTGAGTACGATGATACGCGGGCGTTCAGGAATCGGGATCGCGCCGACCGGAAGCTCAAGCTTGTCCGCATACTGCGCGAGCTCGTGCTCGAGCGCATGGTAGTCGGAAACAGGGTCGCGGTCCGGTTCGAGGGTCGCGCAGTCGATGACATGCACGATGATCTCCGTACGCTCGATATGGCGCAGGAACTCGAGACCGAGGCCCTTGCCCTCCGAAGCCCCCGGAATCAGTCCCGGCACGTCGGCGATGGTGTACCGGTAGTCGCCGGCCATCACCACGCCGAGATTCGGCACCAGCGTGGTGAACGGGTAATCCGCGATCTTCGGTTTCGCGGCGCTCATCGCCGCGACCAGGCTGGATTTGCCCGCCGAGGGGAAGCCCACCAACGCGACATCGGCGATGGACTTGAGTTCAAGCACGACGTCACGTTCCTCACCCGGTTCGCCAAGCAGCGCGAACCCGGGAGCACGGCGTGTACGGTTCGCCAACGCGGCATTGCCGAGACCACCGGCACCGCCTGAAGCGGCGACATACCGGTCACCGGCGTGACGCAGATCAGCCAGCAGTTCGCCGGGACGTTTGGATTGGCCTTTGGCTCCCTTGGCGGTGAAAATCATCGTGCCCACCGGCACAGGCAGAATCAGATCCTGACCTTTGGAACCGTCTTTGGTATCGCCCAAACCCATCGTGCCGTTGCCGGCTGTACGATGCGGAATGAACCGGTAGTCCAGCAGGCTGTTCGCGTTGACGTCAGCCACAAACACCACGGAACCGCCGTCACCGCCATTACCGCCGTTCGGACCGGCAAGCGGCTTGTACTTCTCGCGTCGGATACCGGCGGAGCCATTGCCCCCATCACCGCCCTTGACATGGACGGTCACCCGATCAACAAAATCTGTCATAGTGTCACCTTACGTCGTCCGACCGCCGATGAACGCATAAGACGGACGGGAAATTCATGGGATAGTCAAGGATACCGCCATCGGACGATAACCTCAGGCGGCAGGCGGGCAATACGCCCGAAGCAGAGCCGGGCAATAAAAAAAGCCGCGTCCGACAACGGGCGCGGCTTTCTCAAGACACCGTCAGGCGGTGACGATATCAACAACCTTGCGGTCACGACGGACACCGAACTTCACGTTGCCGTCCTTGAGCGCGAACAGGGTGTGATCCTTGCCCATGCCGACGTTCTGGCCGGGATGGAACTTGGTGCCGCGCTGGCGGACCAGGATGTTGCCGGCGAGCACGGACTCGCCGCCGAACTTCTTCACACCGAGGTATTGGGGCTGCGAATCGCGCCCGTTACGTGAGCTGGAAGCACCCTTCTTATGTGCCATGATCTAATTCCTTTCGGTCCTCAAGAACGCTCAGGCGATCTCAGTGATCTTGACGAGGCTGAGCTTCTGACGATGGCCCTTACGACGGGTCACGCCGGTCTTGTTCTTGTACTTCATGATGTTGATCTTCGGGCCCTTGGCTTCGTCGTTGACGACTTCGCCCTTCACGGAGACCTTGGCAAGATCCTTGGCGGCAAGGGTGACCTTGGAGCCGTCGACTACGAGCGCGACCGGGAACTCCACGGTATCGCCCTGCTTCGCATCGAGACGGTTGACCAGGATGACGTCACCGACCTCGACCTTTTCCTGATGGCCACCGGCCTTCACAATCGCGTACATATTCCGTTCCTTATGTTGTGGAAAGCTTACTGCCCAGCACGTTCGAGCCTCCGGCCAGACACCAACTATCGAAATTACACCGACCCGCGTACATCCGTCAAGTCGGCGGACCCGCGCGTGTCCGCTCCGGACACCGGTATTCGCGGTGTCCGGAGCGGTATTCAGTGTGCTTCGCCAGCGTCGACAGACCGGCCTGCTGCATGCTCCGCATCAGAGCCGAGTCGCTCATGCGCATCCTCATCATGCGCGGAGTCTTCAACGCTTTCAGCATTATTCGCGGCAACCGCCGCGGCAGCGATCTGCGCGAGTTTGGCTTTGACCGCCGGGCTTGACCCCTTCGGCGCCTGCACTTCCGGCGTACCATGCCCATGCTTGTTGGTTTTGACGAACGGGTCGCCGCCCTTCATCGCATACGGGTCATCGTAATCGGCGGACACCGTGGGCTCATCATGGATGATGAAGCCACGGCCCTTGCAGGTGGGGCATTCCTCGGAGAACGCTTCGACAAGCCCCTGGCCGATACGCTTGCGGGTCATCTGCACCAAACCCAGCGACGTGACTTCGGCCACCTGATGCTTCGTGCGGTCACGCGCCAAGCATTCAACCAAACGGCGCAGCACCAGGTCACGGTTCGCCGGCATCACCATATCGACGTAATCGATCATGATCATGCCACCGATATCACGCAGTCGCAGCTGGCGGGCGATTTCCTCGGACGCCTCCAGATTGCACCGGGTGACCGTCTCTTCAAGGCTCTTGCCTTTACCGATGAACCGGCCGGTATTCACGTCGATCGTGGTCATCGCCTCAGTGCGGTCGATGACGATCGAACCGCCGGACGGCAAGTAGACCTGACGTTCCATGCCCTTGCGCAGCTGGGAGTCGATCTGCCACTTGTCGAACACGTCCTTACCGCCATGCTCCTCGGGATCCCACTTGACGAGCTTGTCGCGCAGGTCCGGTGCCATGGTGTCGAGATATTCCTCGATCCGCTCGTACACGCGGTCGCCTTCGACAATCATTTGGGAGAAGTCGTCGTTGAAAATGTCACGCACCACGCGGATGGCAACATCCGGCTCGCCTTGCAGCAGTTTCGGCCGCTTGCCATGCAAGTACAGGTCGCGCTTCTCGCAGATCTTGTCCCATTGGCGGCGCAACGCCTCGAGATCCTTCTCGATCGCCTCCTCGGATGCGCCTTCGGCGGCGGTACGGATGATCACACCCATATCCTTCGGGGCGATCTTCGAAACGATGGACTTCAGGCGTGCGCGCTCACGGTCAGGCAGCTTGCGGCTGACGCCAGTCATGCCGCCGGACGGCACGAGGACGAGGAACCGGCCGGCGAGCGTGACCTGAGAGGTCAGACGGGCACCCTTATGGCCGATCGGATCTTTGGTGACCTGCACGAGCACCGGATCGCCTGACTTGAACGCCAACTCGATACGACGCGGCTGGCCTTCGAGCCTCGTGGTATCCCAGTTGACCTCGCCGGCGTACAGGACACCGTTGCGCGGCTGGCCGATATTCACGAACGCCGCCTCCATACTCGGCAGCACGTTCTGCACGCGGCCAAGATAGATATTGCCGACGGTCGCGACCTCCTGGATATCAGACACGTAATGCTCGACCAGCACGTTGTCCTCAATCACGGAAATCTGCGTATGGTGGCCGCGTTCTCGCACCACCATCAGCCGTTCGACATGTTCACGGCGGGCGAGGAAATCCTGCTCCATAATCTGGTTCTGTCGGCTACGCTCACGACGATTGTCACGACGACGCTGCTTCTTGGCTTCAAGACGCGTGGACCCCTCGACATCGGTGATTTCGTCGATGTACTGCTGTTTGCGGGAACGACGTACCGGCTCCTCGGTTTCCTCCACGCCTTTACCGGAACGACGGCGGCGACGGCGACGGGTGACGGTCGTATCATCATCCTCATCGCGGTGACGACGACGCACTTCGAGAATCTGCTCGTCGTCGTCATCCGCCTCCTCGTGTGCGGCACGACGACGACGGCGACGCGTACGAGTGGTCTCTTCCGAAGATTCATCATCATCGGCGGATGCACTGTCAGCGGCACGATTACCGGACATCACCTCAGCAATCGGCGTGTAGGCGATGTCATCGTATTCAAGGTCCTCTTCAATCTGTTCGACCTCGGCGGCGGCACGACGCTCCTGTGCGTTCAAACGACGGGACCGGCGGCCGCGGCGCGGCTCATCATGCTCACGGTCGGCAGATTCCGCAGTCTCGCTGTCATGCTCCTGCGCATCATCGGAACGTCCGGCATTGCGGTCGTAGCGTTCGTCGTAGCGTTCGGCATCATCTTCGCCGCGGGAACGGGAACGACGGGAACGGGAACGACGGGAACGACGCGGCTCACGCTCGTCGGCATGGTCATCGCGGCGCTCGCCATGGTCGGCATCCGTGTCAGACGGTTCATCTTCAGGCTCGGGTTCCTTCGCGGAGCGGGTGGGCAGCACCGGCTCTTGGAACAGCAGCGAGGTCATCGGTTTGGCGCGATGGCGCGTATGGTTGTCTCCGGACATGTCCCCATGCTCGTGGGACAGCAAATCCAGCGCATCCTGGACGCGTTCTTCAGGGGTTTCCGCGTCACCGACGCCATGATTGCGATGGTGCGCGCCACTTGCCGCGACCGGCTCAGCCGGCTCGTCGGATACGGCGATACGAGAACGGCGGCGTGTCCGCGTCGTACCGGTTGAGGATGTCTCCGTGCGCGAAGCGCGACGACGGGTACGCTGCGGCGCAGCGGATTCTTGCGTGCCGCTCGCATCAACGGTTGCGCTCACGGTATCAGGCTTGCCGACCGGTTCAAGTACGGGTGCCGGCTGCAAGACCGGCGCCTCAAACAACGGCTTGGGATGCTCTTCGACCTTCAGTGCGAGGTCAGCACCCGCCGCACCCGCGCCGCGGACCACGCGACGACCGCCACGGCGCCGACGGACCGGAACCGTCTCAGGCGCAGGCGTCGTAGCGTCTGCAGGAACGGGATTGATTGTATTCTGCTGCTGGGATTCGCGCGATTCACCAGAATCGTTCGCGGCACCCTGTTCTTCTGTTCTGGGCACAATGCTCCTTGCGACATGCCGCAGCCATATCGCCTTTTTCCAGTCCCGCACAGTGGTCACACCGCGCTCTCACCGCGGCCGCGCACCATTCGCGCCTATACGGGGACAATGCATACAAAAGTCTCGCTGCGCGACTGCGGACACCAGCCTCGCCGCGGCCACCATAGCCGAACGTGCGAGGGGATCGACGCCGTCGAACGCTTGACGGTTGCTGCAGAACCGCCACCCTCAAGTATGACACAAAAAACCAGTGCGCGCACACAGCGGCACCAACAGGCGCCATTGCGGCCGCCAGCGGCGATTATGCCAGCCAATCCAGCAGGATGGACGCCATGCGCGTCAGCTCGCTTGCCGCGACCTGCTCATCATGCTTATGGGCGAGCAGCGGACTGCCCGCACCAAGGTTGACGGCAGGGATACCGAGCTGAGCGAACCGTGCGACATCCGTCCAGCCGAGTTTCGCCTGCGGGTCGCGCCCCGTGCGATCCTTGACCAGCGCGGCAAGGGACACTGCAAGCGGCGCGTCCATCCCCGGACGTGCGCTCGGCGACTCATCTTTCATTTCAATGCCGAACCCGGCGAACATGCCGCCGGTCGCCTCATGCTCGCCGTTACCGAGTTGCGCGCCCGCATCTTCACCCATCATCAAGGCCTTCGCCTGGGCGATGGTTTTGTCGGGGGCGAAACGATAGTTGACATGGACCCGGCATTCGTCGGGAATCACATTCGTGCCTTTGCCACCGGAAATCAGGGTGGCGTTCACGCCCTCACGGTACACCAGCCCGTCCACGGTCACATCCTGCGGCTCGTATGCGTTGAGCGCATTGAGGATCGGAGCCGCCTTGTGGATGGCGTTCGATCCCATCCATGCGCGGGCGGAGTGCGCCGCCACACCATGGGTGATCACGTCGAAACGGATCGTCCCATTGCACCCGCCTTCGATACCGCAGTCGGTCGGTTCGCCGATCACCGCGAAATCGCCTTGAATCCAGTCAGGATGGCTTTCCACGACTTTGCGCAAACCGTTCTTGTCGGCGGACACCTCCTCATGGTCGTAGAACACGTACGTCAAGTCGTATTTCGGATTCGTCACATTCGCCGCCAAATACAACAGCACCGCGTCGGACGCTTTCATATCAGTGGCGCCACGGCCCCACATCACCCGCTCACCCTGATACGCCGCCGCGATATCCTCCCGGATCAGCGGGTCGCCCGGCTCAAGCCAGCGCGGCGGAAAATTGTCGATAACCGGAACCGTGTCCAAATGCCCGGCGAGAATCACCCGGCGTTCACGGCCCAAATCAGTCGAAGCGACAACCGTGTCACCGTGCCGACGGACCGTCAGATGAGGCAGCTGGTTCAGGTAGGTTTCCACCTGGTCGGTCAGCGGGCCTTCATCGTCGCTGACGGAATACTGGTTCATGATGTCGGTGAAGATGCGTTCGACATCCTCACGCATCCGTTCGTTATCATGCTGCTGGTGTTGTGCCGTCACTGCCATATCATCCTCCACAATCGTTGACGGGACGCCGCAATCCACGTTGCGGCCGGTGCTGTCCGCCTGTTGCGTTCCATCATCGCAGATATCGTGGATGCCGGCACGCCGTATCTCAGGTTCTTTCACCCCAGGTCCTTTCGTCAGTCCGACCCGTATCGCCGCTTGTCAGGCGGCTGACCGTGATGCGAGACCGCGGACACGCCCCGTGCGCTCACGCACGATACTGGTGAGTACAACGCCGGCCGGCATATCGTCGCCGACAGCGCATACCATGCCAAACGCATGGGCACACGTCGCAGCAGGCGGCCGACACAGCCTGCTGCGATTCCACACACGTGTTCACATTCGAGCGGTGAAGCCGCAACGGCACCAAGACGAGGAGAGGTGGGAATGCCAGGTTTACTGAGCGCCATGGAAGGATTCTGCGTGATCGGCATCGTCATCGCAGTCGGGTATGTGGCCGCCCGCATGCAGATCGGCGGGTCGAGCGCGCAAATGGTGCTCAACAGGTTCAGCTTCTTTATTTCCAGCCCTTGCCTCATGTTCGCGATTCTGTCCAAAGAGAGGATCTTCGCGATTTTCCACTCGTCGATTATCGTCGCGTTCTTCTCCGCCATGCTTGTCGGGCTGGTGTTCCTGATCCTCAACCGGCTGGTCTTCCACATGAAAGCCGCGGACGCGACCATCGGAGCGCTCAACTCGCTGTATCTCAACTCGAACAATATCGGCCTGCCGATTGCCACGTATATTCTCGGCAATCCGGCGCTTGTCGCTCCGATTCTGGTCATGCAGCAGGCGATTTTCACGCCCGTGGCGTTGACCGTGCTGGATGTGACCACCAAGGGCGAGGTGTCCATGAAACGCATTCTGTCGCAGCCGTTGCACCAGCCGCTGCTCATCGGGTCGCTCGGTGGCATCATCGTCTCGGCGATCACCGCGAAAACCGGGCATTTCATCATCCCCGACTTCATTTTCGACCCGATCAACATGATCGGGCAGTCCGCGGTGCCGATGATTCTCATGGCTTTCGGCATGTCGTTGCATGGCACCAAGCCGATGCAGAACAAGAACGACGTGCCGGCGACCGTCACCGTCGCCGTGCTCAAGAACGTCATCATGCCGGTGATCGCGTTCCTGCTGTCGTACTACGTGATGGGCTTCCGCGGCGCGACCCTGTACGCGTGCGTGGTGCTTGCCGCGTTGCCGACCGGTCAGAACGTGTACAACTATGCGGCCCGCTACAATGTGGGTCTCACCTTCGCGCGCGATGGCATCCTGCTGAGCACGCTGACCAGTCCGATATTCATCGCCATCGTCGCCGCGCTGCTGTCCTGATCAGCCCGAGCTTGCGTCCCGTGCGAAGCTGATCGTCCATTCTCACAAACCGCCTACGCTACGACCCGCATTTCCGTAACCACTTGATGAACCACCGTCGGCACCGGCAGAGTCTCAACCTTCTGCTGACGCTCAGGGATGTCTCAGCGTCGGTAGAAGCAGGAGCGGGGAGGGCGCGAGTTCAGCGGTCGCGGTTGGCGACGGCGAGCCCGTGCAGACGATCGGCGAAACGCTGCCAGTCGGTGCGCATGGCAGTCAGAAGCTTACGGTTCGGCACCTCATCGATCGGCACCCAGGCGATTTCCATGCTTTCATCGTCGTTCGCCCGCAAACGCACCTCATGACCGGACTTCTCGAACGCGAACACCGTGGTGTACGCCCACGGGCCGTGATCCTCACGGTAGGAGCCGACCACCTCGATATCCTGCGGGGTGATGTTGGCTTCCTCAAAGCTCTCGCGCAACGCCCCTTCAATCGGGGTTTCATTATCGGCGATAGCGCCGCCCGGAATACCCCACGTACCGCCTTCCGCACTCCACTGGGCGCGATGCTGCATGGCCACATGCGTGACTTCACCGTCGGCGTTCCTGCGAGCCAGCAGAATGCCGGCCGCTCCGTGCGTACCCCAATGCCGGCGTCCGCACGCGCAAGACACCCAGCCGTCACCCGGTTGGTGCACGTTCTCAATCGGCGGGAGCACGCTGTCCGGATGCTTATCCTGCTCCTCAGGATTCGGGGCGTGCGGTTCCACATTCCACAGGTCAGTCCAGCGCATACCGAGTTTGCTGACCAGCCGGCGCAATAACGGCAGACTGATACCGATGACGCCATGCGGGTCGCCGTCGATTCGGTCGATGAACGCGCCGCCGAAACCTTCCAACGTGAACGATCCGGCGACTTCCAGCGGCTCGCCGGTGGCGATATACCGGTCGATGTCCTCATCGGTGTACTCACCGAAATACACGATCGCACGGCTGGCATCCTGAATGGCACGTCCGGTGGCGAAATCGATGACGCAATGGCCGGTCCACAGCTCCCCGCTGCGTCCACGCATACGGCGGAGGCGTTCCCGTGCCGTGGCTTCGTCATGCGGTTTGCCGTAGCATTCACCATCGAACAGGAACATCGAGTCGCAGCCAACGATCAACGGGCCGGGGCCGGAACCGTTCAACCCCTCGTTGCCGTTCGCCGGCGTGTCAATCGGCTCGATACGAGTAGGCGGGGTGATACCGGAAAAATCGCGGGTGATGGCGCTTGAGACCACCGAAGCCGGTTGACCCGCGCCCACGTCAGATGAGCCGAATGCGGCAGGGGTTGCCGCAGCGTTAGCGGAGAGTTCTTCATCCGCACGACGTTGCGCACGCACCTGTTCGGATTCAAGCGGGTAGGCGATCACGCGCTCGCCCCTCGCCGCTTTCGACGTGTCAGCGACCGCTCGATACGCTTCATAGACCGCGTTCGCTTTCGCATGGGCGAGAATGGCGACCCGATGGCCGACATCAAGCCGTTCGACCGGGACGCCAGCCTGTTGTGCGGCCTGTTCGAGCGCGGCGGGCTCGTCAACATGCGAAACTTTGATGGTTGGGCAAATTCCGGCGGCATACAGCACATCACGCCGCGGTCTGGACTGGGATGCCAGAATCATCGATATCGCCATAGCTTCAACCTTCCGGATTGGTATACAGGAACACCGCGGCTTGGAAACCACCGCAGGCGACCCTCAACACAGTGGGTTCAGCCGCGCTCCACGGCCACGCCGGTGGTGTTGACCGTCAGATGCAGGACACGCCAATGCCCAGACGCCAACTGTTCAGCGGCAGCGCGCTCGATGTCTTCCCGGGCGTCACCGTCATGCAACACCAGTACGCACGGGCCGGCACCGGACACCGCCGCCGCATACCCGCATCCACGCAGCGTCTCGATAAGCTCCCACGAGGGGGTCATCAAATCTTTGCGATACGGCTGATGCAGACGATCCTGGGTAGCACAGAACAGGACGGCGTTCGCGTCAAGTCCGCCATGCAGCGCGCCCGGGTTCATCGCACCAGGCAACAAACCGACACGAGACACGTTGAAAATCGCATCATGATACGGCACCGATGCCGGCAACGCTTGGCGTGCTTTCTCCGTGGACAGCTCATAACCCGGCACGAACACGGAGGCGTGGATGCGCTCGCTGACCGGATAGTTCACGGTGTGGAATCCGCCGGACAGCGGTTCACCACCAGATACGCGGGTCGATCCGACACCTTCCGGCGTCTGGTAATCCCACGATACCGTCAAACCGCCGTACACCGCTGGAGCGACGTTGTCCGGGTGGCCCTCAATGGTTGCCGCAAGTTCAAAAATCGCGTCACGGTTGAGTTCACCGTCATGTGCGAACGCCGCGGCGGCGGAAATGCCGGCGACAATCGCCTCAGCGGACGATCCCATACCACGCGCCTGCGGGATACGATTGTGCGCCTCAAGCGTGAACCCGAGACGGTCAAGCCCGAACGTGTTGCAGGCTTTACGGAATGTGGAGACCACCAGATTGGTTTCGTCACGCGGCAGCGTATCCTCACCTTCGCCGTCGATCAGCACGGTGACACTGTGATTGTCCAGGTCATCACTCAGCGTGAAAGTCAGCTCATCGTAATAGTCGAGCGCCAGACCGATGGTGTCAAACCCGGAGCCCAGATTCGCGCTGGTCGCGGGCACTTTCACATGGACAGACTTGGCTACGGGGTTCATTGTGGTCCTTCCACGGGCGGCATGACTGCTGCCGCCCGACGATTGTGTGACGTCGATGGTGTGACGTATTGCGTTAGGTAGTGAATGCCGGCTGACGTGGCATCACACGGTCAGCCGGCACTGGTTCTGCATGGTGACAACAACAGCGGACTCAGTCGAGCACGCGCAGGATGGACGGTTCGCCGGAAACGCATTCCAGCTTGCACACGGCGTCCACGGTCTTGCGCAATGTGACTTCATCACACAAGTGGGTGACGATACGCAGCTGCTGAAGCTCACCCGAATAGCCCGGATCATGCTGGGTGGGCTGGAGGTCCTGGTTCACGCCGTTGATGGAAATGCCATGATTCGCAAATTCCTCAGCAATCGAGGCAAGCACACCCGGCTTGTCGTGGATCAAGAAGCGCACGGCGAACGCGGCCTTCGACGCGTCCGCAGGAGCGAGCGGCAGGGTGTTGTACGTCTGGATACCGGTCGCGGTGGTGCCGGACACGATATTGCGCGCGGCCATCACCACGTCGCCGACCACCGCGGAAGCGGTCGGAGCGCCGCCCGCACCACGGCCGTACAGCATGATGTCATCGGCTTCCTTCGCCTTGATGAACACGGCGTTGAAGCTGCCATGCACTGAGGCGAGCGGATGATTCTCATCAATCAGCGCCGGATAGACGCGTGCAGACACGCCGGCATCAGTATGATCAACCACCGCGAGCAGCTTGATGACCTTGTGTTCGGCCGCCGCCGAAGCGATATCAGCCGCGGTGATCTTGGTGATGCCTTCAACAGACACGTCGTCAATACCAACCTGAGTGTGGAAGGCGAGCGTCGCCATAATGGCAGCCTTATTCGCCGCGTCATAGCCTTCGATATCACCGGTCGGGTCCGCCTCCGCGTAGCCCTTCTCCTGGGCCTCACGCAGCGCAATATCAAAGTCCAAGCCCTTCGTGGTCATCTCGTCAAGAATGTAATTCGTCGTACCGTTGACGATACCCAGCATGCTGTTGATTTTGTCGCCGGCGAAAGATTCACGCAACGGGCGCACGATCGGGATGGCGCCGCCGACCGCAGCCTCGAAGAAGATATCGACGCCATGCTCTTGGGCGGCCCTGTAGATTTCCGGGCCATGCTTGGCGAGCAGTGCCTTATTGGCGGTGACGACCGAGGCGCCGGATTCGATGGCCTTGAGTACGAAGGTGCGCGCCGGCTCAATACCACCAATCAGCTCGATGACGATATCCGCACGAGTACACAGTTCCGCGGTGTCGCGGGTGAGCAGAGACTGGTCGATCCACGGGTCGCTGACCGGATCAAGTGTGGCGATGCCGACGATCTTATAGTCGCGGCCGATGCGGTGAACCAGCTCGTCATGCTGTTCGACCAGCAGACGCGCGGTCTGCGAGCCGACGGTTCCCGCACCAAGCAATGCAATGCGAATGGGGGCTTGATTGTCTTGTACCACAGTGGATCCTTCCCGTGAGCTCGCAGCTACTGCACCAGATGCCGGCGGGGCCGCGATGCGTCGTCATCATCCTTGCCCATGGTACCGGGACAAGCTGACGTTTTGCCGAATATGCGTGCCATGCAACCCGTCGCTCACACCGCAGCCGGATACCGTTCATGAACCGCAATTGCGACGAGGGCCGCACCGACCTCCACGGTCGATGCGGCCCTCATACACTCCCGATGACGATCCAATGTCAGCCCAAATCGTAGCCGAGCAAATCATCGATGGTCTGACGACGAAGCATCACATGCGCCCCGGACGAACTGACCGCTACCACCGCGGGGAACAGCGCCTGATTGTAATTGCTGGCCATCGTACGGCCATACGCGCCCGTCACCGGGACCGCGAGAATATCACCACGCTGAAGATCAGCCGGCAACCGGCATTCATGCACGAGAATATCGCCGGACTCGCAGTGGATACCGACCACACGCGACAGCATGGTGTCGGCACTCCCCTGACGATTCGCCAGCCGTGCCGTGTAATCCGCGTCATACAACGCCGGACGGATGTTATCGCTCATACCGCCGTCCACCGACACGTAGGTGCGCTCGCTGATCGGCGAACCGTCCTTCGCGGTGGTGCCTTCGGGCAAACCGACATGCTTGATGGCGCCGACCCGGTACAGGGTCACGCAGGTGGGTGCGACAATCCAGCGGCCCGGTTCGAAGGAAATCACCGGCATTGGCATGCCGAGCGCACGGTTGATTGTGGTGACCGCTGAAGCCAGACGCCCCAACTCCACATCGATGTCCATCGAGTCTTCATCCTCGGTGTACGCGACCGAGTAGCCGCCGCCCAAGTCAACTTCCGGCAGCGTGTAGGCATCGGTCGCATAGAAGGTCTTGCGCAACAGCATCATGCGTTTGGCCGCTTCGATGAACGCGTTCGCGTCGTGGATCTGCGAGCCGATATGTGAATGGATGCCGACGAGTTCCAGATCGCCGGGATACCGGTACAGCTCCTTGAGTACGGCGAGCGCCGGGCCGCGGGCGACCAGATCCATCGCGTCGGCGAGCGCGGCGTCCTGTTTGCTGATGCCGGATGCGTCAAGGTCGTAGGGCGAGCGCATATCGTATTGCAGGTCACGCTGGCCGTTGTGCCCCACGGTATGCGTGTCTTGACGGCGTGCAGCGGGTTCGGGGGTTTCCGCTGAGGTTTGCGAAGGCTTGCTTTCCTGTGCGATCAGGTCGTCGAGCACGCTGAGCGTGGACGGGTCGGTTCCTGCCGGCAGGAGCGCCATGCCGAATTTCTGGTCCTCGTGGGAGGTGGAAATGTATTCGTGGCCGCCGGCGTGAATGCCGGTGGTCACGCGTAGCATGACGCGTGCGGTTTTGCCCAGACGGTGGGCGATGCGGGCGATGCGTGCCGGTTCGTCCGGGGAATCGACCACGATTTTCGCGAAGCCTTCGCGGATGGCGAGCTCGATTTCCTCATCCGACTTGTTGTTGCCGTGCAGTACGAGGCGGCGTCCGGGAACACCTGCGGCGAGGGCGATCCGCATTTCCCCCATGGTGCAGGTGTCGACCAGCATGCCGGCTTTGGTGACCAGGCGCAGTACTTCCTTGGACATGAACGCTTTCGCGGCGAAGCTCACGTGCGTGGTGGAATTGGAGAACGCGGTGGCTGCGGCATGCAGGAAATGACGTGCACGGGCGTCGATGTCGTCGGTGTCCATCACGTACAGCGGGGAGCCGAATTCGTCGAGCAGGGATTGCGCGCTGCGGCCGTGGAAGGTCAAGGCGCCGGTGCTGTCAATCGAGCAGCCGGCCGGCCATACCTGGCTCAACGGGGTGTTGGCGGCGTTTGGTGTGCTGGTTTCGTTCATTTCACATCTTCTCCGGTGCGCTGACGCCGAGCAGGTCGAGGCCAGCGGCGATGACGGTTCGGACGGCGTCGTTGAGCTTCAAGCGTGCGGCGGCGCGTGCCGGTTCGGGGTTCTTGGCGATACGCAGCGCTTCACGTTCGGCTTCGGGCTTGCGTTCTTCGAGGTCGGTCAGCGGCATCGGTACGACGCGTTCGACGTTGTACCACTTGTGGTAGGCGGCAGCGAGATCCTCGAGGTAGTGGGCGATGCGGTGCGGGGCGCGCAAATCGCCGGCTTGGGCGAGCGCGGCAGGCCATTGGGCGAGCGCGGCGAGCACTTCGCCGTCGGCTTCAGTGTCCAGCAGGGCAAGGTCGGCGACAGTCGGGTCGATCTGTGCCTCGGCCGCATTGCGATCCACGTTGCAGCTGCGGGCGTGCGCATACTGCACGTAGTACACCGGGTTGTCGTTGCTGTGGGAGGCCAGAAGGTTGAGGTCGATATCCACGCTCGTGTTGTAGTCGGTGCGGGCGAGCGAATAACGGGAGGCGTCCACGCCGATCGCGTCGACCAGATCGTCGATGGTGACGACGTTGCCGGCGCGCTTGGACATGCGTACGGCTTTGCCGTCCTTCATCACGTTGACCAGCTGACCGATGAGAATCTGCATATTGACGCCCGGCTTGTCGCCGAAAGCGGCGCACATGGCCATCATACGGCCAATATAGCCGTGATGGTCAGCGCCCAGCATGTAGATGGCCACGTCCGCCGGGTCACTCTTGCGGTGACGCTTGTTGTAGTAGTAGGCGATGTCCGCGGCGAAATACGCGTAATTGCCATCGGATTTGATGATGACACGGTCCTTGTCGTCGCCATGCTTCGTGGACGCGAACCAAGTGGCGCCGTCTTTTTCGAAAATATCGCCTTGCTCACGCAGCTTGGCGATGGCGCGCTCGACTTCGCCGTCCTGGTACAAGCTGTTCTCATGGAACCACACGTCGAAATGTACGCGGAAATTCTTCATGGATTCCTGGATTTCAGCGAACATCATCGGGACCGCTCGCTTGCGGAACTCTTCGCGTTGTTCGGAGTCGCCTTCGCCGAGGGGCTCGCCGTCAGCGTTCTTGCCGCCGTCGACTCGCGGCAGGGTGAGGATATCGATGCCGTCGGCTTTCGCTTCGTCGATGACACGCTGCGCGATTTCATCGATGTACGCGCCCTTGTAGCCGTCAGCAGGGGTTTGTTCGCCGTGGGCTGCGGCGACCAGAGACTTGGCGAAGCGGTTAATCTGCTCGCCGTGGTCATTGAAATAGTATTCGCGCACGACTTTGGCGCCGTTGGCTTCGAGCACGCGGGCCATGGAGTCGCCGACCGCCGCCCAGCGGGTGCCGCCGATATGGATTGGGCCGGTGGGGTTGGCGGACACGAATTCGAGGTTGAGAGTCTGTCCGGACAGGTGGTTGTTACGACCGAACCGCGCACCTTGTTCGAGTACGGCGTCCACAACCGCCGCGGCGGACGCGGAATCAAGCGTGATATTGATGAAACCGGGGCCGGCGACCTCGACAGCGGCGACCCCTTCAGCGGATTGCAGGCGTGCGGCGAACAGTTCCGCCAAATCACGCGGCTTCATGCCGGCCTTCTTGGCCAGTTGCATGGCCGCGTTCGACGCCCAGTCGCCGTGGCTGCGGTCCTTGGGACGCATGACCGCGAATTTTTCGACCGGCGGGATGAGATCCTCGGTCAGGGTGCCAGCCTCGCCGGCGGCGACCAGATCATGGGCAATACGGGAAATCAGTTCACTGAGCGCTTCTGGATTCATTCTTCAAAGTCTAGCGAGGGTATTGGCCAAGTGCCGGCGTTGTCGCCGCCACGACAGGAGGCAAGCTCAAACGGCGACAGGCGTGCCCTCATCGTGCCGTCTGTTGTGTTTCAGCCGTTCACGCAGGTAATACACGCCGTAGCACAAGGCGACGAAGGGGATCATGTACAGCAGCGTGGAGCGTTGCACCGGGTCGGCGACCACCAGGACCAGCGCGAACAGGCACATGATGATCGCGATAATCGGCACCGCCGGATAGCCGGGCGCATGATAGGCAAGCGAGTCGACGGACCCGCCGGAACGTTTGAGTTCACGCCGGAAGAGGATATGGCATATCGCCACTGACATCCACACTACCAGCGTCGCCAAGCCGGAAATCGCGACCAGCGCCAAGTACACTGTCGAGGCGGCGACCACGCTGGACAGCAGGGCGAGCAGACCGCCTGCAAGACTGACCAGTACGGCGAATACGGGGACACCGTGGAAATTGGTTTTCGCCAGGATTGACGGAATCATATGCTCTTTGGCCAGCGACCACACCATGCGCGAGCAGACGTACAATCCGGAGTTCGCGGCGGACAGTACGGCGGTCAGTACGACGAAGTTCATCACGTCCCCGGCGAACGGCATGCCGATGCTCTGGAACACCAGCACGAACGGGCTGGTGTCCACGCCGGACTGTTTCCAAGGGATCAGCGCGGCCATGACGGCGATCGAGCCGATGAAGAAAATCGCCAGACGCAACACCGTGGTGTGCACCGCTTTCGGAATCGCCTGATCCGGGTTTTTGGTCTCCCCTGCGGCCACGCCGACGACCTCCGTGCCGGAGAAAGCGAACACGACGGTCAGAAGCGTAGAGAATACCGGCATAATCCCATTGGGGAACCAGCCGGAACGATAGTAGTTTGAGAGCAGCGGCGCGTGGGTATACCCCCTGATGGGGATGATGCCGAACATGGCGAGCAAACCGATCGCAATGAATGCGATAATGGCGACCACCTTGATGCTGGCGAACCAGAACTCCGACTCACCGTACAATCTGACGGACAGGATGTTCAACGTGAATACGACGGCGATGAACAGCGCGCTCCACACCCATGCGGGTGAATGCGGGAACCACCGTTGCATGAGCAGGCCGGCCGCGGTGAATTCGGAGGCAAGCGCCACCGCCCAGTTCAGCCAGTACAGGATGGCGATGGTGAACGCGGTGCCCGGTCCAATGAACCGGCGCGCATACAGGTGGAAGCTGCCGGCATACGGCATGGCGACCGATAGCTCCCCGAGTGAAAGCATCACGCAGTAGACAAGAACCGAACCGATGAGATAGGCGAGGATGGCGCCGAGTGGCCCCGCCTGATGAATGGTGTAGCCGGAGCTGAGGAACAGGCCGGTGCCGATGACACCGCCCAGTGAAATCATCGTCAGGTGGCGTGATTCCATATTCCGTTCAAGCTGGGTGTCGGGGCTTTGCAGCCCGTTCGTATCCGGGTTCACCGTAGGATTGGCTGCACTCTCGCTGACGGCGACGTGCGATGAGGGTTCAAAATCAGTAGCCACGATGGTGTCCGATGCTCCTGTATTCCGGTGTTCTGGCGTATGCGGCTGACAGCCATGGCGAACGCATGCCCGCCGTGTGCCATCCCGTATGAACGTACGGCACCACCGTAGCGTCCCGGCGCGAATTGCGGGGGACAACCACCGTGATGCCGTACGATGTCGGCGTGTCAGAGTGCCGCGATGGCGTCGATCTCCACCAGCGCGCCCGCCGGCAGATCGTTGCCGCCGAATGCGACGCGAGCCGGCTTGATATCGCCGTTGAACACCGCGGCATAGGCGGCATCGATTTCATGGAAGTCCTCAACATGCTTCATGTAGATGGTGGCACGCACCACATGCGCGGTATCAGTCCCCGCCGCCTCAAGCACATGGGCGATGTTCTTCAACGCTTGCGCCGCCTGCTCGCCAGCGGTGTCCCCCGCCAACTTGCCGGTAGCCGGATCAAGACCCAGCTGGCCGGATGCGAACACGAAGCCGTTGGCTTTGACGGCTTGACTGTACGCCCCCAATGCAGCAGGCGCGTGTTCTGATGTGACTTTGACCAATTCGCTCATTGGAATGCCTTCCCTAGACTGTTGGACACCGCCGGACACGTGTCTCTTCCACAGGATGCACGCCCGGCTCTGGTAAAGCCGCCGTAAGAGTCTGGGCTCCCGTACAACGACCGTTGGCGACCAGTGTAGCGTCGTAAGCCCGGCCGGTATGCGAATATCCCACACCATGACATGCCACAGACAGGCAAGCGTGTCGTCTCGCTTGTCGCGGCACGCCATGATGAGGATTGCGACTACTGCTGTCGGCGACGGGTAGCGCCCGACATCCGGATCACCGCAGCCGCGGCTACCAGCATGCCCGTGGCGGTCAGCAATGCGATGATCGGGCTGCCGGTTTGCGCCAATGTTGGCCGGTAGCCGTGCCACGTATCAGCGGCGTTGACTGTTTCGCCACGGCATACGCCGTCTTGTCTGACCGCCGGCTGGTTGTCGAAGGGATTGTCGTCGACAAGCGGGCATGTCACCACTGTCGACGCGGTTACTGTCGCCCTGTCGGAGTGACGGCCCGTGACTGCTGACAACACCGCAGTGACATCGACGGATTCACCCGGCTTGAGGACAAGCTCATCCCAGTGTTCTGGATATTGCCAGGCATCCACCGTGGCATCACCGACAGTGACGGTGTCATGCAAACGCAATCCGGTTACCGGCATGTCGCCGATATTGCGGATGCGGAACACGAGCCTCGTCTTGTCTTGGGTGATGGCGAGCGCACGCTCCACGGTATCCCGGTCACCGTCACGCTCTCCTGATGTCTCGTCGAATTTCACCAATTCGATTGCGCCTCGTTCGAGTGCGGTGCGTGTCCACACCTCGTTGGATTCGCGGGTGATGCCGTTGAGGGTTTCCACGAACCCGTTGGTGATGCGCTCTGCGGGCAGGATACGCTGCATTTGGATGAACAGCGTCCACGCGCCGGTCTGGTTGCGACCGCCGAGCACGTGTTTGCCCCGTTCGGTCAGCTCGATATGCAGCCGTCCGCCGACATCTTCAACGGTGAGCAATGAGGAGTCGTGGCCGCTCCCGGCATCGTCATCATTCTGGGCGTTGGAGACCAAGTCGATGTTGGTATGGCGTTCGATAAGCTCCCCCGCTTGCACCGGCTTGCCGTCGATGCTCATGTCATGGCGGGCGGCGAGAGCCCACTGACCGAGGTATACGTCGTGCAACTCGTCATAGTCGTCGTCGATGTTCCACGAGTCGACATCGTAGGCACGATTGGCGGGCAGGTCTGAGGAATCGAGGCGGTACAGGAAGGTGGTGTGCAACGGGATGTCGGTGCCGTTGGCGCTGTCCCCGTGCATGGCGATAGTCACGTCTTTCGCCGGGTTCACCGGTTTGAGCGGGTTGACCACCGTCCGGGTGTTTGTACGCGTGGTTCCGGTGACCTGGGTGGCGGTGTTCTGCACGTGGACGCCGTCTTCGACCGCGATGACGGTCATCGGTAGCACGAGTTCATAACGCTGCCCCAGAACATGCTGGTCGATAGCCGGGTCGGTGTGGGGGTCGAGTGAGGCGGATGCGTAGGCTTTCAGGTCATCCGGCTGTCGTGCGGCGATGACGCGTCCGGTGGCCGGGTCGGTGGTGTCTACGGTGGCGAAGAACGCATACAGCACGCCGTCCCGGTCTTGGATGTTGAAGGCGCCGGTACGGTCGTTGCCGCGTTCGTCGGTCACAGTGACCCGGTCAAGGTCAAGCGCAAGGTAGCGTTCGTCATAGTCGTCGATGATTCCAAGCCGTTGGACCGTGTAGGCGCTGGACTGCAACGCGGATGCGTCGAGCGTGACACGGTAGTAGATGGTGTCGCCCAGCAATGCGGTCCGTCCGTCGATGGCGATACCTGCGTCGGCTTGGGTGACGGTTTTCTCCGGTACGATACTCGGCGGCTCGATGACAACCCGGTTCGACGGGGTCACACTGTTGTTCAGTCCGAGCGTCCATTGATTGCCTATGAGGCGCTTCGCCGGGGCATTATCCGCCACCGTGCCGGTGAACTCCACCAAGAGATTCGGCAAGGTTTGCGTGTCGTTCCACGCCTGGTTGATTGCCGAACGGTTGAATACGATGTGGAAACGATGTTGTTCGCGATTCCAGTGCACGGTGTAATGCTGACGTCCGAATACCGTGTCGGAGCGGCGGTCGCGGACAAGGATGCTGTATTCGTCCGGTTCGAAATACCGGTCGTATTCGTCAGTGACGGTCACGCTGTCAAGGCGATACCCCAAACCGGTTCGTGCCGTAATATCCGCCGTCAGCTCGTAGGTGACACGCTGCCCCGGCATCACTTTGGCCTGGTTGATCGGTGTGCGGGCTCCTGTCTGCGAGGAGTGGGTGAGTACGCGTTTGGCGGCTGGCGGCACAATCGCGCATAACGGTGGACGGTTCGCTTCCACGGCATGGTCGTTGACCGTATGCGTGCCTTGGGCGATGAATGATTTGCCTTGCGTGCTGGAGCACAGTTCCACCGCCTGCCCGTCTTTGGCTTGGTAATCCTTGCGTGTTTGAACTGCGCCCCCGCCATTGGCCAGGTTGATGCGACCGGGAACGACCAGGGTGAGCTGGCGGTGCGTGCCCAGTCCTTTCACTGACTGCCGGTAGGCTTGTGACGCCACGGCGGTCGCCGTGCCATCGTTGACCCGGATGGTGAATTCGCCGGTCACATCGTTGCCGCGGCGGGCAATGTCAAACACTCCGGAAGTACGTTCTTGCGGGGTGTCGGCGGCATACACGCGGATTTCCGACGCTGCTGAAGGGTCGAACAGGTAATCCGCCTGCGACCAGCCGACAGTCAGCTCCAACCGTTGTGGTGCTTCGATGAGATGGGCGGGAAGCACCGCGTTGGTCGCCGCGGCTATCATGTCGCCGTCCAGCAGCGAACGTCCGGCAGCCCCGACAGCATTGCTGTGGTCAGGGTCGATGACAGCATCCCAGCCGCCGTCATCACCGCGCAGCATCCACACGGTATCCGGTTGCGGTTTCCATGTGGGGAACTGCTGTGGTTGCGTGGTCTGCTCGGGTTCTTCGTTCCATTGGACGGCGGCCACATCATTGACGATGTTGTGCCCCGGCGTGTTGACGGTGACGGCGAAGGAGAATTCGAACGCGTGGTCAAGCGGAAGCATGCTTTGGTTGTCTTTCCGGCTCGCGCTGACCGTATGCGCGTCCTTATCCCACGTGATAGTGAACTCGCTGGTATGGTCCGTACCGTCAATCAAATCACTGATCCGATAGTCGTCAATCTGGTATGGCACTCCGTTCGCCGTGATGGTGTCGGTGATGTTCAGTTTCCAGCCGCCACGCCCGGTGCCTGTGACGATCCGCGTGCGATTGACCATGCCGTCGGCGCTCACCCCATCGTCCACATGTTTTGTCGGTGCACCCGGCGCACGGGAACCGACACGGAAACTTTCGGACGCCTGCCGGTCTTCGGTGTTCACGCCGGCGGCCATACTCCCCTGTTGGGGAACAACGATGTCGAACCAGTAGTTGCCTTCCTGCCAGCCGTTCCAGCCGAAATCCGATGGTGTGAATTGTGGGGAGTCGACCGACCCCGCATGAGGCAACCGCACCGTTTTGTTGACCGACTGCGCCTTATACAAGCGGGCGGGATGCCCGTCATAGTTGAGCCACACTTGGGCGTCCACGTGCTCGTCAACCGCCGATCCCGCAGCGTCCGTGGTGATGGTGTCGAATACTGCGGTGGTGTCGCCGACGCTTAATCCGGCGGGCGCCTGCTGTTGTGTCGTGACACTGAGCGAATACCGGGTTGCGGGCTGCAACTCGTTGACGGCCACACAAATGACTTGGACACCCGCCGGGTATGCGCGTCCAGTCATTTCGATCTGCTCGTTGAACTGGTATCGTAACCGGCCAACCCAGTTGGCATCCCAGCCGATTAGATCATTGCCCAGCCCGTCAGCGGCGAGTTTGTTCCAATTGCCGTCGAACCGTGCTCGAAAATCCCGCGGATTGGTGCCGTACAAGCTGCGGTTGCGCAGGGACAACGCCACGCCGACCACGCGCGCCTGCCGTGCTTCGCCGTCGCTACGGTCGGCGATGGCGCGGGCGACGGCGTCCCTGCACGACCCGTAGAATTTCGGCTTGTTGCCGCTCCACGTGGATAGCACGCCGCTGCGCACCAATGACTGGTACGCGTGGTCGATTGACGCTTCACCCCACCCTTGTGCGGGTGCGGCACCATACTGCTTGTTGTCGAACAGATACAAGGCGTCATTGTCCGGCATCGGTCCACCCGACCCTGATATTCCCGCCCCTTGTGATCCAATACCCGCCATGGCGGTGCCAGACGGGATGATCATGGCCGCGACCAGCATAATGGCCACGGCGGCGACGAATCGAATTCGGTTCATCATTCCCCCAAACATCAACGAAAGCCTCAGCTTTCACTTGTCCCCCGATGGGCTTGCCCCGACCGCGGCATGCTCCCCCGCATGTCGGTTGAACGGTCTATACGCACAACATGCCGCGCCATGCCTGCCAATCGGTACGCCAGCGCCCCTCCGGCTGAACCAGACAGTATCGGCAATCCCCATTGCCGAATAAGACCCTTCATTGCCAGCGTACCATACCGGTCCCACACCGACACGACGGATACGATAATGCCGCCACACCAAGAGGTGTGACGGCATGCTGGTGGGCTTGATGGGATTCGAACCCACGACCTTCTGTTCCGGAGACAGACGCTCTATCCACTGAGCTACAAACCCGTGCGGCAATCCACTGTACAGACATGTCCAGACACGTATCCGGACAATGGGCTGTCTGCGGGTTTGCCACGTACCGCTTCGCTCAGTACATCAGCGTCGCCAGCCGGCGGCGGGCGCGCTTGAGCCGCTCATCGCCCGACTCAGGAATAGCGAAATACTCCAGCAGACGCTTGCGTACCGGTTCAATCTGGTCGCGGTGCCCTGCGGCAAGATAATCCAGCAGGCGTCCGAAAGCGTCTTCGATTTGTCCGCCGATCATATCGATGTCCGCAACCGCCAGCTGGGCTTCGACATCATCCGGATGCGCTGCCGCGGCGGCACGCACAGCGCGGACATCGGCGTTGCCGGAACGGGCGAGCAGCAGCGCTTTGGCGCGTTCACGCGCGGCGAGCGCATCGTGCGGATCGGACTCCAAGACACGCTCATATGCCGCGGCAGCACCCGCATAATCGCCTTCCTGGGCGAGGCGGTGCGCTTCGGCGTGCTCGGGCGGTACAGCGTCGGCTGCAGGAGTGTCAGCGGCCTGCTGGGCATCCGGATCACCGGAATATGGTGCGGTACCGTTGACCCCGGCCTTATGTGCCACTTCGATGAGCTTAGGAATAACCTGGTCGACGATCTGCTGCTGTTCCTCGGCGCTTGGCAAGCCTTCAAGCAACGGCATCGGACGACCGCCAATCAGCCCGAACAATGCCGGGATTCCGCGCACTTGGAACGCTTGGGCGATGGTCGGCGACGCGCCGGCATCGATACGGACCAGCTGAATCTGACCGTTGAGCTTGTTCACCGCATCGGCGAGTGTGCGAGCCATCGGGAACAGGCGGTCATCGGTCGGCGTCCACAAGAGCAGCAGAATCGGGAATGTGGCCGAGGTCTGTACCATTGCTTCGAAGGTGTGCTCAGACACGTCGATTACGTACGCGCCAGCAGCGGGAGCGCCGCCAGCCTGACCGGGTTCGGCTTTCACCTGATGCTGCATCGATTCAAGATCAACGGCTCCGGCGAGGGAAATACCGGGATTGAACTTCTGGTCTGCCATGTCGCCTCCATAATCCTTTGACTAGCAATCCTGCGACTCTTTTCAACTTAGTGTGGCGGCCGGCCGTACGCGGTCGCTTCTCCGCGGAGCTAAAGCGCAGCGGCGGCCGTATCCGCTACCGGCGGTCAGATCGCCTCGACTTTGACCGGCTGACGTTCCGCTCCGACCGCGGTGATTTTCTGGTGGGATCCGGCCGGCGGCACGTATAGGGCGATGACGTTGACATACGTGACTTTCATCGTGCTGGTTGCCGTACCATTGCCGAACAGCGCTTTCTCAGAGTCGGAAGCCGGCTGGGATTCACGCCCTTCACCGGCTTGGCGGGTCCACTCCGAGTTGATTTGCGCGACCACCAGATCACCGCCATCACTTGAACGCATGACTTTGATTTGCCCGTTGACCGCTTCGAAGGTCTGCTGCTGGGTTCCGGCGTTGCGTTCCATACCTTCCTGAACGGTTTGGGAAAGTTTGGTCAACTCCTGACGGAAATAGTCGTCAGCGAATTTCGAAGCGTAGGGGCTGCTTGAACCGTTTTGCAGCACGTCCGCGTATTGGGTGACCGCTTGTTGCGGTGTGGCCACCAGTCCGGTGTCTTTGGCGGTGCCCATTTGCGCGCCGATGGAGGTGACCGGGAATTTCGGCAGTTTCGCACCTTGGAAAAGTCTGGCTACTCCCCACAGCTTGTAGTTGCTGTGCGCGTTGTCCTGCACCATGACCAGCAGACGCTGGGACTGCTGATCTGAGGTGGTTGTGGTGATGGTGAATATCGAACGCGGCCAGCCTGAATCCGTGGGGATGACAGCCTGGGTCATCTTCGAAGGAATATTGGTTTTCGCGTCAAGCGCACCCGTGGTTTGGGCGATGGTGATTTCACTGGTGCGGATGGCCAGTTCGGGGCCTGACATGCGTTCGTCGAGTCCGTCAACGCTTTTCGCATCGTTCGCCGCATTGACGACCTTGAGTATCTTCGCGCGAATCCGCCGCTCTTGGGCCGCCGTTACATCCGGCTTGTCGGTATGTTCGGCGCTGGCGGCGGGTTGCGGGACCTGGCCTTCGCACCCGGCAACCGTCATCATGCATACTGCGGCGAGTGCAGCCGCTGCGATCCTGGTGATACGTGAGGTCATGCTACTCCTTGATGCTCTCCTGTTCGCCGCCGTCGGCCCCATCATGTTCCTGCTGTGCCGCCCATCGTGCGAAATACGCTTGCAGTTCCTTGGGGTCGATCACCGAAGTCGCTTCGACATTGACCTGTGCGGGAGCGTGCGTGCGAGCGCTGCGCAATCCGGTGGACTGCGACGACGTGGGGTTGGCGGTCGCATCGTCTTGGGGTTGGGGTTCGGCAGCCTGCTTGGGCTCGTCGTTCTCGCCTGGCGTGTCCGCGGCGGCGGGTTGCGCACCCGCTTGGACGCTTTGGGCGCTGCCCGGATACCATGTTTCGTTGAGCGAAGCGTAGGAATGTGCGGCATCGGCGGATACCTGCCGATCGTGGTCGCCGGGATGCTCAGGGCGCACATGATGCGGGTAACGGCGAGGCTGATAGGCGGCCGGCGGATTGTCGCTCCCGGTTGTCTCGGCGTCGTCCGCCGGTTCGGCGGCATCATGCCCGGTATGGTCTGCGGATGCGGGTGATGCGTGTTCTTCCGGTTCGCTTACGGGTTGCGGTTGTTCGGCCGGTTGCTCCTGCTGGATGTCGGCCACCAGGTTGCGTGACAGCGGGTCGATGACGACCGGAGTGCCGGCATCATGCGTCTCATCGGCGTTCGACGCTGCGGTTTCTTCAACAGGGGTACCGGCGGCATGGCGCCTGCGCGGCTTGGAGCTTCGGCGCGGCACCAACTTGTGTTTGAGCTGCCGCCAACTGCCGGCGAATGCTTCAGCGATGGTGATTTCTTCAGGCTCGACCGGCTTGGGTTCGCTGGCGCCCTTGCGTCGCTTGCTGATCGGCATCGCGAATACCGATGCGGAGAGCACCGTCATCACGGCGAGCAGGCCGGCGATGAAATACAGGGGGGTCGCGAAATCCGGAAGCTGTTCACGCACCCAATGGATGGTCACCGTTGATTTCGCTTTGGCCGATCCGGTATCAATCAACGCGATGACATCGGAGGTTGCCGTTGTCGCCGGCAAGGTCACATGCCCGTCGTCACTGCATGTGACTGACCGCCACATATCCGAGGATTCAAACGTCACCGACTGGTCATCCCGTATTGCGGTCCCTGAGGCCTTCTGACGGCTCGTCGTCAGCGTCTGCCAATCCGACATGCCGGTGATACGGGTGTACGTGTGGCCGGCCAGCCATCCTGCGGCGTCTTTTCGTGTCGACAAGGCGACACAGGCGCGGGTTTTCGCTGAACCGTTGTCGCGTACCACCAGTGTGGAGCGGCTGCTTACCATGGACAGCACTCCCGGGTCGGTCATCATATATCTGCCGGACACGTCCGCTGACGCGGCAATCTCACTCGATGGACGCCATACCGTGGCATTGAGCGCGCCGAATGCGATGCACGCGACGGCGAGCAAACCGAATACCGGTGCGACGATACCACGCATGATCCTGGCATGACGAGACGGCCGCTCGAATACGGCATGATCTTCGTGTGCTTCACGTGTTTTCGTCATAACCACTGTATTCTACAGGCACCTCCACACTTCGCCTGCGCTACGGGCTTACCGTCACCCGCCCGCCGCACCATGCCCGCAAGGCGATACGCCGGCAAGCCGGCAGGCCTGCCATGGCCGTTACCACGGCCGTTATCATGGTCGACGGCTACTGTGGTACCCATGCATATCTCACCAAGACTCCGTCATGCAACGACGCACATGCTGTCCATCGTATGCGTCGCCAGCCTGTGCCTCGGCGTATCGGCATGCGGGTCCGGCAACTCGTCGGCATCCGCCTCATCCTCTTCTTCAGCCTCATCCTCGGCAAGCTCCAGCTCCTCGGGCTCCACCATGGACCAGATCGCGGGCGTCACCGCGACCGGCGAGCCCGGTAAGAAGCCGACAGTGAAATTCCATACCCCGATGACCGTGCAGAACAACACCTACGCCGTCTTGCAGAAAGGCAACGGCGCAACCGTGAAGGAAGGCGACCGCCTGTGCACGCAAGGCATCGTGTATAACGCGAAGGACGGCTCCCAGACCATGAGCACCTGGGAGAAGAACACGCCGGATTGCTCCATCATCGTCAGCAAGAGCTCAACGAACGAATCCTATTACAAGGTGTTCAAGGGGCAGAAGGTCAACGCGACCATCGCCTTCGGCGTCAACGACCAGAACTCGTCGGGCACGTCGTACCTCATGGTGATGACCATCGTCTCGCGTGCGAAGGCCCTCACCCGCGCCACGGGCACGGCGGTCACGGACATCCCGTCCAACCTGCCGAAGGTGACGCTCGCCAGCAACGGCAAGCCGTCCCTTGACCTCAACGGCTACAAGCCCGACGGCAAGCTCGTCGTCCAGCCGCTGATCAAAGGCAACGGCGCCGCCGTGAAATCCACGCAGACCGTCGACGCGCATTACACCGGCTGGTATGCCGACGGCAGCGGCACCCTGCACCAGTTCGACTCCTCGTGGGATCGCGGATCGTCAGCGCAATTCTCACTGTCCCAGGTCATCACCGGATGGAAGAACGGCTTGACCGGGCAGACCATCGGCTCGCAGGTGCTGCTCGTCATCCCGCCTGATCTGGGGTACGGGTCGACCGATCAGACCGACAGCTCGACCGGTAAGGTGACCATCCCGGCGAATTCGACCCTGTATTTCGTGGTCGATATCCTCTACGCCTACTGATTGCCGGCGATCCGCAGGATTGGCGGTGGCGGTGACACCATTGCGCGCCGCCACCGACCCTTATATACCAACTGGTTACGTTGAGCGACCACTCAGCGTAACCAGTTGGTATATATGGGGGGGCTTAGAAGAGACGCAGAGTCCCGTCTTCCTGGCCCTTCATATCGTCATAATCCAAAATCAGGCATTCGAAACCACGCTCATGGGCGAGCGTGCGGGCTTGTGGAGTGATGGTCTGCGCGGCGAAGATGCCACGGACCGGGGCGATCAGCGGGTCACGGTTGAGCAGCTTGCAGTAGCGCGTCAGCTGCTCGACCCCGTCGATGCCACCATGACGCTTGATTTCGATCGCCACATGCGTGCCCTCGCCGTCGACCGCCATGATATCGACCGGCCCGATGGCGGTCGGGTATTCGCGACGGACCAGCTTGGCCCCCTCCCCGATCCGCTCGATCTGTTCGGCCAGATACCGTTGCAGGTGGTCCTCGACCCCGTCCTTGACCAGGCCGGGATCTTCGCCCAAATCGTACGTATGGTCAGCGTAGATATGCTGCAACGTGATCTCCAGCACGTCATCGCTTTTCTCCGCGCACACACGCAATACGCGTTCAGGAACCGGGGTACCCGGGTCGTCGTCGGCATCAGGCGGGTCGATCTGCCTGATCGTACATGGTGCCGCCATCCAGTTCAACGGCTTGTACGAGCCGAGTTCCGAAAAAATCAGCACACTGTTATCCGCTTTCACCAGCAGTACGCGTTTGGCCAGGGGAAGCGACGCGTTGAGCCGTCCCGAATACTGTGCACTGCAATCCGCCACAATAATTCTCACAACCGACAGCCTAACAGGCATGCCCCGATGACATGTCCTGTCGGCGAAACGGGAGCCGCCACGGACGGCAGCACAAGACAATGGACGGGGCCGCGGCGCCACCCGTGAAGGTGACGGCCGCGGCCCCGTCCATGGAGAATCCCGACGCCGGTCAGTTTCCGGTTTCCGGCGCGTCTGCCGCGCCAGGCCCGGAAGTCTTGACCACGTCATGCCCGCGCTCAACCGCAACGGTGAGTTTGTTCGAGTCGAAGGAGATGAATCCGTCGGTGACATCGAAGGAATGCCGTACACCATCAGGGTCCACCACCGCGACCGTACCGTCCTTGATGACGGTGAGTACCGGCTCGTGGTTCGGCAGAATACCCATCCCGCCTTCGGATGCGGGGATGGTGACGGACTTCGCCGTGCCGGACCACAGGGGGCGGTCCGCCGCGACGATGTTCACCTGCATGGTTGCGCCCGCCATCAGTCGCCGAACTCCTTCTGCATGTCGTGCCACTTCTTCTCGAGGTCGTCAATGCCGCCGATACCGGAGAACGCCTGCTCCGGAACGTCGTCATACACGCCGTCGCAGATGCGGGTGAAGGCTTCGATAGTCTCGTCAGCCGGCACGTAGGAGCCTGGACGGCCCGTGAACTTCTCGGCCACATAGAAGTTCTGGCCGAGGAACTGCTCGATCTTACGGGCGCGATTGACGATGGTCTTATCCTCTTCGCCGAGCTCGTCGATACCGATCAGGGCGATGATATCCTGCAGCTCCTTGTTACGCTGCAGAATCGCCTTGACACGGTTGGCGCACTCGTAGTGGGCCTGGCCCACGTAGCGCGGGTCGAGGATTCGCGACGTGGAAGCAAGCGGATCGACAGCCGGGTAAATACCCTTGGCCGCGATATCACGGGACAATTCGGTCGTTGCATCCAAATGCGCGAAGGTCGTCGCCGGGGCCGGGTCGGTGTAATCGTCCGCAGGCACGTAAATAGCCTGCAGCGAAGTGATCGAGTGGCCGCGGGTCGAGGTGATGCGCTCCTGAAGCGCACCCATCTCGTCCGCGAGGTTCGGCTGGTAACCCACGGCGGAAGGCATACGGCCCAGCAGCGTGGAAACCTCGGAACCCGCCTGCGTGAAGCGGAAGATGTTATCGATGAACAGCAGCACGTCCTGATTCTGCACGTCACGGAAGTATTCCGCCATGGTCAGAGCGGTCAGCGGCACGCGCAGACGCGTCCCCGGAGGCTCATCCATCTGGCCGAAAACCAGTGCGGTCTTGCTAAGTACGCCTGCTTCCGCCATTTCGCCGATCAGATCGTTACCCTCACGGGTACGTTCACCGACACCGGCAAACACGGACACACCGCCGTGGTTCTGGGCCACGCGCTGGATCATTTCCTGGATCAGAACCGTCTTGCCGACGCCTGCGCCGCCGAACAGGCCGATTTTGCCGCCCTGCACGTACGGGGTCAGCAAATCGATGACCTTGATACCGGTTTCGAACATCTGGGTCTTGGATTCCAGCTGGTCGAATGCCGGCGGATTACGGTGGATGGGCCAGCGTTCTTTGACCGTGATGGTCTCGTCGGGCTTCTTGTTGAGGATATTGCCCGAGACATCGAACACGTGCCCCTTGGTGACGTCACCGACCGGGACCTCAATCGGGCCGCCGGTATCGGTCACTTCGGCGCCGCGCACCAAGCCGTCAGTAGGCTTGAGTGCGACTGCACGCACGGTGGAATCGCCAAGATGCTGTTCCACCTCCATGGTGATCTGGTGAAGCGTCTCACCCTCCGTGCTGCCCACATTGTTGAGCTTGACGGTCAGGGCGTTGTAGATGTCGGGCAGGTGGCCTACCGGGAACTCGACATCGATGACGGAGCCCTGGACGCGCGTGACGCGTCCAACGTTCGTCGCTTCGACATCGGTTTCGGAAGCCGCTGTGGTCTGGTTCTCAGCCATATGCGTTCCTACTCTTCCTCTTTGTTCAGCGCGTCGGCGCTGCCGATGATTTCGGTAAGTTCTTGGGTGATCGATGCCTGGCGCGAGGCGTTGAGCTTGCGCGTCAGCTCGTCGACAAGGTTGCGTGCATTATCGGTGGCCGTATGCATGGCGTTCTGCCGCGATGCGGTTTCCGATGCCGCCGAGGTCAGCAGGCACTCATGGATACGCGACTGGATGTACTTCGGCAGAATCGCGTTGAGCACCTTCTCCAGACTCGGCTCGAAGGTGTACAACGGGGTCGCTTGCGCCGCAGTGGATTCAGGCACGGGGCCGGAATCCTGACGTTCCTCGGGCACGACTTCGACCGGCAGCATGCGCAGGACGCGAACCTTTTGCACGACCATATTCACGAATTCGGTGAACACGATGTACAGTTCGGAAACCCCGCCCTGATCGGCCGGCTTCATATACGCGTCCAAGAGGGTGTTGGAAATCGATTCCGCGATATCCACGCCCGGCTTGTCGCTGTCACCTTCCCATGTCGCCGCGACCTGACGGCCACGGTACTTGTAGTAGGTGACGCCACGACGGCCATACACATACAGTTGCGGCTCTTTGCCCTTGTCGGTCAGGTTGGCCAGAAGGGATTCGGTCTCCCTGATAATCGACGAGGTGTACGCGCCGGCCATACCGCGGTCCGACGTCAGAGCCAGCACGGCGACGCGCGGGTTCTTTTCGTCGGACTTCACGATCGGATGGTCGATATGGGTGTGCTCCGCCAACGCTTGCACGGCATCGAAAATCGCATCGCTATAAGGTTTGGCGTTGAGCGCCACCTCACGCGCCCTCGCGATATGTGAGGACGCGATCATCTCCTGCGCATTGAAGATTTTCTCCAACGACTGGGTGGAGGCGATTCTTGATTTCAGTGCGAGTTGCGAGCCCATGGATCACTTCTCCCCCGCGACGATCTTTTCCTGCTCGACCGGGGTTGCGGTCTTGGCGGACGGCTTCTTCTCGATCAGCGGCTTGCCTGCCTTCGTCACGTACGTGGCGCGGAAGTCATCAACCGCCTTGTCGAGCGCCTTCTCCGTGTCAGCGGTGAAATCGCCGGTGTCACGAATGGTCGTCAGGATGTCCGTGTTGTGCGCGACATAGTCAAGCATGTCCTTCTCGAACGGGAGCACGTCACCAAGATCGAGGTCATCGAACTTGCCGTGGGTGCCGGCCCAAATCGAGACGACTTCCTGCTCCATCGAGTACGGTGACATCTGCGGCTGCTTGAGCAGCTCGGTCAGACGCGCACCACGAGTCAGCTGCGCCTTCGAAGCGGCATCCAAATCGGATGCGAACATTGCGAAGGATTCGAGCGACTTGTACTGGGCGAGCGAAATCTTCAGCGTGCCGGAGACCTTCTTCAAGGCCTTCGTCTGTGCGGCGCCACCGACGCGGGACACGGAAATACCGACATCGACTGCCGGGCGCTGGCCTGCGTTGAACAGGTCGGACTGCAAGAAGATCTGACCGTCGGTGATGGAAATCACGTTGGTCGGAATGTAGGCCGACACGTCGTTCGCCTTGGTTTCGACGATCGGCAGACCGGTCATCGAGCCGCCACCCAAGTCGTCGGACAGCTTGGCGCAGCGTTCCAGCAGGCGGGAGTGCAGGTAGAACACATCGCCCGGGTAGGCTTCACGCCCCGGCGGGCGGCGAAGCAGCAGCGAAATCGCTCGGTAGGCTTCAGCCTGCTTGGACAGATCATCAAACACGATGAGCACATGCTTGCCGTGATACATCCAATGCTGGCCGATCGCGGAACCCGTGTACGGCGCAATGTACTTGAAACCAGCGGAATCGGATGCCGGGGACGCCACGATGGTCGTGTACTCCATGGCGCCAGCCTCTTCGAGGCTCTGACGCACGGAGGCGATGGTGGACCCCTTCTGGCCGACAGCCACGTAGATGCAGCGCACCTGCTTCTTCGGGTCTCCGGACTTCCAATTGTCCTTCTGATTGATGATGGTATCGATCGCGATGGCGGTCTTGCCGGTCTGGCGGTCGCCGATGATCAGCTGACGCTGGCCGCGGCCGATCGGGGTCATCGCGTCGATGGCCTTAAGACCGGTGGACAGCGGCTCGTCGACCGGATGACGGTGCATCACGTCCGGGGCCTGCGCCTCGAGAATACGACGGCCTTCGCTCTTGATCTCGCCCAGGCCATCGATGGGCTGGCCCAGCGGGTTGACTACACGGCCAAGATATCCGTCGCCAACCGGCACGGACAACACTTCGCCGGTACGGCGGACTTCCTGACCTTCCTCGATGCCGGCGAAGTCACCGAGGATGACCACACCGATTTCGCGGGCGTCAAGGTTGAACGCCAGACCAAGCGTGCCGTCCTCGAAGGTCAGCAACTCATTGGCCATGCAACCAGGCAGTCCCGTCACATGCGCAATGCCGTCACCACAAGTCGCGACATAGCCGACCTCCTGGGTCGGGTTGTCAGACGGCTTGTAGGACTCGACGAAATCGTCGAGCGCCTTGCGTACCGCGGCGGGATCAATGGTAAGTTCTGCCATGATCACTCCTTATTGTTTGTCTTCATGTAAGTCTATGCACGCCGTATGGCGCGGAACCGACTCGTTTCCAGGCATCCTGCCCCGTGGGTCAGGCCGTGACCTGCACGCTGCGCTTGAGCTTGTTCAGCTGGGCGATCACCGTGTTGTCGTTGACCTCATGACCGATCTGCACACGCATGCCACCCAATACCGTCGGATCGACGACCGAGTTGATGTGCACAGCGTGACCGGTGCGCTTCGTGTAAATCTTCGTCAACCGGTCGATCTGCTCGTCCGACAGCGGGGCCGCGGTGGTCACGGTGACCATCGACTCGCCCATGTGGCGCGACAGCTTGTTGATCAGCCACTGGATGGTGGCCAGATACCTACGGCGACGCGGATTCTCCGTGGCGTGTTCAGCCAAACGCATGGTGACCTTGCTGACCTGGTTGCCAGAGAGCACCTCATGCAGCAATGTCACACGGGCTTGAGCCGAAGAATGCTCGTCATACAGGCGCGTACGAACCACCGGCATGTTGAGCAGCGCCGAATGAAGCTCGGCCAGCTCAACGGAAACCGTCATAGTGGTTCCGGTCGCGTCCGCATAGTACATCATCGCGTCCACACCGAAGTCTTCGACAGCGTTCGCGATATCACGCGGCTTGCTCCACCGCCGCTGCACCAAATCGTCAAGAATCTCGACGGTCATCGGATGTGCGTTGTCGGCAAGCAGCGTGTGCACCATGGCGGTCTTGTCGGTAGCGGGACGTGCGGGGTCGGTCAGCGCGCGTTCGACCTGGACATTGTGGTCGAGCAGGTCCGTGAACGTGAACAGCTCGTTGCCAACACGCCAGGCATCCTCACCGGTCGCCTTGAGTTTCGGCGCCAGCGAGTCACGCGAGACGCGGTCTGCGATGCGTGATGCCTCTCCTCGCATGGGATCTCACTTCCTTCGCTTACTTGGTGCTGTCTGCATCCATCTCGTCGATCATCTTGTCGAGCATCTGCGTTTGGGTGGCGCTTGAACTCAACTCGGATCCGAGAATCTTGCCTGCCAGAGCCGTGGCCAACGTGCCGACCTCACCCTTAAGGCTCACCAGAGCCTGCTTGTGCTGGGATTCGATCGAACGTTGTGCGTTTTCGGTGATCTGAGCGGCATCGCTTTCAGCACGCGACCGTGCGTCGGCGATGATATGGGATGCTTCGGCGCGGGCGTCGTCCCGAATCTTGGAAGCCTCGACACGAGCCTGGCTGAGCTGATCCTCATACTTCTTCTTCGCCTCGTCGGCGGCTTTCTGCGCCTTCTCGGCATCTGCCATACGACCTTCGATCTTGGCCGCACGGGCGTCGAAGACAGCTTGGAACTTCGGCATGATGTACTTGTAGAAGCAGACCGCGATGACGACGAGAATGACCAATGACCACACGATGTCATACGTTTCAGGCAAAAACAGTGCAATACCGTTTTTCTCTGCCAGTGGCATGGGTGTTCTCCTTTCCTGCTCGGGTTTCTACTTGATGGCGATTCGTCCTATCAGGCCGAATCACATGGTCATGACGAATGCGACGAAGCCCAGCAGGCCGAGCAGCTCGATCAGAGCCAGGCCAATGAACATCAGGGTCTGGATACGGCCGGCGACCTCAGGCTGGCGAGCGGTGCTCTCCAAAGCCTTGCCGACCAGGATGCCCATGCCGATGCCAGGGCCGATGGCGGCGACGCCATAGCCCAGAACGCTGATGTTGCCGGCGACCTCGGCGAGAGTGATGATATCCATGTGTTGTCCTTTCTTACCGAAATGTGACATGGTATACGGCTCCGCGTCGCGGGGCCGAAGGTTGTGTCTTGCCCGGTGCTCCACAACACCGGTGCATTCGCTTCATTCAATTATGGCGCATCGTTCATCACGATGCCGGGCAGACACGGCCGCTATGGGCGGTCGCGTCTGGCACCGCTGCGATCCGTCACGTGACACGTATGGCGCGCCACGCATGTCGATCACTCGACTTCCGGATAGCTCTGGTTGATGTACACCGTCGAGAGGATCGAGAACACGTACGCCTGAAGCGCCGCGACGAACATCTCGAAGCACACGAACGCGAAACCGCCCAGCAACCACAGCACGCCGACGGGCTTGACAGCCCAGTTCGACGCCTCGATGAGATAGAACTGTGTGAACGCCAAGCAGGTCGCGACCAGCAGGTGGCCTGCGATCATATTGGCGAACAGACGGACGGTCAGCGAGAACGGACGAATAATCAGCGCCTCAAGCAGGTTGATCGGGCCGAGAATGATATCAATCGGCAACGGAACCCCCGGAGGCATGAGCTCGCCGCGCAGATATTGAAGGAAACCCTTCTCCCGGCAAGCGGCAATCCAGTATTGGACAAACGTCCATAGTGCGAATACCAGCGGCATGGTCACGGTGGCGGTCGCCGCCATGTTCATGCCCGGAATGATGCCACACAGGTTGAACACGAAAATCGTGAAGAACAGGGTGGTGATCATCGGTACATATCGGCGACCGCGTTCCTCACCCATCACCTGATAGACGATATTGTCGCGGACGAACTCGAGCAGCGTCTCAATCAGTCCCTGCCAACGGCCAGGAACGAGTTTGGCACGCTTCGCCGTAATGCACATCACCAGCAACAGCACGATAGTGGCAACGATTCGGATGAGAATGATGCGGTTAATGGCGAACGGCGTGCCCTGGAACAGGATCGGATCGGGAAGAAAATCGTCGACCGAAGGCAGTTCAGGACCCGCTTTGGCCGCAAGCACGAGCTGCGTGCTGACTTGTGACACCATCTACGCCTCCTACTTCTCGTAACAGCTGTCAGTTTAGCCCAACGCCCTGAGCGAATGTGACCAGCGGGTTACGGCACAAACGCGCACGGCGTGGCGAGGAGGTCGGACACCGACGGGGTCGGCGCCTGCCTTCGACTCCGAACGGCTACGTGGTGATTGTACGACGTTTTCCTGTGTCGTGGTGACATTTCTTTCACAATCTCGAACCGTTTCTAGGTAAAACATGACAAAGTGCCGAACAGTAGTCATCATGCTATTGTCCGGCACTTCAAATCACCCGCGGAAGATTGTCAGGCGTCAAGGCTGTTTCCCGCAGGCCCAGCCAGCTCAGGGAGGCGGGCGTTACGCACGCGTTCGTCCTGAGCATAATTATCCACGACCAAACCATAGCCATCACCGAGCAACGGAGCATAGCCGTCATGCCTCGGGGCTCCCGGCGCATGGCGGATTGAACGGTCCGTCCCCAAGCGCTTTTCGGCGCGCAATTGCGGAACCTCACGCAAATCGTACGGCGTGGTCTGATACACCCAGTTCAGCCAGTTGCGCCACAGCAGGTTCGCGTGTGCACGCCAGCTGAACAGCGGTTCGAGCTTGGGATTGTCATGCGGGAAATAGTTTTCCGGGAACGGTACGTTGGTCAACCCCTTGGCCATATCACGCTCGTATTCCTCAGCAAGCGTCATCTTGCCGTACTCCCAATGGCCCAGCGCGAACACTTCAGAAAAGTCGCGTGTCGCAATCAGGCCTGGGCCGGACTCAGGCCCCCACGTGAGCACCTGCAAATCAGGATTCGCCGCGATATCATCCTCATCCACGCCTGCAAGACGGGAATGCGGTTGCAACGCGATCTCGTCGAACCCGTTGGTCAGGAAGCAGTATTCGTCCTGCAGATATTGCGGGTAGACGCCGAACAGCTTTTGCGGCAGCAAATGCTTGCGTACACCGTACCGATAATGCAAGGCGCCCATCGCGCCCCAGCACAGGTACATCGTCGAGAACACGTGCGAACCGGCCCAGTCAAGAATCTCTTTGAACTCATCCCAGTAATCAACCTGTTCGAAGTCCAGATGCTCCACCGGCGCTCCGGTGACTACGAAACCGTCATAATAATTGTCGCGGAACGCGTCCAGGTTCTCGTAGAACTTGACCAGATGGTCGGCGCTGACATGCTTGGACTCGTGGGTTGAGGTTTTCATGAAATCGACCTCGACCTGCAGCGGGGACTTCGAAATCAGTCGCAACAGTTGGGTCTCGGTTTCAATCTTCTTCGGCATGAGATTCAAGATCACCAGGCGCAGCGGGCGCACGCGCTGGCGCTCAGCTTCGGGTTTCTCCAGCGCGAAAATGCGCTCGGAGTCAAGGATGGCACGTGCGGGCAGGCCGCTTGGAATCTTGATAGGCATGGTTCCATTATCCCCGTTGACCTGATATGTGTTTGATGTCGGCTGAAATATGACCGGGCGGGACGGACAGACCGTAATGTCGGGCCCGTTATGCCCGGCATCGGTGCTTGTGTGAGCGAATCCCCACACAAGCACCCCACGCGCCGCCAACCGGCTCCGGCGCATATCCGGACATTCGTGACAGCTGTCCCACACCATCCGCTCTGAGCTGAACGGCACGCCGATTTGACAATTCCCTGTCGTTCGATAAAGTAGATAACTGCTGCTTGAAGCAGCCGACGCGGGGTGGAGCAGCTCGGTAGCTCGCTGGGCTCATAACCCAGAGGTCCATGGTTCAAATCCATGCCCCGCTACGGAATCCTTCGAAAACCGTGATTCGACGCATGCCGGTCACGGTTTTCGCATATTCAGGCGATGGAACGGTCCAGGCACGCACCCGTCAACGGCACCAGAACGCAGATTCGCCGCGGATGTGCCACCAATAGCCAGACAATACAATGCAAAGGTAAGAAACATGACTTTGTACCGACCGCTCCAACCGATGGCGCCGCTGATCGCACTCACGCTCGGATCGCTGTCCGCCGTATCACTCGCACAAGGCATCGTCACCGCGTCATCGCATGCCAGCACTTCCACAATCATGGAGATCATCGCCGGCATCATCGGCCTCACCTTGACCGTGTGGGTCATCATCGCCATGCGCACCACCCCCGACGACGATGACGACGATGACACATTCGATAACAACGATGCCATCACCCGCGACGCCCACACTGACACCACCACTATCGAACGGTAGGCGTTCCGCTTATCCGCGCACTTCGGGGCGCCGGAAAGACCCGGTATAACCGAAGCCATCCCGAATGCCCCGGCGCATGGCGGATTCCAAACGATTCGCGGGAGCACCCGGATCGCGCGCATCGAATCCATACCACGCATACGGTGCAAGGTTGCAGCGCAGCAACCCAGAAGCGATACCGGCAGAATTAGACATGTCGGTGAGATGATGCGACTGCCTGGTACAACGCCGCGCTATCATTGCCATCAAACGTTTGACACAATCGAGGGGCGAACGCTTCCGCCAACGTCATTCCCACCGCACCGATTCACGTGCGAAACCGGGAAAGACACGGCTCCTCCAACAGAAACCAGGAACGCAACACGATGGCAACACCACACCCCGGGCAGTCACCCGCACCAGCCAACCCCACGCCTCAAGCATCGGCGACGGCGGCAACCCCAAGCGCCCAAACAACCCAGGCGGTCGATAAAAGCGACGCCGGCTACGCCAAAGACCTCAAGCCACGCCACATCCAGATGATCGCTATCGGCGGTTCAATCGGCACCGGCCTGTTCCTCGGCGCGGGCGGACGCCTCGCCCAAGGCGGCGCCGGCTTGACCATCGCGTATGCGGTGTGCGGCATTTTCGCGTTCCTCATGGTCCGCGCGCTCGGCGAACTGGCGATCCGACGCCCCTCCTCCGGCGCGTTCGTGTCCTACGCGCGCGAATTCCTCGGCGAAAAAGGCGCATACATCACCGGCTGGCTGTTCTTCCTCGACTGGTCCACCACCGTGATGGCCGATATCACCGCGGTCGCGCTCTACTTCCACTACTGGCAGGCGTTCAAAGCGATTCCGCAATGGGTGCTTGCCCTGTGCGCGCTCGCCGCGGTATTCGCGCTGAATATGTTGAGCGTCAAAGCGTTCGGAGAAGCCGAATTCTGGTTCGCCGCCATCAAAGTATTCACGATTCTCGCGTTCATGGTCATCGCCATCTGGGCGATTATCACCGGCGCCCCGGTCGGGCAATACCATGCCGGCCTGCATAACATCACCGAGCACGGCGGATTCTTCCCTGAAGGCATCGCCCCCGTGTTCGCGCTGACTCTCGGCGTGGTCTTCGCATTCGGCGGCACCGAAATGGTGGGTGTCGCGGCAGGCGAGGCGAAAGAAGCCCAACAGGTGCTGCCGAAAGCCATCAATTCGATGATCGTGCGTATTTTCGGCTTCTACGTCGGTTCGGTCATTCTCATGGCGCTCGTACTGCCATATACGGCGTATTCGTCGAATGAATCACCATTCGTCACCTTCTTCGCGGGTGTCGGCATCCCCCATGCCGGCGACGTCATCCAAGTCGTGGTGCTGACCGCCGCGCTGTCGTCGCTCAACGCCGGCCTCTACGCGACCGGCCGCACACTGCGCTCGATGGCGATTGCAGGTTCCGGCCCGAAATTCGCCGCCCGCATGAACAAGAACCACATTCCGTACGGCGGCATCATCATCACGTCAGCGCTCGGCCTGATTGGCGTGGTGCTCAACGCAGTGCTGCCCGCCAACGCCTTCGATATCATCATGAATCTTGCCGGCATCGGCATCGCCGGCACATGGTCGTCAATCTTGGTGACCCATCTCGCGTTCCTCAAACGCGTCAAAGCCGGCAAAGAGCAACGCCCCGCATACCGGATGCCGGGAGCACCGTTCACGGATTATCTGGCGCTCGTGTTCTTCGCCATCGTCGTCATCTCAAATCTCACGAGTACGTCCGGTAGGTGGACACTTGCGATGTTCGCCGTGGTTGTGGTCGCGATGGTTATCGGCTGGTACGCGGTGCGCGGACGAATCGACGGCAGCCTGATGGACGAGATTCTCGACAATGACGAGGATGAGGATTCCATCGAAGAGTTGAGCGACGATTTCGCCGCCGCCTGAACCGACGATATACGCGGTTCCAGCGATACTGGAAACCGGCAACGGTCAAGTAGCAAGCGCAAGGAGACAGGATGCGTATTCATATCACCTATACGGGTGGCACCATCGGCATGATCGAATCCGACCATGGGCTCGTTCCCGGCGCCGACATGCGCGGATGGCTGCGACGCCTGCTCGGGGAAAGCGACGAGCTGCGCGACGGCGACGTGACGCTCACTGAACTTGACCCGCTGATTGACTCGTCGAACGCGACCCCGGAAAACTGGCAGTCGATGATCGACGATCTGTGGGCCCATCGCGACGAGGCCGACGCGTTCATCGTGCTCCACGGCACCGATACGATGAGCTACTCCGCGGCCGCGTTGTCGTACGCGCTGACCGAGTTCAGCAAGCCGGTGATTTTCACCGGTTCCCAGCATCCGCTCGGCAAAATCGAATCCGATGCGACCGCCAACGTGACCGGCGCGCTCAACGCTGCGCTGAGCGGTCGTGCCACCGGCGTTTCCTTGTTCTTCGGGCATCACCTGTTCGCCGGTAACCGTGTGACCAAAGCCTCAAGCTGGGCGTTCGAAGGCTTCAACTCGCCGTCCACCGGCATGCTCGCATGCACAGGCACGCCTTGGCAGTGGGAATCGTTCGACAATCCGGGCGAAGGATGGACGAACCCCAAACCGTACACGCGGCATGACGTGGCGGTCATCGACACGGTTCCCGGCATGAGTGCCAAGCGGCTGGCCGCCATGCTCAATCCTCTACCCGAAGCCGTATTACTACGCGCCTACGGCGTGGGGAACATCCCCAGCCTTGAACCGGGATTTGCCGACGTCATCACGGATACACTCGACTCAGGAGTCCCCGTCATCGTCGCCTCGCAATGCGAACAGGCGAACGTGCTGCTCGGGCATTATGAAACCAGCGACGCCATCGCGCAGGCAGGTGCGGTCGGCACCGGCGATATGACGCTCGAAGCAGCATATGCGAAAGTGGTGTTCCTGCTGTCACAAGAGCTGAGCGGCTCTGAATTATCCGCATGGATGGGTCGTTCCATCGCCGGTGAAATCACCCTGCAACGTGACTGAGACGCCAATCCACTGCTTCTACCGACGCTCAGCGCCTGTTCAGCGTCGGCGGAAGCAGCACGGCAACCATGCACCGTGTTTACGGGACACTCTGCGCAGACCGCGGCGGGAAACGCAACGAGACCTGAATTTCTGGGGAATTTTCCGCATGTTGCGCTTGTCAATCATGCACATGTAACGAAAACGTTCATACAATAGCGGTATGACCGAACAGAAGAAGGCAACAACAGCCGCTACGACAACAACAGCGGCGAACACCACTACATCACGCAAACGCACGACCCGAAGCAAAGCCGCCGCGACCACCGGTTTCGGCCGCATCGCAATCTTTGATATCACTCCGCATGGCGAGACTGCTGCACGCGTCGAACTCGGCGAACAATTCCATGTCAGCGCCCAACTCGCCGCCGAACAGGGACTGACACTCGCCGCCACCGCAATCGTACGCAACCCGCGTGGCAAGGAAACCATGCGCCGCACCATGACCTGCACCAACCCCGGTCTGAGCCGCTGGGAAGCCGACGTGCAGGCCGGTCAGCCAAGCGACACCCGCCCATGGCAGTCCGGCTGGTCGGCAGTCAAACGCCAGCTGGGCGATTGGACAGTCAGCATCGAAGCATGGCTCGACCCGTACGACGTATGGCTCAAGCAAGCCAAAACGGCAGTCGATGCCCACGACGATGTCGAGAACATGCTCAATGCCGGCGCAACTCTGCTGCGCCGCTGGGCTTCGACCCGCGACGCACACCTGACCGCCAGCGAGCGCAGCACGCTGAAGAAGGCCGCCGACACGCTGGATGACCGTGCACTGTCAGTTGCGGAACGCTTTGCAGCGGCCACTGGCGATGATGTCGTGGCGTTGTACGAGGCCAAGCCGCTGCGCGACGGTGTGTCGGGAAGCGCGCCGCGCACGTTCCACGTGGAACGTCCTGCGTCCAGTTTCACTGCTTGGTATGATTTCTTCCCGCGTTCCGAGGGTGCCGTGGATGATGATGCGGCCGGGTTCACGCGTCCCGGCACGCTTGCCACTGCAGTGTCCGGTCTGGAACGTGCCGCAGCTGAAGGCTTCGACACGGTATGCCTGCCTCCGATCAGCCCGATCGGTGTGACCGGCCGGCGCGGCCGTAACGGAGCCGCCCATGCCGGTGCCCACGATCCGGGCTCCCCGTACGCTGTCGGCTCGGCTGACGGTGCTGCGGACAGTGTGGATCCGTCGCTCGGCACGATGGATGATGTCCGAGCGTTCACGGCGAAGGCCCATGAGCTGGGTCTTGAAGTGGCGCTTGATGTGTCGTTGTTCGTGTCACCTGATAATCCGTGGATTGTCAAGCATCCTCAGTGGGTGCGCCGTAAGGCTGACGGCACGCCGGCAGCCCCGCTCGACCAGCAGGCGAAGCGCGACGATATGGTCCCACTTGATTTCGATGCCGATCCTGACGGTATTGTCAAGGCGATTGTCCACACCTTGGACGTGTGGGTGAAAGCCGGTGTGACGGCGTTCCGCGCAGTCGAACCGTACCGTTGGCCGGCGCAGGCATGGCAGCGGATCATCGAGCAGACCCGCCACACGCATCCGGAGGTGCTGTTCCTCGCGGAATCCTTCACCGCACCCGCGATGATGGGCGCGCTGAGCCGCGCCGGCTTCACCCAGTCGGACTGCTACTTCCCGTGGCGCAACACCAAGCGCGAGCTGGAAGAGTACCTGTTCGAGGCGAACAGTGATGCCGCATACACACAACATGACACGTTCTGGCCGTCCACGCATCGCATTCTCACCGATTATCTGCGTGATAACGGCATCGCCGGCTATGCGATCCGCGCGGTGCTCGCCGCGATGGGCGTGCCGAGCTGGGGTGTCGCCAGCGGCTACGAGCTGGTGGAAAACAAGCAGCAGCCGGGCACGCAGGCTCCCGAGAATCCCGAGGAATATGAGATTCGCGTACGTGACTGGAGCAAGACCGACAAGTATGGCATCGCCGAGCTGCTCACCTCGCTTAACGCAATCCGCAAGCGGCATCCGGCGACACGCAGCTACCATAATCTGACGATTCTGGACAGCCCGGATGCGAATATTCTCGCGTTCGCCCGCCATACGCCCGCCGAACTCACGGCGGACGGCAAGCCGGACACGTTGATCGTGGTCGTGAACCTTGACGGTCATGAGGCGCACCAGTCCATGATCCGCCTCGATCCGACAGCATTCGGCCTGCCAGCCGGCGAGCCGTTCACCGTCGTGGACGAACTGACCGACCGCACCTTCACCTGGACGAACGACAATTATGTCTCGCTCGCCCCATGGGCCGACGTCGCGCACGTGCTGAGCGTCAAGCGGTAGTTTCCCGGATTTCCGATACCCGGTATCCTGCACAGTCCGTTTCGCGTGGCATACGTGCCGGGTACCGAGTATCCTGAATAGCGGAAATCCTGTTGTCTATCAAGGAGATTCGAAATGGCAGAAACCTTCAATGTCGTCGTGGAGATTCCGCGCGGTTCCAAGAACAAGTATGAAGTGGACCATGAGACCGGTCGCGTCTTCCTGGATCGTACGCTGTTCACCGCCATGGGCTACCCGGATGACTACGGCTACATCGACGGCACGTTGGGCGAGGACGGCGATCCGCTCGACGCGCTCGTGATGATCCCGAATTCCGTGTTCCCGGGCTGCGTGGTCGAGTGCCGCGCTGTCGGCCTGTATCATATGGTTGACGAGGCCGGCGGCGACGACAAGGTGCTGTGCGTGCCCGCCGACGTGCGTTTCGACGACATCAAGGACATCGACGACGTCAACGAGTACCACAAGGCCGAAATCAAGCACTTCTTCGAGCAGTACAAGGCTCTGGAACCGGGCAAGGAAGTCAAGCCGGGCGATTTCTGGGCCGGCGTGGACAAGGCCGAAGCCGAAATCAAGGCCGCTCGCGAGCGTCTCGCCGCTTCCGAAGCCAAGTGACGCATACGGTTCGGCTTTCGGTTTGAGGCTCAGGATCGGATGACAATCACCTAGGCTTCATGCCGAATCGAACTTTACGCGCACGCTCTCAGGAAAGGGGCCGTCCCGATTGGGGCGGTCCCTTTCGTTTGCCCAAACTGCGTGGTCGGCGTAATCGGCAGCTTGTCTTTGGACTGCGAGCGACTATACTTAAACGGGTAATTTCGACATGCGCACAGATTCACAGGAATTCAAAGCCGCCCCTACGCCGGCAGTCGCAATGTCGGACCGTAAGGCGTAGGCGGCACACCGTCGAGGCCCATCCGTGCCGCGGATGAACCCATGTAGTGACTATGACATCAGCTTCCTCTATCGCGGGAATTCTTCTTATCGCCGTATCCCTGTCCATGGACGCGTTCGCCGTGTCCATCGGCAAGGGCCTGACCGTACGCCGGGTGCGTCCGCTGGACGCGTTGAAAACCGCCCTATGGTTCGGCGGGTTCCAGGCGTTGTTCCCGCTGCTCGGCTATCTGGTGGCCGACACCTTCAGCGCATACGTGACGGCCGTGGATCATTGGATTATTTTCGGCCTGCTCACGCTGATCGGTGGCAATATGATTCGCGAAGCGTTCGAAGAGGATGACGAGAACGCACGCGAAACCCCGCAGTTTGATTGGCGGCACATGCTGCCGCTCGCCATCGCGTGTAGTATTGACGCGTTCGCGATCGGAGTGAGTTTCGCATTCATGAAGGTGAATATCGTGTGGTCGGTGCTGGTGATCGGTGTGGTGACCGGCACCTTTTCAGCCGTCGGGCTGCATATCGGCCACGCGTTCGGCGCCAAATGGCAGAAACCGTCGCAGATTGCGGGCGGCGTGATTTTGATTCTCATCGGCCTCAAGGTGCTGCTCGAGCATCTCGGCGTCATCGCCTGGTAGCGACAGGCAGCGCGGCAGCATCGGCCGGTGAATGGGCCGATGGACCGAGCGTCAGTAAGCAACGCGGCAACAGGCATCGGCCGATAGCGTCCCAACTCGGGGTTCCCGACCGACACCGCGCACAGAATATCCGAGATAGACCGGCATCCACAACACGATGCCGCAACTACACCCCCAATCGCACGACGCCGCAGCGCGCTCCACCCGGGATATCGGAGAAACCATCGCATCACCCAGAGGCCGGAGCAGCAATCACAAGACAGCCGGGATATAGCGCCGCATCTACGTAATCTTGCCCGAGATACCGCTACGACTGCAGGAATCCGCCCCGAGGACACCCCGGCGATATCCCGGCAACCGCGAGTTGCGAACCCATCTCGGACTAGCCGCAGCCACCGCACATAGGAACCCCGAGTCCCTTCGCATCATCGGGTTCCCGCAGCAAATCAGCGAAAGTCAGCCCACAAATACTGGACCGAACTGGCACAACAACAACGCCAGCGTCGCCGCGAACGCCACCAACCCCAGCAGCATCACCGTCAGCAGGGCGATTCCAACCCACGGAGCCGGCACAGCAGGATCCGGGTCGAAATCCTTCAGCCAATACCGCGACGCGACCACTATAAGCACCACCAACGCCAGCGCCACCACGCACACCACGTCAGCCGCCCAGAACCGCGCACCACCAAACGGGTGCGTAGAAGCGGCAACCACAATAAACAGCCAGCCTGGCATACTTGCCATCGCCACCACACCAGTCAAGCTCTGCGACAACGACCGTACCAGATCCGTACGCTGCTCCCGAGCCATTTGACGGGCGAAACCAATCACCGTGAACGCCGCAAGCAGGAACACGTACACGCAAGCCCAACGGATAAGCGGGCCCGCAGCAACAGCCAGCTTGCCGGTCGTGTGCAACGGCGGATACAGCACCTCACTGCCCAGCGCATTGAACGCGAACACGAACGAAACCAGCCCCGCAAGCACGCCAAGCATCCTGTCGACCCACGTGCCGCGGAACGGCCAAAACACAGTGAACGCAACCATTGCCACAACACACAGCGGCACTTCAAGGAACAACGCAAACTGACCGAGCATACTTGCACCAATCAACAGCACCAGCGCAATAATCTGCACGGCAAGCACACCACCATACGGACGACGCGGAAGGGTGGTGTCAGATGAGGCCTGCTGTGTCATGGTATTCCTTCCGCCAACGGATGATCGTATCCCGCTGCACATCGTCACGCGCCGGGATGGCCCACAATGTTATGGGCATGTTACCGGCATGTGACATCGCAGCATGTGCAAAGCATCATTGTAGCCACAAGCTCCCCCATTCTCCGCCATATGAGAGCACGATGAGGAATCGAAACGGTTGCCATAACATTACAGCTGTAAACTGTGTGAAAACCACGATTCGACCGGAGGGATGCAACATGACTGATTTAACGTTGATGACCTCTGCCAGCGACCCGGCATCCGTTCTGCCTTCCCTCGCCCTACTGTCCCACAGGGTGCGTGTGCTGCCGATGGATGCGGCGAGCTTGGTGAAGATGCCTGAAAGCACCGTCCTGTTCCTGGACGCTCGAGACGATCTGGCCACGGCGAAAACCCTGTGCCGTCTGATCCACGCTTCCGGTCTGTCCACGCCGATTGTGCTGATTCTCACTGAAGGCGGATTCACGGTCATCAACTCCCAATGGGGTATCGCCGACGTCGTTGTCGCCAACGCTTCCCCGGCCGAAGTCGAAGGACGCATCCGGCTGGTCACCGAACGCGGCAACATGCCATCAGGCATCCAATCCAACGACAACAGTCCGCAAGACACCGATGGCCTGATTCGCTGCGGCGACCTGGTCGTTGACACCAACGGATACACCGCCAGCCTGCACGGGCACCCGATCGACCTGGCATACAAGGAATTCGAACTGCTCAAATACCTGGTCCAACATCCCGGCCGCGTGTTCACCCGCGCCCAGCTGCTACAAGAGGTATGGGGCTACGACTACTACGGCGGTACACGCACCGTGGACGTGCATGTGCGACGCTTGCGCGCCAAACTCGGCGGCGAATACGAGCATGTCATCGGTACCGTACGCAACGTCGGCTACCGTTTCGACCCGCCGGAAGACGACAAGGACGATTCCGCGGCACGCGCGAACGCCACATCGGAAGCGGCGTAAACCCGACCACCTGGTATCCGCCATATGTGAGCCGGTCCTCATACAACGGACGTTTCGGACACTCAACCCAGCCAGATTCAACCTCTCAACCGGTTGCTGTGTGAAGAAATCCTCACACAGAGCCCGCTCCACACCTTGAAAATCCCAATTCAGCCTATCCAAGCGGTCGTTGTGTGAGCCAATCCTCACACACCCGCCGTGCAACCGCCGCCACGGCATACGATCCACGGGCCATCGCCGTCCCCACCACCCTGTCAGCCCCACTGCGCAGACAAATCCGCCATAGGCGTACGGGCCGCGGTTGGGCGGAGGGCCGCCATGCCTTATCATGCGGATATGGCCAGCGAAAGCAAACGACACCGTCTCCAACGCATGCACGACGAATACCGGATCCTGTGCGAAGAAATCCCCGCCCCGGCGTGCGCACTGCACTTCACAAACCCCTTCGAACTGCTGACCGCGACCATCCTGAGCGCCCAAACCACCGACAAACGAGTGAACACGGTCACACCCGCGCTGTTCTCCCGCTACCCCGGCCCAGCCCAACTGGCCGCCGCACGGGTAGAGGATGTCGAAGACATCATCAGGCCGCTGGGCTTCTACCACGCCAAAACCCGCAACATCATCGCAATGGCGCATGATGTGCACGAACGGTTCGGCGATACCGTCCCGCACACCATGGACGAACTGACATCACTGCCCGGCGTCGGACGGAAAACCGCAAACGTGGTGCTCGGCAACGCGTTCGACATCCCCGGTTTCCCCGTTGACACGCACGTGATCCGCGTGACCGGACGCCTGCGCTGGCGCACCGACTGGAGAAGCACCCACCCCGACCCGGTACACATCGAACGCGAAATCACCGCATGCTTCCCGCCCGAAGAATGGACCGACCTGTCGCACCGGCTGATTCTGCACGGCCGGGCGACATGCCACGCACGCAAACCAGACTGCGCCGCCTGCCCGCTCAACGCCACCTGCCCCAGCGCCGGCACCATCGGGTGAGCCAGACCGCGGTTCCAAGGCTCCAAGGCTCCAAGGCTCCAAGCAAACGCAACCAACATATCGGCACGACGCACGGTAGACTCGAAGTATGACGAAGAAGAAGCATGGCGAACTGAAACGTTGGGCGGCATTCCTTGCCATTGTGGCCGCCCTGTTTTCGCTCATCATGCTCGGCAAATCCGTTGCCCAACGCAGCGGCGTACTCGAATCCACTGGGCTGATCGGATCAGGCCCATCCATTGACGTCGGCCTACTCAACGCCCCAGCATCACTGGACATCCGCACCGAACCAGGCACGGCCATCGAACAGGCCCTGATCGGTAACGTCTACGAAACGCTCATCGGACGCGACCAGAACAACAGGCTCATCCCCGCGCTCGCCGACAGTTGGACGACCTCACAAGACGGCCTCACCGTCACCCTGCATTTGCGCGGCAACGCGACCTTTTCCAATGGCGATACGCTCGACGGCGAGGATGTCGTCTGGTCACTCAAACAGATTATCAGCGGCACATACGTGGGACATGAGCGATTGAACGCCATCGCCGCCGTTGACAGCGACCGTGCGAACCGCGTCACCTTGACACTACGACAGCCGGATGCAACCCTGCTGCGCGCACTGTCCGGCCGCGCGGGCATCGTCTACGACCGGAACGCGAATATCGATTATGCGACGCAGGCGCTTGGTTCCGGCCCGTTCACCGTCGGCGCCTACCGCAAGGGCTCGAATATCACGCTCAAACGCAACGCCCACTATTGGGGCGCTCGCAAGGCGGCCAGCAATCAGGTCATGCTGCATTACTATCCCAATGAGTCAACGCTGATGAATGCTGCCGCCAGCAACGAAGTGGTTATGGCGCTGCCGCTTGAACACACGAGTCTGACTGATATCACCAAGAAAACAGGATTGAAAGCGGTCCAAGGTTCCAGCACGTCGAAAGTGATGCTTGTATTCAATTGCAGCACGGAATCCCCGATGTCCGACCTGCGCACCCGGCAGTCGTTCCGCTATCTGATCGACACTGCGGCGATCGCATCCTCGGCCACGGACGCGAAGCAGGCGCTCGGCGGGCCAATCGGGCCATTGGAACCCGGGTATGAGGACCTGACTGGGCTCTACCCGCACGACCAGGCGAAGGCCGCACAGATGCTCACCTATTATTCGACCCGGTATTTCGGCGATCTGACTTTCCTTGTCCCGCAGGAATACCAGGCGCTGGGCGAGCAGCTCAACGGGTATCTCAAGCAGGGCACATCGAATCTGACCGCCATCAACCCGGATATGCAGGTGGTCGATGACGCGACGCTCAGCCAGCGGCTGGCCAGCGGCGATTTCAAGCTTGCAATCATGACCGTCAGCGGCACGGATAATGTGGACCTGTTCAACGGCGTGAACAACACGCTGCAATATCAGAACGGCAACGCGCAGGAAGCGTACCGTAACGCCGCCGCCGCGACGACAAGTGACGCTTATGCCAACGGGATGAAACAGTTCGCGTCCATGGTCAGTCAGGATGCGGCCGCGGCATGGTTGTACGAGCGGGGCATCAACATGGCGGTGAGCGGCAGGCTGCACGGCTACCCGGTCAACATGACCGACGAGCTGCTGCCACTCAAAGACGTGACGCTCGAAAAGTGATCCGGTGACAGTTCGGCCAAGTGCTGGCACAGTCACGGGTGCGCATTATCGTCTTCTTGCCGGGCGCCCCGACCACGGCCCGGAAGTGCCGCAAAGTCCGCTTCCCCGTTGTCATAAACGCTCCCTAAACTAGCGGTTATGACTGATCAGGACAATACCATCACCGCGAACCTGACCCCGCTGCCTGACAAGGTCGGCGTCGACGGGCTCGAAGATAAGTGGCGCAAGACGTGGGACGAATCCGGCGTCTACAAATTCCGCAACACCCGCGACCGCAAGGCCGTCTATTCGATCGACACCCCGCCGCCCACCGTGTCCGGGCATCTGCATGTCGGCCACGTGTTCTCCTACACGCACACCGATATCATCGCCCGTTTCAAGCGCATGCAAGGCTTCGACGTCTTCTACCCGATGGGTTGGGACGACAACGGCCTGCCGACCGAGCGCCGCGTACAGAACTATTACGGCGTGCGCGTGGACACGTCCCTGAAGTATGATCCTGATTTCAAGCCGCCGTTCGAAGGCACCGACGGCAAGAAAATCGACGCGAAAGACCAGGTGCCGGTCAGCCGCAAGAACTTCATCGAACTGTGCGAGCGCCTCACCAAGGAGGACGAGAAGCAGTTCGAGGAGCTGTGGCGTTCGCTCGGCCTGTCGATCGATTGGTCGCAAACCTACCACACGATTGGCGAGCATCCGCAGCGCGTAGCCCAGAAAGCGTTCCTGCGCAATCTCGCCCGCGGCGAGGCCTACCAGAAGGACGCGCCGGGCCTGTGGGATGTGACCTTCCAGACCGCGGTCGCCCAAGCTGAGCTGGAAAGCCGCGAATATCCCGGCTTCTATCACAAGATCGCGTTCCGTTTCGAAGACGGCACCCCGATTTACATCGAAACCACCCGTCCGGAACTGCTCGCCGCGTGCGGCGCGTTGATCGCCAACCCGGACGACGAACGCTACAAGCAGTATTTCGGCCAGTACGTCTATTCCCCGCTGTTCAAGGTCAAGGTGCCGATTCTCGCGCATCCGGCCGCCGAAATGGACAAGGGCGCCGGTATCGCCATGTGCTGCACCTTCGGCGACGTGACCGACGTCGAATGGTGGCGTGATTTGAAGCTGCCGACCCGCCCGATCATCCAGCGTAACGGTCGCATCATCATGAGCGTGCCGGATTGGATCGAGGACCCGCAAGGCCGTGCGATCTTCGAGGAGACCGAAGGAAAGACCACGTTCTCCGCCCGCAAGATCATCGTCGACCATCTGCGTGAATCCGGTGATATGGACGGCGAGCCGAAGCCCACCACCCGTATGACGAACTTCTACGAGAAGGGCGACAAGCCGCTCGAAATCGTCACCTCCCGCCAGTGGTATCTGAAGAACGGCGGTACCGACAAGAAGCTCAACGCCGAACTCATCGAACGCGGCAATGAGCTGAACTTCCACCCGGACTTCATGCACGTGCGCTACGACAACTGGGTCAATGGGCTTAACGGCGACTGGCTGATCTCCCGCCAGCGCTTCTTCGGTGTGCCGTTCCCGCTGTGGTATCCGCTCGACGCCAACGGCGAGCCGGATTATGAGCATCCGCTCACCCCGCGCGAGGATCAGCTGCCGATCGACCCGACCAACGATGTGCCGGAAGGTTACGACGAGTCCCAGCGTGACCAGCCGAAGGGCTTCACCGCCGAGAAAGACATCATGGACACGTGGGCGACCTCGTCCCTGACCCCGCAGATCGTGACCCACTGGGCTGAGCCCGGCGAGGAAAACGAAGCGCTGTTCAAGGCCACGTTCCCGATGGATTTGCGTCCGCAGGGCCAGGACATCATCCGCACTTGGCTGTTCAGCTCCATCGATCGCGCGCATCTTGAGAACCATTGCCTGCCGTGGGCGAACGCCACGCTCTCCGGCTGGATTCTCGACCCCGATCACAAGAAGATGTCGAAGTCCAAGGGCAATGTCGTCGTGCCAAACAAGCCGATCAAGCAGTTCGGTGCGGACGCCGTGCGTTACTGGGCCGCTTCCGCGCGCCTCGGCCTGGACGCCACGTATGACGAGGGTCAGATGAAGATCGGTCGCCGTCTGGCCATCAAGCTGCTCAACGCCACCAAGTTCGCGCTGGCCATCGGCCGCGAGGACGAGAACCATCATGTCGGCTCCCCTGCCGTCGCACAGTGGGATCCGGCTGATGTGACCGAGCCGCTGGATCGTGCGGTCATGGCGAAGATGGCGCTCGTGATTCGTCAGGCGACGAACGCACTGAACGCCTATGAGCATTCGAAGGCGCTGGAAGTCATCGAAAGCTTCTTCTGGCAGTTCTGCGACGATTACATCGAACTGGTGAAGAACCGCGCCTACGGCACGGCCGATTCGACCGGCAAAACCCCGAGCGAGGCGGCGGTCAAGTCCGCGCGCACCACGCTGGGACTCGGCTTGGACACCTTCGCCCGTCTACTGGCCCCGTACCTGCCGTACGCGACCGAAGAAGTGTGGTCTTGGATGCACGAGGGCGAGGGTTCGGTGCACCGTGCCGCATGGCCGAAGCCGGAACCGTACGAGCAGGCCGCGTTCAAGGTCTCCCCGGACGTGCTCACCTATGCGGGCGAGGCGCTGGCTTCGTTGCGTAAGATCAAGTCCGAGGCGAAGGTCTCGATGAAGACGCCGATTCTGTCCGTCACGCTTGACGCGGTGGATGATGCGGCCGATTCCATCAAGGCCACGCTTGGCGATATCGCCGAGGCGGGACGCGTCGTCGGCAATATCACGCTGGTTCGTGCCGGCGCCGCCATCAAGGCTGTCAAGCAAACCGCCGCAGCCGCTAAGAACGCTATCGAAGACGCGAAGAACGAGGCTGATGCCGCGGTCTCCGTCATCGTCGAAAACAGCGAGCTCGGCGAGCCGCCGGCCAAGAAGCCGCGCAAGTAAGCGCCGGCTCTTTCCTCATACCCCACAATCTGGTGACGCTGAGTTCCCGCCCGGCGTCACCAGATTGTTTTTCTGCACAAACCAGCTACGGCAGACCGGCTCCTGGCGTCACCAGTTTGGGCAACACCACAAACCAGCTACGCGATCAAGCCTCCTAGCGTCACCAGTTTGGGCAATTCACAGACCGGTGACGGTTACTGATGGGTGGGGTTTGGCGGATCACAGTTTATCGGTGACCATGAGGAAGCGAGCGCCGGCGGTGTGCGTGTTGACCGGGGTGACGACGTCCCGCGACACACCTTCACGTCCGATACGCGAGGCCTCGAGAGCCCCCACTGAAGACTGCGCGTCAATGGAAGCCGCAACCTTGGCTTTGGCGGCGCGCGCCTCATCAATCGCCTGCGTCAACGCAGACGATGCAGACGCCTTGTCAGGCGCCAGCGTATCCACGGCATTCCTGATGATGTCGGCGGCAGTCTCCACGGCAACCACATCGTCCACTGTTCCCGACATATCCGATTCAAGGCCGTGCGCCCGCCCTGACAGGCCATATAACAAGCGCTCCGAGGCAACAGGTGCGACAAACGTCGTGGTATGCGTACCAGCAGCGGAATTTGTCCTGCCAGCAGAACCGGTGCCGGCACGATGCTCCGCAACATTATCGGCATCATCATCGGCGGCGCCTCCGACACGCGACTGCAAGACATAGGATGTCAAACCGGTCGCCGACACCGTCTTCCAATCCGCCGCCGCGCTTTTTGATGCATCGGACGCATCACCGGTGCCGGATTTGGCGACCAGCGCGGCCAAAGTGAGCAGCATCTTACCCTGCCCTTCACAGGCTTTCGCCGCCGCCATCGTATCCAGGGCCGCCTGGACCTTCTGATTGTCGGTTTTGAGGTTCTTGTTCGAAACGAATTCGTCGTTCGTCTGCTCAATCGCCTGCTGCGCGTACGTGGACGCGCCAGACGCCGTACCCCCGGTCATCTTGCTCAGATGGCGTGTATACGCGTCGGTATAAGCCATCGAAAACGGGATCATCGCATCGTGCATCATCTTCTGGCCGGTCTTGAAATCCTTGGCTGCGCGCGAGGTCTGCGAAGCCGCCTGTCGCTTGAGATCCGCCGCCAAACCTGTCGTCCCGCGCAGTTCGATCTGCCGAATGGTGTCATCGATCGCGTCTGCGGCACCCTGATGGGATCGAGCGGCGCTACGGTCATTGGTCGCATTGGAGATATTCGCGACAGCCCGTGCCACCGGCGTGTCGCTGTTCAGCTCGCCAGCCGTGCCCAGAAGCGCGCTCATCTGCGTACTGTCTCCGATAGAACCGCTCAGATGCCCGGTGTACGAGGTCACGTACGCGGCCATGTAATCATGGAAGGCCTGCTGGTAAGCCGGGTCCGCAGCGGCGATGGCACGTTTCGCCTTGTCGCGTTCCACATCGCGCATAGACTTGAGCCGGTTGAGCAGTTTCGTGTCATGTTTGCCGCCGCCGATGGCGATATCTGACAAATTCCCTGCCCGCATGGCGAGCGCGGTCATAGAACGGCTGAATTCTGCGGTATCCGAGGCCTCCACCGCGGCTACCGCCAACGGGCTCATCGAACAGTGCTTCGCAGTGAAGAAGAAGTCGAAGGATGTAGTGCGGGCGGGTCTGCCGACTGCGATAACCAGCATATCCGTGCCATTTTGGGTGACGAGTGTGCCGCTGCTGCCTGTGACCGCACCGGTGACTTTGGTCGGCACCGTGAACGCGATGATCGGGATTGTGGTCCTGGCGTAATCCGTGTCGGCAAGCGGATTCGGAGACACAGTCACGTGCAGGCCGACCAGGCCGTTCGCTCCGCTGATTGCCGACGAATCGACATTCGGCCCGTTGAGGCTGTACTGTACGTGTACCGCCCATGGCATCGCTTTGAGACCGCTGCTGACCTTGGTCAAGGTATTGGTCGACGTGCCCGCGGCGTGTTCCCCCTTGCCCACGGTTTCAGCGACAGGCGCGCCCGCGCGGGTGACCCCGTAATCGATGACTGTGCCTGACTGGTCAATCTGGAAATCGTTGGCGATATACAGTTCGCCGGAAATCGTCCCCTCGTGCAGAATACCGAACACATCCTGTGTTTTCGTGGCCACGGCGGTTCCGGAAGCATACTCTGTCTGGCGAGCGGGAGCGGCCCCTCCTGCCGCCGTAGCGAACATCATCGCGCATGATACCGTGATGCCGCATACTCTGGCGGCGATCCGTTCCGGATGCCTTCCACGCTTGGTACCGTGGGTCACCATCATCAGTGTCGTATTCTCCTTGATTCCATGTCTATCGTCTCCGGCTCACACCTCCGATCCGCAGCCGGATGCAGCGGCTTGGCACAATCGCCGCGCCTCGCCCCTTGCTCATGCGAAAATGTCAAGCACGCCGGGGTCTCCACCCGCGTCGGCGATACGCTGATGCCGTTTCTTGGCTTCCGTAACCACAAACTCCCGGTACATTTCCGCGATCTGCGGGTCAAGGCCAGCCTGTTCAGCCACCTGATGCAACCGCTTGATTTGCGCGTCCTCACGTTTCCAATCCGCCGGCGCAAACCCTGCCTGCGCTTTGAGCACGCCGACTTCTGACGTGCATTTGAACCGTTCCGCGAGCAGCGAGACGATAGCCGTGTCCACATTGTCAATGGACTGGCGCAACTCTTTGATTTTCCGTACCGCCTGCGCAACTTCCGGGTGCTCCTGCGCTTGGGCGGAGTCAATGGTCGTATCCTGCCAATCACCATGTTCGGAATCGTTCATACGTTCCAGATTATCAGTCTTGCCTTACCAACGTGGGGATTCACTGTCTCATACGAGAATGGCGGACCGCCAGCAGCGATCCGCCATGATGTCACCGTCAGCGTCCGAATCGGTCGGCACGCCTCTGGTTCCGTCAGTTCGAGGAGGATGATGATCCCGCACCCGACTGCTGTACCAGCGCCTTCAGGAAATCGCGGTTGCTCGGCGTCTTCTTGAGCCGCGGTACGAGCGCCTGATACGCCTGTTCGGGTTCAAGCCCGCCGAACAGTCGACGCAGACGGTAGATGATCGGCAGCTCCTGCGGCGGAGTAATCAGCTCCTCGCGACGGGTGCCGGACGCGTTGATGTCCACAGCCGGGAACATGCGCTTGTCCGCCAGGTCGCGGCTCAACCGCAGTTCCATATTGCCGGTGCCCTTGAACTCCTCGAAAATCACTTCGTCCATCTTCGAACCGGTTTCCACCAGTGCGGTCGAAATGATGGTGAGCGAACCACCGTTTTCGATATTGCGTGCCGCACCGAAGAACTTCTTCGGCGGGTACAACGCCTGCGCATCCACACCGCCGGACAGGATACGCCCGGACGCCGGGGCGGCGATATTGTAGGCGCGCGCCAGACGGGTCATCGAATCCAGCAGCACGACCACATCCTGACCGAGCTCGACCAGACGCTTCGCACGTTCAATCGCTAGTTCGGCGACCATCGTATGGTCGGAAGCCGGACGGTCGAAAGTCGAGGAAATCACTTCACCTTGCACGGTGCGTTCCATATCCGTGACCTCTTCCGGACGCTCGTCCACGAGCACGACCATAAGATGGACTTCCGGATTATTCACGGTAATCGCGTTCGCGATAGCCTGCAACGTGATGGTCTTACCAGCCTTCGGCGGGGAAACAATCAAGCCACGCTGACCCTTGCCGATTGGGGCGACCAGATCAATGATTCGTCCAATCAGCTTGTTCGGCGTGGTTTCCTGACGCAACCGCTCCTGCGGGTACAGCGGGGTGAGCTTGGCGAATTGCGGACGGTTCGCAGCCTCATCAACGCTCATGCCGTTGACGCTGTTAATCGCTTGAAGCGGCACGAACTTCTGACGCTGGGTGCGACGCTCGCCTTCACGCGGCGTACGAATCGTGCCTTGCACGGCATCACCCTTACGCAGGCCATACTTCTTGACCTGTCCCATAGAAACATATACGTCGTTGGGACCGGGAAGATATCCGGACGTACGGATGAACGCGTACGAGTCCAGCACGTCGACAATACCGGCGACCGGGACGAGATCATCCGACTTGTCCTGTTCGCCGCGGCGATCATCATAATCACGCCCGCCGCGCATACGACGGTTGTTGCGCCGGTCGTTGCGATCATTACGGTCGGCGCGGTCACGCTCACCGCGGTCGTTACGATCATTACGATCATTACGATCGTTGCGATCCGCACGTTCGGCGCGGTCACGCTCGACGCGTCCGACACCACGACGATGGCCGAAAGCACGCTCGTCACCGGCATGCTCCTCGTTCTTCTGCGCCGGCAGACTTGCCAGAATATCATCCAGGTCGCGCACCGCTTCTTCCTCACGTTCCTCGACACTGGAATCGGCACGACCACCACGACGGTGCACGTCGCCACGGTCAACACCACGACGACGCATCCGCGGACTTTCACCGCCATCAAGATCAAGCTGGGCGAGCACTTCGTCTGCTGCGGCTTCCTCGGAAGCGCCACGACGACGGGCGCGACGCTCATGCACGCGAGGCATCTGCAATTCACCCTCCATCGGAGAAATCGCCTCAGTGTGAGCGGCAGGCACGCGCACGGGTTCGCTTTGCGTCTGCTCCTCGGATTTCGCAGCCTTCACCGGTGCGGCAGACGGCTCGTTTTCCGTCTCCAATGATGATTCGCGTACAGCAGGCGCCGGCGCCTCGGTTTTCTTCACTGTTTTCGGTACACGCACGGTCACGCCGGCAGGCGCCTCCCCTCCGCTGCGAGCCGCCTGCAACGTTGCGAGCAGCTGGGGCTTACGCATGGTCGATGTGCCGCGAAGACCCATCTGCTTGGCAAGCTCCCTGAGCTCAGGCAGCTTCATATCCTCAAGATTTTGGCTCATTGCCTAATGTTGCCTTTCCTTGGCTTCTACCGACACTACGCCGGCGAGCTGTATGACAAGATGCGGAAAAACCCGCGATGAACGCCTGATTATCACGGTTTTGAAAACCTTATCAGACGTTCCTCACTGTACAACGGAGGCCTGACCGATGCAACACGCCGCCCACGATACGGCAGTACAGGCACCGCTTGGCATGCGCTTGTCATCATGCCTGCAACAACAGCAACGGCCCGCCATCCACTTTGGGATGGCGGGCCGTTGCAACCGGCAGCCGCTACTTCTTCTCGTGATAGGACTTATCGGTGTTCACCGACCACACGTTACGCTTCGACGTCTTGCCGGACTTGATATTGCCGACAGCCTCAATCGCCGTAGCCATCGAATGGTCCATATTGTTGTACCGGTGCTGGCCGTTGCGACCCACGCAATACAGGTTGCCGAAGGAGTCAAGATATTCGATCAGATCAGGCATCTGGGCGTACGTATCGAAATACGCCGGATACGCTTTCTTGACACGCTCACGATGCGCGTCAAGCACGTCCTGCGGACCGTTGATCACACGCATGCGGGTCATTTCCTCGATGGCGAACTTCTTGGCTTCCTCTTCGGACATGTTCCAGAAGTCGTCGCCTTCCTTGCAGAAGTATTCGAGACCGATCCACACCGTGTCGTCGACATCCTTGACCAGGTACGGGCTCCAGTTGTTGAACACCTGGATGCGGCCGACCTTATAGCCTGGATCCTGCACGTAAATCCAGCAATCCGGCACAATCGGCGGGTTGCCGAGCGTCGGGATGTCGGTCGTGTTCCTCAAGCGAAGATGCTTGACCAGCAGACCGACCGTCACAAAGTCACGGTACGGCAGGCCCTCAGCCACGGCGGTCATATCCTTGGGAGCGGGAGTGTCCGACGCGTCAATCGCCTCGACCAGATCCTTGACCGGCATGGACGAGATGAACTGATCCGCAACCAGCTCGGTACGCTCACCGGCGGCGTTCTGATACACCACGGAGGAGATACGCCCCTCCTGCTGGCGGACTTCCACGACCTTCGCATCCGTAACCACCTTGACACCGGCGTTCTCGCACCGGCGTTCCACGGTTTCCCACAGCTGACCCGGACCGTACTTCGGATACCAGAATTCCTCAATCAGGGAGGTTTCGACCTCTTGGCTGCTGCGCTTCTTCGGCAGCAGCTTCTGGAACGCGTTCTTCAGCACTTCAAGGATGCTCAGCCCCTTGACACGCTGTGCGCCCCAATCAGCGGAAATCTGGCTGGGGTGACGGCCCCACAGCTTCTCCGTATAGCCTTCGAAGAACATCGAATACAGTTTGCGGCCGAACCGGTTGATATAGAAATTTTCCAGATTCGTTTCCGGCAGCTTGTGGAACACGGACTTCAAATAGCTGAACCCTGCCTGCATGGTGAGTTTGAAGCCCATCGCCTTCAGCGTGTTCGGCGACAAGGAAATCGGGTAATCGAAGAAATGATGGTTCCAGAAGATACGGGAAACACGGTGACGTTTGAGCATCACTTCGTCAGTGGTCTCAGGATCCGGTCCGCCGGGCTCCAGGTCATGGTGACGGCCGAGCTTCTTGTCATCATAGGAGGGGGCGCCTTGCAGCGGCAGCACATCCTTCCACCAATCCATGATGCGGTCATCCTTAGAGAAGAAGCGATGCCCGCCAATATCCATGCGGTTGCCGTTATGCTTCACGGTACGTGAGATACCGCCGAATTCGTGGGTCTCCTCAAGCACGGTCACGTCGTACTGTTCGGCGCCGCCTTCCTTCACCAGTTCCCACGCGGCAGTAAGACCCGCGGGGCCACCGCCGATAATCACGACGGACTGTTTGTGTGCCACAATGACCTCCTGAACAATACAACAAATCGGTGAAATTCTACACGCTTCAGCGCATCATGAACACCAAAGCAGATAAACATACACGAATAAACCGCAAGCCATGCTATCACCCAGCCCGCCCACCGTACCGACGTATCACGGTACGGTGGGCGGCGGAGCGTCATGTCAGGGAATCGGGGATATCAATATCGGTTTTCTGCACCTCTTCGACATTGACATCCTTAAACGTGACGATACGCACGCTTTTGACGAACCGGGAGGAACGGTAGACATCCCACACCCACGCATCCGTCAGCTGCACGTCAAAATACACGTCCTGTCCGGCGGAACGCACGTTGAAATCAACCTTATTCGCCAGGTAGAAGCGGCGCTCCGTCTCCACCACGTAGGTGAACAGTTTGATGACGTCACGGTATTCCTTGTACAAGGCCAGTTCGGCGTCGGTCTCATAGTTGTCAAGATCTTCCGCACTCATACGTCACCCTCCGTCCTGCGTTCACGTTTGTGTCCGATAGTACGCCACCACGCCTGCTTCGACGGCTGACGGTCATGCGAGCTGTGCGGCCAATGCTCTTCACCTTCAAGGGTATGATGGCTTTGCTTGCCTGACTGATCGGCGTCTTCGGCGGCTATACTTGCCGCCAGTGCGGCAACAGGCGACAGATCCGCTTGCACGGCTGCGTCGGCAGTGACGACATGCGCAGATTGGGGTTCTTGAGGTTGTACGACAGGCTCACTCCTAGGCGTTTGAACGGTGTCACCCGCAGCCGGCGTACCGGTATCATCGGCAGAATGCACATGCTGGCGGATTGCCAGCGAGTGTTCACGCGCACTCAACGCCTCTTTGACACCTGGATTGTCTTCGAACACGTGCATGCCGAACACTTCAAGCGAATGAATCGGGTCATACTCGTCGGTGAGCATATCCATGACGATGAGATCCTGATACTTATTGTTTTCGGCATCCCACAACGCGTCACGCGACGTGCCGGACGGGATGAACCCGAGCGACTGGTACACGGACAGTGAGCGCGTGTTCTTTTCCGGCACCGCAACCCAGATGCGATGCATGCCCAAGCCTGCCGGGCGAGGCGCGAAACCGAACGTCATGACGCGTGGCATCGCGTCACGTGAGTAGCCGCGGCCACGGTAATCCTTGCCGAGCACCACTTGGATGCGTGCGGAACGCGACCATCCGTCAATATCGATAAGGAAAATCATGCCGATGACATTGTCGGTCGCCTCAGCGTCGACGACACCATCACCATCACGGTCGGCGTCGGTGAGAATCGCCCATGCGATAGTCGGACGGGATTCGGGGTCGCCGACACCGGGTTCAGCGGACGCACGTCCTTCGGACCATGCGACCGAGCGACGCACCCATGCGTTGACGGCGGCACGTTCGGATGCTCGATCCTTGCCGGTGATGCCGGATGCGTTGTAAAACGCGTCGAGCTGGTCAAGACGTTCCAAATCGTCAAGCACCGCCGGACGCAGATGCACCATTTCGCCGCGAATCGGTGGAATAGTGATCCGGGGCGGCAATACGCGGCGTTCATCGCCGTCTGCTGCGCTGCCCACCACAGACTCAGTTTGTTCAGACATTCGCTTTCATCCTCATAAGCGGAACCAATACGATCTTATTCTAGCGAGATACGCAACAATTTGCAGGATTTGGGGTGAACTTGTACGGAACATGCGAATACACGCCCCTCGCGATGCCCTCAAACGCGCCATGGTCCCGATCCGCACCTTCTGCCGACGCTCAGAAGTGTCCCAGCGTCGGCAGAAGCAGAGAGGGGTCGGTGGGTATACGACAGCCCCACAGAGTGTTGGCTCTGTGGGGCTGTCTTTGGTGATGTCAAGCGGCTGCACAACCGTGCTCATTCAGCACGCTCAGCGCGGTCGCTCAACCCGATCCGCTCAGTGCAGCTTCTTCATGACCAATCCGCTGACCGCCTTGGCGTCAGCCTGGCCCTTTGTCGCGCGCATCACGGCACCGATAATCGCTCCCATCGGCTTCATGTTGCCGCTCTTGAGCTTCTCGACGATGTCGGGGTTGTCGGCGAGTGCCTTGTCCACCGCGGCTTCGAGCGCGCCCGTGTCCTGGACGACCTCATAGCCGTGCTTCTTGACGACCTCGTCCGGGGTGCCTTCGCCGGCAAGCACACCGGAGACGGTCTTCTTCGCGAGCTTGTCGTTGAGCTTGCCGGAAGCGATGAGCTTCTCGACTTCGGCGACATCGGCAGGGGTGATCGGCAGTTCCTCGAGCGAGACGCCCTTGGCGTTCGCCTCACGCGACAGCTCGCCGAGCCACCACTTCTTCGCACCGGAAGCGGTGGCGCCGGCCTTGACGGTGTCCTCGATCAGGTCGAGCGCGTCGGCGTTGATGACGTCACGCATCTCGAGATCGGAGAACTTCCACTCGCCCTGCAGGCGGTTGCGACGCTCACGCGGCATCTCAGGCATATCCTTGGCGATGCGCTCGATATGCTCCTTGGTGATATGCAACATCACCAGGTCGGGATCCGGGAAGTAGCGGTAATCGTCAGCGTCGGTCTTGAGACGGCCGCCGGCGGTGGTCTGCGAAGCCTCATCCCAGTGGCGGGTCTCCTGCAGCACCTCGCCGCCGTCGCTCAAGAGCGCCGCCTGACGACGGATCTCGTAGACGATGGTCTTCTCGATGCCACGGAAGGAGTTCACGTTCTTCGTTTCCGAACGCGTACCCAGCGGGTCGGTGGGCTTGTTGCGCAGCGACACGTTGACGTCGGCACGCATATTGCCCTGCTCCATGCGGGCGTGGGAAATACCCAGGGCGCGCACGATGTCACGCAGCGTACGCATGTAGGCGCCCGCGATTTCCGCGGCGCGCTCGCCCGCACCCTCGATCGGCTTGGTGACGATCTCGATAAGCGGGACGCCGGCGCGGTTGTAGTCGACGAGCGAATGATCGGCGCCTTCGATACGACCGTCGGCACCACCCACGTGGGTGTTCTTGCCGGCGTCGTCCTCGATATGCGCACGCTCAATCGGCACGCGGAAGATCGAGCCGTCATCCAGTTCGACATCCAGGTAGCCGTTGCCGTTGGTCGGCTTGTCATACTGCGAGATCTGATAGTCTCGCGGCATATCCGGGTAGAAGTAGTTCTTGCGGGCGAACTGGCTCCATTCGGCGATTTCGCAGTGCAGGGCGAGGCCCAGCTTGATGGCGAAATCGACGGCGGTCTCGTTGATCACCGGCAGGCTTCCCGGCAGGCCGAGGCTCACCGGAGTCAGCTGGGTGTTCGGTTCGCCGCCGAACTCGATGTGTGCCGGGCAGAACAGTTTGGTGTTCGTGCACAGTTCAACGTGGGTCTCCAAGCCGATCACCGGGTCGAACCGCTTGACGGCTTCAGAGAATTTCATCAGTTTTTCAGCCATTTGTCTTCGTCCTCCGGTTTCAGGCGTTCAGCCACGGCGTGGCCATCTTCGTGAGGATATTGCCGCCCCACTGCTCTTCCAAAGCCGCTTCCAATGCGGCGGCGGGCTTGTACATGGCCTCGTCGTGACGCTGCGGTGCGAAGAACTGGAAGCCGACCGGCATGCCGTTATCCGACAGGCCGCACGGGATGGACATGGCGGGCACGCCGGCCATGTTCGCAGGGATGGTCGCCACATCGCCCAAATACATGGACAGCGGGTCGCTGGTCTTCTCGCCGAAGTGGAAAGCGGTGCTCGGAGCGGTCGGGGACACGAGTACGTCAACCTGTTCGAAGGCCTTGTTGAAGTCGTCGATCACCAAGGTGCGCACCTTCTGCGCGGAACCGTACCAGGCGTCGTAGTAGCCGGCGGACAGCGCATACGTGCCGAGGATGATACGGCGCTTGACCTCGTCGCCGAACCCGGCTTCACGCGTGTAGGCCATCATGTTGGCGGAGGTCTGCGGCACACCGGCAGGCGGCATGACGCGCAGGCCGTAGCGCATGCCATCGTAGCGGGCCAGGTTGGAGCTGACTTCAGACGGCATGATGATGTAGTACGCGCCCAGCGAGTACGGCAGATGCGGGAGGCTGACCTCCTTGACTTCGGCGCCCATGGATTCCAGCAGCTTGACCGCTTCGTTGAACCGGGCGGCGACACCGGCTTCAAAGCCTTCGCCACCGATTTCCTTGATCAGGCCGACGCGCACGCCCTTCAGGTCACGCTTCAGGCCTTCACGGGCTGCCGCTGCGACCGGCGGGACCGGAGCGGGGATGGACGTGGAGTCACGGCGATCATTGCCGCCGATGACCTCGTGCAGCAGCGCGGTGTCCAGCACGGTACGGCCGCACGGGCCAATCTGGTCGAGCGAGGACGCCATGGCGATGGCGCCGTACCGGCTCACACCGCCGTAGGTGGGCTTGACGCCCACGGTTCCGGTGAACGCACCCGGCTGACGGATGGAACCGCCGGTATCGGTGCCGAGGGCGAGCGGCGCCTCATAGGAGCCGACCGCGGACGCGGAACCGCCGCCGGAACCGCCCGGAACGCGGGTCGCATCCCACGGGTTGTGGGTGTTGCCGAACGCGGAATGCTCGGTCGAGGAACCTTGCGCGAACTCATCAAGGTTGGTCTTGCCCAGAATCGGCATGCCGGCGGCCTTGATCTTCTCAATAACCGTGGCGTCATACGGCGGCACCCAGCCTTCGAGGATCTTCGAGGCGGCGGTCGTGGGGATTCCCTTGGTGACGATCATGTCCTTGATCGCGATCGGCACGCCGGCAAGCTCCGGCAGGCCTTCCGTATCTCCCTCGGCGAGCTTCTTGTCGAAGGCGTCAGCCTGGGCGAGCGCCTCCTTATCAGAGACGTGCAGGAAGGCGTTGACCGTCGGTTCGGCGGCCTCGATGACATCGAGGTGCGCTTGGGTCAGTTCGCGGCTGGAGACCTCTTTGGAACGGATTTTCTCCGCCATCTGCGCGGCGGACAGTTTCACGAGTTCAGTGGCGTTGCTCATGGATCACTCTCCCAGGATCTGCGGGGCGACGAACATGCCCTGGTCGGTCGCGGGGGGCGCCGGCAAGCGCCTCCTCCTGCGTCAGCGGGGTCGCGGCGACGTCGGGGCGCAGATACGCCTCGAGCGGAACCGGGTTGGCCGTCGGCGGGACATCGTCCGTAGCCACCTTCTGGACTTCGTCGATCGCGTCGGCGACGGCGTTGAGTTCGCTCTGCATACGGGTGATTTCCTCATCCGTCAGGGCGATTCTGGCCAAATCGGCCAGATGCTCGATTTCTTCACGTGTGAATGTTGCCATGCCCTCCACTATATGAGCCGAGTGTGACGTACCGAATGCGCAGGCAGCGCAAGAATACTCCCCACTCACACAAGCAGCGACACGCAACTCGTCAACGCCAAGGGCCTTGTGCGGAACCCGGATATGACTCCATCACAAGGCCCTTGAAGGTCAGCTCACGGATTACTCAATTCGTGAGCGTCACGCGTTCACACGGTCATGTTCCGGTGTGAATGCACGACCACGATGACGCAGGCAGCGCCGAGCAGCACCGCGATGACGGTCGCACGGGCATACCGGCGATTATCCCGACGGTGCGCCTCTGATTGCGCCGCCGCGGCTTGCAGGTCGAGCGCCTGGTTCCATGGCACCAGTTGTGCCGCTTGGCTGTCATGCTGCATGATCGCGTGCCATGCGTCACAGCCTGATGCTTGCGGACGCACCACTGTCAGCGGCGGCTCCCGGGCCATCATCAATCACCGCATGCTGAGCGACCCAGCTGTGCATGGCGACCGCCGCCGCGGCCCCCGCATTGATGGAGCGCACTGAGCCGAACTGGGAGATGTACACCACGTCGTCGGCTTCGTCGAGCGCCGCCTGGGACAGACCGGGGCCTTCCGCGCCGAACAGCAGCAGGCAGCGTTCCGGGAACCGGTATCGTTCAATCGGCACGGCTCCCGGAATGATGTCCAACGCGATGATTTTCGCGCTACGCAGTATCTCCAGCCGGTGTGCCGACCGTGCTTGTTCGCGCTGTTCGACGGATGCCAACGCTCTATGCGCGATGGAGGCGCGGATGTCACGCGCATTGGCTCGCGCCTGTTCTGCTGCGATTTCGCCGGCAATCCGATACCGCCAGGATGCCGCCAGTTCCCGGATGGACGGATGATAGTCGACATGCTGATACAGTTCGGTCATCAACGCGCCTTTGCGGTTCCACTTGTGCGGGCCGACGATGTGGACGCGGGAGGCGCCGAACGCGTTGGCGCTGCGAACGGCCGAACCGATGTTGAAATCGTGGGTCCAGTTCTCCACTGCGATTTCGAAGGGGTAACGGCTGCGGGCGTCAAGATCGGCCTTGATGGCGTCCACGGTCCAGTATCGGTAACGGTCGAGCACGTTGCGGCGGTCGCCGTGGTCGAGCAGATCGGTGTCGTAGCGAGGGTCAAACGCCGGTGTGCCGGGCGTGTCCGGGCGCGGTTCGCCGGGATACTCCTGCCCCCACGGGCCGACGCCGATTTCACGGAATACCGGTTCCCCTGACATCTGCACCTGCTTGGTGTATTCGCTCGGTTCGTGCACCTGCTACCTGCCTTGCTGCTTTCGTTGCCGCGTCATCCGTTTGCCGGGCGCGGTCGACGGTATTATTCGCTCCTCAATTCCCGCTCGTCGAATACCTGGATCAGCGGCAACGTGGTGTGTTCTGCGGTAACGGGGTTGCTGACTTCGATATGCTGCCGTTCTCCGGCGACATGATCGGCGTCGCCGACCCCGCCGATCAGTGAGGCGACGGCGAGGACCTTGGCGCCCTCATGTTCGACGATGCTGAAATCGAGGCTCAGCTCGTTGCCGTTACGCAAGGTGACCAGCGAGGAGGTCTGCACGTAAGATTTTTCGGACAGCCAGGCGTCGAGCAGAATCACGCGCTTGCCGGCGATGGACGGGCCTTTGACGGACGGGTAGACGAAATCCATGACGAAGCCGTCGAGGTCTTCGCCACGTGAGGCGGCCGCGAGAATCACCGCGGATACCAGTGGGACAGCGGCGGCGGTCAGGGCGCCGACCGCGTCGAAATCATCGACTCCATAGCCTTGTTCTTCCAGAGCGTCGAGCAGCACATGACCGACGGTCGCAGCGGTACGGTGATCGAACGCCACCGCATACAGCTCGCTGAAGGGTCTGCCGCTCACCGCCTGGGTGAGGACCTGCCGCAGTTGTTCACGCGGTTCGAGCATGGCGAATGATGCCGCGTCATGTGCGGCGGCGTTGCCGGTATCCGTCTCGGCGGCACTGCTGGCGGTGGTGGATCCCGTGCGTCTGAACGTCTGGTTCTCGCTGTTCTCAGTCATACTGCTACTCTACCTACGCTTCCGTACGACGCCGTCAGCTTTCGCTGCTGTCGGGTTGGACTTCGGGGGGCGGTCAGTTCGCGGACGTCGGCTTTGTCGGGTTCGATGGGTGTCACGGCGGCGATGACTTTGTTGCCGTCGATTTTCTGCAGTTTGCGGGCGGTGACCAACACACGTGATTCCAGCGAAGCGGCGAATTGGTTGTATGCGCCGACCGTTCTGGTGATGGCGGAACCGAGCTTGTTGGCTTTGTCTCCGAGTGTGGAGAAACGCTCATACAGCTCGCGGGACAGGTCGAACAGCTCTTTGGCGTCATCCGTCAGGCTTTGCTGCTGCCAGGCGAAGGCGACCGATTTCAGCACCGCCCACAGCGTGACCGGTGAGGTCAACGCGACTTTCTGCGCGAACGCGTCGTCCAGTAGCGTCGGATCCGCTTGCAAGGCGGCTTGGAGCAGCGATTCGTTCGGGATGAAGGCGATGACGAAATCAGGTGTCGTGTCGAACGCATTCCAGTAGGCCTTGTTGCCGAGTGTCTTGACATGCTCGCGCAACGCCTTCGCATGGGCCTGCAACAGCTGGTCACGCCGCGCGAGCTCCTCCGGGGACGCGGTGTCGGGGATGGCACAGGCACGCTGGTAGTCCGCGTACGGGACTTTCGCGTCGATCGGGATGCTCTTGTTCCCCGGCAGGTGAATCACCATATCCGGACGCTGGGTGGCGTCGTTCTCGCCTTTCACCACGACCTGCGTATCGAAATCGACATGTTCGAGCAACCCTGCGGATTCCACGATATTGCGCAGCTGTGCCTCGCCCCAGGCGCCTCGCACTTTGTTGTCGCGCAATGCGGCGGACAGGGAGCTGGTTTCTTTGTCGAGCCGCGCCTGCTGGTCGCCCAGCCCTTTGAGCTGCTCGCCAAGCGCACCCATCTCGCGTTTGCGCCCTTCTTCGATATCGGCGACTTTTTGCTGCAACGCATCGAGGTTCTTCTGCACGGGGGCGAGCGCGGAGAGCACTTTGCTTTGTTCGGTCAGGGTTTTCGCCTGTTCTTGGCGTTTGCGGTCCTCTTCGGCCTGGGCTCGCTCCCGCTCACGCTGGATGCGGATTTGCTCGGCCTGTTGAGCTTGGGACAGCTGGGATTTCACGAATTGCAGCTGTTCTTGCAGACCGCCGATTTGCGCACGATACTGTGCTACCTGTGCTGTAAGCTCGCCGATCTGCACGCGCGCGGATTCGACGTCGCCGCGGGCGGCGTCGAGCTCCTGCCGGTTCGCCCCACGGGCGTCCTGCTGCCCTTTGCTGCGGCCCATCATGAACCCCGCCACGGCCCCCAGAACCGCGACGACGACAATCAGCGCCAGTACCTCAACCACACTATCGAACATATGTTCTAGTCAACAGCAAGCCATGGACGCGGCAGCGCGACACGGTTATTTCACGAGGCGGGATACCGCTTCAGAGACTTCCTGGAGTTTGGCATCCGCCACTTGGCCACCCTGTTCGACCGCTTCGCGCACGCAATGGTCGAGATGGTCGTCCAACAGCAGCATGGACACTGATTTCAATGCGGATTCCACTGCGGCGATTTGCGTAAGAATATCAATGCAATATCTGTCGTCATCCACCATGCGCCCGATGGCCTTGACCTGCCCTTCGATGCGATGCATTCTCATCTGGATATTCTTCTTGTCACCCGCATAACCATTCATCGCTCCACCTTCCATAACTATTATTCCAAGGGCTGAATACTCTTGTTCAGTATACCCCATATGGTATATATCAAAGTGTTTGCCAACAGCGCAGACACAATCCACGTGCCAGACACGCCGGGTCGGCGGCAGATTGCCGCCATCTTCGCCAGCCGGTCACCACCGACTGCAACGATGAAAGACAACATAAGGAGGAGACGCATGGGATTCGATCTGTTTATCGCCGCGATCGCAGTCGTGCTCGCCATCATCGCGACATGGCTGACATTGCGATTCTTCTTCGCCAAGCGCGAAGGCACTGCAGCCAAGCAGGAGCAAGGCATGCAAAGCGCCGACATCATCGTCAAAGGCGGCTACGAACCGTCCCTAATCACCATGAAACCCGGCGTGCCGATCACCCTGCATTTCGACCGCCAAGAAACCGGGGAATGCACCTCACACGTCGTGTTCTCCGACCTCGGCCTTGACGCCATGCTGCCCGGCAATGAACATACCGACGTGCATCTGCCGGCGCTCGCCCCCGGCGATTACCCCTTCGCGTGCGGCATGAACATGGTTCACGGCATGCTCCGCGTCGAGGATGACGGCAAAGACCACAACGCAATCCAGCACAGCGGCCAAACATCAGCCGCAGCGGCAACACCCGCACTGAACGCCATGGACGCATTGGACAACGAGCGTAAGGCGGCGGACGAGCGCCGCAAGGAAATCAAGCAGCTCGGCCGGCTGGTCGTCATCGGCACCGTGCTGACCCTGCCGGTGTTCATCGTCTCCATGCTCCATATGGGAGGCCATGTCTCCATGCCCGCGTGGCTGACCAATCCATGGCTTCAAGCGGTGCTCATCACCCCGGTCATGTTCTACTGCGGCGCACCCATCCACAAGGTCGGCTGGCCGGCGCTCATCCACCGCTCCCCCGACATGAATTCGCTGGTATCGCTCGGTTCTACCGCCGCATATCTGTACAGCCTGGTCGTATGCATCGCGGGGCCGGCGCTGCCGGCAGGATCGCGCGAGCCGTATTTCGAATCGGTCGGCGTGGTCATCACCTTGGTGCTTGTCGGACGCCTGCTGGAAAGCAAGGCTCGTGAAGGTACCGGCAAAGCCGTGCAATCACTAATCAAGCTGCGTCCCCGCAACGCGCAGATCATCAGCCCCGATACGCTCGACCAAGGTGAACACGCCTGGCACGACCCGAACAACCAGACCACCATCGGTGTCGATGACTTGAAGGTCGGCGACCTGGTGGTCGTCAAAGCCGGCGAGCGCATCCCCGCCGACGGTGTGGTCGTCGCCGGCGCGCTGGATATCGACGAATCGATGATCACCGGCGAATCCGCGTCCGCGCACAGCAGCACGGGCAGTACTGTCACCGGAGCGACTATCGCGCTCAAAGGCAACGCGGTCATCCGGGTCAGCCAAGTCGGCGGCGACAGCATCCTCGCGCAGATCATCGCAATGGTCGCCCGGGCGCAGGCCACCAAGGCCCCGGTACAGCAGCTCGCGGACCGCATCGCGCGGGTGTTCGTGCCCGTGGTCATCATCATCGCCATCTGGACCTTCGCGATCTGGGTGTCCTTCGGCCCCCAGCCACGGCTCGCCCATGCGTTGATTACAGCAGTCAGCGTGCTGATCATCGCCTGCCCGTGCGCCCTGGGACTCGCCACACCGCTGTCCGTCACCGCGGCGACGGGGCTTGGCGCCACCAACGGCGTGCTGGTCACGTCGGCGAAAGCGTTGGAGCAGGCGCGCAATATCCGCACCGTTGTTTTTGACAAAACCGGCACGATTACTCGCGGCACCGTGGATGCGGGCGCCGACCCCGATCATCCCTCCTACACGTCGGATACCGTCAAACCCGGCTCGCAGCAAGCGGTTGCGGCATTGCGCAAGGCCGGTGTGCGCACCATCATGCTCAGCGGTGACAAGGCCGAAGTCGCGGGCCGCATCGCCAAGCAGGTCGGCATTGACACGGTGATCGCACAGGTACGGCCCGACGGCAAGGCCTACTGGATCGAACAGTTGCAGGCGCAGCGCGACGCCGACAAGCGCGACGGCGAGCTGATTGCGATGGTCGGTGACGGCATCAACGACGCCCCGGCCCTGGCACAAGCCGATCTGGGCATCGCCATCGGCACCGGCACGGATGTGGCCATGCAGTCGGCTGACGTCACCCTGATGAGCGGCGACCTGCGCGGCGTACTGAAACTCATCAACCTGTCGAACGCGACCATGCGCAACATCCGGGAGAATTACGCGTGGGCCTTCGGATACAACGTCATCGGCATCCCGATCGCCGCAGGCGTGCTCTACCCGTTCACCGGTTGGCTGCTCAGCCCGATGGTCGCGGGTCTTGCCATGGCGTTGTCCAGCGTATGCCTGGTCCTCAATGCGAACCGGCTGCGGCATGCGCGCATCGTCGATGATCTGGCTACCGGTTCCGTGGATGCCAACGTGCCGACCACAGAGCCCACCATTATCGTCGACGAGCACACCGCACTGAACCAACCGTCGAACGCCAATCACCATGTCAACACCGTCAACGACCCCGACACCAAGAGCAAGGAGAACACCATGGATATGCATCATATGGGCCAGATGGCCGAAGCGACCCCCGGCGACGGCGAAACCGCGACCGACCCGGTGTGCGGTATGAACGTCGCCGTGAACGACGAGGCGATCACCCGCACCTACAACGGCACGACCTACTATTTCTGCGGCGAGCATTGCGCCGCGAACTTCAGTAAGGCGCCCGAACTGTTCCTCGAGAAGTAATCCGTCTTCTGCTTCTGCCACGCTGACGGCATACTGAGCGCCGGCAGAAGCAGAACGCGGCCCGATGCCAACAGCTCGCAATATACGAAACGGCTGCCTGTGCAAGCCTTGATATGGTTTTGCACAGGCAGCCGTTTCGCGTTCAGGAAACCGTCACTTGTCTTCCTGCACGCCTTCGACGGTCACGCCAGACAGCGGATCCTCAGGCATGTCGGTGAGTTCGAGGTGCTCACCACCGGTCTGATCGACGAGCACGGTGTCACCGTCATGCACCTTGCCGGCAAGCAGCAGACGCGCCAGCTGGTCGCCGACCTCGGTCTGCACGAGCCTGCGCAGCGGACGAGCGCCGTACGCCGGATCGTACCCGGTGTTGGCGAGCCAATCGCGAGCCGCATCCGTGACCTGCAGCGAAATCCGGCGTTCGGTAAGCCGCGCGGCCACCTGACGCACCTGCAAATCGACGATGCTACCGAGCTCCTGACGAGTCAACGGGTGGAAGATGACCAGCTCGTCGAGACGGTTGATGAATTCCGGCTTGAAGTGTGCATGCACGGCATCCATCACGGCCTTCTGCTTAGCTTCCTCATCCAGGTCAGGCTGCACCAGGAATTGCGAACCGAGATTCGAGGTCATGATCAGAATCGTGTTCTTGAAGTCCACGGTCCTGCCTTGGCCATCGGTCAGGCGACCATCGTCCAGCACCTGCAGCAACAGGTCAAAGACTTCCGGGTTCGCCTTCTCGACCTCGTCGAACAGCACCACCGAGTAGGGGCGCCGACGCACGGCCTCGGTCAGCTGACCGCCTTCCTCGTAGCCGATGTAGCCCGGAGCGGCACCGATCAAGCGGGACACGGAGGCTTTCTCCATGTACTCGCTCATATCGATGCGCACCATGGCCTTCTCGTCGTCGAACAGGAAGTCGGCGAGCGCCTTGGCGAGCTCGGTCTTGCCCACGCCGGTGGGGCCCAGGAACAGGAACGATCCGGTCGGACGGTTCGGGTCGGAAATGCCGGCACGCGAGCGACGCACCGCGTCGGAGACCGCACGGATGGCGTCCTTCTGACCGATGACACGCTTGCCGAGGTACTCCTCCATGTGCAGGAGCTTCTCGTTTTCGCCTTGCATCAGGCGGCCGACGGGGATGCCGGTCCATTCGGAGACGATTTGTGCGATGGAATCCGCATCGACCTTGTCGGGGACCATCGGGGTCTCCTCGGCGCCGGTTTCCTTGGCATCGCGTTCCTCCTGCTCGGCGGCGGCGATTTCCTTCTGGATGTGCGGGATCTCGCCGTACCTGATTTCGGAAGACTTCGCCAGGTCGCCGTCGCGTTCGCAACGTTCGGCTTCCACTTGCAGCTCGTCGAGCTTCTTGCGCAGGTCGCCGACCTTGTTGTGTCCGCTTTTCTCCATATTCCAGCGGGCGTTGAGGCCGTTGAGCTTCTCGGTTTTGTCGGCGAGCTCCTTGTCAAGGTCGGCGAGGCGTTCACGGGACTTCTCGTCCAGCGAGTCCGCCTTCTTCTGCTCAGCCTTGTCATCCTTCGGATTGCCCAACAGATAGGCGCGTTCCATCTTGAGCCGGTCCACCTGACGCTTGAGCTCATCGATTTCCTCAGGCGAGGAGTCGAGTTCCATGCGCAGGTGTGCGGCCGCCTCATCAACCAAATCGATGGCCTTGTCCGGCAGCTGACGCCCGGTGATGTACCGGTCGGACAGCTGGGCGGCGGCGACGAGCGCGTCATCGCCGATGGTCACCTTGTGGTGGGCCTCGTACTTGGGCGCGATACCGCGCAGGATCGCGATGGTGTCCTCGACGCTCGGTTCGCCGACGAACACTTGCTGGAATCGGCGTTCAAGCGCCGGGTCCTTTTCGATGTTCTCACGGTATTCGTCAAGCGTGGTGGCGCCGATCAGGCGCAGTTCACCGCGCGCAAGCATCGGCTTGAGCATGTTGCCCGCATCCATCGAGCCTTCTGCAGCACCGGCTCCGACGATGGTGTGGATTTCGTCGATGAAGGTGATGATCTGCCCGTTCGCATTCTTGATCTCATTGAGCACGGCCTTGAGGCGTTCCTCGAATTCGCCGCGATACTTCGATCCGGCGACCATGGAGCCCAAATCAAGGCTGATGAGTTTCTTATTGCGCAGCGTGCTCGGCACATCCCCGGCAACGATACGCTGGGCGAGGCCTTCGACGACGGCGGTTTTGCCGACGCCTGGCTCGCCGATGAGCACCGGGTTGTTCTTGGTGCGGCGGGACAGGATCTGGATGACACGGCGGATCTCCTGGTCACGGCCGATCACCGGGTCGAGCTTGCCTTCCTTCGCGGCGGCGGTCAGGTCGGTCGAATACTTTTCGAGCGCCTTGTAATTGCCTTCCGCGTCCGCGCTGGTCACGTGCGCGCCGCCGCGGATCTGCGGCAACGCCTTGCGCAGCGATTCGGCGGTCACACCGTTGGCTTCGAGAATGTCAGCGGATTTGTTCGGCTTGCTCGCGGCGATGGCAATGAGCAGGTGTTCGGTGGAGATGAAATCATCCCCGAGCTGCTTCATTTCCTGTTCGGCTTGGACGAGCGCCGCTTCGAGCTGACGGCTGGGCTGCGCCTGCGTGGTGCTTGACCCGCTGGCGCTCGGCAGGTTGACCAACCCGTTGCGTACGGCCGCGCCGATGGCTTTGATATCTCCGCCGGCCGCTTTGACGAGGCTGGGGACGACGCCGTTCTGCTGGCGAAGCAGTGCGTCAAGCAGGTGCAACGTTTCGACTTGGGCGTTGCCCGCGGCGGACGCGCTCTGCACGGCGTCACTGATGGCTTCCTGGGCCATATTGGTGAATTGTGCTTGCATGGTTCCTCCATTCGCGACCCTTGGGCGGCTTCACCCGTGGGACGCTTTGTTGTCTGTGTCTGCTGTATCCAACCGTTTTCTCCGCCGATTATTCCAAACTTGAGCCTAGTTGACTCAAGTTTTGTATTTTCTTTGATATTTCGGGCCAATAGGCGGATCCATACCCGGTCGCTTCTGCATATCTTGGAACCCGTCACCGCTACGATGGCACTGGTTGACGGAAGGAACGCACACCCCCATGAACATCGACATCATCGCCCCCGGCCGCATCAAGGAACGGTATCTGCGCGACGCGATTGACGAATACTCGAAACGCCTGTCGCGCTTCTGCAAGCTGAGCATCATCGAAGTGGCCGACGAGAAAACACCGGAACATGCGACACCCGGCACCGACGAGCTCATCAAACGCAAGGAAGGCGAGCGCATCGCCAAACATATCAAAGACGGCGCGTATGTCATCGCGCTCGCCATCGACGGACAGATGCTCGGCTCGGAGCGGTTCGCCGCGAAGCTTAACGACCTCGCGCTGCACGGCGCCAGCCACATCCAGTTCATCATCGGCGGCTCGCTCGGGCTGGCGCCTGAAATCCTCTCACGCGCCGACTGGAAGCTCAGCTTCTCCCCCATGACTTTCCCGCATCAGCTCATGCGCGTGATCCTGCTCGAGCAGGTCTACCGCGCTTTCAAGATCAACGCCCACGAGCCGTATCATAAGTAGAACGGCTCAGTGAACCGTATCAGAAAACCGACGAACCCGAACGACAAGGAGACCCTATGGGCACCGGCATCGCGAGCATCAACCACGTGGCGCTGTATGTGAACGATCTCGAAGCGGCGAAGGACTTCTTCGTCACCTATCTGGGAGCTACATCGAACGACGAGTACCATAACCCCACCACCGATTTCCGCTCGTATTTCCTCAGTTTCGACGGAAATACGCGGCTTGATCATGACACGCCCCCGGCATGGAAGATAACGCCAAGCCCTTTCGCACGCACCGGCTACGTACACGTCGCCTTCAGCCTGGGCAGCACGCAGGCAGTCGATGACCTCACCGCCCGGCTCAAGGCCGACGGCTACGAGGTGCTGAGCGGCCCGCGCACCACGGGCGACGGCTACTACGAAAGCTGCATCATCGCCATCGAAGGCAACCAGATCGAACTGACGGTGTAGGCCCCGGGCAGCCGGCAATCACCGACTGCCCCACCGAGATATGCCCCGAGATATGCCACACTTGCAGGATCCGGGATTGAACTTGCCACCGAACTTGCCACTTACTTACCACCTGCTGGTAAGTAAGTGGCAAGTTCAGACGAGGCTTAGTCCAACATCAACTGACGATTGGGCAACCCGCCGGCCAGACAGTCAGCCCTGCACCACTACATTGCGCAAGCTGCCGATACCCTCCACGTGGACGACCGGCTCGTCACCCGGTTTGAGGCTGCCGGATGCGTTCGGCGTGCCGGTCATAATCACGTCGCCGGGCAGCAGTGTGGAGAAGCTGGAAATCGCGGCGATCTGCTCGGGGATGCCGTGAATCAGCTTCGCGGTCGTACCGCTGGCCTCCGGCACGTCCTTGCCGTTGAGCGTGAAGGAGATCTTCGCGTCCTTCCAATTCAGATCGGTCTGGATCCACGGTCCGAGCGGGCACGCGGTGTCGAAGCCTTTCGCGCGCGTCCACATTGGGTCGGCGCCCTGCAAGTCGCGCAAGGTCACATCGTTGACGCACGTGAAACCGAGCACGTAATCCATGGCCTTCTCGACCGGCACATTCTTCGCGATTCGGCCCATAATAACCGCGACTTCCGGCTCGAAATTCATATCGTGTGAGAACGGCGGAATGACAATCGGATCGTCAGGACCGATCACCGACGTGCTCGGCTTCGAGAAAATCACCATATCCTCAGGCGCGTGCGCGATCTCACTATGCCCGGTCTCGTGCATGAACTGGGCGTGCGCCTCATAGTTCTTTGCCAAGCCATAAATCTTGGACGGGATGACCGGGGCGAGCAGACGCAAACCGTCCGCGTCAAGCGCAAACCGTTCGCCGGTCGGTTCCACAGGCTGTGCACCGAACGGGTAGCCGCTGAGTACTACGAGATAATCCTTGCCATCCTGCTCGTCCTTCTGCACGAAGGCGTATTGCGGGGTCTTGTCGTCTTTGGTGAAACGTGCGATTCTCATATCCCACATGATACAAGCCGCCACTGCCACGACCGTTACGCCGTGCGCACACACATGGCAATCGCGGTATCAGCAATCACACCGTCTTGCGGGACTCACCAAGCGAGCGTAGGATTCGCGCTTGCAACGGTACGGTCACGATGATGGAAAGGATGTCAGAGACCGATTGCGCAACCTGGACACCCGGCACACCGAAGATACGCGCAAGAATCAACGCCGCCGGGGCGAGAAACAAACCAAGCCTGCAGACCGCCACGAAGGACGCGATAACCGTCCTGCCCATGGTCTGCTGCATCATATTGGACATCATCGCGAAGCCGTTGAGCGGCACCGTGCAGCATTGGATGCGCAACGCCACGGTACCAACGGCAATCACCTGCGGGTCGGATCGGAACAGACCGATGATATCCGGGGCGAGCACTGCGACGGCGATTGCAATGACCACCAGGGCCAGCGAAGACAAGCGCACGCAGAACCAGTACCCTTCCTTAACACGCCGATACAGCCCAGCACCGTAATTGTACCCACACACCGGCTGGAAACCTTGCCCCAGGCCGACGATGATTGAATTGATGGCAAGCATGACACGCATGACGATCGCCATGGCGGCAATGACCGCATCGCCGAAGGGGTTGGCCGCCAAGTTCACGCATGTGGTCGCGAGCGAACCGGCACCTTGCCGCAACAGCGACGGCATACCGCCTCCAATGATTTCACGCACGAGCAGCATGTCAGGCCTGCCCTTGCGGATATCAAGCCTGACGACACCCCGGCGGACGGCGAACGTGACCAGGAGCATGAAACTGATGGTCTGGCATATCGCGGTGGCGATGCCGGCACCGGCGATACCAAGCCGCGCAACGAAAATCAGCAATGGCGCGACGATGAAATTCAGCATCGCACCAGTGACCAGACCGATCATGCCGTACAACGACAATCCTTGGTAACGCAGCAAACCGTTCAGCGCGAACGACCCGCACACCATGGGAGCCGCGAGAAGAATCGGCGTGAGATATGCCATGGCATACGGTGCGATGGTCGCGGTCGAGCCGAGCATAATCACCAGACGCGGTAAGGTGGCCAGCCCGAGGACCGCCAACATGAGTCCGCCGAGGACCGCTCCGCAGAAGCCGACCGCGAGCAGGCGCGCGGCACGCTCGGTATTGCGTTTGCCCAGTTCCCGGCTCATGGAATTGCCGGAACCGTTGCCGAAGAAGAAGCCGAACGCTTGGAATACCGTCATCACCGAGTAAGCGATGCCGATTGCGCCGGACTGCGAAGTGCCCAGACGACCGATGAAACACGTGTCAGCGAGATTGTAGGCGGTGGTGACCAGGTTCGATATGACCGCGGGGAGGCACAGCGCAAGGATCAGGCCGCGAACCGGGGCGCCTGTCATACGGCGGTATTGTGCGTCGGCGCTCGCACGGCGTGGTGCGGTATCGCTTGCGGACGCCGGCGCGGCATCTGATACCGCGCCTGGCGCTGACGCGGACGACGACATGCTCTGCCCGTGCCCATGATCTGATGAATTCCCTGTCACTTGATTCATCCTAACCGTGGGTGATGTCGGAAGACGAACGGTTTGCACGCGTCTGGCGTCACCGTCGCCGGCGACTCCAGACCGCGCCAATCCTCTACGGTTCAGTCCCGCAAGAGAATTTCCGTCAACGCGCCAATCACCGCGTCAGGCATTCCGTTCGCCGCGAATAATCCGCCGCCAAAAGCGGGTGCCGTTGTGAAGGTACGCAAAGCGCCAATCGCACGCACGCCCTGCTCATATATCGCCTGCATTGCGTGTTCCTTGGAACTATACGGCATGTGCGCGCGCATGAGCACATTGAGCGCGTCGGACTCAATCGGGTTGTCCGCGATGTGCAGCCCTCCCTTGATTGCCATGGTCACGCCCGCAGAAGACGGCACCCGAGACACTGTGATCGACAGGCTCAACGTCGGGGCATCATAGGAGATTTCCACCTTGTCGCAGACGGTGTTGTCGATGTTGACGCTGATATCGGCAGGATTGACGTCGGCAACGCCGCGGAACACAATCGTCCAGTCGCGTCGCGACGGTACCGCGTCTGCCCTGCCCTCAACCGGGGCGATGGTGAACCGCGAACTGCAGCCGTCGCCCGAGACCACCCGGCTGGTGTCGTTCCAGTTGAACGCCATGCGCGTAGTCGCAGTGTGGTCACCTGATTCGCCGACCGATGCGGATTGTGCAGACGGCACAGACAGCACAGACGGCACGAAGACTCCATCATCCTCGATCATCGCGAAACGACCATCCGCGCCGGGGAATACCAGTACGCGCAGGGATTGCGGATTATCCAGGTTGTTGACGGCATCGCCATCGCCGAGCTCCTGCAATGGCACGATGCCTCCCGCTCGGGCGAACACAGGAATGCGATCGATGGCACGCCAGACCTCCAGCCGTCGCCCGGATGGGTTCGAGGAAGCGTACCGACGACCGTCGAAGAAGTCATACCATTCGCCTTGCGGCAACCATGCTTCAGTGCGACCGAGGCGGGCGGAATCGTCGTCATCCGTGACGATTGGTGCCACCAACAGCTGCGTGCCGAAACGGAATTCATCCGGGACTTCATATGCCTGCGGATTATTCGGGTCAGCCCAATACATCGGCTCGACAAGCGGCATGCCTTCGAACGCCGCCCGGTAGTTCATGGTGTACAGGTACGGCAGCATCATGTGACGCAGCCGCAGAGCGTCCACCATGGCATGACGTACATCTGCGGAGAAATTCCATGGCTCTTTGCCCATGAACTGCGAGTTGCTGGAATGCAGACGATTGATCGGGCTGAAAGCGCCAAGCTGATACCAGCGTGCCTCCAGATGCTCGTCTCGATACCCGCACATATGCCCGCCGATATCATGACTCCACCATCCGTAGCCGATATTCGATGCCGCCGCAGTGAAATACGGCTGGAATTGCAACGATTTCCACGTCACGACGGTATCTCCGGAGAATCCGACCGGATACCGGTGCGATCCCGGGCCCGCATAACGCGAGAAGGTCAGCGGCCAGCCATGGTCACGGCCTGAATCCAGATAGTGCACGTGGTTCAGCGCCCACAACGGGTCGAGTCCGGGCTGGCGGGTCACACCGCCTTGCTGCCAGTCGAGCCACCAAAAGTCAACGCCTTCGGACTCCAAGCGATGATGCATGTCAAGATATGCGCTGATGAAATCAGGATTCGTCAGGTCGAATTCCACCGCCTCTTCGGTTGTGGGATCAATGCCGACCCGTTCGGCCACTTGCCGGTAATCATCTTCAAACGCGCGCACGCCGTCTCGAGGATGCACATTCAACGTGACTTTGAGCCCACGCTGGTGCAAATCGCGCAGCAGCGTCTTATGGTCGGGGAACAGTTGCCTGTTCCACGAGTATCCGGTCCAGCCGGAGCCATACTTCGGGTCAATGTCGTCGACACGATGCCAATCCATGTCGATCACCGATGTGGTGAACGGAATGCCTTCACGTTTGAACCGGTCCATGAGATTGAGGTACTCGTCTTGGGTATACCGGTAGTAGCGGCTCCACCAGTTGCCGAGCGCGAAACGCGGCAGCAGCGGCGTCGGCCCGGCGAGTCGGTAGAAGTCCTGTACTGCTTCGGTGTAGCGTCGACCATAGCCGAAGAAATACAAGTCGGTTTCCTGATGGTCTCGAGGCGTGATCCATGCGCCGAGAGGATTCGGCTTGCCGTTCACTTCATCCGTCAGTACGATCACATTCGCCGCGGAATCATCGAGTACCGCCCAGCCGTCTCGCGAAATAACCCCATCTCCCAGCGCAATCTCGCCATCCGCCTCATCAAGCGTGCGCGCAGTGCCTTTGAGATTATGCTTCGGCTCGTCCCCGTAATGCCAGGTGTTGAACTGGGTATCGGCCACGCCTTTGACAACCACGCTCAACCCCTCTTTGCTGAACGGTTTGCCGTCATACGTGATGTACAGGTCCGGGGTGTCGATGATGAGCAATCCGCTGCGATGTGTCACCGTGAATCGCGGTGCTGTGCCGAAATCACGGCAGACGACCATCTGCGTGGGATTGTCCTCGAATTCGCCGGAATCTGACCATTCGAAACGAATCAGTGATTCGGTCAGGATTCCGATACGCCAATGGTCTCCTTGCACGATCGACGACGCGCTCATCATCGGATGTGTGGAATGCACATATGCCACGAAGACGTTGTCTTGGTCGTCAACGTTGACTGATGCTTGTGTCATGCTGTCCTCTCTCACTTGCCGCTATCGGTCGCGCGCCACTGATCCATCCATGCCATCAGCTTGGGAACGCTGGTTTCGTCCCATGCGGACAGACGTGGACCATCCAGCTGCCGGTTGTAAGGCTGGTCGAACACGACGACATGCTCGCCGGCTTGACGAAGTGCAAGAATATTTGCAGGCGAGTCATCGATGTGGATGGTCGCGTGCATGGTGTCCTTGAGACCGGTGAAGCATAAGGACATGTAAGGGATATGGTTGTCGTCAAGCCATTTGGCTGTATCTGACACGACGATCTGATGCTGCCCGGAGACGAACAACCGATGGGTAACGACTCTGATGTATACGTGCTCATCAGCGAGACGCCGCAAGGCTTCAGGTGCACCTTGAATGACGGGCATCGTCGCATAGAGGTGATTCGCCTCCGCTTCTCGGTGAGCCTGTTTGTACTCTTCGACCGATTGGAAAGGCCAGCCGGTTGCTGATGTCATGTCGTAACGCGTCATATCAGGATACGTATCAGCAGGCATACGGCCCGCATGAACAAGCCACTGACGCATGGCTTCCGTGTAATCCGCACAGACACCATCAAGGTCGAGATCCATCACACGATACACATCTGTACCACGGTCGACACCGTCATACGGTGATTCATACTTCGCCGGAACCATAGCATTCTCCTCAGCTAAGCCGTGATCCGTAAACATATACTTCACATCATATGCAGGCGACACGGTGGAAACGATGATTTGAGATTTGAGGTTCAAGAAGTGGGATGCGAGATGGAACTCGTAACATGGCGATGAGCGGTAGAGAGGATGGCGAAAAGGTGTATCCAGATAGGAAGAGCGGACGCTGATGTTGAAATTCCACACAGTAAGACTGGATGCTGGTCAGATGGTCACGCCAAGGTACATGAACAGTCAATACCTTATGTGGATGAGTGGGTATAAAAGGAGGGGGAGGGGCGTGTGTTGCGTCCCTCCCCCTTCGTGGAGTGTTGGTGCGGCGGCGTGCTACTCTCCCACATCCTGTCGGGTGCAGTACCATCGCCGTGCCAGGTCTTCGCTTCCGGGTTCGGAATGGGTCCGGGCGTCTCCCCTGGGCCATGGCCGCCGCAAATCTTCGATTGTCATCCCACAGGCTTTCACGCCCGCGGGGGGGGTTGGTGGTGGGTTGGGGGACCGGATGGTGGGACGCGTGTGTGCCGAAGGATCGCAATATGACCGGCGGGGTGTCTCCCTGCCGTCCGGGTGGATGCTTGTCCTGCCACCCCCAT
>JGZV01000011.1 GCA_000741495.1 Bifidobacterium thermophilum | reverse complement strand
CCCGTCGCACAGCCCCACGCGCCGCGCAACCGGCTCATGTCTTCCGGCCCTCCGGCCGTGCGTTTTCTTCCACTCGTCGACCGCCGCGTACGCGTCCAGCACCGCCTGTCCGAGCTCTTCGGCGGACGCGCCCGCAGGCACGGTGCCCCCGCCACACCTCGTCACCCACCAGATCACGGGTACGCGGCGGTACGCGCATATGCAGTAATGGTCGTCCTCGTAGTAGGTGACGTCCACGAAATCGTTGTTGCGGGCGAACGCTCTCCATGTCTTGTATTTGGTGTCGTGCCGCCAACAGTTCTCCTGCTCCTCGAGGCTCAGCTCGAGCGGGCCCGTGCGCTCGATGAACGCGAACGCGTCCATCGCCGCCTTGCCTATATCCCCGGCCGTCACGCCGGGGCCCTTCAGACTCGCAAAGAACCGATCCGTTAATCGATCAACGCCCCAACACTCCACATAAGGTAGAAGCAGGATCCTATTCCCCTCCCGGTTCACCGATACCGTCATTACACCCATATCATTTGCTTCCTTTCCTTCTACTTGGTAATCCTGCACACGATACGGAGCCCTGTTCACTCCCCGCTCGCCGCGCGCCCTCTTCCACTCGTCGATGGCCGCGTACGCGTCCATCACAGCCTGTCCGAGCTCCCGGGCGGACGCGCCCGCAGGCACGATGGCGTGCCATATGGAGTCTCCCGGATCGTCGCCGCCCGACCTTGGCGCATAGGCGCACACCAGATACCTGCCGCCGGGACTGGTGGAGACCCAAAGGAGATCATTATTGCGAGCGAACGCCCTCCACGTCTTGTATCTGGTGTCGTGTTTCCAGCAATTCTCCTGCTCCTCGAGGCTCAGCTCAAGGGAGCCGGCATGCTCGATGAAAGAAAACATGTTCAGCATGGATTCGCCGACGCGCTCGGGCGTCACCTCGGAACCTCTCAGACTTACGAAATACCTGTCCGTGGTTCGATTTGTCCCCCAGCATTTTACGCATGGGAGAATGAGGAGCCTGTCCCCCTCCCGGTTCACCGAGATGAACTTGGGATCAAAGTCCGGTTCCATGTGCGGTCCTTTCACTTGGCGATCTTGTACACTATCTGCATCCCCGTGCCGGCATGCTCCCTTTGGAACGCCCTCAGCGCCTCGGCGATATCATTGCCGATTGCGGTGTCCGGGAACACGACCTCAAGCATCTTGGAATCGTATTTATTCGCAGTAAATTTTTCCTTTCCCCAATACATATATTTATTTCCATTGCCGTCCACCTTATTGAAGTACTTGTCTTCGAATCCTTCGAGGTCCTTCACGTACTTGTTGAGCCTGGATCTCAGTCTGCCGGGTGTCTGGTAGCTGCGCGCGTCCAGGTCGAGGCTTTTCGTGCTCACCAGGACCCTGTTCTCCAGCCTGTCCGCGACCGGGAACGTGCGGCCCAGGCCGCGGCCCGTGGAATGCCCGTTCAGGTGTTCGTCGATGATGTCGCCGCGTTTCAGCCACCGCTCGTTCCAGACGTTCTTGCCGGTGTCGATTGTGGCCGCGATGGGCAGGTCCCTACCGGATGTGACCAGATGCTTGGCGAGACCGGCCTTGTTGACGGCCTTGACGAGATGCTGCTTCTCTTTTTTGGTGAGTCTTGCGTGGCCGGTCTGGGAGAAGCTGGCGGCGGCCTTGACGAATCCGTCGCTGCCGCCGAGCTTGGCGACCACGCTCGGGCAGCTCTCCTCCAGTATGGCCAGCAGTCTTGCGGCCTTCGCCGGGTCGTCTATGTTGCGCAGGATGAATCTGCCGGCCTTCGCCGCGCCCTTGGCCGCGTCGCCGGCGGCGGGGACGATGCCCGCGGCGCTGATCGCGGCGAATGCGTAATCGCCGTGCTTCACGTTCGCTATGGCGTCGCGAACATCGGATGTGGGGATGACGCCCCCGATGATCTGGCCGGCCAGGGTGACGGGGTCGTCGTCATCGGTGATGAAGTCCCCCGCAAGCGCTCCGACCACGAAGCAGGCGAACTGCTCGTACCATGCCTTGTCGTACACGTACGGGCTGGTGTCGTCGGCGAGCTCCCTGTCGTCGCGCCGCCCGTCGCCGTCTGGGTCGGGCGAGGTCGGGTCGAAGTTGCGGCGCACTTCGTCGCCGTCGGTCAACCCGTCGCCGTCCGTGTCGGGATTCATCGGGTCGGTCGTCGGGTCCGGTTCGTCCGCGTCGGCGATGCCGTCACCGTCCGAATCGACCAGTGTGGGGTTCGTGATGAGCCGTCCGGTGACAATCACCTTGGTGCGGTCGGCGTTGTACCGGTAGTCGAGGCGGTCGATCTCCTCGCCGTCGGGGATGCCGTCGCCGTCCGTGTCGGGATTGTTCTTGTCGAGTTTGAGCGAGACGCCGTTGAACAGCACGAGATGGTCCTCGTACCAGTCGGGGATGCCGTCGCCGTCGCTGTCGGTCTCGATGTCGATGAGCTTGCCGATGTTCTCGTAGATGCCGGCCAGCGCATCGGCGTCCTGGGCGAGATAGGATTCGCCGCCGGTCTGGCTGGCCAGCGGTTTCATCCATCGCTCGAAATATGATCCGGGGCCGCCTCCGCCCAGTCCGACCGCGTTGATCTTGACCTTGCGCTTGTTGGCTTCGGCGACCACGCTGTCATGCAGCCGCGTATCGGCAGTCTCCCCGTCGGAAAGCACGATGATGTTGCGTAGCGTCGCATCATCGTCGCCCTGGAACATGTTCAGGGCCTGCCGTACGGCCAGGTACATGCTGGTGCCGCCCGAATCGTGGAAGTTCGCATCCGCCAGGGCGTTCTTCGCGGTCTGCGCATCCGTAAGCCCGCCGGTCAGGTCCGTGGCTCCGTCCGCGAAGCGCACGACGCCGGTGCGGGTGTTCCCCGGGAAGCGCCCTACAAGGTCGCGGGCCACGGAAAGGCGCTTCTTCCCGCGGTCGTTGCTCCACATGCTGCCCGAATCGTCTATGACGAACACCGTCTGCACCGCGTTGAACTGTTCGTCGCCCCACACGTCCTCCCATGAGAACGAGTCGTGGAACGTGGTCCGGTTCACCAGCACGTATTTCGAGAAATGCGAGACCGTCGCCGTGGCCTCGTTTCCGGTCACGGTGGTATCGAGTTCCTCGAGCCGCTGTTCCTTTTCGTCGAACCAGCAGATGGCCGGGTCGAACGACGAATCCGACAACAGCGATTCGTCGAAGCGGAAGCGCAGCGTCGCGGACCCCACCTGCCCGTCAACGGTGAACTCGTACGCATCCCCTATGAGCCCCGGCATATCGTCCGGGAAATACGACGGGTTGTCGTATCTGCGCACGTCGAGGGTGGCGGCCTGGCTCGCGGGGAGATTCACCGACACGGACACGTCCACGTCGCCTTGCCCAACATCCTCGGCGGGTGCCGTCACATCGAACGTCTCCTGAGGTACGAGCGGGTCCGTGCCCCATTGGATCTCACGCCGGTCGTCCACGCCATCGCCGTCCGTGTCCGATTTGAGGGGATCGGTATGAGTGCGCGTCGTTTCCTCGCCGTCGGTCAGCCCGTCGCCATCCGTATCGGCCGCCATCGGGTCCGTGCCGATCTCCCGCTCGTTCAGGTTCGTCAGCCCGTCGCCATCCGGATCCTCATCGCCATCCGCCACGCCGTCGCCATCGCTATCGGCGCGGGAGGGGTCCGTGCCTGTTCTGATGGTTTCGAACGCATCGGGCAGTCCGTCACCGTCGGTGTCGCTATCGCCGCCGAGCATCATGCCCAGTACATCGGGCACGCCGTCATCGTCGCCGTCGATGGCCGGATCGCCGCAGGACCAGTCGCCGCCGTCCCAACGGCATACCCCCGGACGCCTCGTAGCCGGGCGCGCTCTTTGCGGGAACCTGATGCCCGCCGTCGTTGAACAGCACACGCGCCTTGGCGTATTTCGTTATCGTGTAGGAATACCAGCCGTCCGCCATGTGCTTCATGGCGTTGCCCGGCCAGGCGGGCCCGGTGTCGGCATCGGACGTGTAATAGTAGATTCGGGGGCTGCCCCATCCCGATGGCTTATGGAACATGACGAGCACGCCGTCGGGTCTCGTGTCGGTCCATACGCCGTTGCGGCACCATGCCTCGGCCGTTACCAGATGACCTTCCTGACCGCTTGCCGGGGTCTGCCTCGAGCCGCCATCGTTGAACAGCACGCGGGCGGGCTGCGTTCCGAAGATGGTCGCGGTATACCATCCGTCACCGTCTGCATGCATGGCCTCGCCCGGCCATGTCGGCCCTCTGGCCGCTTCGGAATAGTAGTACAGGCGGACCTTGCCCCAGTTCGCGTAGTCGTAGAAGTGCACCTTCATGCCTTCCGGCATGGAGTCGTGCCGCGTGCTCCCCACGAACCAGGCTTCGCCATTGACCTCGTACCCCGGTTGGTTCGCTCCGGGGTGCTGCGATTTTCCGTTGTCGCTGAACAGCACGCGCAATCCATGCGGCGCGTCCACGGTGACGCTGTACCAGCCGTCGCCGTCGTCCGTCATCCGTTCGCCCGGCCAGGACGCGGAGCGCACGCCGTCGCCGTACATGTACGCGAACGGCTTCGCCCAGCCGGCACTGTCGTAATAATGAATCGTCACCTCGCCGGACCCGCCGCTTCCTTCGGTGGCTGCGGACGCCACCGAGGCAGGCATCACCATGAACAGCGAAAGCAGCGTGCATAGCACGCATGACAGACGGGAACCCCTCATAGGACCTCATCCCCTTGCATGTATCGCATGGACGCGTGCGACGACGCGGGCGCCCATGCCCCTTTCTCTTCCCTACGGGCCGACACAACCATGGCCCGCATCCGATTACAGCAGACGGGCTCCCCTGGGTGCAAACGATGGCAATGCGTCGGAGCGGCGGCTGGGCGTTGCGGCATCTGCCGTCAAACCATTGACCTGCATGCAAAAAGGCCGTCCGGAATGCGAGATGGAGGGACAGTCGGCCGCAGGCGTCGGGCAGGCTGGACACAAATAGCGATCGATCGCATCCAATAAAGCTTCCGTTCCTGCGGCCACCGCCGATACCGGGGAATAGGAAGACGGGGAAGGCGATGCACGGCAATGACTTCGCCAAGATGCTGGAGGTTGTGTTCCCGGACACCGCGATCGGCAATGATATCGCCGAGGCACTGAAGGCGTTTCAAAGGGAGCATGCTGGCACAGGCATACGCATCGTGTACAAGATCGCGAAATAGGAGGAAAATACATGAGCCAGATAAGGATAGTCTCCATAAACAGGGAGAAGGACAGGTTCCTGGTCTGCCCGTTCGTGATGAGCTGGGGCATCAATCGGGTGACGGACCGGTTCTTTCGGAGTCTGAAGGGCCCCGGCGTGACGGCCGGGGATGTGGGCGTGGCGCTGCTGGACTCGTTCGCGTTCATCGAGCGCACGGGCCCGCTCGAGCTGAGCCTCGAGGAGCAGGAGAACTTCTGGCGGCACGACACCAGATACAGGACGTATCGGGCGTTCGTCCGGAACAACGACCTCGTCGAGGTCACCAACTACAAGGACAAGGAATATTGGGTGTACGCGTATCCGCCAAGAATCGGCGACGATTGGGGCGACGAGGTGTGGCGGGGGCACCGTGCCTGCCGGCGCGTCCGCCGAGGAGCTCGGACAGGCGGTGCTGGACGCGTACGCGGCCATCGACGAGTGGAAGAGAACGCACGGCAGGCGGGCCGGGGGACGCGTGCCGGTTGCGCGGAGCGCGGGACTGTG
>JGZV01000010.1 GCA_000741495.1 Bifidobacterium thermophilum | reverse complement strand
GCGGCGAGCGTGGACGTGATGGCCCGGCGCATCGCCCAGGGGGAGGCGCCCGTGGACACGCCCGTCCCGGACCTGAGCGTCTACGACAAGTTCAACAGACCCGGCCGCGAGGGGAACGGAGACATGGCATGAGCACGGGAAACGGCAAGGAACAGGACACCAGGCGCCGGCGCGCCTCGACCGGGCGCCGGATGGAGGCGATCATGGAACTCGCGCGCGGCCTGCCGCTGACCCGGCAGGTCCTCGCCGACAGCCTGGAGGAGGCGACCGCGGCGCAGATGGCGTTCATGGAAACATGGATGCGCGAGGAGATCGCGTCCCGCGGGCGCTCGAAACGCGCGCGCCTGCTGCGACAGGCCGGGTTCCCCCAATCCAAGGAACTCGACGGGTACGACTGGACACTGGTCCGCTTCCCGGTCGATTACGGGCGCGAGTCGCTCGAGTCGCTCGAATTCACCGGGCGGCACGAGGACGTGGTCCTGTTCGGGCCTCCCGGCACGGGCAAGACGCACCTGGCCATCGCCCTCGGCCGCAAAGCATGCAGGGAAGGCACGGAGACGCGCTTCTTCACCGCCGCCGGACTGGTCATGCGCCTGCTGCGCGCCAAAACGGACAACCGGCTCGACAAGGAACTCGCCATGATCGGCAAGGCGGGGCTCCTGATCATCGACGAGCTCGGCTACGTGCCCGTCGATGAGGAAGGCAGCCGCCTGCTGTTCCAGGTCGTCACCAATGCGTATGAACGTCAGAGCGTGATCTTCACCACGAACATCGAATTCAGCGGCTGGGGACGCGTGTTCGGCGACCCGAACATGGCCGCCGCCATCATCGACCGGACCGTGCACCACGGGCGCATGATCCGCTTCGACGGCGACTCGTACCGGCGCACCCACGCGCTCATGGAATAACCACACACGACAACAAAACAAACGGGCGGCAGGAACCCCGTGCTCAAATGGACCAATTCCTGCCGCTCACTTGGACCAAAACAACACGCTCAAACGGACCACTTCAACTTGACAAAACACAGGCCGATACGGGTATCGGCGGGTCAAGGCGGCGCTGGGCACCGGGACGTCGGAGAAGGTGATTCGCAGGATCATGCGCGAGGACGGGCTGGTCGCCCATGTCCCCGGACGGCGGCGCTACAGCTCATACGAGGGCGAGGTCACGCCCGCGCCGGACAACCTCGTCAACCGGGACTTCACCGCTCCCGCGCCGAACGTGAAATGGCTCACGGACACCACGCGGGATCAAGGCCCGTGACGGCAAGGTCTACATTTCCCCGATGATCGACTGCTACGACGGATAGACTGGACTTTGGGCATGCTGATCATAGCCTTTCCGGACCTCCTTGACGGAAAACGAAGCACCATCAAGATAAGGCCCACGGGTGGTCGGCATGCCTTTTGCCTAAACCCGAAAAAACTACATGACTAAAACCTCAACAAACAATTGAATAAAAACAGATTATTTGCCTGATTGTTTATCTGGCAACTCGCCCGATTGTTCGCCTGCCGGTCGAGCCGGCGTCACCCGGCGTGCACACCTGGGCGGTACAGTGTTGCTAGCAATATACGCGCTCTCGTTCCGCTCCGACGCACTTTCCGCACACCTGCCCAGTACCGAGTGCCGGGTGCCGGACAACGGGCGCCGAACGCGACCGCGCGTCCAGCAATCCTAGAGGAGAGCCCCAGCCATGCCGAACCGCACCACCGACGCCGCCAACCCGTTCCTCGGCCACGCGATTTCGCATGGCGGCACAGTAATCGGCCTACTCGCGATTGTACTGTGGGGCTTCATGGCGGGTCTGGTGCGACTCGTCGCGGACGCGTTCGGCGCGACCCTCGGATCGGCCCTGATTTACACGGTCGGCGGCATTCTGCTCATGCTCACCCGACGCCCGAAACCGCTCTCCCAAGCGCCCCGACGCTATCTGCTGCTCGGCGGCCTCATGTTCGTCACATACGAAGCCTCAATTTCCCTGTCCATCGGACTCGCCACCACCGCCGAACAATCCGTTGAAGTCAGCCTCGTCAACTACCTGTGGCCGACTCTGCTGGTCCTGTTCACAGCGGCGCTGTCCAAACGGCAAGGCGCGGTCTGGCAGGCCTTGCCGGGAGCCATCATCGCGACCGCCGGCGTGGCGATGGCGGTGGGCGGCAACAGTCTGGACGTACAGTCGGCGCTGCGCAATATCGCGTCGAATCCGCTGCCGTTCGCGCTTGCCTTCGCCGGGGCGCTGATCTGGTCGGTGTACGCGGCCATCTCGCCGACGATGTCCGACGGGTATGACGGCACGACGATTTTTTTCTGCAGCGTGGCCGTCGCGCTGTGGGTCATCCATTTCGCATCCGGCGACGGGCTTCCCGCGCAGGCTCCCGGACTCGGCGGGTATCTGGCGCTGATTGCATGCGCGGTATCGATTGCCGGCGGATACGCGTGCTGGGGGTACGGCATGCTGCACGGCAACATGGAAACGTTGGCGATTGGATCCTATGCGACGCCGGTGTTTTCGACCGCGTCCAGCACCCTGCTGTTGGGGGTCGCGCTTGGGCTGCCGTTCTGGATTGGCGTGGTGCTTGTGGTCACCGGCTCCCTGCTCAACGTGTGGTTCTCGCGACGGGCGCGGGTGCGGGCGGATGTGGCGGGCGCGGATACGAACGACTGATAATCGGATGAGCCGCTGAGCTGGCAATCCACCGACCGTCATCGTGCGAGGATCCGCTCACATACTGGCTGCAGACGGCAACAACCACAGTCGACCGCGACCGCAACCGGCCACAACCACCACCAAGCTCACACCAGAATGCCGTCGAGGTGGTCGACCTCGTGCTGGATGATCTGCGCGACCCACCCGGAATAGCTGGTCACATGCCTGTGGAAGGCGTCATCCTGCCAAGCGACGGTGATGTTCTCGTACCGTTTGGCACGCGTCACATCTTCCAACGACAGGCATCCTTCTTTCGTCAGGTACATGCCGGAACGCTTGATAATAACCGGGTTGACCATGACGACATCTTCCTCGCCCATCGTGACGATGATGATGCGCGTCAAACTGCCGATCATATTGCCGGCCATGCCGACGCAATCGTCATGATGCGCGGCGAGCGTATCACGCAAATCCGCAATCACCGCGGCGTCGTCCACTGTCGCAGGCGCCGATTTGCGGGCGAGGAACGTCCGGTCTTTTACAATGTCACGCTGCATGAGGTCTCCTGTCTAAAGCCTTGTGCTGATTGGCGTCTGCCATCATACCGACAGCCGCAGATGCGGGCGGCCACGTCGATCGCCGCACGGGACCATGTCATCACGTTTCACATGAAACACCATCCGGCTGGACGACCTGAACCCGATCGAAGCAAGCAGCCGCCCCACCGCTGTTTCACGTGGAACATTCTTAACCGGCATGACTACGCCACCCATCACGCGGAGCCGCGCCATCCTGCATGGTGTTTCACGTGAAACGCTCCGACCGGGATCCTTGCGCCATTCACCGCATAGGTTCGCACAACCGGTACACGCACCAGGTGAGAACTGGGGCCAACACGAGTGACGTGCCTACGTCAGTCGGATAATGCACGCCATACACCACGCGGGAGAACGCAACCACGAACGGCACGATAATCAGGACAACCGTCAGCACCACACGCACCACACGCCAAACGACCGGCGATTGCGGTATCGCGCTGTCGGCGGCGATAGCCGGGGTGCACGAATCACCTGCCGACAATCCAGCCAACCTGCGGGACCCCTTGATTCGTGCGTCAATGACCTGCAGCATGAACAACGCGAGCGATACGACCACCACCGAACACGCAGTATGGCCGCTGGGGAAGCTCGGATCGGGCATGAGCACGCCGCGCGCGGTACTCGGCCGCGGCCTATCGATGATTGTTTTGATCAAGCCGATCACCGCCATCGGCAGCGCAGCCATCGCCAATCCCCGCAGCATCTGGCCGACGCTGCGCGTGACCGCCCAAATCACGCCAAGCAGTATGGCAATCACCGGTACCGCAACCACCGCGGAAAAGCATACGGCGATAGCGTGCGCAGCCGGCACAAAAGCCGCCCAACGCGCCCCAGCGGCAAGAATAATCCGCATTTCAGCGGCATGATCTGCCGTGTTAGACCGCAGCATCAAGCCTTCGACGATAGCGAGCGCCACCATCGTAACCGCGAACAGCACCAAGCTCAGCGACGTGCGATGCCGCGATAACACACGTGACGCGGATTGCGCACCGGCTTGCATGTCGGCTTGCGGGAGCGGCTGTTCGCTGATCTGCCCGCTTATGGTTGCGCTCATCGCTGTGTCGTCGTGGAGCTTGTGACGCGTTGTCTGAGCCACGCCGAATCCTTTCGCCCGTAACAATCACTGGGAAACATCCTCTGTACGCGCCGCGCGAATGGCAGCGGAAGCGGGGACGCGAGCCATCAAGCGTACCACCCAGCCAAATGTCGGAACGCAACAAGTCCTCTGACGGCACCAACCCATCACAATGCCGCACCGTCGACCCTCCACCGACGCTCAGACAGTAGCCAGCGTAGGCAGACGGTTCTGCTGACACTCACACAACCCGCAGCGTAGGCAGACGGTTCTACCGACACGCGCTGCTTCTACCGACGCTCACACCATTCCCGGCGTCGGCAGACGGGGATTTAGCGGCCGTACTGGGAGTAGGACGGCTGTGCGGTCTGCTGGTAGGGGACCTGCGAGGTGCCACCCGACATGGTGACGGCAGTGCCGTGCATTTCGTGGGCCATCTGCATAAGCCGGTTGATGCGGTCGGCGGTCGGCGGGTGGGTGGAGAAAAGCTTCTGGAAGCCCTGTTCGCTGAATGGGCTTTCAATCATCATGGCGGCCGTGCTTTGATTTCCCGCAGTCGCCTGCATCGGGCATTCCTTCACACCGTACGAAATCTTGTACAGTGCGGATGCGAGCGCCTCCGGATCGCCGGTCAGCTTGCTGCCGTCCTCGTCGGCATCGTATTCGCGGGTTCGAGAAATCGCAAGCTGGATGAGCGACGCCCCGATCGGCGCGAGAATCGCACTCAATATGACCCCCAGGAAGCCGAGCGGCCCGGAATCGCGGTCATCGTCACGGCCTCCGCCAAAATACATGAGCGCATAGCCGAGATAGGTGATGACCGTCGCCATGGCGGATGCAATGGCCGAGGTGAGAATGTCGTGGTTGTACACGTGCATGAGCTCGTGGCCGAGCACACCGCGCAATTCGCGCTCATTGAGAATCTGCAGAATGCCTTGCGTGCAGCAGACGGCCGCGTGATGCTCGTTGCGTCCGGTAGCGAAGGCGTTGGGGCTCATGGTCGGCGCGATGTAGATGCGCGGCATGGGCTTGCCGGCGCGGGCGGACAGTTCGCGTACGATCCGATACAGTTCAGGCGCTTCCTGTTCCGACACGTGGCGCGCGCCCATCGATGCGATGGCGATGCGGTCGGAGAACCAGTAGGAGATGAATGTGCTGGCCACGCCGATGATGAGATACACTCCCAGCGTGTCTTCACTTGCTCCGGTCAGCCACCAAATCAGCATGATGACAGCCCACATCAATCCGAATAGGAGGACTGTTTTCAAGCCGTTGCAATGGCCATGCACCTTCATGTTGCCGTTCATGGTGCTCAGCCTAAAATTCCTCGCTGAGTTTTTTCTGAATACGCGCTTGATGTACGGCGCGATGGCTGTTCCAGATACGCGACGGCGGTGCCGCAACGCGTAAAAAACGTTGCGGCACCGCCGTTTCTTGGGGTTATGCCGATGGGGTTCTGTGACGCTACGCCTTCAGCTCAGCGTGCAGCTATCGGGGCCGGCAGTGTTACCGGGCAGCGCTGCACACCGCGTTAACCAGCTTGCGATACCCCACAACGCCACCCGGTAATGTCACTCAGCGTGAGCGAGCGCGCGCATCTGCTCAGGCTCGATGACCTTCTTGTGTTCGCGGCCTTCTTTCGCGCCTTCGGACCGTTCGAACGCGTCGATCCGCTTCCAGCCGGCGAAATCAATCGGCTTGACACCGCGTTCGGCAAGCAGGCGGTCGATGGATTCGGGGTCACGGTCGGGGGCGATGCGCCCACCCTCGGCGGCCTTCGACAGGTCTTCGAGCATATTGGTGACGATCATCAGGGCGTCGGACTTGGTGGAGCCGATCAGGCCCACCGGCCCGCGCTTCGCCCAACCGGTTGCGTACAGGCGGTCGCGTACGTCGCCGCCGTCAGCTTCGGTGGTGATACGGCCGTCGCCGCCCGCGTTCGCCAGGTGCGCGTGACGCTCGTCATACGCGATGCCGGGCGCGGTGGCCGGCTGATAGCCGATGGCGTGGTACACGGCCTGCACGGGGTAGTCGGTGAATTCGCCGGTGCGGTGCATCACGCCGTCGGCACCGGTTTCCGTACGTTCCACGCGGATCGCCTTGACCTTGCCGTCCTCGCCGAGCACCTCGGTCGGCGCAGAATTGAAGTGTACGTAGTACTTGCGGTCCGCCGGGTTGCCTTCGAAATCGACGTCGCCGTCATCTTCCATGTCTTCGGCCATCTCACGGATCGCGTACAGCTCCTCGACCATCTGGCGGGTCAGCTTGTTCTTGCCGGCTTCCTCGATGGTGTCGTCGTCAAGTTCGAAATCGTCCTCGTTGATAATCAGCTGGACGCCCGGCAGCTTCTCCATCTCACGCAACTCCTGCACGGAGAACTTCGCCTGCGCGACGCCACGACGGATGAACAGGTGCAGTTCGCGCGCCTTGTTGCCCTTGATACCCTCGTACACATTGTCGGGGATGTCGGTGCGGGCCTTGAGGTCGTCGGCGTTGCGCATGAGCTCGCGGGCGACATCCATCGCCACGTTGCCGCCGCCGATCACGGCGACCTGCTGCGCGTCCAACGGCCACGTGCGGGCGCCAGTGGGATAGCCGTCGTACCATTCGACGAATTTCGCAGCGCCATACACACCGTCCAGGTCCGCGCCGGGCAGGTTCAGCGGCTTGTCCTTGACTGCGCCGGTCGCGAAAAGCACGGCGTCGTAGCGCTGGAGCAAGTCATCAAGCGTGATGTCCTTGCCGAATTCCACGTCACAATACAGGTGGATGTCAGGATTGTCGAGGGTCTTCTCGAGCGCATCCGCAATGAATTTGATGCTCGGATGGTCCGGGGCGACACCGTAACGTACCAGACCGAAAGGCACCGGCAGCTTCTCGAACAGGTCGATGCGGGCGTCCGTGCCCACGCCGAGCTTCTCGCCTTCCTTGCGCAGCTGGCGCAGGAAGATATCCGACGAATAGACGCCTGCCGGGCCGGCGCCGATCACTGCAATCCGCAGTCCGTTCTTGTCATCATGTTGGTCAACCATGCGTTCCAGCCTAACGCAACCTCGGTAATTGCGGAAGATGTACGAGTGCCGTGCAACCGGGCGATTACACAACGGACCGATAGCGAGCGCCCGAGCGGAATCCCGTCACAAAACTGCCCGCCGTGCGATCAATCAATCACACGACGGGCAGATACCAAGACAAAGCAAGAGAATTCCCTAGGCAACCCGCCCGCCATGCGACCAGCCGGTTACACAACAAGCAGATAGAAAGGCAGCAAGGAAGGATTCCCACATAACCCATCACATGCGCCCCAACAATCGCACCAAGCACTCATCGCGGCATGAGGAAGCCAAATCCAACTCGATGTCGCGCGCTCACCAAATGAGGAACAACGAACATAATCTGGCACACTTCGCGGAATTCACCACCGCCCAGGAATCATAATATCAACATGAAATCCCGGCGAAGTGGTCTGTCATTGAATGAAATCCTTCACCCGCATGACAAATTCCTGCACATTGGATGAGTAGTTTGGATAGGCGAGTTTCAACTGATCGGGATTCTGCGCATAGACAAGGACCACATTGTCGAACAGAGTCGACTCATTGACCTTACTGGCGTTCTCGGCATTCTGATAAGCACGGATTGCAGTATCAAGTGCACCCGCAGAAAACATGCTCATGTTGAGGATTTGCTCGGCACGAGAGAACTCCAACAGATACAGTCCTGCCCCTTCAGCATGCACTTTCTCGGACCACGGCACCGGAAAAACCGTGTCGCTTGATGCTTCGAGGTCATCCAACAACGTCATGAAACCGGGTGTTGAACGGATTGTCTCGGCAATTGTGTCTCTGTCCACGCCTTCGAACCCTGCAGGTATCGATGTCCCCTCCTCTATTGCAAAGGCTGCGGATGCAATACGGAGGAAGTCGCGCATGCGTTTCTCTGTTTCGGAGAGACTCTCCTCAGGCTTTGGCGTCTTGAGATCGAGACTGTATATTTCTCCGGTGGCTTCCACAGTCGTCGCCCAGTAGTGCTGAAGTTTTGTGCGAATCTGTATCTCAACACGGTAGAGAAGAGGATTCTTTCCTTCACCGGCTTGGATTTGAACGACATCGTGGTAACTTCGATATCCACTAGGCTCCGGATGCTCGATATAGTTCTTAGGCGGCTTGGCGTTCGGGAATAAATCATGCATCCGCTGGCAGGCATCCTCCAGTTGACGCATGTCATCGACGATGAGCCTGCAACCGCCAATGTCATCAATGGCACCAAGCTCGAAGGCGTTTCCATGGCGTTTCAGCTTGGACAGGATCGACGGCTGACGCTTTAATCGATACGTCGCCACGCTGCCCGGAAATTCCTTGGAAATCTTGAGAAGACGCCGGAAGCTCTCCTGGGTTGGAACAATGTGCTGCTCCCTCCACTGAAGCATGACTGCCAGCGCGTTCTGATACTCTTGCGACTCCGGTGAGCAGTCGCGCAAAGCGTTTCCCGCAACTGTCGCTTTCCTGCGACTTACGTCCATCTTCACCTCCGGCTCAACAACTTGTCTTGTCCGTTTCCACGCGTATCATGGATGTCTCAAAGATTCCGGATAATGGCAATCGTAACGCACCGCAGAAAACATTACAGAGGACAACATCGCAGAGAAAAGCATCAGAGGGGAGGATGGCATGACAACGATAACCGACGTCGCGGCATACATACTCCAGAATAACGGCACGATGAGCACCATGAAGCTCGAGAAACTGTGCTTCTACTCCCAAGCCCAATCATTATCGAAACGCGGCATCCCGCTTTTTGACGAAGACTTCCAGGCATGGCGCAATGGACCGGTGTCACCAGCACTGTTCAATCTTCACCGTCATCTGTTCCTCATCCACGCTGGCGAGCTTGACCCGTTCCTTCCTGATGGCGCACCGCGCCTGACGGACGCGGAGAAAACGCTTATCGACATGGTATGCGGACAGCTTGCGTCAAAGACCGGCAATCAGCTTAGCGAACGCACACACGCTGAAGCTCCTTGGCGGGATGCACGTGCCGGACTTTCACCGGCCGACCCCTGCAATCGGACAATTGGCAAGGATTCCATCGCACGGTTCTATGCAGCAAACCCCGTCGTCCGATAAGGTGCGGTATACGCCATTCATGTCCGGCACATCAATGACCAGCGCATTACGCTGAAAATGCTGAAAGCCGGCGGAACGACAGAAACCACGAGAGTACCTGCCCGTGGTGTGACTGGGTAGTCGCACCACGTCAAAGTATCGGCCACCACAACCAAATTTCATGGCATATCCGGCTGTTATGCGACCGATCAATCACACAACGGACCGATAGCGAGCGCCCGAGCAGGATTCCGTCACAAAACTGCCCGTCGTGCGATCAATCAATCACACGACGGGCAGATACCAAGCAGGGAAAGAAGGAACCGGGGGGCGCATCCCGCCGCCGTGCGACTAGCGAGTCACGCAGCAGGCAAATACCAACCCCGAAGCCCGACCCCCCTACTCGCGGTCGAGCAGCGCGGTCAGCGCCCACAGGATCGACACCACGTCGATCGCCTCCTGCAGGAACGCGCCGACAACCGCGGGAATCAGGTTGAATGCGGCGCACACCATGCCGATAATCGCCAGCGACAGGCCGGCGACTACCGCCTGCAGCATGACGCGCTTGGTCCGGCGCGCGATTGCGATCGCCTTCGGCACGCACGCGATGTCATCGTTCATGATGACCACTTGTGCGGATTCCGAGGCGGCGGTCGTCGTACCGTCGGTCATCGCCATGCCGATATCGGCGGCCGCGAGGACCGGGGCATCGTTCACGCCGTCGCCGACCATCATCGATACCGGGCGTGTGGTCGATTCGCCGACCAGCTTCTGGATGATCCGATCCCACCACGGCTGCGCGGTGACCTTGTCCTGGGCGGCGGAACGCACCGTGTTCACTTTGTCTTCCGGCAGCAGCTCGGAATGCACGTCGGTGATGCCGACCTCGTCGGCGATGATGCGGGCGCTGGGCTCCTTGTCGCCGGTCACCATCGTCAGATGTTCGACGCCCAGTTCGCGCAGGCGTTGCAACGATTCCTTCGCGTTCGGTCGCGGAATGTCCTTCATCACGATACGGGCGGCGAGCTTGCCGTTGATTGCCACATAGGTGGCCATTTCGTCAGGCGCGAGACCGCCGAAGCGGCTGTCCGGGAAGAAGTCGAGCGGTGTGGCGGATTGCGGCTGCAGCCCGGCATCCACTTGGGACTGCGTGACATACGCGAAACGACCGACGCTGACGTTCAACCCGTTGACCTTGCCGGAAATACCCTTGCCGGCATCCTCATGGATGTCCTTGACAACCGGGTAATCACCGCGACGATGCCCCGGATCGGTCGCAGGTTGCGCGCAATTGCGGTTGCCCTTGTCGAAGCGGTCATGCAGACGGTCGAGCGCGGCGGCACCCGCCTTCACGATGCCTTTGGCGAGAATATGCACGGAGTAGGTTTCCAACACTCCGGCGAGCATGAGGATATGGTCCTTGTCGATCCGGGCGTGGGCGGTTTCGGTTCCAGCTGCGGCAGCGGCTTCATTTCCGGCCCCGGTTCCGGTTCCAGCCCCGACCCCGGCGTCCTCGGCGCCGGCGGCGACCGTACCGGATTCGGTGACGCGCATCGGGATGCCAGCACCCGCATCCGGCAGCAAATCAACGCGCACAACCTGCGGCTGCTTGACCGTCAGCGTGCCGGTCTTGTCGAAGAAGATATGCGAGACGCGGCCAAGATTCTCCAGAACCTCCTGCGCTTTTATCAGGATTCCCGCCTTCGCCAAGCGTCCGGTACCCGCCATATACGCGACCGGAGCGGCGATCAGCAGCGGGCACGGCGTGGCGAGCACGAGCACCTGCGCGAACCGTGTCGGCACACCAGACACGCCCCACGCCACGCACGCAATCACCAGCGAAATCACCGTGAACGGCACGGCCAAGATATCCGCGGTTTTGACGACGGTCGCGCGGGAGTTCTGCGCGGACGAGACGAGCTCAAGGATGCGCTGATACTGCGAATCATGCGACAACTGGGTGGCACGCATCGTGAATGCGGTCGAGCCGTTGACCGCGCCGGACATAACGCGGGCACCGGCGAACACCTCGCGGGGCACCGGCTCGCCGTTGATATTGCTCAGGTCGAGGGTCGCCTGGCCGCTCATCAGCACGCCATCAACCGGCACGGTCTCGCCGGGGAGCACGGTCAGCACGTCATCCAGTTTGACTTCCTCGACCGGAACCGTACGGAAATGCATGTTGTCGCTGGAAGCCACAGACGCGTTCGAATCACTGGAAACATTCGACGCCGCAGCGCTTGCGGAATCGGACGTATCAGCCGAATCAGCGGTACCGCCCGTAGCGCTCGCGGTTTTATGGAAGCCGTCTTCTCCGCTTTGCGTTTTCCCGCTTTCAGCGCCGACACCCGGCAGCGCGGCGATATGCGCGGTTTGCGGGGCGGCTTTGATGAGCGCGGTCAGGTTGCTTTCCGCCTTGGATTGCGCGTACTCCTCGATTGCCTCGCCGCTCCAGACCATGAGCACGACAGTCCAAGCAGCCCAGTACTCGCCCACAGCGACCGTGGACAGAATCGCGATAACCGCGAGAATATCAACGCCGACATGCCCGTGACGCAAATCGTCGACCATGCCGATGATCGTGTCGATGACAGTGTACGCGACCAGCGCGATGATGAGGTACTGCCCCAGTGAGGGGTCAAGGGAGCCGAGCGAATGGCCCCAAGGACGGAAGTTCCACAGCAGCGCAATCGGCAGCGCGCAGATGATGGTAATCGGTAATAGCGGTACTCGCTTGCAGAGATCGATGATACGTCTCATCGCTCCTCCTTACGCTCGTATACGGGGCCGGACGCAATACGATGCACCCGGTTCTGCGATCACGCCTTGTTAACCCACCGACTGCGTTGTTGGCGCCCGGGATCTGGAATCCTGCGGACGGGGAACGCCTCCGATACACGGCGTAAAGATGACATATTCAGTTATGGTGTTCAGTTATGGTGTCGCGTATTCGCGTGACTTCTGCCATGGTATCAGCTTGTTTGCGAACAGAACGGAACACGCCGGTGGCGTGTCGTGAGACAACCCCGACGCCACCGATTCTCAGGAAATTCACAGCGAAACACGGGCGTGTTCAATGGTTCGGCCGGTATGGTCAATGACATCGACGGAATCCGTCGACCAGGCGCAAACCTGATAATTCAACCCCTTCTCTTCTTCTCCTCTGACCCGGCGGTGTTCTTCTCTTCTCTCCTGCCGGGTTTCTTCTTTTCCGAACCGGTGACGCCGGCAGCATGACGCGCATCACCGGTTTGCACGACCCCTGCAAACCGGTGATGTCGAACACACTCCACGCGCAACTAGATCCACACAACCGGCGGATGCGTCCGCGTCACTCGCCCACTGGTGCGACCGAGGCAACCATATACCGCATCAAATCAGAGCGGCTGATTACGCCGACCACCTGCTTGCCGTCGGAGCCGCCGGTCACCGGCAGCTTCTTGACACGATTGCCGGCAAGCATCTCGCACACGCAATCAATCGTCGCGTTCGCCGCCACCGTAACCACGCGATGCGTGCAGATCTCCATCACATTGACCTGACGCAAATCCGCGACACGCTGCGCAAACTTATCGCCCTGCACCCACAACGCGTACACATACGACATCGAAACCTTGTCATTCGCGTCACCGACCAGCGTGCGCATGATATCGCCATCCGTCACAAAACCGACAGCATGGTGACGCTCATCAAGCACCGGAATCCCCGTCGTACCATTACGCACCATCACCACAAGCGCATCGTAAGCGCTGTCAGCAGCAGTGACAGCGTACACGTCACGCTTCATCGCATCAGCAAGCGACGGCTCAGCATCATGCGCCGACTCATGCGCCGCAGACGCATCCGCATGAGCGCAAGCAGCGGCACGCGACTTCGCCTCAACCCGGGCAAGCGCAAGCGCGGCCAAGAATCCCAGCACATCCACCACGAAAGCGACACGGCACGCCACATCGAAACCGGCCGCAGCACCCGCAGCAGCAGACTGGCCGGACGCTTCACGAGCGACCGACACCGCAGACAGAATCCCCACAAACACTGAAGAACCCACGCATCCGGCAATCTGGAACGTCGTGGACACAATCGTCACACCGTGCGGGTACAAGCGGCGATCAAGACTGGACAGCGCATACGACTGCGCCGGGCCCATCACGCAAGCGCAGCCGGCAATCGCAGGCGCATACAACAGCACAATCCGTGCGCTAGTCGTCGAACCGCCGGTAAACGACAATGCCAGCACGAAGCACGCAATCACCGCCATGCCGACGCTCACCAGCCAGCCGACACCAAACCGGTCAAACACCTTGCCCGCCACCGGAGACAGCACGCACGACACGATGCACGCGGGCAGCAACGTGAGCGCCGCCTGCAACGGGGAGAAACCAAGCGCACTTTCCATGAACAGCGGCAGCAGAATATTCATCGAGAACACGGTCATCAACGCCGCAATAACCAGCAGCACGCCCAGCACGAACGCACGATTACCGAACGGCTCCAAGTTGAGGAACGGCTCAGGAATGCGACGCTGACGCATCACAAACACAGCCAGCGCAACCAGACCGATAATCAGCGCAACCACCGCGGCAACCGTCTGACCGGAGAACACCGTAGACACGCCATACAGCAGACCGATCAGACCAATCGCGGCAAGCGCCACCGACAGGGCATCCATATGCGGGTGCGTCAGCTGCGCGATATCGCCAATCCACAGCATCGAACACACCAAGCAGATCGCCGACAGAACGCCAAGCGCAAAGAACAGGACATGCCACGTGCCGTGCGCCAACAACGCGCCCGCCACAATCGGGCCGAACGCGGGGCCGAGCGTAGTCATCGCGCCGATAATGCCCATATACACGCCGATCTTGTTTTTCGGCGCGACAGCGAGCGTCAGATTCATGCCGATCGGCACAATCATGCCAGTGCCAAGCGCCTGCACCACACGCGCCACCACCAACACCGCGAAATTCGGTGCGAATCCGCCGATCACACTACCCGCGACCAGCAAAATCAACGATAACGTCATCAGGCGTGACGTGCGGATTTTCTTGTACAAGAATCCCGCGACCGGGACCATCACGGCGGCGGCAAGCATGTACGCCGTCGTCACCCATTGCACAATGCCGGCGTTCACCGACAAATCCTTCATAATCGGGTTCAACGCCACGTTGAGGAAGGTCTCATTGAACGTAGCGAGAAAAGTGGCGTAGCCTGCCACAAAAAGAACACGGCCAGGTTTGATGGTCGAAGTCACGTATTGTCCTTTCATCTCATGTCGGTTCGGCGCGACCCCCCGCGTTGCTGCACGGAGCGGGCGTCGCCGGAAAGCGCGAAAGCAGACAGTGAGGCCCGGACCGGGAAGCCCCGAGCCGTTGATTTTCCTCGACATGCCTGGTGAACGAGAGGCGAGAACCGCATCGATGAAAGGCGAAATCTACAAAAATAGCCGCAGTGTCGCATGACACGCATCGTTTAACGTAACGGAAAATCCGCGACTTCGTAAGTGGACGGGCGTGTCGGGCGGCGGATTGTGTGGCGGGTGGGTGGATGCGGCGGGCGCGCCGGGCGGGTATGCCGGGGCTGGGGCGGCAGAGGTGCTGAGTGGGCGCGTCGGGATGGCAGCAGGCGGATTGTGTGAGCCAATCCTC
>JGZV01000009.1 GCA_000741495.1 Bifidobacterium thermophilum | reverse complement strand
GAAGCGGGGACCGGACTGGCAATCATTGACTATAAAAAGAAGTAGTACAGACACGCTCTTGAGTTCTCAAACCACCACCACACACCCGCAAAACCACACCCCCCCGAAGAAGGCCGGCCCGCGAGCGGCAGCAAGAGAACAACATACACCACCCACCACACCCACGCAACCCCACCACCACCAAACACCCCACAAACCCCCAGAAAAACCAACCAAACACCGGCGTGTCGAAAACACCCACACCACACACCAAAACACACAGACCAAACAACCAAACACCAAAACAACACCAAAAACACGGCGCGTCGCACCCAACAACCCACCACAAACGGACATCACAGCGTGGTATTCCTGAGGTATGAGCAAAAAGATTGCAGTATTAACCGGAGCCGGCATCTCGACATCAGCCGGCATCCCAGATTTCCGCGGGCCCGACGGCGTGTGGACCAAACACCCCGAGCAGACCAAGGTCTACGACATCGACGCGTTCCTCACCAATCAGAAGGATCGCGAATATTCGTGGCGTTGGCAGAAAGAATCCCCCGTGTGGAACGCCCAGCCTGGCGCCGCGCACAAGGCGCTCGTCAAACTTGAGAAGGCGGGGCTCCTGACGCTCCTGGCCACGCAGAACTTCGACGCACTGCACGAGAAAGCCGGAAATTCGCCGGATATCATCGTGAACCTGCACGGCACCATCGGCACGTCCCACTGCATGAAGTGCCACGCGAAATACGACACAGCGGACATCATGGCCCGCCTTGACGAGGAACCTGATCCGCACTGCCATCGCCGTCTTAAGTACCAAGGCGACATGCCGTGCAACGGCATCATCAAGACGGATGTCGTGTACTTCGGTGAAATGCTGCCGGATGGGGCGATGGAGAAATCGATGCGGCTCGTCTCACAGGCGGACGAGTTCTGGGTGATCGGCTCGACGCTTGAGGTGTTCCCGGCGGCGTCACTCGCCCCAGTCGCCGCACAGGCCGGCGTGCCCGTCACCATCATGAATATGGGCAAAACACAGTACGACAATATCGCCACGCGGCTCATCCATGAGGATATCGCCGTCGCGCTGCCGAAGCTGGTGGACGAGACCATCGCCGAAGCTCAGGCGGATGAACAGTAGCCGCTAAGCCTGCATCGGACAGAAGACAACGGAGGAAACACGAAGGCCCCGGAACCTTGAATCCAAGAATTCCGGGACCTTCGCCATACCGAATGACCGGCAAGAACGCGTCAGTAGATGCGCTTGGGGTCGAAACCGGCCTGCTTCAGCGCCTCAAGCACACGATCGATATGATCGGGGCCATTGGTTTCAACAGTGACACCAAGAGCGACCGCGTTCGTGTAGTGGCCGGACGCCTTGAACTGGTCGTGGTCGAGGGCGATCACATTGGCACGCTGGTCGGCCAACACTTGCGCGACCTTGAGCAGCTGGCCCGGCAGATCGGGCAGCTCGACCTCGAAGTTCATGATGCGGCCGCGGGCGATCATACCCTTCTGAATGACCGCGCCGATGGTGACCGTATCGATGTTGCCGCCCGACATAATCGGGACGACAACATGCGGGCCGGGAGCGGAGGCGAACTTACGCGAACGCAAGTTCAAATGCTCCAATGCGGCGAGCGACACCGCGCCCGCGGCTTCGACGACGAGCTTATGTTTCTCAAGCATCAAGAGAATCATCTCGTTGATATCACGCTCGGAAACAGTAATCAGATCATCCAAGAATTCATTGAGCAAAGCGAAGGTCAAATCACCCGGGCGTTTGACGGCGACGCCCTCCGCCGAGGTGACCACCTTGTCGGCGGGAACCACGCGGCCCGCGGCAAACGAATTCTTGAACGCCGGAGAACCTTCAGGAATCGCACCGATCACACGGACTTCGGGCTTGAATGTCTTGACGGCGAGCGCCACGCCGGCGCCCAGGCCGCCGCCGCCGAGCGGTACGACGATATCGGTGACATCCGGGACATCTTCGAGGATTTCCATGGCGATGGTGCCTTGGCCGCAGATGACCTCGTAATCGTCGAACGGCGGCACGTAGATCATGCCCTGCTCATCGCTCAGTTTCTGGGCGTACGCGGCAGCTTCGTCGAACACATCACCGTGCAGGACGACGTCAGCGCCATAGGCTTTCGTGGCGTCGACCTTGAGCGGAGGGGTGATGGTGGGCATGCAGATAGTCGCTTTCGCGCCACGCTCACGGGCGGCGTAGGCGACACCCTGCGCATGATTGCCGGCGGACGCGGTGACGATACCGCGCGCCAGCTGGTCCTCAGACAGGGAAGCGATCTTGTTGTAGGCGCCGCGGATCTTGAACGACCCGGTAACCTGCAGGTTCTCCGGCTTGAGGAGAATCTGGTGGCCGGTCATGTCGGACAGCACCGGGGAGGGAATAATCTCCGTGTGCCTGGCCGTGCCTTTGAGCCGCTGGGCGGCCTGCTTCAATTCAGCGGCATGATCGCGCTGCAATGCTTTGAGAACCTCGTTTTGTTCCATGATCGTTATTGTAAGACCGTCAAGGCACAAGTAAGCCGCCGCGTCTCGCAACTTGAAGCGGGCCGGCGGCTGTCGTACGGGCGTTCATTCACCGCGCCCGCACGACAAGCCGGTTCTTCCCAGCTGTATTGTTTACAGCCTGACGGTCACCGCCTCCCATGGGGACAGCGTGCGCGCAGCTAGCGAATCGGCGGAATGCTGCGGATCATAGGACGTCAGCACGATGTCGGTCGACTGATTGGCGGCTACGGCGAGCGCGGCTGCGGTGTCATCCGGAATGCGGGCGTCTTTCCCGGACAGGTTCACGGCGACCAGCAGACGCTCATCGCCCAGCGTGCGGGTGAAGGCGTACACCTGCGGGTCGGACTCGTCGAGCAGATGCCAGTCGCCGGCGGATACGACCGGGTCGTCGTGCCGCAGCGCAATCAGCTGCTTGAAGAAGGAGAACACCGAATCCGGGTCATCCTGCTGGGCTTGCGCGTTGACCGTCGTATGGTTCGGATTGACGCTGATCCACGGTTCCTTGGGAGCATCGGCGGCGGTGAAGCCGGCGTAGGTCGAAGCGTCCCACTGCATCGGGGTGCGGGCGTTGTCACGGCTGCGCTTGGCGAGCGCGTCCATCATCGATTCGGCGGACTGGATATGCGCCTGCTCGACACGCTGGTGGAACATGTTCAGGGATTCAAGGTCGCGATACTGGTCGAGCCGGGTGAAATGCGCGTTCGTCATGCCAAGCTCCTCACCCTCGTAAATGTAGGGCGTGCCACGATGCATGTGCAGCAGCATCGCCAGCGCCTTGGCGGAATGGACGCGGTTCTCCTCCGTAGAGTCATCGCCCCAGCGGGACACGACGCGCGGCTGGTCGTGGTTGTCGAAGAACAGGCTCACCCAGCCCTTCTTCGCGACCGCATCCTGCTGGGCGGCAAGCGTACGCTTCAGCTTCGGCAGATCAAGCGGGGTCGGATTCCACTTCGTGCCGTTCTCGCAATCAACATCAACATGCTCGAACATGAACAGCATGTCCAGTTCGCGTGCGGCGGGGTCCGTGATCTGCTCATTGCGCTGCGGGGCGACGCCTGGCGCCTCACCAACCGTGAGATAGCCTTCGCGGCCGTCGAACACCTCGCGGTGCATTTCTTTGAGGAACTCGTCGAGACGTGGGCCGTCGGAGCAGAACGGGAACGGGGACGAGTAGCCGTCGGGACCGGCGGGATAATCCTCGATTTGGCTGCCAGGTTCGCCCGGAAGCTTGCCGTTGGGGTCGACGCGCTTGGAAATCTGCGTGATGACGTCCATGCGGAAACCGTCGATACCACGGTCGAGCCACCAGTTCATCATCTGGTAGACCGCCTGGCGCACCTGCGGGTTTTCCCAGTTGAGGTCAGGCTGCTTCGGGGAATACTGGTGGAAGAAATACTCGCCGCGCTTGGGGTCATACTGCCATGCGGAACCGCCGAAATACGAGCCCCAACGGTTTGGCTCGGCACCCGGCGTGCCCGGCTCATGGCCGGGACGGGCGGGACGCCACCAATACCAGTCGGCGTGCGGGTCGTTCTTGTCGCGGCTCGCTTGGAACCATGCGTGCTCGTCGGACGTGTGGTTGACGACCAGATCCATCACGATTTTCAGGCCGCGCTGATGCGCCTGCGCAAGCAGCTCGTCCATGTCATCAAGTGTGCCGAACATCGGGTCGATGCTCTGGTAATCCGCGATATCGTAGCCGTTGTCGTCCTGCGGGGACTTGTAGACCGGGCTCAGCCACAGCACATCAACGCCCAGGTCGGCGAGATAGTCCAAGCGGCGGGTGATGCCCTTGATATCGCCGAGGCCATCGCCATCGGTGTCTTGGAAGCTACGCGGGTAAATCTGGTACACCACGGCGTTCGCCCACCACGGGCTGGTGGACGCCCCATTCGTGCGGACACCGGCGGGAAGGGCCGGACGATTGAAATTGGTCATGGCAAGCTCCTTTGCTGTCTGGTGTTGTTTTGCTGGGATTATCGTACGATGCATACGTTTTCATTCCTATTGCTGGCGTGCCGGGTGCGCGGGGAAAGATATTCGGGCGGGGTCGCAGGCGGAATCACGCGGTTGTGCGACCGGGCGGTTACACGGCGGACAGATAGCCGCAAGACACCAGCCGAATCACCCGACAACCCGACACTGTGCGACACCACAGTCACACGGCGGACAAGTATCAGACGTCAAGTTGACCAGGGCAAGGATATCTGCCTGCCGTGCCACCGGACAGTCACACCGCAGACAGATATCACGGGACAGAACCGGCGGCGGGAGCGAAACCGAACGGCTGTGCGACCGGGCAGTCACACTGCAGACAGATACCGGCAGGCAGATACCGTCGGACGAGGTGGCGGAGGTCAAGCCGCCCTCGTCCGCCTACACATATCCGCCCGTGCTCAGAGCAGGCTTACCGCCGAGGATGATTGCTGATGCCGCAACACGTGGGGTCCGGAGTCAGATCAACATCAACCAGCAGCGCCTGACCGTACGACAGATCGAACCGGGCATGATCACCCTGTTGCAGATGAACCACCGAGTCGCTATCCGGCCCGGATACCTTCATGGGCACGTCCGCCGTCAAATCCACATGTTGCATCTGCCGCTGCCTCAGCCCGACGAACAGCATGCGTTCGTGGCCGCCGAAACTTGCGCGGATACCCAGGGGAACGTCAGACGACCGGGGGTCATTCAACAACGATTCCTCAACAAGTACGCCAGGAGCATCAGGATGGGGCACATGACCGTCATCCCCAAGGACCTCGCGGAGGACAGACACATCGGTATGTCCCAAGGCGTCCGAACAGTACACAGGACCACCGCTGAATACGCGCGACAACACGCTCGCCCTTGCATAGGGATGTTCGCTCCAGAACATATCCCAGTCCGGATAGACCAACTCACCAAGCAACAGTGAGCAATAGGCGTTCTGAATCAGATGTTCGTCCAGGGATTTCGGCTCCCGCGGGAGGAAATCATCACTTGTGCGGGCGACTTGCGCACGATCGCTGTGCCAGAAATTCTCCGGCGTCATGGCCATGCAGTTGATCAGCGCGGCATTCATCCGATCCGCCGCATCCTCAAGTCCAAGATGACGGCCGATCGTGGACTCACCGAAGCTTTCAGCCCCCATGGTCATCACGGATATCGAACCTTGGGAATCGACTTTCAACACGTCGATGCCTTGCTCGCTCATCTTCGATTCCCAAGCGTTCCAGAACTGCGCAGCTTGATCATGAGTCGGACCCGGCACCAGCGCCCCGGACGGGCAACGTGTCAAGCAGTCGCCGAAAGCGTCGGCGACTGGTCCGTCAGGATCAATACCGTTCCAATAGCCTTGGAACGCCTGCCATACGCCGACATGCTGGACACCAAACCGTTGTTTCAGCACATCGACTGTATGTCCCAGCCCTTGCGGGAAACGCTCGGGATCGGCATCGAAGGAACGCAATTTCTGTTGAGACCTGTCGACATCCGACCAACCGTCATCAATCAGCACCCAGGAGATGTGCACTCCCAAATCGTGGAATTCCTGCATCTTCTCGATGATCTGGCGCTCATTGACATCCTGCCCCAGCGAATCCCAAGTGCACCAGCCCAAGCCGGACAGGTTGTCCGGGAAAGATTTCCTCCTGCGAGTGCTGATGCCCGTACGCCCGGCTGCCGCAGATACGCACGCCTGGACGGCACGGTACGGAGTTTCCGCCGATGCCATGAACCCCAACGTCGCTTCGATGCGGGTCATTCCCATACGGTTCGAAGAGACCACGAATGTGATGCCTTGCTCGTCCCCTCTGATGTCAGTACGGGCATCGGCATCACACACCGCCAGCACCGCGCTCCATCGCACACTATCGTCACGGCCTTTCCACCGCCAGAGCAGCAACTGGGTGCCAAACGGAATTTGCGTGGGCGCAGAACACCATGCCGGTCGCATCCACCACTCCTTGTGCTGGTACAGCGCCAGAATCTGGCCGTCGGCAACGCCCACCCTGCAACTGACCCGCACCGCATCGCAGGGCGCGAATGAATCACAGGCGATGAATTGTTGCTCACGCTTCGCAGGTCCGGCCTCAGTGCAGATCGACAGACTCCAGACAGCATCGTCCCCACGGACAGGCTCGATATTCACTGCCGTCTCCGGAACGGCGCATTCCTTGCACTCATGCGTGTCTTCTTTCAGAATGCTGGATTGAACACGCACAACATCAATCGGGCATACGTTGTTCATCGGTTCTCCTTGCTACGAGCTGCCAAAGTTCCACGGAAATACCAGACCGCGGTTTCAGGCGGAACCTGATTATTCGCACAATCCGTTATTTCCGGGCGCGAATTCAGCATGACAGTTGCGTTTTCCGGCAGGCGGATCGCATGGTCGGAAGAGAAATTCACCAAGACTTCCAATCCTGAAGACACTCTCCAGCCAAGACCGTATTCAGCATATTCGCCATCCGCGAGCCATTCGGCTTCATCTCCAAGCCTAATCCAACGTCGACGCGCTGCGATAGCCGCCCGGTAGAGCTTCAGCATCGATCCCGGCAAGCGTTCCTGATTGGACACCGCATACCGCGCATACCATGCCGGCTGCGGCAGCCAAGGATGCCCGGACTGGCTAAACCCGAACGATGCTGAATCGCTGTTCCAAGGCAGCGGCACACGGCAGCCGTCACGTCCTTTGAATCGATGCCCAGAACGCTCCCATATCGGGTCTTGCAAGTCCGCGGGCTGCAAATCAAGGTCCTCGGGCAGACCAAGCTCATCTCCCTGATAGATGAACGCGGTGCCGGGCAGGCCACGCATCAACAACGCATCGGCACGTGCGCGGCGTTCTGCCTGGGCGGGATCGATGCTCGGGTCGGTGCCGTTGGACGTGACCCAATGTTCGACGTCCGTTCCTTTGGGAAGCCCGATCCGTGAAGCCAGTCTTGGCACATCATGGTTCCCCAGCACCCAGACCGGCGCCGAGTGCAGTGCCTTGGTGAACCAAGGATGCTTGTCCGAAGTATAGTTGGGCACGATATCAATGATGACGCGTATTCCCCGTTCGTGCGCGCCTGCAACGAGATCGGCAAACTGCTGCAGTGTTCCGAACCTGGGATCCACGCCGCAATAGTCGGCGACATCATACCCACCATCCGCAAGCAGCGAGGGGTAGAACGGAGTCAACCACAATGCGTCCACACCGAGGTCATGCAGGTAGTCCAACTTGTCGATGATGCCGCGGAAGTCGCCTTCCCCGTCACCGTTGGCGTCATTGAACGACCGGGGGTTTGAACGACCGGCGGTACGCCTCGTAGACCACGGCGTTTCTCCACCAATCATCAGCATTGTCCTCGGCCATCGGTCATCGGCAACGCTCATCCGTTACCTCGCGGCGCTCGGGTACAAGCGATTCTGTTACGTCGGCCGACGAGACCCCCTGACCGGCAAACAATGGGGGCACGACGAGCGTGTGGGCGCATATCTCGACACCACCAAGCAGATGGGCCTGCAAAACTGCGGCATGTACCACATCAGCCTAGACGACCCACGATCCGTTCAGCAAGCCATAGCCACCATGCTTTCGCTCCCCGACAGGCCCACCGCAATATGCGCTTGGTCAGATTATTACGCACTGGCGGTCATCCACGAACTCCAGCGAAGCGGCATTCGAGTTCCAGAAGACATGTCAGTTGCGGGGCACGATGGGTCCGATGTGGCGACCGGCTTCGGAATAACCACCATGGCGCAACCCGCCCGCGAAATCGGGCGGATGACGGCCAAAACGACACTTGCGCTCATCAATCAGGAACCCCTACCAGAAAAGCGCATCACCGTGCAGACCACGTTGGAACCCGGCAGCACCACCGCCGCAATCACGCAGGGCAACAACTAGCTCGGTACGACGGGCGCAGGATGCGAGAGGCGAAAAGCGACGGGAGGCGGTAGATACCCCATTGTCGTGCGACTGGGTGGTTGCATGGGTGAGGAAAACAGACCGAGGGGCCTGTGAATGTGCATCACAGGCCCCTCGGCGGGAGAGAACAGATGGATGGAAGTGGATGGGGAGAGTAGGAAGGCGGTGGGCTTTCCTTACCCCACTGGGCTTTCCGTTACTTCACGGGATCCGGCAATTATTGACGGCCTACGGCCGGCGGGATTTTTACCGGGGCGGGGACTATCCCCCGCCCGGCGCCGTGAACGGAAAGCCCACTGGGCTTTCCGTTACTTCACGGCGCCCCTCATCACACCGCTGACGACCCAGCGCTGGGCGAAGACGTAGACGATCAGGATCGGGGCCATCGCCATCAGGTAGCTGGAGAACGCCATCGGGTAGTTGGTCGCGAACTGCGAGCTGAACACGTACTGGGCGAGCGGAATCGTCTGGTTGGACTGGTCCGTCAGCACGATGAGCGGCAGCAGGAAGTCGTTCCAGGCCCACAGCGCGGTCAGGATGCCGATCGTCGCGTTGATCGGGCTCATCAGCGGGAAGATGATCTTCCAGAAGATCTTCCACGTGCTCGCGCCATCCACACGCGCCGCCTCTTCAAGCGACGGCGGAATCGAGCGGATGAAGCCGGTCGCGATGAACAGGTTCGTGCCCAGGCCGAGCGTCATGTACAGCAGGATCAGGCCGAACTGGTTGTCCAGATGCCAGGCGCCCATCTGCTTGGCGATCGGCAGCATCACCACCGGGAACGGCACGAACATCGCGGCGATGAAGAAGTAGTACAGGAAGCGGAAGAAGCGCTTGTCCATGTTGCGGGCGACGGCGTACGCCACGAAGGTGTTCGTCAGCAGCGTGAGCACCACCGCGGCCACCGTGATGATCGCGGAATTCAGCGCGGCCCGCGGATAATCGACCTTGGCCGAGGCATCCGCGAAATTATGCCACTGCCAGGACGTCGGCAGGCTGAACGTACCCGCCTCGGCCGGTGTTTTCAACGCCGTGACGATGGTGAAATACAGCGGGACCAGCACGGTCAGCGACAGCACCACGGTCAGTGCGGTCAGCCACCAATTAATCCGATGATCCTTGTGGAATGTCTTGTCTTTCATGATGTTCCTTTCCCCTCTGTCAGTCGGGCTTCGGCGCACGGCTGTCAGATCTGCTCCTTGCTTCTCGAGAATCCGAGCTGGATGAACGCGACAATCGCGAGGACGATGAAGAAGATCACCGCATTGGCCGTCTGGTACGCGTATTCGCCGCCGGTCAGACCACCCTTCCAGATGAGGTAGGTCACGGTCTCGGTGGAGGAATTCGGGCCGCCTTCCGTCAACGCGACCACCTGGTCGAAGGTGCCCAGCGCGTTCTTGAGCGACAGCACGAGATTGATCGTCACGAACGGTCCAATCAGCGGGAAGGTGATCTTCCAGAACTTCTGCCACGCATTCACACCGTCAATCGACGCGGCCTCATAGATTTCATCGTCAATGGTCTGCAAACCGGCGATGTACAGCAGCGTGGAGTAGGCGACACCCTGCCAAACGGCGAGGAACACCACAGGAATCCAAGCATGCTGTTCGCTGGTCAGCATCGATTCGGACAGCCAGCCGATACCCAGCGCCTTGCCGAGCGCGGGAAGCGGCGTCATGAAGATGTACTTGAACACGTAGCCGATGACCAGCGTGCCCAGGATGTACGGGATGAAGAAGATCGCCCGGAACCCGTTCTTGAACGCAATCTTGCTGTTCAGCAGCACCGCCAGGAACATCGAGATCAGGTTGATCAGCACGGTGATGATGATGGCGATGAAGAAGGTGAACAGATAGGCGTGGCCGACGCGGTCATCGCTGAACAGCGCCTGATAGTTATGCAAGCCGACGAACTTGAAGTTGCCGTAGCCCTGCGAATTGGTGAACGAGTAGCCGATGCCGCGAATGAACGGGACATACAGGAACACCGCGAAAATAATCGCCGCGGGGACGGTCATCCAGTAGTAGGCGCGGTCGACCTTGCGCTTGGAGAACGCGGTCTTGCGCTTCTTTGCCGGCTTGTCCGACGCCGCCGGCTGCTTCGACGATACGACTGTTGCAGACATGCTATTTCCTTTCTCCGTGTCCGATTACTCGACTTACTCGACCGTGCGAGCTTGGACCTTGTCCCATTCCTTCTGCATTGAGTTGATGAAGCGGGGGACGTTGCCGCTGATCACCATGGTCTGCAGGTAGCCGCCGATGTTGATGGACGACGGGATGTAGTGGTCGCAGAAGTCAACCACGTCGTTGCTTTCGAAGAACGGGCGGACGCCTTCCAGCGCCTTGTTGCCGAAGTAGGTGTCCTTGAGCGGGGAAATAGCGGACTGGGCCTTCGCGTAGGCGTTCAGCTGCTTCTTGCTCATCAGGAACTTGATGAACTTCATGGCTTCCTTCGAGTGCTTGGTGTTGGCGCCCATTGTGAGCATCACGTCATCGCCTGCGGTGAGCTTCTGCTCCTTGGCGTTGTTGCTGGCCGGCATCTGCGCGAACCCGAGGTCGATATCGGAGTTGATCATCGTGATCTGCGGGATCGCATACGTGCCGAGCGGGATGATCGCCGCCGTGCCCTTCGCGAAGTTCTGGGTGGCCTCTTGATAGGTGACGCCCTTGTCGGACGTCGAATAGGAGTACATTTCGACTTCCTTCTTCGCGGTTTCGGTCCAGATCGTCTTGAAGTCGGTCTTGCCTTCCTTCAGCTTCGTGTACTCGGATTCCGGGACGAGCGTACCGGCGAGCGAGGCGAGCGGCGCCTGGGTGGTCCACGCGTCCGCGACACTGGCTTGCACCGGGTTGATACCCGCAGCCTTGAATTTCTTCAGCATGGCAATAAATTCGTTCCAGGTCTTGGGCGGATTGTTCGGATCCACACCGGCCTTGCGCCACAGCGTCTTGTTGTAGATGTAGCCGGATGCGTTGCCGGAGAACGGCAGGCCATAGAGGCGCTTCTTCGCCGGGTCGGTGGTCTGTACCAAGTTCTTGGCGATCTGGACCATGCCAGGGTTGAGTTCGTCAACAATCGGATCGTCAGTGAAATCATGGAACACACCGGAGGCGGCGAACATGCCGAAGCTGATATCGCCGTTGAACGTGATGACATCCGGAACGCGGTTCTTCACGAACCGGGTGCGCAGATCGGTCTGCGCGTTCGCGGAATTATTGATGTTGATGCGGATGTTCGGATTCTCCTTCTCGAACTCCTCCGCCATCTTCTTGAACTGGTCAGCGGCCTCGGACTTGAACTGGAAGAAATCCAACGTTACCGTCTGCGCGTTCGACGCTCCACACCCGGCGGCACCGAGACCCATCACCGCGACACATGCCACGGTGAGGGCCCGACGAAGTGCCGACCTGAGCGTTCCGCGTCCTGAATGGGAATCCGTCTTCATGAAGACTCCTTTGCCTCTTCCGCACCGCAACACCTTCGCTGCGGCTTTGTTTGTGATTGCGAGCATACGTGACTGCGGATTTCATTCCCAGCCCCTGCGCGCCTCTTGCATGAGGAAAGAAAAACACGGTATTTTTATGTATTGAGAAAGAAAATGCAGGATATCAGATGCGAGGCCATGAGAACAAGGACGATGCAGCACCACGCGATTGCGCCTCACACACACCGATAACGGCAGCGGAACACGGGCAAGGAGCAGCAATGACGACACATGCGACGGATGCACACAAATCCGCGGAATCAAGCGATGAGCATGAACTCACGACAGACGTCCAATGGTTCACCGGCTCCCCGCAAACCCACCGGGTGACCCGCGCCATCACACAATACGGGCCCATCGCGCGCACGACCCTGGCTCAGCTTCTCGGACTGTCACAAGGGGCGTTGTCGCGCATCACCAGCGACCTGATCTACGAAGGTGTCATCGAGGAACTTCCCGGTGACACCACAGAACAAGGCAGACTCCCGCAAGGCTTCATACCGAAAGAATCACGCGAAAAGCGCGGCCGACCGCAGACCAATCTGCGATTGCGCGCCGGCGAGCGCACTTTCCTCGGCATCAATATCCACGGCTCCGAGGTGAGTATTGTGGCTGTGGACGCGCTGTGCCGACCGGTCGGGCCATGCCGCACGGTGACGCTTGAATCCACCAAGCCGCAGGATGTCGCCGCGACCATCGGCACGGCGATCCGCAAATACCGTTCGGACGTCACGCCAAGCCCGGTAGCCGTAGGGCTGAGCTTCGGCGGACATGCGGAAGACGACCGGTATGTGACGTATGCTCCCTTCCTGCATTGGGACGGGCAGGTCGATGCCGCCGGAGCGATTGAAGAGACGAGCGGGCTGCCCACAGCAGTGTTCAACGACCTCGATTCGTTGTTACTGTATGAAAGCTGGTTCGGCGCCGGCATCGGCGTGCGACGGTTCGCTGTGGTCACGATAGGTGCAGGCGTCGGGTACTCGCTTGCCGAGGACGGCATGCCTGTGGACTACCCTGATAAAAGCTATGGGCTGGCCGGGCATATCCTCGTGGACCCCGAAGGGCCGCGCTGTTACGCGGGTCACACTGGCTGCTCGCAATGCCTGACCAATGATTCGCTGGCCGAGGAGTATTCGGGCATGGTGGGGCATATGGTCACCTTCGACCAGTTCGCCGCCGACGCACAGGAAGGGACCGCGCAGGCGCGACAGCTGCTCAACCGCCTGTGCTTCCGACTCGGCGTGTTGGTATCCACAGTCGCGAACTTCGCGATGCCGTCGAAAGTGCTGATCAGCGGGGAATCATCGTTCCTCGCGAAAATGAACCAGGAGTCGATCCGCAGCGGCATCAACTGGTATCGCCCCAGCCAGGCGGCGACCGTCGACTTCGAAATCCTTGATTTCTCTTGGGAAAGCTGGGCGAAAGCCGCGGCCGCACGGGCGATCGCACGGTATATCGGGTGAGGCGGGGTGGCCATGGCGCGCGCTGCCAATCGTGCCCCATGTATTTCACAGGCTGTTGTGTGAGGATTCACTCACACAACAGCCTGTATAGGGCCGGTCAAACAAGCGAAATCGTGTTTCTACCGGTCAGTTTGTGAGCCAATCCTCACACAATGACGCTCAGACGTGTCGAATTCTCAGTTTCGATGCCATCCACCTGCCACAGTGTGAGCGAATCCTCACAAAGTGGGCACCGGAAACAGTTGAATCAGCGAATCAGAGCACCCAACCGGCCAGTTTGTGAGCCAATCCTCACACAATGACGGGTCTGTGCCGACGGTCAGACCGCCGGCCGCACAGACCCGTACCATCTACTGCAGCTGGTAGGTGTGCGAGACTTTGGCACCCGAAAGATCAAAGGTGCCGCTCACTTCGACGTCCACCGGCGAATCGTCCTGGAGCACGTAGCCGACACTCACCTGCTGGGTGGCGCCGGGCTGCACCTCTTGAAGACTTGCATTGGAATCGTAGCCGGCCGGCGCTTCCGTGTAGATCGCCATGTCAAGCTCCTTACCGTTCTGGAAAGCTTTCGCGGATGTCGCCACCGAGAACACCTGGTTCTTGTCGGTGTTGTTCGTCCACTCGTAGGTCACCAGCACGGTCGGTTGGCCGTTATAGTCGGCCCCGGACTTGGCGGCAGACACGATTTTGACGTGAAGCTTGTCAAGATCGCCCTCCGTGTCCTGCGCCCCGGACGCCGCCGCAGAGGAAGACGAATCACCGCCGCTCTTTTTCGCATCGGATGAAGCCGACTGGGACGTGGTGGAAGACGTGCCAAGCGCATCATCAAGCGCCTTACCGGTCGCCTGCTGCATCACCAGCGTAATCACCATCGCCAGCACCGTCAGGATGACGGCGGCAATCGCAAGTCCCCTGCCGCGGCGCTTGCCGTCACGCTTGGTCGCGACCAAGCCGATGATGCCGAACACCAGACCGATGATGCCGAGAATGAACGCGACATTATTGATAATCGGGATGAAACTGAACACAATGCCGATGATGCCAAGCACCAGACCGGTAACCGCGGCGGCGCTCAACTTGCGTGGACGGCCTCCACCCAAGTTATCGCCCGGCGCAGGCTGAGGATATACGGTGTTCGGCGGGAGCGTTCCCCCAGGAGTCGCCGGCATCATAGGAGCCGCCTGCTGTTGCGGAGTGTATACGGGCTGAGAGCCGTCATACGACTGCGGCTCAAACTGCTGATTGTCGTCCATGTCATCCTCGCTTTTCTCTTCCGATCAGGACAATCCCCACGCTACGGGCTGCGGAAAGAAGCGGAAAGTGTACGACAGGCCGTACCGATATGCCCGAAAGGACAATGGCAGCGCACAAGCCCATTGAGTACAGTGGACGGCATGAGCGAAGCAGGAGGGCGTCCGGGCGGCGAGCCCGGCAAGCGGATGGACGCGGGGACCATCGGGTCATTGGGGACAGCAGGAACCCCTCAGACACCTCGTGCTATGCCATCCGCACCAGTCGGGCATCAATCACCATATGGTTACGGTGGCGGCCCATCACAGGGCACGTTCCAAGGTGCATACCAGTACCGGCAGCCGTACACGACACAGCAACCCCGTCAGTTCCAACAGCCGACGCAGCCTCAGCAGCCGGCACAGCCGCAACCACAACCATCGCAACCGTATATGCCGCAGCAGTCATACACGACGCCCCGCCAGCAAGCCAAAAGAACCGGTACCGGCGCATCGGGCAACGGGAAAACCCGCCGCATCACCATCACAACGGTGATGCTCGCATGTGCGATTGCCTGCGGAATCGTGCAACCGGCGTTCATCTACGAAGGCATGTCCGCATGGCACAACGATATCGGCATGTTCTGGTCGTTGATCGGCTTGGTCGCCGGCGCCGCACTACCCTTCCTGCTGCGCAACCGCGACGAGAAACCGGAATTCGTTTGCCTGATCACCGCGATAATAACCATCTGCCTGCCAATCAGCCCGCTCACCACACTTATGGCACAAAGCGCGCTGATCGCTCGGCGCGACCCGGATCGCCGCCTCTACGAGCTCATCGCGCTCAGCAGCGCAGCCACCGTCATCTCCCGCCTACGCGACGCCTTGATGCCCGCCCAATATTCCATCATCGGCACTATGCTGTCCAGTACCAATGATCAAGGACATGTCGTCCACGCGGCAAGCCGACCGGGCATGCTGTGGTCAGGGCTGCTCCTCGCCGTGATATCCATCGTCATCGCAGCAATTGTCGGTGTGGCGAACCGCAACACTTCACGTGCCCGACGCGCCCAACGGCAGGCGGCACAGCAGCAAAATCGCGCGCAGATGCTGCAATCCGACCTCGCCAACCAGCAACTGGCGGATGCGATCGCCACGGAGGCGCATGACACGCTCGCACACAGCCTGTCGCTTATCGCAGTCAACGCCTCAGCCTTGCAAGTGCAATGCGGGACACTCGAGGCCGGAAATATCACCGACCGGCAGCTGCATGACATCGCACAGCGCGCCGAGGATATCCGCAAACAGGCGGCAGGAGCGCTGGACGAAGCACACAGCATCATCGACCTGCTGCACAACCCGAACAAAGCGCGGCAAACACTCAGGCCGGACGACACCACGTCACTGTCACGTGAATCATTAAGCGGCCTAATCGCCGATGCGAAAGCCGCAGGCGCGCACATCGACACATGGATTGACATACAGGACATGGGCGCCATCCATCCGGATATCGCGAAAATCGCCTACCGTACCGTTCAAGAAGGACTCACCAATGCACGGCGGCACGCTCCAGGACAGCCCATCGAGCTGGAGGTCACCTGTTCCGCCGGGCACGGCATCGGCGTGCATATCAGCAATCCCACCGGCGCCCAAATGCCGGAACATACCGGCGATAGTGGGCGCAACACCGCAGACAAGTCCTTGGGCGGCAACGGTTTGCGTGGTATCCGCGAACGCGTGGCTGCGGTCGGCGGCACCTGTACCTGGGGAAGCGACAAGCGCGGCATCTTCCATCTTGACGCGGCTTTCCCGTCAAGGATCCTCGGTGCAAATCAGTAGCCGTCCCTTCCACCTCCCCACACGCACAGATAACGTTCCCGGTATCATGGAGCCGTGCGGACGCAAGAGAAGACGGAACAGCCAGATGGTACGGCGGCGGGTGGCGAAGCCCCGGTAACCGTGATCATCGCCGATGACGACCCCATGATCTGCCAGACCATGGCGTTGATTCTGCAGGATTATTCCCGCGGCCGGATCCGCGTACTCGACACCTGCGCGGACGGCGTGCAGGCCGTTGCCGCAGCCGAACGCGACCACCCTGATGTCATGCTCATGGACATTGACATGCCCGCCATGGACGGGATCGAAGCCACCGACCGTGTGCGACACGTCAGCCCGGGCACGCATGTGCTGATCCTCACCTCACTCAGCCCGCAACGCACAGTGGAGCGCGCCGTGGAAATGGGAGCGGAAGGTTTCGTCTCCAAAACCGATGCTCCACAAACCATCATCGAACGGATCCTCGCCGTGCGCGACGGCGAACCGCAATTCAATCAGGCCGCTCAACGTCAGCTGCTGGACGATATGGCGAGCGCACGGCTCAACGCCCGCGAAGACGAAGCACGAGGCATGCTCGACAGCCTGCCCGAACGGGAGCGGGAAACCGTGATTTTGGCCGCGCAAGGCATGAGTAATCAGGAAATCGCCGAACGGATGTTCATTTCCGAACGCACGGTCAAAGCGCATCTGTCCAGCGCCAGCGAACGCCTGAGCATGAATCGGGTGCAGCTGGCGAGGCTCGTGGAACGGGCCGGACGGTAAGCGTGGAGGGCAAACGTCGTCTGTGGCACCGCTATCAACGCCAGGATTCGCGGTGCGGGAGGCGCTTTGCCAAGGCGGGGGTCACCTTCACGGCGGTCCAGACAGAACGCACGCAAATCACGCACAGATAGATGGCGAACAGATTGGCTCCCATACGAGCGCTGATAGAGCCGGCGATCCACGTGCCGGCGGGGGTCAGACATGCCGCGACCACGCCGATGATCAGGCCGTCACGCAGGTTGACCAGACCGCGTCGGACATTCGCGACGCTTCCAGCGATGGCGTTCGGAATCATCATGAGCAATGACGTGCCGCGGGCCACCAGGTCGCTCGCGCCGAACGCCAACGACAGCGCCGGCACGACAATCGCCCCGCCGCCGATACCGAGCAGGCCGGACAGCGTGCCGACGAACACGCCAAGAAGCACCAGCAGAGCGCCAGTTAGGAACGTCATGTGAATCGTGCCGTCGCGTGACGGCGTGCCGACGATCTGCGAGACAATCACGAATACGAGAAATGCCGCGAAAGCCCAGCGCAACACCATTTCCGGTAATCGTGACAGCAGCCAGCTGCCGAGTTGCGAGCCGATGATCGTACCGCAGGCGAGCAGGAGTGCAGCAATCCAGTCCACATGGCCGGATTGCGCGTACGAAATCACGCCGGCGATGGCCGTCGGGACGATTGCCGCAAGAGACGTGGCGACCGCATGCCGTTGCGTCAGGCCGAGCCAGACGAGCGCCGGGACGATAATCGTGCCACCGCCGATGCCGAACAGGCCGGACATCAGGCCCGACAGCACACCCACCATCCCCAGCACCACCACACGACGAACAAGATTGCCCCCGAGTGCATCATGATCCTGTGTGCTGGAATACGCCATGGGTGTCCCTTTCCTGCTTCCCGCTTTCCCGCTTTTCCGTGCGCATGAATGCGCCGCAGTCGGCACTAACTGTAGCGCGTCCGACAGCTGCGCAACGCCCTTGTTCCATGTCAGCCTCCCGACACCTGCATTTCTTCATCGTCAGCGTTTCTTCAGCGTTCGCGAAGATCCTGTTTTCTTGCGCAATGCACACGACACGCGTCCTGAGACAAGGAAAACGCGAGCACATACCATACAACCAACGATGCAGGAGCGGCGCGGCCAGCATACACGCGCCGGCTCCGGCACAGCGAAGGACAACGACAGACCCTACGACCAAAGGAGTGCAATGACGCGCATCACCATCATCCCCGGAACAGCGAACGACGGCACCGACCTGACCGCGGTGTACGCGGAAAACACCGCTGCCAACGTGGCGTTCGCACTGATTTTCCCCGACCATGCCCTCCCCCGGTTCGTCCATTGGGGGCGGCCCTTGCCGCACCCGGAAACCCTCGTGTACCTGTATGACGCGCTGAAACCGCAACGCGTGTCCGGCGCGCTGGACGACACCGCATGGCCGAGCATCCTGCCCACACAGTCCGAAGCGTGGATCGGTGCCCCGCGCATTGATATCCGTCGAGACGGCCGTGAACTGTTCTGCGATTTCGTTGTCACTGCCATCAACCCCACTGCCGGCGACAACGAGGGCGCTTCCATAATCAGCGTCGACGCGCAAGACGCCGACCAGCAGGTCGCTCTGCAGTGGACCTGCGAACTGACCGATTCCGGCCTGATCCGCCAGTGCGCCACCGTCACCAATCTCGGCGACGGCACCCTGGACGTCAACGGCATCGAACTCGGCTACCCCCTGCCCCAGCAGGCCGTCGAAATCCTCACCACCACCGGCCACCATCTGCACGAGCGTTCGCCACAACGCCAGCCACTCACCGTCGGCCGCTTCGAGAAGCTTTCCATGGCCGGACGCCCCGACTTTGACGCATCCCTGCTTCTGACCGCCGGCGCCCCCGGATTCGGTTTCGAGCACGGCGACGTGTATTCCGTGCATGTGGGTTGGAGCGGCAACAGCGTGCTGTCCGCGGAACGTCTGCCCTACACGCAGGGTGTGATCGGCGGCGGGGAGAAGCTGTTCGGCGGCGAAATCACGCTGGAGCATGGAGGCCAGTACACCACGCCGTGGGTGTATGGCGCGTTCGGCACTGGGCTGAACGAGGTCGCCCACCGCTTCCACGGGTTCCTGCGCGCGCAGCACCCGAATCTCGCCAGCAAGCCGCGTCCGGTCATCCTCAACACGTGGGAGGCCGTCTATTTCCAGCATGATTATGACACGCTTGTCCGACTCGCGGACAAGGCCGTGGACAGCGGTGTGGAGCGTTTCGTCGTGGATGACGGCTGGTTCGGCGCCCGACGCGATGACACCGCCGGCCTCGGCGACTGGCAGATCTCGCAGGACGTGTGGCCCGACGGCGAGAAAAGCCTCAAATCGCTGGCGGATTACGTACACGGCAAAGGCATGGAATTCGGCCTGTGGTTCGAGCCGGAAATGGTCAACCCCAACTCCGACATGTTCCGCAACCACCCGGATTGGGTGCTTCGCCCCGCCCCCGGCCGCCTGCCGATGCAAGGACGATCCCAGCAGGTCGTCGATCTGACCAATCCGGACGCGTACGACTACGTGTTCGGCGCGATGGACCATCTGGTCGGCGAACTGGGCATCGACTACATCAAATGGGATCACAACAAGCTCGTCACCGAAGCGGTGTCCCCGCGCTCCGGCAGGCCTGCCGTACACGAGCAGACTATCGCCGTGTATCGCATCTTCCGCGATCTGAAACTCGCGCATCCCGGACTCGAAATCGAAAGCTGCTCATCCGGCGGCGGCCGCGTCGACCTGGGCATTCTGCGCTACGCCGACCGCATCTGGGTGTCCGATTGCGTGGATCCCGTGGAGCGGGCCGATATCCAGCGATACACATCGCTGCTGGTACCGCCCGAAATGATGGGTGAGCATGTGGGCGCCAGCCCGGCGCATTCAACGCATCGCGCGACCAGCCAGGACATGCGGATGGCCATGGCGTTCTTCGGGCACATGGGCATCGAATGGAACCTGCTCAAGGAGCCGCAAGAAGACCTGGACAAGCTCGCCGTGTGGGTGCACGCGTACAAGGAGCAGCGCGCGATGTTCGAAACCGGCACGGCGGTGCATGCCGATACTGCAGACCCCGCGGTGCGGCTCGACGGCGTCATCAGCGCCGACCGCTCGCACGCCGTCTACCGTTTCACCCAGCTGACCACATCGCAGACCTACCCTGCGGCACCGGTCGACCTTCCCGGCCTTGACCCCGAAGCCGTGTATCAGGTCAGGCCGTTGCCGGCAAGCCTGAACCTTGACGATGAGGGCATCGGCAACGGGCAATCAGCGCTCGGCTGGTGGACCGCCGACGGTGTGACCTTGCCGGCCGTCGCGCTCGAAACCTACGGTCTGCGCCCGCCAAGCCTGCACCCCGCGCAAGCCGTGCTGTTCGAAGCCGTGCGGGTGTGACTTCGCGTGTCACGTCACATGCGTGCGCTTGAGGTGCGCGGGTGTGACGTGACATGACATCTCAGCCGGGGACGGCCCGATTCACCGCCTGGGGCTAAAGAAATCCGCGAGAAGATGTGCGCACTCGTCCTCGCATACTCCCCCATACACTTCAGGGAATGAGCCGACATGCGGATCACGCGGGATATCCCACACCGAACCGCAGGCGCCCAATTTGGCGTCCCACGCTCCAAACACGATGCGCCCGATGTGGGTTTGCAGGCATGCTCCGGCACACATCGGGCACGGCTCCAATGTGACGACCAGCGTGCAATCGGCAAGATTCCAGCTTCCCTGCCCGGCCGCAGCCTGCCGCATCGCCTCGACTTCAGCGTGGGCCAACGGGTCGCCGCCATGCTCGCGCAGATTGCGCCCGCGCCCAAGCACCGCGCCATCAGCGCCGATGACCACTGCGCCCACCGGCACGTCACCATCCCGTGCCGCCTCACGCGCCAGATCCAGCGCCAGCTGCATCTGCCCGTGCAACGTTCCGCTGTCTGCCGCGCGGCTTCCTGTTTCCGCCATACCAGCCAGTCTAGCGGCACTGCTTGCAGCGAACAGAATTCATCTGCACCCGGTACGCTGGGAATCATCCACGGATACCACGCGCCACGCGACGGTACAACGCGACCGAGCGCCCGAACCCGCGAGCCCACCAGAGCCCACCTAGTCCAAGGAAGGCGGCATCATGACGGAACTGACCCTCGTACTGTGCATTGTCGGCGCGGTCGTGGTGTCATCATTCCTCAGCCGCTTCATTCCCAAGGTATCCACGCCGCTCGTGCAGATCGTGCTGGGAGCGATCGCGTCGCAGCTCCCGTTTTTCCCGGATGTCACCCTGGACCCGGAACTGTTCATGGTGCTGTTCATCGCACCGCTGCTCTACCTTGAGGCGCGCAGCATCGATAAAACCACACTGCTGAAAAATCTCAAACTGTCGCTGTCACTTGCCATCGGCCTGGCAATCGCCACGATGGTCGCCGTAGGGTATGTGACCCATGCCGCATGGCCTGCCGTACCACTTGCCGCCGCGCTCGCACTGGGCGCGGCCCTCGGCCCGACTGACGCGGTCGCCGTCACATCCTTAAGCCATGAAGCCACGCTGAGTGAACGGCAGCGCGGGATTCTCGAAGGCGAATCCCTGTTCAATGACGCCTCCGGCATTGTCGGCTTCCAGTTTTCCATTCTCGCGGCAGTCACCGGCACGTTCTCCGTCGGGGCCGCCGCCGGGGAGTTCGCGGTCTCGTTCTTCGGCGGGGCCCTGCTCGGCTTGGTGTTCGGCGTGTTCGCCAATTGGGTGTTCGGCCTGATGCGCTCCTTCGGTTGGGAAACCACCACGTCACGTATTCTGATGGAACTGTTCCTGCCGTTCCTGCTGTATCTGGGCGCGGAGGCGATTGGTGTGTCCGGCATCCTCGCGGTCGTCGCGGCGGGCCTGATTGCCCGATACGACCGCAGCGGCGTGGGCCCGAATGTTGCCCGTACCAACATCGTGTCATCCAGCGTGTGGGCGGTGCTGTCGTTCGCATTGAACGGTTCCGTGTTCATCATGCTGGGCATGATGCTGCCGGACGTGCTGGGCACCACATGGGCCGACCCCACGGAAAGCAACACCATGCTGCTGGGGATCATCGCACTGGTATCCGTTGTGGTGGTCGCCATGCGGTTCGTGTGGGTGGCCGCCATGCTGCGTATCGCCCGCGACCAGCGCACAGGCCGACGCCGCCGGATGACCCCAGAACGTTGGCGTTCCGCCGCAATCATGACCTTCGGCGGGCCAAAAGGCACCATCACCCTGTCCCTGATGTTCACCATCCCGTACACCATCGCCGCGGGCGCCGATTTCCCGATGCGCGACGAACTGATATTCGTGGCAGCCGGCGTCATCATCGTGACTCTGCTGCTGGCGAACTTCCTGCTGCCGCTGCTCGCCCCGAACCATCGGCGAAGCACCAAGGAGATGGATGACATCACTGTCGAGGTGCTCCGCCAGACCGTCGAGGAGCTCGCCCGCCGCGTCACCCCGGAAAACCGACGGTCCGTACTCGCGGTCATCGACTCGTACACCAAGCGCATCACCCGGCTCAAGCACCGCATCGGCAGCGCCGACCCGCAAGGCTTCGAAGCCCTGCAAATCGAGGCGTTGCAGTGGGAGAAAGACTTCCTCAAGCAGCGGATCATCGACCTGAAGAACGAGGAGCCCGCAACCCCGGCGGCAACACACCAGCGTGACCTGCATATCGAAGCCTGCGAGCGTATGCTCGACCAGCTGATGACCACGTTGCGTCATGCGACAGCGGGGTCAAGAAATTCGCAGGCGGTATCGCAGATTCGCGGTCGGTTCCGCGCGCTGCAACGCCGGGTATCCCTGTTGGCGCGGCGGATTTACGGCAAAATTCTGCGCACGGCACCGCTGATGAGCGAGGATGAAATCTACGCTGCCGTTCGCGGCACCCAGCTTGAGGCGATTCATGTGGTAATCGGCAAGCTGTATGAGCAGATGCATGCGGGCACCTACAATACCGAGGATTGTTCGGCGCTGATCCTTGATTATCAGCGTGCCGAGGCTTCCCTGCGCAACCGGCCGAATATGGAGCGCAGCGCGGAGACCATCAACGAGGTGGAGGATGTCAAGCGCGACAGCTATGCGATTGAGCTGGGTATCATCCAGGATCTGTTCGAGGACGGGCGGATCAACCGTGCCCAGATGCGGCAGTTGCGCCGCAACGTGTACGTGATGCAGGTGGATGCGGATTCCGGCGTGTGAGCGGATCGCGGGTCTCACGCGCAGGCTCCTGCCACCAGCCAATCAGCCGTTTGGAGGCATCCTGGGGGCCACATTGTGAGCGAATCCTCACACAGTAACACGTATCGGTGCCCGATGAGCGGATTCCGGCCGTCCAGACCGTCATAGTGTGAGCCAATCCTCACACAACCGCCGCTCACAGCATGCCGGATGTGATGTTGTTCAGCATCAGCCACTGGCGCAGGTCGTTGAACTCCTGCAGGCTCACCGCATGGTCGAGCCCGCGGTAGCTTTTCTCCGTCAGCCAAGTGTGCTCCTCCAGCCAGGCGGACATCGCGTGGATCTCATACGCGGGGATCACGGTATCGGCCTGACCGTAGCCGAAGAAGGTCGGAATCTGCAAGTCGGCGAGCCGACCATCTGCTGGAGCGGTGCCCGGCACTTGCGCGGGGGCAAGGAATCCGGACAGCGAAATCGAGGCACGGTACCGTTCCGGATGTACACGCAGCAGGTGAATCGCAAGCAATCCGCCTTGGGAGAAGCCAATCGGCACCACGTCACGTTCCGCGGGGATATGCTCAGACACCCATGCGTCAATTGCGTTGGCCGCGGCGAAGGCGTCACGGTCCAAATCCTCGCCGGTCGGCACGCAATCGTGGAACCACGTGTAGGCGCCTGGAATCGACCCGCGTTCCTCCTGCAAGACGAGCGGCGCACGCAGCGACACGAAATCGTTGTAGGGCGCCACATAGCGCATCATATCCGCCCAAATCCTGCTCGTTCCGACCCCCCAGCCGTGCAGGCACAGCAGCATCGGACGATTGGGCTGCGCGTTGCCGCCTCCGCGCGACCATTGGGCTTCATGCACTTGCATCGGTTCGCCGAACCGCCCCGGTACCACGCTCGATTCACGACCCACCAGCTGCGAAGATTCACTCATACCGCCCAATATACCCGCGGATTGTTCTCAACTGTCCGATGGTGGCGTCATCACGCCAAAACCGCAGTCATTGCACGGTGCTGATGGCGCCGCCCCATTGCTCGTGCAGGGCTTCGATGTCGGATTTCTGGCCGAAGGCGATCCAGCGTTCGCCGCTGAGGATGCGCCAGTCGCCTTGGGCACGCGAGTCGGTGGAGTAGCTGTCCAGTGTGGACGAGATTTTCGACGTGATCGCGCTGTGGTACATGGAGGCGGCCGACGCGTTGTCGAAGGTGACGAACGCCATCCGCGTGGTTTTGCATACCGCCACCGTGCTCATGCCTGGATATCCGCTGACGTCCATGACCTGCCAGCCGTCCGTGCATCGTTGAGTTGCCGCCTCGATATCGGTTTCCATGCGTGCCACGCTGTTGACCGGGGCGTTATCGCGTCCTGACGCTTTGATGATGCCGTCGGGGAAGAAGTTGCCGACCACCAGCGCACTGGCGATCAACATGCCGGCCAAGGCGGTGAGCACGATGGCGGTAGTGCCGATATACCCGCGTTTGCGACGTTTGGAATCCGCGACACGGGCCGCAATCACCAGAATGATGGCTAGTACGGCGAACACGCACGCCACGGCGGTCAGTGCCGAGACGGGAACCGCAGCGAGCTGGGATAGCTTGCCTGGGGCGACTGCACGGACCGTTGCACATGCCGAACATGCGAGCGCGATGATGGCGCTGCATGCTGCACCTCCCGCAATCCAGAGGGCGGTGGGGATGGGCTTGCGCTCACGTTTGGGCCGTGGCGCCGCAAGAGCATGTGGGTCACGGTTCTCACCGGCGTGGAACTCGCGTTCATGGGGGTGCTCGACCGTCGGCTGGTCTGCGGAATCCGGCTCGGCGGCATGGTCAGATTCCCGGCTGGAGTGGGTGGCTGTCAACGATTCGTTGGACGGCGTCTTGTCTGCGGCAAGCCCCCGACCTGCGGCTGCCGATCCGTTACGCTCACCCTGCTGCGGCGACGGTACCGTCGCTTTGCCTGCCGCATACGCCGCTGAGGCTTGGGGCGACAGGGACGTGTGTTCATGTTCCCGACGTGCGGCAATCACGTCGTCATCCGGCTGTGGAGATGCTTGAGCACGGCCATACAGGGTGCCCCACGGGTTGAGCGGATCATCCCAGCGGCTATCATCCTGCTGGCTGTCGAACGCGTCCTGCTGCGGGGAAGCGGGCTGCGCTTGCGTCTGTCCGTCGTCTGTCATCATGCCTTCATTCACGTTTCCAGCCGTACTTGCGGTGCTCATGCACGAATATGCACAAGCCATTATCGTTCACCGTCTGACAGCCTCACGCACGTACGTATTGTTGTCACCATCGTTTCACCATATGCCGCCGCGACCGCAACATGCTGCGCATTCCGCATCCGAATACGGCAAGGACGCCGCATGACGGGTTCGATTGCTTGACCGTCACGAGGCGTCCTTGCTTAGCGGCGCCCGGCTACGGGAGTTGACGTGATGCCGCTCACCGGCAGCCGAATCCGTTATTTCGCGGATTCCTTGCCGCGTTCCACCGTGCGAAGCACCAGCTTGCGCAGTTCGGAAGCGACCAGCACGATGGCTGCCAGACCGATGCATTCCAGCCAGGCGCCGCCGCTGAGCGGTGTGGTGCCGAACGCGGTGTTGAGGAACGGCAGATAAATCACCGCGAGCTGCAACACAACAGACAGCGCGATTGCACCCCACAGCCAGCCGTTGGAGAACAGTCCGACGAACGCGGACTGGCGCGCCGAACGCGAGGCGAGCGCGTTGAACAGCTGGGCGAACACGAGAATGGTGAAGCCCATGGTGCGCGCTTCCACCATCTGTGCGTCATGGCCGATGGCGTTGACGGAACGGTCGGTGAACAGGCCACCGGACAGGTGCATATCCATGCCGATCAGCGTGACCGCAGCCATGATGACGCCGATGAATACGATGTCACCCCACATGGAGCGGTCGATCACCCGGTCGGTGAGCTTGCGCGGCTTGCGGTTCATCACGTCTTCGGTCTGCGGGTCGACACCCATGGCGAGCGCCGGCGCGGCATCCGTCAGCAGGTTGATCCACAGCAATTGCGTTGCCAGCAACGGCACGGTAACACCGGCGGAACCCGGCTGGGTGATGCCGAGGAAGCCGGCGAGTACCACGCCAAAGAACACGGTGAACACTTCGCCGACATTCGAGCTGAGCAGGTAGCGCAGGAATTTGCGGATGTTGTCGAAGATGCCACGGCCTTCGCGTACGGCGGCCACGATGGTGGAGAAGTTGTCGTCCGCCAGGATCATCTTGGCGGATTCCTTGGTCACTTCGGTGCCGGTGATGCCCATCGCCACACCGATATCCGCGGTTTTGACGGCTGGGGCGTCGTTGACACCGTCGCCGGTCATCGCCACGATATTGCCCTGCCGTTGCAGGGAGTCGACGATCTTGAGCTTGTGTTCGGGGGCGACGCGAGCGTATACGGACACTTCGGAGGTCGCCTTGTCGAACTCCTGCTGACTCATGGCATCCAGCTGGTCGCCGGTCAGGGCCTTGCCGCCCTGCTCGATGATGCCGAGATCGCTGGCGATACGTGCGGCGGTCAGCGGGTGGTCGCCGGTGATCATAACCGTACGGATGCCGGCGCGATGCGCTTCAGCGACGCTGTCACGTACTTCGGTGCGCGGCGGGTCGATGATGCCGACCATGCCGGTCCAGATCATGTCGCGTTCCAGCGCATCGCTCTGGTCGGCGATATCCATCACCTCACCGGCGGCGTTGGAAACCATGCCCGGCACCTCGGCGATGGACGCCGTGTCGAGCGGACGGTAAGCCTCGCCGAGCGTGCGGTAGGCCTCGTTCGACAGTCGTTCGACCTGGTGCAGGATTTCCTGCCGGTCACCTTCGGTGATCGGGCGTACCGCACCACCCACGGCGATGCGGGTGCAGTAGCCGAGCAGTACGTCAGGGGCACCTTTGGCGAATACCGTGAGCTTACCGGAATCCGCATTGTCCTTGGCGACAATCGACATGCGTTTGCGCTCCGACGTGAACGGCACTTCGCCGACCCTCTGGAAGTTCTCGAACCGGCGGTCGGTCTTGGTCTTGCGTGCCGCGACGATCAGCGACACTTCGGTCGGATCGCCCACGATATCCCACGTGCCGGGCTTGCTGCCTTCACGTAGTTCACCGTCATTCGCCAAGGCGCCGGCACCCAACGTGGCATAGACTTCCGCACGGATATCTGCTGGCACTTCCAGGTTGCCATCGGCGGTACCAACGGCGATCATCCGACCTTCGGGAGCATACCCGGTGCCGGTCAACTGCACTTCGCCGCTCGGTGTGACCACCCGTTCGACAGTCATCTCGTTGCGGGTGAGCGTGCCGGTCTTGTCGGAGCAGATCACCGAAGCAGAACCGAGCGTTTCGACGGACGACAGCTTCTTGACAATCGCATGATGCTTGGCCATGCGTTGCACGCCGAGTGCCAGCACCACGGTGAGAATCGCGGCAAGGCCTTCGGGAACGGCCGCCACCGCAAGCGACACGGCAAGCAGCAGGGATTCGATGATGTCATCGATGCTGTGGAAACCTTCCATGAATGCGAGCGCCGCCAGAACCACGACAGCGATGATGCACACGGCGATACCCAACACCTTGGAAACGTGCGTCATTTCCTTTTGCAGCGGGGTTTGCTCGTCGTCGGTTTGCGACAGCATGTCCGCAATTTTGCCAACCTGCGTGTCCATGCCGGTGCCGGTGACGATCGCACGCCCGGTGCCTTGAGTGACGGACGTGCCGTTGAATACCATGTTGGTGCGGTCGCCGAGCGCTTTGGCGCTGTCCAGCATGTCGGGCTTCTTGGCGACCGGCACGGATTCGCCGGTCAGGCTTGCCTCCGCGATTCGCAGGGAGGCGGCGGCGATCAATCGGCCGTCAGCGGATACGGAATCGCCTTCGCCAAGTACGAGGATATCGCCTGGTACGACGTCCGATGTGTCGATACGCATGACTTTTCCATCACGCAACACGGAAGTCTGTGGGGCGGTCATACTGGCGAGCGCCGCCACCGCCTGTTCCGCTCGTGCTTCTTGTATGTAGCCGAGCACCGCGTTGACGATGAGGATCAGCACGATGACGATGGCGTCGAATGGCAGGGCTTCTGTGGATGAGCCGGGCTGCGCGTTCGCCCGTTCGATGAACCATGCGACCAAGGATATGGCTGTTGCGACGAGCAGCAGGTACACCAGCGGGTCGCGGAATTGGGCGAGGAATTTCTTCCATTTGGGTATGGGCGGTGCACTGGCCAGCTGGTTGGGGCCGAACTGTTCCTTGCGACGGCGGGCTTCCTGCGTGCTCAATCCGACTGCGGGATCGACGTGCAGGGCCTTGGCGACATCCGACGCGTCGGCGAGCGACGGGTCGACATCTGGGGACAGCTGCGCCTGGGGGGGTATGGGATACGGATTGATCGAGCTGGTGATCAACCATGATGGTCTCCTCAGTCAGCCGCGGAGTAGTCAGCCCTCGTGCCGCTGTCTGTGATGACAAGGCCGGCACGGCAAGGCTGCGCGGTTATGGGCGCCGGGCGAATGCCTACGACGCAATACTGGATATTTTACAAAAGCACCCCCTATCCGAGTGTTCACGAAACGCGGAAATTCGCTTTCTTTGCGACATTTCAACATCACACCCTGCCGTGTTGTACGGGGCGTTTGCTCCATCGGCCATGAGATAATGGAGGGTATGGCTAACAAGAAAGGTCCGACCAAGGGTTCGGGCGGAAAACATCGTAATGCGCTTCGGGGCAAGGGTCCGACCCCGAAAGCCGAGGATCGTATCTATCACAAAGCATATAAGGCAAAGCAGGTGGCGGATCGCCGTAAGGCCGCCGACCCGCGTCTTGCCGCACGCCGGAGGGCCGCCAAATACACGTCCGACGGCGCTGATCTGGTCATCGGCCGTAATGCTGTTCTTGAGGCGCTACGCGTAGGCGTGCCGAGCACCCAGCTGTATATCGCCTCGCATATCGAGCATGATGACCGCACGCGCGAAATCATCAAGATCGCTACCGGCCAGGGCTTGCACTTGCTGGAAGCCGACCGTTTGGAAATGGATCATATCGCCCATTCCGGCAACCATCAGGGCATTATCCTCAAGGTGCAGCCGTATGAGTACGCGTCACTGCGTGATTTGGCTGACAAAGCGGAGAAGCGTGCGAAAGCCATGGAGCAGGTCGACTCCCCGCAAATCCGTATTTCCGCTCGCCCGCTGTTCATCGCCTTGGATGGTGTGACCGACCCGCAGAATTTGGGCGCGGTGATCCGTTCCGCGGCCGCGTTCGGCGCGAATGGCGTGATTCTGCCGGAACGCCGTTCCGCTTCCGTCACGGCATCCGCGTGGAAGGTGTCCGCCGGTGCGGCGGCTCATTTGCCGGTTGCACGTGTCGTGAATCTGACCAAGGCAATCGAGGCGCTGAAAGAGCGCGGATATTACGTTGTCGGCCTTGACGGCGGCGGGGATGCGCTCGTCGGCGAGACCGGATTTGAAACCGATCCGCTCGTGGTCGTGCTCGGCTCCGAAGGCAAGGGCATCAGCCGGCTCGTGCGTGAATCGTGCGATGCCATCGCCGGCATCCCGATCGACAGCCAGGTGGAGTCGCTGAACGCTTCGGTCGCCGCCGGCATCAGTCTGTACGCCGTGGCGCGCGCCCGTCGCGAGGCGGCTCAGCAGCAGGCGCAAGCGGCCGCCAAGTAAACAGACGCCAAGAAACAACTCCATACGCAAACTGGGTACGCCGGGAAAAGTCTCGGCGTACCCAGTTTTGTATTACGAGTCGGCCTGTCAGTGGCTCCAGACCGCGGCGTCAGGGTCGTCCTCGGGATTGTACCCGCCGCCTTCGCCTTCCGCGCCCTGTCCGCGAGCCGAATCATCAGCGTACGTGAACTCGTCGTCGATCACACCTGAATCCGCATCGGCGTTGATATCTTTCATCGCCTTCTTATCGAGCTTGTACTGCGGAAGTACGTTCTTGACGTAGCTTTGCACGGCTTCCGCCATCGGGATGTCGTGGCCGGCGTTCTCGGCGAGGAACCAACGATGGTCGAGCACTTCGTGGAAGAACTGTGCGGGTTCGATTTGCGAACGATATTCCGGCGGAATCATGCGCACGGTCGGCTCATACACTTCGCGCATCCAGTCGGTCGCCACAACTTCAAGATCATCGTTCTGCCGCCATGTGGAGGCGCGATACGTATCCAAATCGTTGAGCAGACGGCGAGCCTGGTTCTCTTGCACGTCAAGACCGGTCAAACGCATGAGTTTGCGGGATGCGTAGCCGGCATCAACCACGCGCGGGCGTACGAGCACATGCGTGCCGTCGGCTGCGGTTTTCACTTCGAGCTCATCCACGTCGAAGCCGAGCTCGTTGAGCTTATTGACACGCTTCTCGATCTTCCACATCTCATCCGGGTTGAAGGTGTCCACGTCGGTGAGTGCGCTCCACAACGAATGGTATCGGTCAACCAGACGGTTGCCGACCTCGACCTCATCCACGTCGCTCGGCAGCAGTTCACCCGAACTCAAATCCATGAGTTCGCCGATGATATTCGTGCGCGCCAAATCAATATCGTATTCGCGCTGGCCAGAAGTGAGGTTCGCGTGCAAATCACCGGTTTCAGCGTCCACGAGGAACGCGGAATACGCGTCGGCGTCACGCAGGAACAACACGTTGGACAGGGACACGTCACCCCAGTAGAAGCCGGCGAGATGCAGCCTGACCATGAGCACGGCAAGCGCGTCAATCAATCGCTCCGCGGTATCGGTGCGCAGGTTCCTGGCGAAAAGTGCACGGTACGGCAGTGAATACTTGAGATGTTCGGTCACCAGCATGGCTTCGAGCGGATTGCCGTCCTTGTCATGGCGTCCGGTGACGACGGCGATCGGCGTGACGGTAGGCAGATCCAGCTTGCGCAGGCGACGTAGCAGCTCGTATTCGCGCTCGGCCACGCTGCGAGTGATTTCCTTCATGGCGTAGACGTCATCGCCGACACGCACGAAACGCACCACGTGCCGGGAGATGCCTCGCGGCAGGTTGACCAGCAAATCGTCCGGCCACATGGCCAACGGCTGGTTCCACGGCAGGGTGAACATTTTGGGGTTTGAGCTCGCCGCCGTAATATTCAGCGCTTCAGGTTCTTTCGATTCCTCGGTGTCATCTTCTGCGTTGACGGATGTCGCGTTCACCGCACGCGGATCAAGCTGTGACTGGTCGTTCGTATCCATGGTGCTTATGCTACCCTTTCCAACAGAAAAGCCCCGCAGCTATGCGGGGCTTTTCCAACGAGGCCGAAGAGAGGAAGAGAAGCCTCGTGTTACTGGTTGACGGGATCGCTCCCGCCAAGTATTAGTTCAGACGCAGCTCGGTGGACGGCGCGAACAGGTGCATCTTCGACGGGTCGATCTTGATCTTGACGACCTCGCCGACGCGCGGCAGCACGCGCGGGTTCACGCGAATCGTGGTGAGCTTGTTCTGATCAGACATCAGCGTGGTGGTTTCGGCGACCGAGCCATCGGTGATGATGTTGCCGTAGATGTAGCCGTCAGAGCCGAGATCTTCAACGTTGACGACCTTGAGGGAGAACGCGTTCGGCTCATCCGGCGCAGCCAGGGAGCCGTCCTCCGGACGGAAGCCGACGACAATCTTGCCGCCATCTTCCGGGGTGAGCTTGTTGACAGCCTCAGCAGGCAGATCGAGCGTGTCATCGCCGATCTTTGCCTTGCCGTCAACCACCGGGTGGGTGTTGAGGTTCATCGACGGAGAGCCGATGAAGCCTGCCACGAACACGTTCGCCGGGCGATCGTACAGTTCAGTCGGAGCGCCGACCTGCTGCAGCTTGCCGAGCTTGATGACGGCGATACGGTCACCCATCGTCAGAGCCTCGGTCTGATCGTGGGTCACGTACAGGGTGGTGACACCCAGCTGACGCTGCAGAGCGGCGATCTGCGTACGGGTCTGCACACGGAGCTTGGCGTCCAGGTTGGACAGCGGCTCATCCATGAGGAAGACCTTCGGCTTACGCACGATAGCGCGGCCCATGGCGACGCGCTGACGCTGACCACCGGAGAGAGCCTTCGGCTTGCGGTCGAGGAACTCGGTCAGGTCGAGGATCTTCGCAGCTTCTTCAACGCGCTTGCGGATCTCTTCCTTCGGGGTGCCGGCGATCTTCAGGGCGAAGCCCATGTTGTCGGCGACGGTCATGTGCGGGTACAGCGCGTAGTTCTGGAACACCATTGCGATGTCGCGATCCTTCGGCTGCATGGTGGTGACATCCTTGCCACCGATGAAGATACGGCCCTTGTTAACTTCCTCAAGGCCGGCGAGCATACGCAGCGTTGTGGACTTGCCGCAGCCAGACGGACCGACGAGCACGAGGAACTCGCCATCCTTGATATCAAGATTGAGATCATCAACCGAGGGCTTGTCATTGCCCGGGTAGATACGCGTGACGTGGTCGAATACGACTTCTGCCATAATGTCATCCTTTCAGAGGCAGGTACGTGCCTCACGATCCGTAGTGAGAGGGTTCGGTGCGTCCGCTTGAGCATCCGACGGCGGAAACTGCAAGCTTCGGCGTTTACTTGTTCCGGTCCATTGAAGGTTCTCTTCGTTGAGCCACGTCCTACTATACACGAGGAAGTGACAATCTCAACGGCGTGTCGTGCAACGTTCCACGTTCGCCGCCGGATGCCGCCGCCGGCCGCCAGCACCCCACTATTACAGCCGTATGAGCATAGGCATGCGCGGTTTCACCACCACTATTCTCGGCGACCGGAAGAACGACGCGTAGTTCCGGGTTCCTGTGCGCGACATCCTGCAGCGACCGGCCGAAGTCGGCGCATCCACCACAATCTGAAGCGTCTATGCGGATATCTTCCATATGTTGCGTCGCGCCCGCTACGGGAAATCGAAGATGAAAATACGGATCCGAGTTCCTGAAGCACAGTCCGCACAACAACCGCGAACAAGACCGACAACTCTCGGTTGCGACCTGCCCCGACACGCAGGACGTCAAAAATTCGGCGGCATCCCGGCTTTCCTGTTCCGGATACTGCCAGTAACCACATGTCGCCTCCCGCGCGCGCCTCCCCTGCCGCCACTAGGATTGATGATATGAGCGATTTGAACGCGTTGAATCTTGAGGCGGGCGAGGAAATCGGCGGCTACACGCTGATTTCCCGGCTCGGCAGTGGTGCAATGGGGTCGGTTTGGCGCGTGAAGGACGACGGCGGGCAGGAATACGCGATGAAGATCCTGCGCGATTCCTTGGTTGATGACGGTGAGACGACCGGCCAGGCCGCCCGCGACCATGCGACCGCCCGCGAGCGCCTGCGCCGCGAGGCGATGGCGTTACGCCGCATCAAACATCCCGGCGTGTGCTCCATTGTTGATATGGAGTTGGACGATGCGGTCGCATTCATCGTCACCGAGTTGATTGAAGGCAGGAACCTGCGTGAGGATGTCGCCGTGAACGGCCGGTATATCGGCGATGATTTGGAGCGTTTGTCACGAAAACTGATTGATGCGGTAAAGGCGGTGCATGCGGCGGGGATCGTGCATCGTGATATCAAACCGACGAATGTGATGGTTTCGGCGAGCGGACCGATTCTGGTGGATTTCGGTATCGCGATGGGTGAGGGGGAAAGCCACGTCACCCGCACCGGGCTGGTGATGGGCACGCCCGGATTCATCGCCCCTGAAATCATTGATGGAGCTGAGTCAAGCGAAGCAACGGACTGGTGGTCAACAGCGTCAGTGTTGGCGTTTGCGGCGACCGGCCAGCCGGTATTCGGCACGAAGCCGATGATGGCGGTGCTGGAGCGTGAGGCGCGAGGCAATGCGAATCTGGCCGGGCTGCCGGCCCGCACGTCGGCGGCGTTCCGTTCAGCGTTGTCTCCTGACCCCGGCCATCGGTGCACGCCGGATCAGCTGGTGCAGGCGATATCCATCGACGCGTTGAATCCTGCGGCTTGGGACGATGCGCAACAGCAGATGGTCGACGGACAGCATGTTGCCACGTCATCGGATGAGTCCACGCACCATGACCGTACCGAGCGTGGCGGCGAGTATGGGTCGACGATGCTCCCTTTTGAGCGCAACGCTGGCGAAGGCGTTCCCGACACCCCGGACAATCCACGAACACTGTGGACGACAACTTCGCGGGAGTTGTCGCGGGAACCGCAGGGCAGCGGCGACACACCTGACACCGACAGTGTCGGGGCCGACGGCGCGACCACGGCGATCGGCGACGCCCCGACGGTCACGGCCTCGAAGCGTCTGCCATCGGCAACCCCCGACAAGCCTGCGAGCCCGACCACCACGCTGTCCGGCGGTACGGCGGTTTTGCCGCAATCCGGCCAGACACGAGTGATGGCCAATCCGGTACGACCGGACGAGACCACTGTTATGCCGCCTACAATCCCGCCTACCGCGGGTGAACCTGACGCATCCGCGGCCGCCGCGAATTCCGGCCAATCCGATGCGGCTGACTTGAAGCGCAGCCGCTATCTCAAACGGGGTACGCTTCCCCTGTTTCTCCTTGCCGTTCCAATCGCCGTCCTGTCGGCCGCCATGCCGGTGATCGGCGTGATCGCGACGGGTGTGACCGCGTGGCTGCTTACGGCGGTCGGACTGAACGCCGACGCCCAGTTGGAGCGTGAAAGCAAACGCGGCGGGAGCCGCAAGCGTGGCGATGGTGCGTTGCGTGCGGTCACGATGCCTTGGCATCTGCTCAAGGGGCTGGTTTTCGCCATTCCCCGGATGGCGTTGATTGCCGCGATTGTGGCGCTTGGCACGGTTGTGGCGGCACTCGCCCTTCAGTTGCCGACGTTCGCGGCCCCGTGGCATTGGCAAGGTTGGGTTGTGCCGTTCGTGCTGTTGTCCGGCAGTCCGCTGTCGGCGAGCGGCTTGACGTTGGCCGGGTTTACGGCTATCGGCTGGCTGGCGAGCGTGTTCACGCCCGGCGCCGCGATGATCCGGATTGGTGCCGGGTCGCTGCGCGGTCTGCCTGCGGATGCGAATATTCCCACCGACACTCCGGATTCGGCCGCCGATGGCCAATCCGGCTCGCAGGATGCTTCCCGGACGCATACGCGTAGGACCGCGCTGCTGGTCGTCTGGCTGCTGATGCTTGCCTGCGCCGCAACCGTGATGGTTATGACCGGCTCAATCGACTGGTCGCCGCTGACTGCGTAGCCTGATCGCCCACTGGTGTTATCGCTGCGAGATATGCCTCCCGAGTTGTCATTGTCGTCGATTAGACTATCCGGCAGTGGCTGGTCGCGGATGCGGCCGCGCAATCAGGCATTGCAGAAAGGACACCCATGCCTCAGAACGATAAAAGAAGCGTGAAGCGCCGCACACGCTCAGAGCGCCGGGCACAGGAAGAGGCCCGCCTGCGCGCTGAAGCCGAGCAGGCCGAAAAAGAGCGTAAACAGCAGACGCTGATCGGCGCCATCGTCGTAGTCGTGGTCATCGCCTTGATTGCGGTGATCGGCATTACCGTGTACCGCAACACGCATCCTTCCAGCACCCCCACCGCAACGACGTCTTCCGCCAGCTTGGCCAAAGCGAAGAAAGCGATGAACGCGGTCAAGCCGAAGCCTTCTGTCGCCAATAGTGACGGCGGCTTCACCTTCTCGAAGGACGGCTATAACAAGACCATCAGCGACGCTCCGACGGTTGCGGTCTACATGGATCCGATGTGCCCCGGCTGCGGCCAGATGCATCGTCAGATCGATGAGACACTGAAATCCATGTATGAGGCCGGCCAGGTGAATCTCGAATACCATGTGATGACTTCGTTGGACGCGAATTCCAGTGATGATTATTCTTCGCGCGCGTCAAGCTCTGCTGTGTATATCGCCCAGCATGACAGCAATCCGGAGCATCTGCTGCAGTACATGACGAACCTGTATGCGGAGGACTTCCAGCCGAGCGAGGGCAGTGATTACGTCCCCGTCAGCAATGACAAGCTCAAAGAGCAGGCCATCAAGGCGGGCGTGCCCGAATCGGTCGCGTCGAAGGCGTATGCGGGCACGTATACCAAGTGGCTCAAGGCTGTGGACAGCTACACCACACAACGCAACGAGTTGAAGAATGTGTCCGGCTCGCTGAAAGGTCAGATGTCCACGCCGACCGTGACCATCAACGGCAAGATCATCGATATGAATAAGGTCGCGTCGCTGAATATGTCTGTCAAGGACGCGATACTCAACGCGATCGGTCTTTCCGAGAGCAATGTCGGCAAGAACGGTGTCATGCCGTCGGTCAGCTCGAAGGATAAACCGAAGTCAATCGACACCGGCGAGTGATCACACGGCATACGGTTGCGATGGGGCCTGCTGGCATGGCTGCCGGCGGGCCCCTTTGTGTACGTGGCATCCGTGTGCCTGAATGCGGTCGAAAGACGTGGCGATCCGGTTATGGTCAATCAATCCGATAACATTTCGCCTATAGCGAACATATGCGGTATCGGCAGAACCACCCCCATACGTTTCATAGACCGCTCAGACAGCGAGACATCCGCCACATCATCTCACCGAATATCCCCGACCGCTGGTAAGCTACTTTTCGGACGTTCCGCGCTCGGCGACACGCCGAATCAGCGGGAACACGCCAGCGCCTCCTTAGCTCAGATGGCCAGAGCGGCCGCCTTGTAAGCGGCAGGTCGTCGGTTCGATCCCGACAGGAGGCTCTAAACGTGATACAGTATTAGCGTGCCAGCATAATGGCATCACGTTGAGTCTTACCACGAGTAAGTAAAACCAGGGGCCTTCCCCCCAACTACGGCCCTTGGGAAAAGGTGGAGCGTCCCCCCCAACCAGCTTCACCTTGAGGGGGGCCGGAACATCCCCTTCTCTTCGGCCCCCCCTTTCTCTTGGCGCGAGTCGTCCGGCGGTGCAGACCCCCGGGCGACTCGCGTTATATTGCGACGTTTTTCTTACGAGGCGGGATAGGCCGCCTATCATCTCCAGCAAAGAACGCCCCAAAGAATGTGGGAGAATGTTGCGAGCTCCCGCCAGATCGAGCATCACGCCCGCCCAAACCGCTACAATGCAAGCCAGAGGCTCTGCCACACAGGCAACCCCATTCAACGCATTCGGAAGGTGATGGCATGGCGCGTCGTTGGACACCACAGCGCACAGTGATGTTACGTCGTATCAGAGTGGCGTGCTGTTCAATCGCCGTCATACTCGCCTCAGTGGGCACGTTCGCGGTTGGAGCGCGCAAAACTGTCGCCCTGTCCATCAACGGGCAGACCTCAACTGTGACCACCTATGCATCCACGGTCCAGCGGCTGCTGCAAGAACAACACGTGACAGTCAAGTCACACGACATCGTCGAATCCACCGTCAAAGGCGAGCTCAAAGACCACGATGTGGTCACCGTCCGCTCGGCATACGAGACCACCATCAACATCGACGGCGCCGAAGTGCCGTTCTGGACGGTCGCCACCAGCATGGACCAGCTGCTGGGATTCTTCGAAGCCAACGAGGTCGCGGCGTCCAAAGTCACCGTTGATATCAAAAACGTGTACAACCAGCTCACCGGCGGCTTGGTCATCAACGAAAACGGCCCCGTGACCGTCATCGCGGACGGGAAAACCTCCATCGCCCCCAACGGCAAGCTGACCGCCGCCTCAATCCTCGATTCCAAAGGCATCACGCTCGGCAAAGAAGACCGCGTCAGCGTCGAAAGAGATAACGGCATCACAATCCTGCGCGTCCAACGCGTCAAGCATGAAACCGAAACCCGCACGGAAAGCATCCCCTTCGACACGCAGACCATCGTCGACACCAGCTTGCAACCGGGACAAACCGTCATCCAACAGGCAGGACAGAACGGCAGCAAAACCGACACCTACAACGTGACATATGTCGATGGTGTCAAAGAAAGCGAAACACTCATCTCCTCACAAACAACAGCTATCCCGGTGACGCAAATCATCGCCGTCGGGCCAGCACAGCCGACACAAGACGATGCCGACGCCAACACTGATTCCGGTGCGAATTCAAGCGAATCCGCAGGCGGATCGTCCGACTCCGGCAGCGGATCGCCATCATCCGGATCGGACAAGGACTCCAGCTCGTCCGGATCATCCTCTCCGTCGCCGTCCGGATCAGCCTCGAGCAGTCCGTCCGCATCCGCCAAACCATCACCATCACCATCGAAAACAGCCACACCGAGCCCCTCCCCTTCGAAGAGCACGCCGACACCGACCACAACCCCCGCTCCGAAGCCGAGTCCGTCCAAGCCGTCGAATAACAGCGGCAACACCACGAATTCAGGCAACTCCGGCAGCTCTGGCGACAACTCCCCGGCCGCCGGCGCACGCCTGTGGCATCCGACCGTCCAACAAGCCCAAACCTATGCGGCCGGCGCTGCCGCCCAACGCGGCTGGACCGGCAACGAGTGGAACTGTCTGGTCAACCTGTGGATCAAGGAATCCGGTTGGCGCTGGTGGGCCGGCAATCCCAAGTCCGGCGCCTACGGCATCCCCCAATCCCTACCAGGCAGCAAAATGGCGCGATTCGGCGCCAACTGGAAGGATGACGGCGCCGTGCAAATCGATTGGGGCCTGTATTACATCGCCACCACCTACGGGTCGCCATCCGTAGCGTGGAAACACTGGCAGGACCACAACTGGTACTGATTCGCCCGATTGCACGCCGCCCGCACCAAACCGCGGATAATCCCCGCCGACGCGGCACGCACGACAATCGAACCGGCAACCCCAACAGACAATACAGCAGCACACACAGCAAGAAGCGCACATGACCACCACAACCATCCCACAACCGTCCCACGAGCAAAGCACAACAGCGGAATCCACATCGATGCGCCAGCACCAATCCGGGCATCTGCTCGGGGCGGCAGACATCCGCCGCATCGCAGCGGACGCCGGCATCAAGCCAACCAAGAAATTCGGGCAGAATTTCGTCATCGACCCGGGTACCGTGCGCAAAATCGTCCACGAATCAGGCGTATCGCAAGACGATACCGTGCTTGAAGTCGGGCCGGGCTTGGGCTCACTCACGCTTGCCCTGCTGGAAGCCGGCACGCGTGTCACCGCCATCGAAATCGACCCGGCACTCGCCCAACGCCTACCCGGCACGGTCGCCACCTTCATGCCGGACGCTTCGAACCGCCTGCATGTCATCAACCATGATGCGCTGACCGTAACGCCTGATGACGTCCCCGAACTACGTGACGCGAACCATATCACCCTCGTGGCGAACCTGCCGTACAACGTGGCGACCCCGATCATCCTGACCTTGCTGGAACGTTTCGGACAGCTGGACCATTTCACCGTGATGGTCCAGAAAGAAGTCGCCGACCGGCTCGCGGCGAAGCCCGGCAGCAAAATCTACGGCACGCCGAGCGTCAAACTCGCCTGGTATGGTCATGCGGAACGTTCCGCTTTGATTGGCCGCAACGTGTTCTGGCCAGCCCCCAACGTGGATTCCGCACTCGTCACCTTCACCCGGTATCCCGACGGGCAACTCACGCTGACGCAAGGCGAACCGCCCGCACGCGACCGGGTGTTCGCACTCATCGACGCCGCGTTCGGGCAGCGCCGTAAAACCCTGCATGCCGCGTTGAAACACCTGGTGCCCCAGGCGGCGTTCGAAGCCGCGGATATTAATCCAACACGCCGCGGGGAGACCCTGACCATCGACGAATTCACCCGGCTCGCCGCCGCATGCGACCGTATCAGCGCTGACGGACGGGAGGCATCGGCATGAGCGCAACGGTCAGCGTGGATTGCCCCGCCAAAACCAATCTCACCCTGCATGTCGGGGCGAAACAAGCCGCATGGGCGGGCCGGCACGCACTGGACACCATCTATTGCGCCCTCAGCGTGGCTGACACGGTCACCGTATCCGAGGCCCCAGCCGGCAGCGGCGCGACGTTGCGAATCAGCGGCGAACATCTCGGCGACCTGACCCCCGACAGTGATATCCACGCCAATCACGCCATCCGGGCCCTCGACGCTCTCGCCCAGGCAAGCGGACATCCCGCCGACGCCGCCGTACACATCACCAAACGCATTCCTGTCGCCGCCGGACTCGGCGGAGGGTCCGCCGACGCCGCCGCCACACTGCTCGCACTCAACACCCTATGGGGACTGCATTGGCCGATGGAACAGCTGATGCCTATTGCCGCCGGACTGGGCGCTGACATGCCATTCTGCCTGGTGGGCGGGTACGCACACGGCACCGGTTTCGGCGAGCGTATCGACCGGATTGCCGCTGACAGTGCCGCCGGAATCAACCTGCACCGGCAAGGATTCGCCGGTAGGGTGCTGATTGGCGCCTATGACACTCCGTTGAGCACGCCTGAAGTCTATGCCGAATTCGACCGTATCGGCAACGGCAAGGATGATTCATGCCGCCCGCGATCTGAAAACGATTTGCAGTATGCGGCCATCCGGTTGCATCCACGCAGCGGTATCGCGATTGATGCGGCTCTCGCCGCGGGCGCGTCGCATGCGTTTGTTTCCGGTTCCGGACCGTCGGTTGTGGTGTTTGTGCCGTCAGATCAGGCGATGGATAGGGTCAGGCTGGCGTGGCGTGACAGTCGGGCTGTTGATCGGATCATCGAAGCGAACGCCCCGGCACAGCCTCGAATACGGGTCCTGCCCAGCGTCAGCGATTGCCGGTAGAGTAAGAAGGATACCAAGACGAAGAGGATGCTATGACCGGAATCTATGATGAGCGTGCGGCACGTAAGGCTTATGTGCGCCGCCGACAAACCGCAGTGTTTTCCATCACCATTGTGTGCATGGTGGTCGTGCTGGTCATATCGCTGCTGTTCTATTTCCATATCTTTGGTCTTGGGGAGCCGCAAACCGCTGAAAACCAGCCGAATCATGGCGTGACGGTCGCATGTGCGGTACCTGATTCGTCTGGCACGGCCAAATACGTGGACACGTCGGCTGTTCATGTGCGGGTACTCAACGGCACGCAGCATTCCGGTTTCGCCCGCGCTGTCGGCGAGGCGCTCACGAACCGCGGGTTCACGGTGGAGAATGTGGCGAACTATCAGAAAACCGATGTCAAGCGCACGGTGATCTATTACGGCAAGAATGCCATCAACGAAGCGTACACGTTGAATGACAACTTCACCGACGCGGTCATGAGGATGGATGACCGTCAGGACAAGCTTATTGATGTGGTGCTTGGTGCCACGTTCAACAATTTGAAAACCAAGTCGCAGGTTCTGGGCAAAGGCGCAAAGATCGCGAATGTCGACGGTTGTGTTGATGGCAGCAAGATGACGAGTCTGCCGAAGGCTCTCACCCATGATCCGGTGAACTGATTTCGGGCACAGCCCGATCAGGCCCATGCTATGCCCGGTGCGCGGACGCATCCGCACACCGGGCATAGTGTTACCGTCGGCCACCCCGCTCACGTGGGCGGCATGACAGTTGGCGTACAGGCTTGACGCCGGCTTACTTGCCTGCTGACGCCGCCCAACGTTTGAGTTCTTCGACTGCGGCATCATGCCCGACCTGACCATTATCCAACCGGTATTCCAGCATATGCCGGTAGGCGGCACCCACTTGCGGGCCGGGTTCCAGTCCGAGCAATTGCATGATTTCGTTACCGTCAAGTTCGGGACGAATCGCTTCGATATCTTCACGCTGCTTCAGGTCTCGGACCCGTTGCTCCATTTCGTCCATCGCATCCGAGAACATCTGGGCTTTACGCTTGTTCTGTGTGGTCGCGTCGGCGCGAGTCAACCGGTTGAGACGCTCGTAGAGCGGTCCGGCGTCACGCACGTAACGGCGGACAGCGGAATCAGTCCACGGTTCGTCGACATACCCGTGGAACCGCAGGTGGATGTTCACCAGTTCGCTCACATCCTGGACGATATGATGGTCGAAATGCAGGGCACGCAACCGTTTGCGCGTCAGTTTCGCGCCGACGGCATCATGATGATGGAAGCTGACCTTGCCGTGATCTTCGAACTTTCTGGTGGCCGGCTTGCCGATATCATGCATCAACGCAGCCAAACGCAACTCAAGGTCGGGGGCCGGAACCGGGCCGTCGGGGCCGGTTTCCAGCGCTACGGCACGGTCGAGCACAATCATCGTGTGTTCGAACACATCCTTATGCCGGTGGTGCTCGTCGATTTCCAGTTTCAGCGCGGGGATTTCCGGCAGCACGATATCGGCGAGACCGGAATCCACCAACGCTTCGATACCGGCGCGGGGACGGGACGACAGCAATGTTTTGACCAGTTCGTCACGCACCCGTTCCGCGGAAACGATACGAATGCGGTCGGTCATTTCGGTGATCGCCTGTGCGGTTTCCGGCTCGATGTTGAATCCCAGCTGGGCGACGAAACGGATGGCACGCATCATGCGCAGCGGGTCGTCGTCGAAGGATTGACGGGGGTCGACCGGCGTGCGCAACACGCCTTTGGCCAGATCGCTGGCGCCGCCGAACGGGTCGACGAATTCTAGGTCGGGCACGCGCAATGCCATTGCGTTCACCGTGAAATCACGACGGGACAAGTCACCTTCGAGTGAGTCACCGTAATCGACTTCCGGCTTGCGCGAATCCGGATCATACGTGTCGCGACGGTACGTAGTCACTTCGACTTGGACCGCAGTGCCGTCCGGTCGGCGTCGCATCGCGCCGAGCGTGCCGAACTTACGTCCCATATCCCAAAAACCGTCACGCCCCCCACGCCCGCAGGATATGCTCGAACTGTTCGGGGCGTGCTGACGAGCAGAAGTCCAGGTCGTGGGATTTGCGATGCAGAAGCAAGTCACGAACTGGACCTCCCACCAGAGCCAGCTCATACCCTTCGTCCGCGAACATACGGCCCAGCTCTATCGCCTCTGGCCAGACTTCGAAATTCAACGCGCGCCCTTTCGATTCGTCACTTTTCTACGCCTTCAAGCATACCGTCACTCCACCTGCACATTGGTTTGAGTAAGGTGGAAGACATGATTACTCCCGCAGACCTTGCGCGCATGCTCGCCAACGCTGCGGATAAGCATACCCAAAACGGGCCGATCGCCGACACGCTGATGTACACATCGCAGTCGGAACGGCCGGTACGTTATCAAGATCAGGAGCCCGGCACCCCTACTCCCGCGCTGATGCCACAACGTCGTACCGGGGATATGCCCACGACGTTCGCCTCACTGGACACCCAGGAGCTTCCGGTTGTCAGGGAATATTCCGCCGGCGGCCTGGTCTTTGACGATCAGGGGCGTGTCGCGATTATCGCCCGGCATTCACGCAGCGGCCATCTGGAATGGTGCCTGCCCAAAGGGCATATTGAGAAGGGTGAAACACCGCAGGAGACCGCGGTCCGTGAAGTGCATGAGGAGACGGGGATTCTCGGCGAGGTGGTCGATTCCATTGCGACCATCGACTACTGGTTCACCGGCACCAGCCAGCGCGTACACAAGCTTGTCCATCATTATGCGCTCCGCCGTATCAGCGGCGAACTCACAGTTGAAGGCGATCCCGATCACGAGGCCGAAGACGCCATCTGGGTGAAGTTCGAGGATTTGGACAATGTGCTCAGCTATCCTAATGAACGCAAGATCGCATGGCTTTACGCGAGGAAACTGAACAGGCAGGCATAACGTTGAACTACCCCGTACATCACGACGATATGAGGGCGCGGGCACGGCATGTCATATGCCTGCTGGTCGCCATCGTGCTCGCAATCATACTGCCATCGCTGTTCGGTTGCACCATGGCTGAGGCAAGCACGGTGCCGTCCGCCAAACATGCCCGCAACGCGGCGTCGGCGAGCGCAACATCGGCTTCCCCCGAAGCGTCGTACGGCACTACGATGACCATCGACAGCATCACGCCCGTTGTCACGTCATCCTCCGGCTATCATCTCCGTTTGACCCTGCACAATGTCGGCACCACGACGAACGAGGCGGGCACGTTGACCGTATCTACGAATGTGTTTTACACGTTCGTGTCCCGTACGGATATGCAGGATTGGGCGCAAGGGCAATCCAGGATCCCGATGCACGATCAGCTCGCCCAAACCGATGTCGGCGCTATCGCCGCCCATGGCACCGCAACAGTCAATGTCGATATCGATGCTTCTTCCCCACAGCTGGCGGCGATAACCAACTGGGGGCCCAAGCCGGTGAGGATCACCTATACTCCGGGAGCGCAGGCCGATGGGACGCATCTGGGCGGAACGTCACTGCATACGTTCCTGACGCGCTCATCAGATGGTTTGAAGACCGCCGACACCCCTGCGATGGGTATCACGATCGTGCAGCCGCTCGCGTCAAAGACATGGCAGACCAACACCGCCAGTGTCACCAACATGCTGAATGCGGAAAGCTCGTGGCTCAACAGCAGGTCGGTTGTTGACGCGATCTCCCCTGCCGGTGATATCGCCAAGACGGAACGTGCGCAATCGCAGCTATTGGCCAAGCACGCCAAACTCCAGGTTCTTGCCGACCCGTCGTATCTTCAGGCGATGGCCATGCCCGCCCAGACTACGGCGATCATGCAGCCGGGCATGTTCGATATCACCGCGTATGCGGCGCTTGATTCGCCTGACAGGTATACGAAAGCCGGGGTGAATACTTCGGATTGGGATGCGTCGGCAAGCGTGTCCGCATACCGTTCCGCGGTCGGCAGCACGACGTCGACACGGCAGGCGATCGCGTTGCAAGGCCATGCCCGTTGGACCCAGCGCGCGTTGAATATCGCACGGCAGGCCGGATATTCGACGGTTATTGCCACGTCCGGCTACGGAAGCGGCACCTCGGGTACGGTGCATACCGGCAAATACGACGTGTCCACTGATTCCGGCGATATCACCGTGCTGGTCGCCCAACAGGAGTTGACCGGCCTGGCTCGCGGCAAGGCGACCAGTAGCGAGGCTGACAGTGAGACCAGTGATGCGGGCAGGCTGTCGCGCTTCATCGCGCAAAGCGCGTTCTATCAGATGGAGCAGCCGTATACGTCGCGTAATCTGCTGGTTTGTCTTGATGCGGGAACGTCTACGGCGTTCGCTGACTCACTGATGAGCGCTCTTGAACAGTCAAGCTGGCTGAATCTGACTGATTTGAACACGTTGATGGATGCGGACGCTTACCGTAGCGGACAGTCCGCCGCCGAGTATGTCCCGCAGTCGTCCGGCCTTGGCGCCTCGTGCCGCAAACGTCTTGAAGCGGCGCTTTCGGCGTTCTCCCAAGATGTTGAGAGTCTCAAACGGTTCAAGAAGACTGTCTTGTCATCTGACGTGTCCGCTTCCTCATCTTCAACGCCTAGCAGTACCGCGTCGGAGACGTCGAGCAGCGGCGACGAGCAGTCCCTCGCCCGCCATGATGCGAGCAAAATCGCACAAACCAAGGCTACGGGTCCTTCCATATGGATTTCGTGCTTGTCTTCGTTGCAATCCCGGATGGCGCTGTTCGCACTGTCCGGCGACACGTCATTGTCCCAGCGGATGGCCGATGATGCCGCTGGCCTGTCGTCGAAATTGTTCGGCAATATCACCATTACCCCGACCGATACGGTGACGGTGGTCAGTGAGACGGCGAAACTGCCGGTCACGGTCAGCAACGCCGGACCGTATCCGGTTCGTGTCCGGGTTTCGTCACTGACTGATTCGATGGAAATCGTCACCAGCCGTTACGCTGACGTCACCGTCCCGGCGCGGGGTGAGGCGCAGGTGACGTTCACAATCCGTGTGGCGACTTCGGGAACCACCAATGTCCACTTGTCCTTGCAGGATCAGGCCGGCAAGGACTTCTCTTCACCGCAGACCACGACGATTACCAGTTCTCTGCAAATCAGCGATAAGACAGGTATCGCTTTCATCATTGTGGCGGTATTGCTGGGTGTTCTTGGTTTGTGGCGTCAATTCAACCGGAAGAAAGATCCTGACGAATGAGTTCTTCAGTAGGGCATAATTCCCTCGTCATGGCCATCGGTACGGCCGCTTCGCGACTGACCGGCCAGATCCGTACCATTCTCCTCGCTGCGGCAGTCGGCACGACCGGTATGGCGGCAAACGCCTATCAGGCCGGCTCGATGATTCCCCAGGTGATTTTCAGCCTGATCTCCGGCGGTATTTTCAACGCGGTGCTGGTTCCGCAGATTGTGCGCACGTTGAAGGAGGATGACGCTGAGGACCGGCTCAATAAGCTCATCACTTTCGCGATTGCGTTGCTTGCCGGAATCACTGTCGCGATGATGCTGTTGACCGCCACAACCCCGGCGTTCACCCACTTGTACGCGAACGGCGGCAAGGACATGCTGGCGCTGACCAACGCGTTCGCGCTGTGGTGCATGCCCCAGATTTTCTTCTATGGCCTGTATACCGTGCTCGGCCAGATTCTAGCGGCGAAGAATCATTTCGGCATGTACGCCTGGAGTTCGGTTGCCGCGAATATCGTCAGTTGCGCCGGGTTCACGATGTTCATCGTGTTGTTCGGCAAGGCCGACAAGCAGCCGCTGAATTTCTGGACGACGGACAAGATCATGCTGACCGCCGGCACGTGGACGCTTGGCGTGGCGATTCAGGCGCTGGTGTTGTTTATCCCGCTGTTCCGTCTGGGCGTGCATTACCGGTGGCGTTGGGGCGTTCACGGTATCGGCTTGCGTTCGATGGGTTCGGTTGCGGCGTGGAGTCTCGGCATTGTCGGTGTCGACCAGTTGTTGACGATTCTTTCGACTCGTATCACGACGAATGCGCCGCTGCGCGCCCATCAGCTGTTCGGTATCGATGAGACGCTGGTAGCGGGGAACGCCACGTATCAGAACGCGTTCACCATCTATATCCTGCCGTATTCCCTGATTGCGGTGTCTGTGGCGACTGCGGTTTTCCCGAAGATTTCCCGTGCGGTCGCCGATAATGACATGCAAACCGCACGTATTGATTTAAGTGACGCCCTGCGTAATGTTTCTCTTTTGATGAGCTATTTCACCGCCGTATTCGTGGTGATGTCCGTGCCGATTTCTTTGGCTTTGCTGCCTTCGATCAGCGTCGGTGAAGCCCAGCTCATGTCGGGCCCGATGATTGCGCTGTCCTTGTCGCTGCCGCTGTCGAGCGCCTACCTGATCATCCAACGCACCTTCTACGCTTTCGAAGATGGTCGTTCACCGTTCATCTTCATGGCCGTCCAACTCAGCATCCAGATGATCATCCTGCTGACGGTCACGTATACGATGTCCCCACTGCATTGGACCACGATGCGCGGGGTTGCGGTGACCGTCGCCTATGTGACGTCATTCCCACTGCTGGTGTGGATGTTGCGCAAGCGGTTCGAGAACCGTCTGGATGGACGGCGTATCGCCTTGTCGTTCATCAAGGCGAGCATCGCCACCGTGGCGGCGATCGTGGTCGGCTTGTGGCTGCGTACACCGGTCTATCATCTGGTTGGCGCCGATTTGGACGGCGGTCGCCCTCACATGAACTGGATCCAAGCGGTGCTGGTATGCGTGATTCTGGCAGTCATCATCACCGTCATGTTCGTGGGTGCGCTCTGGGGCATGCACACCGAGGAGTTGCTCGGCTTGTTGTCGTCGCTGAAGCGTCGATTCAGCCGTCACGGCGCAGCACCCGCCGAAATTCCGGCAGCCGGGAGCGAATCGGGGGAACCTCCCGCCCCGTCGGCGGAACACCCGGATGCCCCGGCATCTGATGGGGATGAGCACACGGTAGCCGCTGCCGCTGTTTCGACCACTCCCGTCAGTAGAATGACTACTACCGCACCGCGATTGCGCGATGTTCTCGATATGGAGCCGAAGGAACATATGAAGCCACAACTGGGAGACACCATCATCAACCGGTACACGTTGGTGTCATTGCTACGCGACGAACCCGGCTTGCAAGCTTGGAAGGCGAATGATCGCGTCCTCGCCCGTGACTGCCAGCTATTCATCGTCACCGATGCCGACGCCATCCCCACGGTTGACGCGATCGCATCCTCACTGGCATTGTCACGCAATCGCCGGTATACGCAGGTGCTTCAGCTTCAGCATCGTGCAGGCGTGTCGATCATCATCACGGCGGTTGACAACGGCTTGTCATTGACCGATTACTTCCGCGGCCCTGCGTCCAAAACACTGAGCCAGGCGGCTATCCGTTCGATTCTCGGCGAAACCGCGTCGGCTATGCGTCAGCTTCTGGTTGACGGACTATCCCACTATTCGCTGAGCACTGACACTATCCGACTGACCGTCAATGGCGTTCAGCTTGCCGACGCAACCATCAGCCCGATGCTCGCCGACACTTCACGTGCGCCGGCCGGTCTCAGCCCGGAGCGTCTTGCTACACGCCAGCTTGCCGCAGTGTTGTATGCGCTGATCACCCGTACCCCGTCGTCTGTGGACGCTCCGATTGATCTCAACCGTCTCGGACCGGATGTTCCCGGCGAATTCCGTTTGATCTGCCATCGAGGTCTTGGATCATCCAACGAACCAGGTGTCGTGCCGATGGAATCACTGGCCGAATTGACCGCGTTGTTGGGCAATTGGGAGCCGCTCAACCAGCTGCATGACAGTGATATCGCCCTGCCGAGCGTTGACGCTGAATGTTCCATCGCATCCGCAGCATTACGTGCTCCGGTACCGGAACATATTCTTGACTTCCCGCCGGATCTTGCATCCTCCTTCGAACAGCATGCCTATGCCCAGGCGCAAGCCGCCCAGGTCGGTGCGATACCGGCGGTGCCGCTTCCGTCCAAGCCGACCACGGATGACCAGCAGGCCAAGGATATCGCCGAACGCCAGCAGGCCATGCAGCAGGCTATGCAACAGGAGTCGGCGGAGTGGATGAAGAACAGTCAGGCGGCTCCACGTAACCCGAACCGGCAGCCGCCGATTCCGCGTCCGGATCCGTCCGACAGCAGCGACTACGATTTCCATGACATCGCCGCCGCTGAAGTCGCTAATATCATGGCTCCGTCAGTACCGGATCCCGACAACGCCATCTTCCCGAATTTCAACGTGCCAACCGACCCGTATACGGATACGCAAGCCACGATGCGCTTCGATTTCGCCCGTAAAGCGGCGAAGAACGCTCATCGTTTGCAACCGCCGTCAACCGGGGAATCGACAAGCCGTATCCCGGTGTTCGACGCGAACGGCATGCCGGTGGAACCAGGCGATGAGTCTCGCCGCGCCCTGGAAGACGAGCAGACGCAGATTCTCGCCGCGAATTCGCCGATCAGCCGTCCGCCGAGTTTCACTCCGACCGTCGAACCGGAGCATGAAGAGCATGATGCTTACAATCCGGTGGAGCAGGATGATGTTGCCGATGCGACGCTGTTCGGCAGGTTCAGCACCAAAGTCGTTGCCATTGTCGTGGTTATTGTCGTAGTTGCCGCCGCGGCAGGATTGGCATGGCATAGTCTTTCCGGCGGCACCACCATCGGTGCGGCGAAACAGTCGAGTGCATGGCCTTCCGAGAACTTGGACAAAGTCCCGTTCGGCAGCAGCACTCCGACCAGCGATGCATCGGGGTCGTCGTCGAGCTCCGGCAAGAGCGAGGTCATCAATGCCGACAAGGACGCTTCGGCAGTACCGACTCCAACCGTTCCTGAGAACAACACCCCGTACACCATTGATAAGCAGGAGTTCCTCACCAAGCCCGGTGGACAGGACGGCTATGGCTATTACATGCATCTGAGCGAACCTGAAAGCGTGTACCGTTTCGTGGTGTCCATCAGGTCGTCCGGTGGTACCGGCTACCTGTATGCGAATACGACAGCGGATCCGACGCAAGGTGAGCAGGTTGCGCAGTTCGCCTTCGATGCGAGCGGCAAGACGGAGGTCAAACTCACCAAGACCGTCAAGAGCCAGGACTTCCTCATGTGGGTCCCCCGTGACAGTCTTCCCGGCAACCAGCTGTACATCAACTCAGTGGAACTGTACTGACGTCGCACTGACGACACGTGTGCCTATGATTTGCGGTCCCTGAATCATTCCGGTTCAGGGGCCGCACGCATGAGCCGTGGCGGGGCTGGTGCAGGCATGTCCATACTCAGCTGCCAGCGCAAGCATTTCAGCGCAGTCGTGCTAGGTTAGGACGCATGACAGCACAGCAGACAGACGTTGCGATTATCGGTTCAGGACCGGCCGGATATACGGCCGCGATTTACTTGGGGCGTGCCGGATATCAGCCGACCGTGATCGCCGGAGCGCTCACCCCTGGCGGACAACTGGTGAACACCACCGAGGTGGAAAACTATCCAGGCTTCCCGGAAGGCATTATGGGCCCCGATCTCATGGATGCGATGCGCAAGCAGGCAGAGCGCTTCGGCGCCAAGCTTGTCTATGACGATGTGGTCAGTGTTGATTTTTCCGCGGGCACCAAGACGCTGACCCTTGACGGCGGCGATACCATCGCCGCACGTGCCGTGGTGGTTACCACCGGTTCCCGTGTCCGTAAGCTCGGGGTGCCGGGCGAGGCGGAATTCGCAGGACGTGGAGTATCCTATTGCGCGACCTGCGACGGGTTCTTCTTCCGCGGCAAGCCGATTGTGGTGGTCGGCGGTGGTGACAGCGCGCTTACCGATGCTGACTTCCTCAGCAGATTCGGCTCATCGGTCACTGTGGTGCACCGTCGTGATGCGTTCCGCGCGTCGAAGATTCTGGTTGACCGGGCTGCATCCAACGAACGTATCGCCCTGCATATGAACGCTGTGGTCGAACGCATCGACGGCGACGATTCCGGCGTCCAGTCGGTGGTTCTGCGGGATACCGTAGACGGCTCCACATCAACACTGCCCGCAAATGGCGTGTTTGTCGCTATCGGCCACACGCCGGCAACCGAGTTTCTTGACGGGGCGCTTGAGCTTGATGAACATGGCTTTATCGTTGTTGACGGCGCTTCAACCCGAACCAACGTGCCTGGCGTATTCGCCGCCGGCGATGTGGTGGACAGCGTCTACCGTCAGGCGGTTTCCGCTGCCGGTATGGGTTGCAGGGCGGCTCTCGACGCACAGGATTATCTCACCAATCTCGACTAAGTGCGGTTACACAACACCATCGAGCACACTGGAACGATTCCGTTACGCAATGCATGAGGCTTGGCTTCCTGGAAAGGAACGCCAAGCCTCATGTATGTTCGGGCTGTACTGTTTCGTCGCCACCCGACCGGATTCGCTTACGCCTGTTGCGGTGCAGTTGCCGGGCTGTCCGCCTTCTGCTCTTGCGGCATCAGCAAATCCAGAATGCGCTGCATATCGTCGGGAGATGAGAAGGAAATCTCGATTTTGCCGTGTTTGTTATTTCCTCGAATGGCGACCTTCGTATCAAAATGCTGTTCGAGATTATGTCGAATCGGAGAATTATTCCATGGATTCGCCGCCTTGGATTTCCCCTTCTTCTCAGGATTGCTCTCCAAGGCTTTCATCGCGACGATTTCTTCTGTACTGCGTACGGACAGTCCTTCGGCGATGATTCGATCGGCGAGTTTTTCCATCTCCTCTTCACTGCCCAGTCCCAGTAGGGCACGGGCATGGCCGGCGGACAACACTCCTGCGGCGACTTTCTTCTGCACGGAAGCCGGCAGATTAAGCAGACGCAAGGTATTGGCGATTTGCGGACGTGACTTCGAAACAGAGGTTGACAATTGCGCTTGCGTCAGACCGAATTCGTCAATCATCTGCTGATACGCCGCCGCCTCTTCCAACGGGTTGAGCGCGACCCTATGGAGATTCTCCAACAACGCGTCGCGCAACATGTGGTTATCCGCGGTTGTTTTCACAATCGCCGGAATCGTGTCAAGACCGGCAAGCTGGGAGGCGCGCCAGCGACGCTCCCCCATGATGAGCTCATACGGGCTGTCCATATGAGCAACCGGGGCTTGTGCGGCCGCTAATACTCCGGAGACACCGGTGGCCGCGTCTGTCCCGTCGGAGTCTTGAGACGCTTTGATTTGCTCGAGCGGACGCTTCCTGACCACAATCGGCTGCAAAATCCCGACTTCACGGATGGAGTCGGCAAGCTCACGTAGCTCATCCTCATCGAAAATCGTCCGCGGTTGTTCCTTATTCGGCCCGATATCACTGAGTTTCAGTTCGGCGAGGTATCCTCCCTCAACCGGTTTCAATGCTTCGGTCTGTTCCGGCACAGCCGTTGCATCCTCTGATGGCGCGGCCTCATCTGGCGTTTCACGTGAAACACTGGCTTCGGACTTCACTTCCGATTCCGGCTGTGATGCGGACGCGGCGGCGTTCGCGTCGGCATGGTCCGCAGATGCAGTTTCGGTCGCGATACCGTCATGTTGCCCCAAGGTCAGCACGGCATCGTTGAGCACCTTGGTCATCCGCCGCATGTCTTTGCTGTGTTCCGACATACTGGAAACCCCGACGGATTCAGCGGTTCCACGGTTGTCGGAATTGGCGGAACCGCCAAAGAACAGGTCACTCGGATGTGCCATCGTCTGAAGGGAAGGGACACTCATCCTCTTCTTGGTATGTGCGGAAGACCGCTGTGGTTCTCCCTTCGCATGACGGTCCGGCGCATGTTCGGTCCTTGAGCCGTCAGCGGGACCACCGGTCGACGCCTTTGATTGACGATCCGACGTTTCACGTGAAACACTTGTGTGCTTGATTCCCGCTGTTGGCTTCTCGCTGTGTTCTTGTGACGTTTCACGTGAAACGTGATGTTCCTGCCCCAGCGGCGTTGTCTTCTGATCCGCCGTCTCACCCGACGTCGCATTGGGGTCACCGGGAAGTGTGGGGAACAGTGCGCCCAGACCTTTGCCAAGCCGTGACTTCGATGCCATAATCAGTGTTCACCTCGCTTTGCTTCCAATGTCGCCAATACTGCGGGAGAGCGTCTGGCCATTTCCAGCGCGGCCTCTCCATATGCGATAGCACCCATGCCACGAGCGTCATAGGCAATGACACTCTGCTGGAAACTCGGGGCTTCCGAAATCTTCACGGACCGCGGAATCGTCGTATCCAGCACGATATTCGGATAATGGCTTTTCACCTCGTCATACACCTGCCGACTTAGAATCGTACGTCGATCAAACATCGTCACCAGCATGGTGGATACCAGCAGCACAGGATTATAGTGTTCCTGTACCAGACCGATGGTGTTGATCAACTGCCCGAGCCCTTCGAGCGCATAGTATTCAGCCTGAATCGGAATCAGGACCTCAGTGACCGCACACATCGCGTTGATGACCAGCAGCCCCAGACTCGGTGGACAATCCACGAATACGTAATCGTAATGCTGCTCGCTGGATGCCAGATACGTGTCCAACGCTTGTTTGAGCAGTTCCGTCCGGTTGCCGAGATCAGCGATCTCCAGCTCGGCACCACTCAAATCGATGGATGCCGGAACCACGTCGAGAGTATCGAAAGACGGGCACTGTTGGATGGCATCGGCGATGGTGAGCCGGCCTTCAATGACGTCATAAATCGAGGGCTCCCCTGAAATATGCTTGGCCCCTAATGCCGTTGAGGCGTTACCCTGCGGATCCATATCAAGGACCAAGACACGAGCACCGCTTTGTGCCAATGCCGCGGCGAGATTCACCGTGGTCGTGGTTTTGCCGACACCGCCTTTCTGGTTGGCGACAGCAATACGCCTGGTTTGCTCAGGCTTAGGGAATTCAACCATATGAAGCGCATCGTATCGTGTCGTCGCCTCTGCGATTTCGCCACCTAGTGTATCGATCTGATCGCCGAAAATACGCCGGATGATATCTGATGCGGAATCCATCGACTGTCCCCCTTGCTCAGAACCTGATGAATGGTGTATAGCTGACGACACAGCTCCTCCTTGATACGCGATTGTTCCAGTTTCGCTACGGTACTGGACATGCCCTCCGTCACATCCACGCAAATGTGGATACATGTGGACAACGTGGACTAAGTGTGTGGATAACTCAGGTCACAACTCATCGCATGCCTTATGTTCCGCCCTTTTTCTATATCCATGAGGTAAACACCCTGCATGTGCATAACTGTTACACACCCTGTAGATTGTGGATAACCTCGTTTGATGCACACATCGATTCTACCCTGTTTTCGAGTGCACCATAACCAACAAGACACCGACCCGCCATGTTTCATGTGAAACACACCACACCGCAGCCAGAATCAACAGAATCGTTTCACGTGGAACACGTCTCACTATCGATGGTTCACGTGAAACACCACCGGCGGGCGTTTCACGTGAAACGCTCGCCGGTTCATCGCAGCCGCTATTGTTTATCGACCAGCACTACGTGGGTGGGTTCAAGCCCCTCCCCCACCGGCGCAAGACAGACACGAGGATGGACGCCATGGAAGCGTCGGATTTGCGTATCGGCCTTCTTGATTTCAGCCTCAGCGGAACGGCCTTTCAACGCGATGAGCTGTCCATGCGGTTTCAGCAACGGCAGCGTCCATCCGGAAAGCTTGGTCATCGGGGCGACCGCCCGGCAGGTGACAGCGACAAAAGGCTTGAGCGTATGCTTACGCACCCGGTCGATCACTTCCTCGGATCGTGCGCGGATAATGGTGACATTCTTCAACCCCATGTCATCCACGCACTCCTCAAGCCATGCGACTCGCCGTTCCATCGGCTCGATCAACGTGAACGAACACTCTGGCAGACATGCGGCAGCCACCAATCCTGGGAAACCGCCGCCACTGCCGACATCGGCAATGGATTTCACCGCATCGTGGGCGACGGCTTTGCGCAGAAACGGGACAATCGCCGCAGAGTTCAGAATATGTCGCTCCCAAATGATGTGAATATCCCTCGGGCCGATCAGGCCACGCGGCTCCCCCTCAGCCATGAGTTTGCCATGAAACACGTTCAAAGCCGGGAACGCCGCACCCAGCACCTGTTCAGGAATGGGTGAGCCGTCAAGTTCGTCATACGGATCCTCGCGGACTTCAGCGGCGGTATCAATGTCGGTATCTGTCATCGTCATCATCCTTCGGTAACGGTATCAATGTACTCTTTGCGGTGGAATATCACGAGGAGAGCACCCATGATTCGTGCAGTCTGTATCCAGTAACCCTTGCCATTCCGATCGATGTCCACACACGACAAAGGCCGCCCACGCCATGTATACGCAGCGCAGACGGCCCGTTAACAACAAGCCCAAGGCATGCCGTTTCAGTCGTTCCGGTTGGAATCAGGCTTCAACCTGATCGGCATCGTCATAATCATCCCGATCGATTGATTCCGCTTCATCGTCAGCATTGGCCTTAAGATAAACCGTGACATGACGGTTCGGTTCTTCACCGTGAGAACGCGACTTCAATCCTTCTTCACGAACAAGATCATGCACGACTTTACGCTCAAAGGAATTCATCGGCTGCAGGTCAACCGGCTCGCCGGTCTCCCGCACCTCGTCGATGGCATCCAAAGCGATATCGCGCAAATGCTGACGCTTATGCTTGAGATACCCATCAACATCAACGATGAGATGCGAGCGCTCCCCCGTCTTCTGCTGTACGGCGAGTCGGGACAGCTGTTGCAGCGCGTCGACCACCTCGCCGTTCTTACCGACCAGATGCTTGATATCGCTGTCATCGTCCGCCACGATCTGTACGACGGGACGGTTGTTGCGAATGCCCATCTCGATATCACCGTCGTAATCGGCGATATCCAGCAGACCCTCAAGATAGTCGGCGGCGATATCAGCTTCATCATTGAGCTGGTCGATCGTCTTTTCGTCATCCTGTGCCATGTAGTACTCCTTGTTGGCTGTATGAGGTCAAGTCTAATCGATGTGTGGGCGCGCAGCCTACCCGCACGCCCACACCGATTCGGTCACTTCTTCTTTTTACGCTTCGGCTGCTGGCGCTGGTATCCTTCCACCTCGCGACGGGCAGCCTCGGCCTTGGCCTTTTCAAGCTGCTCTTCCTCAAGCGAGGGCTCACCGGCACGCTTGCGACGGGCGTTCTCACGCTTGTGGTCGCGCACTTCCTTGTCCTCCGCAGCCGGGGAACCAGGCGTCGGGAAGGTGTAGATCTGCCACAGGGAGCGCAGGAAGTTGCACACGTTGTTGGTGAGCCAGTAGATCAGCACGGCGAACGGGAAGTTCAGGCCGGAGAAGATGTACATGATCGGGAACATCCAGGTCATCGCCTGCTGCATGCGGTATTGCTGGCCCTGCATCGAGGCGCGCGGCAGATTGCGGCGCATGTTGTAGAACTGCATGAGCCACATGAAGAAGCACATGAGGGCGATGAAGATGCCGATGACGATCTTCGCGTGGGCGTCGGCGTGCATGAAGCGCGTGGTGATGTTCACACCGAAGTTCGAGCTGTCGGAGAACTGCTGCGCGGTGGCCTTGTCAAAGGCGCCGAGCGGGGCGCGCTTGCCTTTGGCGATGTATTCGATGGCAGAAAGCACATAGAACATGCACATGAACACCGGGCCCTGGATGAGCATCGGCAGGCAGGAGCCGGCGGGGTTGGCGTCGTTGTCCTGGTAGAGTTTCATGAGCTCACGGCTCATGGCATCCTTACTCGCCTGATCGTTTTTGCCCTTGTACTTGTTCTGGATACGCTGCATTTGCGGCTGGAGCGCTTGCATTTTACGCATCGAACGCATCTGCTTGATGAAAATCGGCAGAATGCATGCATGAACCACAATCACCAAGAAGATGATGGACAGCACCCAAGAGGTGCCCACGGCAGGCATTCCCAGCATGGTCAGGAACTTGTGGAAGATGGCCATGATCTGCGTCATCAGCCATTCGACCGGGGTCAGCAGCTTGTACAACCAGCCCCAGAAGCCACTGTCAAGCAAGAATTGGTCGGTATTGGTATTCATCGATCAGGCCATCTCCTTTGTTTGCGAGGCCAGTGGTGCATATCGAGGCTCCTCATGGGCCTTCGACCACCGAAAACGATAGAACAGGGAAAAACGCTGCGGAACATCATCGATTCCGCCACGGCTCCACGGGCGGCACCGCAACAGGCGCATCAGCGCCAACAGCCCACCACGGACCAGGCCGAAGCGTTCGATGGCCTGCAACGCATAGTTTGAGCATGTCGGATAATAGCGGCAGCACGCGGGATTCTTGGCGGAAATCTCCCGCTGATACCAGTGGATTGCCCGGCTTGCAGCCTTCGCCGCCTGTGATGCCACCGTCGATTCACCTGCCTTGTGCAGCTCGCGTTCCGACCGCGGCGAATAGCCGTTCGACCTGACGATCCAGCGAAGCGTATGCAGCGTGAGCGGCCGATGGCTTCGCACGCATCACGATGTCGCAATGTTCGGGCAGTAACTGCTCATATTGGCGCGCAAGCACCCTGAATCGCCGTTTGACGGCGTTACGGGTGACGGCATGGCCGACCGCTTTGGATACAGCTAAGCCCACACGTCGCCCGGACGGATCCGATGGCGGCCGCTGATCGGCCTGCGTGGCCGGAATGCCGTAGGATTGCGACGTTTTCGGGCATGAATGTGAATCGTCGCGCACCAAATAGTGCACGACGATGTCATGGTCGCTGACTTTATTGCGACGTTTCAGCACTGTGACAAAGTCACGGTGACTTTTCAGCCGCTCCACTCTGGAGTCGCCGGTTCAGGCAGACAGGGTCTTACGGCCCTTGGCGCGGCGACGGTTGATGACGGCGCGACCGGAACGAGTACGCATGCGCACGCGGAATCCGTGCTTCATGTGACGACGGCGGTTATTCGGCTGGAATGTCCTCTTCATAATGTATGCTCCCGGTTTTTTCAGCCATGCAACAGCATGGCTCCTCATGAGTCAAGCTCTACTAACCTACTCTCACCCATGGCCATTCGTCAACACGACACCGCACCCTGCCCTGGAATGTGGATAATTCGGTAAAGTTTTCCACAACCCCTCCAAGACGGCTTACACGGTGAAAACGTTGCAATACCAACGAAACCGTGCGGAAAGTTATCCACAAATTACATCGATGTTATTCACAATTCAGCCGTTTCAACACGCAAGGCTGTGGATAACTTCGCGACATCGGTGTAAACATAGCTACGATACTTCTCCGCAACACGCGGAGCCGACACGATATGGAGAAAGGACAGGGCCGCATGGCGAATGGTGCGCAAGATCCGGCGACCCAGGCCGTACGTATCTGGTCGGATACCCTTGCCGTACTCAAACACGACAAATCATTGACCGCACGTGACAAAGGATGGTTCGAAGGGGTTATCCCCGAAGCCGTATTCGGCACGACCATCGTGCTGACCGTGGCAAACGCCGCGACGCAGAAAGCGTTGCAAACCGATCTGAATCAGCCGTTGCTCAAAGCATTGAAGCTGAGCACCGGAACCGACATGTTCCCGGCATTCAAAATCGAGCCTCATCCGGAGCCACAGGTGCCCGAGCCGAATCCCGCCATAGCGGCGGAGCCGGACTCATACGCGTCGGACAGCGCCACCATTTATGGCGAGCGCCAGCACCCCCTCTCCCCTGCCGCCGAGCAGGCGATGCCCCAGCAGCCGGTCGCCTGGCGGGCACAACAAGCATCCCAGCCGCAGTTCGCCCAGTTCGATACGCCTGATTCCCCGTCGGTATCACCAGTGATGCCGCATCCCCAGACGCCGGTTGTGCCATCCATGTACCCCACCGGGTATGCGCCGTCTCAGCCGATGACCGGACAGCATGCCGACCGGTATACCCCAACCGTTGCCGGGTATGACGATCACCAGTCCGCGACCGCCGCGCAACCGGTGGCCAGCCAGAACGCCTATGACCGGCCGCAACCAAACGAGAATTTCGACATCGATCAGCATCGGCCGGCGCTTGACCCGGAAACCCATCTCAATAAGAACGCCACGTTCGAAACCTTCGTGCCGGGTGATTCCAATCGGTTCGCGCGAACGGTCGCCATGGCGGTCGCCGAGGGGTCGGGGCGTGATTTCAACCCGTTGTGTATCTATGGCGGTTCTGGACTGGGCAAAACCCATTTGTTGAACGCCATCGGCAATTATGCGCTGATCAAGGATCCCTCACTCAAGGTGCGCTATGTCACCAGCGAAGAGTTCACGAACGAGTTCATCGAGGCGTTGCAGAACCCAAACCAGTCGCAAGGCCAGATCGCCGCGTTCAACCGGCGGTACCGTGAGGTTGACGTCCTGCTCATCGACGATATTCAGTTCCTTGGAGGCAAGGAAGCGACGCTCGACAGCTTCTTCCACACCTTCAACACCTTGTATCAGGCGAATAAGCGTATTGTCATCGCTTCGGATGTCGCGCCGAAGAACCTCAAGGGCTTCGAGGCGCGCCTGATTTCCCGCTTTGAATCCGGATTGACCGTCGATGTCAAGCCGCCGGATCTGGAGACCCGTATCGCCATCCTGCGCATGATCGCCACGATGAATCATATGAAGATCCCCAACGACGTGCTTGATTTGATCGCCGAACGGTTCACGGAGAATATCCGTGAGCTTGAGGGTGCGTTGACACGTGTTTCCGCGGTCGCGTCGCTCAACAATCAGCCGGTGACCCGCGCGTTGGCCGAGCAGACCTTGCAGGATTTCTTCTCGACTGATGTCGAGATCAAGCCGACCGAGATCATCACCCAGGTAGCGAAGTATTTCCATCTGACCTTTGATGATCTGGTGGGGCGTGCACGAACGAAAAACGTGGCGCTTGCCCGGCAAATCGCGATGTATCTGGCCCGTGAAATGACCAGTATGAGTCTGGTCGATATCGGTGAAGTCTTTGGCGGACGGGACCACACCACCGTCATGCATGCGTATACCCGCATCAGTGACGAGATGAAAGAGAAGCAGGAAACGTATAACTACGTGATGGAGCTCACCGTCAGGCTTAAGCATCATTCCTCGGCTGAATAAACGCCGAACTTCCCCGTAGATACCGGCTATCCGGCTGGCAGAACGCCGCCCAGAGACGGTTTTTCGGCATATCCGACTCATCCACCTCGGTGGATAACGACACACCGTGCGGTGGAAAAATCAGAAAAAAGTTATCCACAGGTTTGTGCACAATTGTGGGCAAGGGCTGCGGATAACCCGTGGGCAAGCCCAGAAAAATGGTGGATAACTCGTGGATGAATCCCGCTTGTTTGTGGATAACTTTTCGGCGCCGCTTGCGCTGTGGATAACTCACCTAGTTATGCACCGGATATCCTGAGGTTATCCACATTGGTGGACGGTAGCTGAGGTCTTCTCGCGATTGGCCTGATTCCACTTATCCACATCATCCACCGGACTTATTACGAAGACTGTTGTTCTCACTTACGATTCATCATCACCGTGATAAGTCGCCGATTCATCAACCGACAACCAGCCGTTCGAGTCCGGCTAGAATAGCCACAGAACACCAAGCGAAATGAGGAATCATGAAAGTCGAAGTGAATACGACCTCACTCGCCGATGCGGTCGCGTGGACCACGCGAGTCATCGACGCCCGACCGGCAAGCCCAATCCTTGCAGGCATCAAGCTCGAAGCCATTGACGGAACGCTGCAACTGTCAACGTTCAATTTTGAAATTTCCGCACGCGACCATATCGAAGCCGGTGTGGATGAAGCCGGTAGCAGTGTGGTCCAAGGCAAGATTCTCGCTGATATCACCAAATCGCTGCCTTCGGAAAAAACCTATTTGGCCACGGAAAACTCGACGCTGATCATCACCTCGGGCAAAGCGAAGTTCACGATGCAGCTTATGCCGGAAAGTGAATATCCTGATTTGCCGGCTGTTCCGCGGATTTTGGGCAAAGTTGACGGGGAAACCTTCCATCAGGCAGTAGACCAGGCTTGCGTCGCGGTTTCGAGGGAAGAAACACGGCCGGTACTGACCGGTGTCTATATGCAGTTCGAAGGCGACAAGGTCGTCATGACATCAACCGACCGTTTCCGCCTGTCCCGCGCAACATTCACCTGGTCTCCAGAAAATCCGGACGTATCAACCTCCACGCTGCTGCGCGGATCACTCTTGCGTGACGTCGCCAGAACGTTGAACGACAGCCAGAATGTCGTCATCGATTTCGATGAGGACAATCCTTCGCTCATCGCATTCGAAAACGCCGGTCGTATTTCGACGTCGCAGTTGATTGATGGTGAATTCCCCGCTATCGATCGACTGTTCGCCGACGAATATCCGATCCAAGCGGTAATCGATAAGCAGCAACTTATCAGTTCCATCAAGCGAGTGTCCCTGGTAGCGGAACGCAACGCACCGATTCGTATGGCGTTTTCGGACGGATCGGTGACGTTGAGTGCCGGTGTCGCTGATGAAAACCAGGCCAGCGACGTCATCGATGTGGATTTTGACGGCGAAGACATCACCGTTGCCTTCAACCCCGGCTATCTGATTGAAGGATTAAGCGCCATCGCCGAACCGTTCGTGCGTATGAAGATGACGACCGCAATCAAACCGGTCGAATTCAATGGTCAGCAGGAAGCCGATTCCGACGAATCCATGGATTACCGGTACCTGCTGGTGCCAATGCGGTTCACCAACTGAGCGCATCCCCGGGATTCCGCCGCCCATACGGGTGTGGATAACCCGTCGAGTGGCGGAATCCTTCACTGTGCGTGATTGTCTCGGACGAACTCGCCGGATGGTCTGCTCACTTCGCGAATTTCGTATACTCTGGTGTCCAGCACAATCACGCGAGGACACGATATACAGATTCTGGCGAGTTATCCACAATCAACCGGGGCAAACGACACCACCGGCGACGATGACAGAAAGGACGGTGCCAAATGGGCGTCATCATTACCCGATTGGCACTCGACCATTTCCGGTCGTGGAATCATTGCGTCGTTGACCTTGACCCGGGGGTCACCATCATCCAAGGTGCGAACGGCCAGGGGAAGACGAATCTTGTCGAAGCCATCGAAGTCCTGTCAACCGGCTCCAGTCATAGGGTTTCAAGCTCTTTGCCGCTGGTCGAGCGCGGGCAAGATGCAGCGACCATCCGTGTCAATATCGCCGACAACGGTGATGAACCGCGCTCTGCGGCAAAACATCATGCGAATCCTGAATCGCATTCGGATTACATGTCGGCGGAATTTCATGACGACAATGGAAAACTGAATGAAAAACAAGATTCATTCGGTGTTGACCGTTCATCCACCCAGTCGGCGCAATCCTCCCCTGCTGTAACCACCATCGAGGTGACCATTCGCGCCCGAGGCACAAACCGAGCGCGAATCGATGGCGGGCACTCGCTGTACTTGCGCGAAATCTTGGGACGGGTCCCCAGCATGTCATTCACTCCCGAAGACCAGTGGCTGATATCCGGCGATCCCGCAGCGCGACGCGGCTTCCTCGACCAAGCTGGAGCGATGCTGATCCCCGGATACGCCGAAGTCCATCAGCGCTGCACAAAAATCGCCAAACAGCGTGCCGCACTGCTCAAACACCTCGCAACTACGCCGTCCGGTGAAAAGACGGGAATCAACGAGTCAAGCCTCAACGGTTTGGAAATCTGGACCGGACAATTCATCGAAGCCGGCATCGAACTGACCCGGATGCGCATGCGTATACTCGACGCACTTGCCGGGCCGTTCGCTGCCATCTATGACGAGCTCGCAGGATCAGCCCAGCACGCCGCCGTCGCATACGTCCCCTCATTCGAGGAAGTATTGGCCAGCCCGTCGCCGCACCAGTCCATCAGTCAGCATTTCCAGCGCATCTACCCCGGCGAAGTGGCGCGCGGGCGCAATCTCATCGGCCCCCACCGTGACGATATGGCCGTGACCTTGGACGGCATCCCCGCCAAGGAATTCGCATCCAACGGCGAGATGTGGACAATGGCCTTGGCGCTGAAAATGGCGTTGTTCGGCCTGATCGCGCAAACGTCAGGAACCACGCCGATCGTCATCCTGGACGATGTGTTCGCCCAACTTGATGAGACGCGCCGCCGTCAGATCCTTGACTTCGCCGTGAAACAGAACCAAGTGCTGATCACCGCAGCCGCGGCGGGTGATATCCCGGATCTGTCGGCATACGGCACCGACGCCCGAATCATCGATGTGGCGGCGTTGCGCCGCACCGCCGCCCGACAAGAATCCGACCGGCTGCTGGATGACGACACCATCGCGCGAATCAAAGCTGCTCGCGAGCATCACACCGGCATACAGCCGGCTGCTGACGGCGTCGACGAGGCCTCGGCATGAACGAGCCGATTATCGCCAAACTCAAGCTGGACCCGCGAAAACTGCCCGCCCAAGTCTTCGAACGATACGCGCAACGCGCCGGAATCCTACGGGACAGGCGGCGGCGGGAAACCGAAGCCTGGGAAAATTTCGGCAAACCAGGCCGGGACCCCAACACCCTGGCAAGCCTGGTCACCGTGCTCGCGCAGAACGACAACTGGATGCCACATCTCAAACTCGCTCAACTGCGCAACCATTGGGATCAAGTCGTCGGCCCCCAAATCGCGCAGCACTCCCAAGTCGCCTCATTCCAAGACGGGATACTGACCATCCGCACGGCGTCGCCATCATGGACCACAACACTGACCTATATGGTCCCGCAACTGACCGACACCATCCGCGAGCGGCTTGACGGGCTCGAAATCAGGGAAATCAAAGTGACCGGACCGCAAGCTCACCCCTTTGGAGGAAGCCGGTATCGCCACTACCGGTGAGTGTGCCGCCAACGGTGACATCTGTGTCGTCTCGCCGATTGATAATCGAACCGATTCGGCTTTGACAAGCTGAAATGTCTGCATTGCTCTGAGAGCCGCAAAGTCCCCATTGATGTGTAGAATCACGTGCAGTACTATTGAAAGCCTAGAAGCCCCCATTATTTACGTTCTAGGGTATACCGACTGTGTGAGCAGGGGCGCTGCACAGGGCACGGGAAGGAAATTGAGTGGCAGACGCTGAAGCTGATTCGCTGAACACCAATATGCCCGGACAAGCCGGGGAACCGTCGCGACCCGGCACTGAATCCAAGGCCGAACTGAACGACAAAGTCAACGACGCCATCGCCAACGATGAGCTCGAGAACGCCCAGCTTGACGATTCGCTGTCGCCGGACCATTACGACGCCAGCGATTTGCGCGTGCTGGAAGGCCTCGAAGCGGTGCGTATCCGCCCGGGCATGTACATCGGTTCGACCGGTCCACGAGGCCTGCACCATCTGGTCTACGAAATCGTCGACAATTCGGTGGATGAGGCCCTCGCCGGCTTCGCCACCCATATCGAAGTGACCATTCTGCCGGACAACGGCATCCGGGTGGTCGACGACGGCCGAGGCATCCCGGTCGACATCGTGCCGGGCGAAGGCGTCTCCGGCGTCGAAACGGTGATGACCAAGCTGCATGCGGGCGGCAAGTTCGGCGGCGGCGGTTACGCGGTCTCCGGTGGTCTGCACGGCGTGGGTATTTCCGTGGTCAACGCGCTGTCCACACGTATGGAGATCGAGGTGCGCCGGCAGAGCTTCCACTGGACCCAGACGTACATCGACCAGCATCCGACGGCTCCGCTCGCCCAAGGCAAGCCCATGGAGGACGGCGAATCGACCGGCACCTCCGTGACCTTCTGGGCCGACCCGAAGATCTTCGAAACCACGGTCTACGATTTCGAAACCTTGCGTTCGCGTTTCCAGCAGATGGCGTTCTTGAACCGCGGGCTGCGCATCTCCCTGACCGACCTGCGTGAAATCGACCAGGCGGGTGACGAGGTGACCGGCGACGGCGACAACCCGGTCGAGGAACTCCATCGCTCCGTGACATACTGCTACGAGCACGGCATCAAGGATTACGTGGCATATCTGGTCAAAACCCGCAAGACCAACCCGATCGAGGAGGAGGTCATCGATTTCGAGGCGGAAGACCTCAAAATCGGCATCTCCGCGGAAATCGCCATGCAATGGACGACCGCCTACTCCGAATCCGTGCACACCTTCGCCAACACCATCTCCACAACCGAAGGCGGTACCCATGAGGAGGGCTTCCGTGCGGCGCTCACCACGCTTGTCAACCGGTATGCGCGCGAGAAGAACATCCTCAAAGAAAAGGACGACAACCTCTCCGGTGATGACGTGCGCGAAGGCCTGACCGCCGTCGTGTCCGTCAAGCTCACCAACCCGCAGTTCGAAGGCCAGACCAAGACCAAGCTCGGCAACTCCGAAGCAAAGACCTTCGTACAGCGTGTGATGACCGACAAGCTCGGCGACTGGTTCGACGCACACCCTGCCGAGGCCAAAAGCATCATCCAGAAGGCAATCGAGGCCTCCCGCGCCCGTATCGCCGCGAAGAAGGCCCGTGAATCGACCCGGCGCAAGTCGATTTTCGAATCCGCAGGCATGCCTGACAAGCTTAAGGACTGCCAGTCCAACAATCCGGAGGAATGCGAGCTGTTCATCGTCGAGGGTGACTCCGCAGGCGGCTCCGCCATCCAGGGGCGCAACCCGATCACGCAGGCGATTCTGCCGCTACGAGGCAAGATCCTCAACACCGAGCGCGCATCCATCGACCGCATGCTCAAGTCCGACACCATCGAGTCGCTGATCACCGCGATCGGCGGTGGCTACGGCGAAGACTTCGACGTGAGCAAGGTGCGCTACCACAAAATCATCATCATGGCCGATGCCGATGTCGACGGTGCGCATATCGCCACGCTGAACCTGACGCTGTTCTTCCGCTATATGCGCCCGATGATCACCGCCGGATACGTGTACGTGGCCATGCCGCCGCTGTACCGCATCAAATGGACCAAGGGACCGCACTCCTTCGTGTACACGGACGCCGAGCGCGACCGTGTGCTGCGTGAAGGCAAGGAGTCCGGCCGTCAGCTGCCGAAGGGCGAAGGCATCCAGCGTTACAAGGGTCTGGGCGAGATGACCTACCAAGAGCTGTGGGAAACCACTATGGACCCCGATCATCGCATCCTTAAGCAAATCCATATCGAGGACGCGGCGCAGGCGGACGAAACCTTCTCCATGTTGATGGGAGACGAGGTCGAACCCCGACGCCTGTTCATCCAGCGCAACGCGCACGACGCACGATTCATCGACGCGTGACCGTACAACGCCGGGATTCGCGACTTTCCACGGGTCCCGGCACGGAAACCAGCACACTTCACCACTAGCCGTGTCAGGCTAGCCATCCCACAAGGATGGACAAGGAAACGAAGGATTAACCGTGGCAGACGAAACCAACACCAACAATCCGGAAGACAGCGGGGCCAGCAACGACGACCAGCTCAACGGGCTCGACAACAACCATGAGCCGCTGAGCCCCCAGGAGGCCGACAACACCGATTACGGCCTGATGAAAGGCCAGCGCGTCCAGCCGATCGATTTGCAGCAGGAAATGCGCGAATCATATCTGGCCTATGCGTTGTCCGTCATCGTGGAACGCGCACTGCCTGACGTGCGAGACGGCATGAAGCCGGTCCATCGTCGCGTCATCTACGCGATGTACGACGGCGGATACCGACCCGATCGCGGATACAACAAGTGCTCCCGCGTCGTCGGCGACGTTATGGGTAAATACCACCCGCACGGCGACGCCGCCATCTACGACACGCTCGTGCGTATGGCTCAGCCGTGGTCCATGCGATACCCGCTTGTGGACGGCCAGGGTAACTTCGGCTCCCCGGGCGACGATCCGGCGGCGGCAATGCGTTACACCGAATGCCGTATGGCGCCGCTCGCCATGGAAATGGTGCGTGACATCGACAAAGACACCGTCGATTTCGTGCCCAACTACGATGGCAAAACCCAGGAGCCGACCGTACTGCCCAGCCGCTTCCCGAACCTGCTGGTCAACGGTTCCGCCGGCATCGCCGTCGGCATGGCCACTAACATTCCGCCGCACAACCTGCGCGAAGTGGCTGACGGCGTACATTGGGCGCTCGACCATCCTGACGCGAGCCGTGAAGAACTGCTCAACGCGCTCATCGAACGCATCAAGGGGCCGGACTTCCCGACCGGCGCGACCATCCTCGGCCACAAGGGCATCGAACAGGCATATCGTACCGGCCGAGGCCTGATTACCATGCGTGCCGTGGTCAACACGGAGGAAATCAACGGGCGCATGTGCCTGGTGGTCACCGAACTGCCCTACCAGGTCAACCCGGACCGTCTAGTCGTCTCCATCCGCGAGGCGGTACGAGACGGCAAGATCCAGGGCATCGCCGACATGCGAGACGAGACTTCGGGCCGTACCGGCCAGCGTCTGGTGCTCGTGCTCAAGCGTGACGCGGTCCCCAAGGTCGTGCTCAACAACCTGTACAAGCATTCCCAGCTCCAGCAGACCTTCGGTGCCAATATGCTCGCCTTGGTCGACGGTGTGCCGCGCACGCTCAGCCTGGACGCGTTCATCCGCCACTGGGTCTCCCATCAGCTCGACGTCGTCGAACGCCGTACCCGGTATTTGAAGCGTGAGGCAGAAGAACGCGACCACATCCTGCAGGGCTATCTCAAGGCCCTCGACATGATCGACGAGGTTATCGCCCTCATCCGATCCTCCAAGGACGTGGACACCGCCCGTGAAGGCCTGAAAGACCTGCTGGACGTCGATGACGTGCAGGCGGACGCGATCCTCGCGATGCAGCTGCGCCGCCTCGCCGCCCTCGAACGGCAGAAGATCCTCGACGAACACGAGGAATTGCAGCGCAAAATCGCCGATTACAACGACATTCTCGCCAAGCCGGAACGCCAGCGTCAGATCGTGGGCGACGAACTTGACGAAATCGTCGAAAAGTACGGCGACGAACGCCGTACCCGCATCCTGCCGTATTCTGGCGAGATGAACGTCGAAGACCTGATCGCCGAAGAGAACGTCGTCGTAACGGTCACCCATTCCGGCTTCATCAAACGCACCAAGGCCGACGAATACCGCGCCCAGCACCGCGGCGGCAAAGGCATCAAAGGCACCAAGCTGCGCGAGGACGACGTGGTCGACCACTTCTTCCTGACCAGCACGCACAACTGGCTGCTGTTCTTCACCAACAAGGGTCGCGTCTACCGGCTCAAAGCCTACGAGTTGCCCGAAGGGTCAAGGGATTCCAAGGGCCAGCATGTGGCCAACCTGCTGCAGTTCGCCCCCGATGAGACCATCCAAGCGGTGCTGTCCATCCCGAACTACGAGGTCGCCAAGTATCTGGTGCTTGCCACGCGGTCCGGCAAGGTCAAGAAAACCAGCCTCGCCGAATATGATTCGCCTCGCCAGGGCGGCCTGATCGCCGTGCGTCTGGCGACCGATCCGGAAAGTGGTGAGCCGGCGGACGAGCTGATCGGCGCCGCGCTGTGCAACCCGGAGGACGACATTATCCTCGTCTCCAAGCACGGCATGAGCCTCAAATTCCGTGCGGACGACGAGCAGCTGCGTCCGATGGGCCGCCAGACCGCAGGCGTGCAAGGCATGAAGTTCCGTGACGGCGATGAACTATTGTCCATGGATGTCATCTGGGGCGATAGCGACAAAGACCTGTTCGTGGTCACCAATGAAGGCTTCGCCAAGCGTACGGCCATCAGCGAATACCGTCTGCAAGGCCGTAACGGTTTCGGTGTCAAAGCCTTGCAACTGGCGGAAGGCCGCGGCTCACTCGTCGGCGCGCTCGTAGTCAGCGAGGACGACCAAGTCATGGCGATCATGAAGTCCGGCAAAGTCATCCGCTCCGACGTGTCCGAGGTCAATCGCACCGGCAGGACCACACAGGGCGTGACCTTCGCCAAGCCTGACAAGGGCGACGAAATCCTCGCCATCGCACGCAACGCCGAAAAGGATGACGACGGCGACGACGATGATACTGACCAGAACAATCCGGCGTCGCAAGACCAGCAGAATCAGCCGGCTGATGCGGCAACTGTGATACCAACCGAATGATGACATGCTGCCGGCGAACCGGACAATGGGCTCGGTTCGCCGGATAGTGTGCAGACCTCGGTATCAGGGCGGTAATCGTCCCCGAACACTGGTAGGTTCACTAATCAGGCGAAGGCAGTCGGAAACGTCCAAGGAGAAACAATGAGCGAAAACGTCGACGAAGAAGGGCGCCGTGAACCGCGCGTAGGCAGGACCGTCTCAAATCAGCCGATCAGTACCGGTAATGAGGCTCCGATGCCATCCGCGGTGCGTGCGGCGGCGGCGAGCAAGCGTCGGCATCATACGCCGCGCGCACGGCGCATGAGCCTGTCCCTGACCCGCGTGGACGCTTGGTCGGTGGCCAAAGTCACCTTCCTGCTCAGCGTGGCGGGCGGTATCATCCAAATCGTCGCAGCGGCGCTCGTATGGCTGGTGCTCAACCTGGCAGGCGTATTCGACCAGGTCACGCAGATCGTCTCCTCGACAGGCCTTGATTCCAGCGGATTCAACCTCGCTGATGTGCTCTCATTGAGTACGGTGCTGAGCACGGTGACGATTCTTGCCATTGTCGGTGTGGTGTTGTTCACTCTGCTGGCGACGATTTTCGCACTCCTGTATAACGTGGTCAGCTCGCTGGTCGGCGGCGTCCATGTGACGCTGGGCGACGACTGACGCGTTCCCATAGTCATCACAACCATGATGAGGGGCGGTTCCGAAATTCGGAGCCGCCCCTTCGCTTATCCCCACAACCGTGACCATCATCCGTGACATCACCAGCGCGACCCCCCCATCCAGACCACGGTCGGCCCCCCATCCTGCTTCCACCGACGCTGAGGGGGGGCGGTGAGCGTCGGTGGAGGGTGTGTTCTCTGTTTCTGCCGACGCTGAGTACGGTGTGAGTGCCGGCAGAAGCAGGATGGTGGCACATGCTTATGGCGAACGTATGCGCGGCTTGAATAAGATAGCCAGTAATGGCTCCATACGGCAGATCAGGAGGTGTCAGCCATGACAGGAACTTCGATGGATTCAGCCAATACGCTTGCCGTATCCGCCTCATTGTCGGAACCATTGCCGGATGATGCGCTTTCGCAACATCAGCACACAACCGACTCGCAAGCCGCATACGCGTATGTGGATCCATGGAAGCCTGACACCGTACTTGAAGGATACCAGCAGGCGACAGTCCATCTCGGTGAAGACGCCGAAGGTGAGATTGTGGCGACCTTTGTGCGTAAAGACCCCTCACGGCTGTCCCTACAGCAACGGTGGCGCCGCTGGCATTACAGCATGCGAGGTCACCGCTTGGCGATTATGTATGTACACGGCTGGAACGACTACTTTTACCGCCGCCACGCATCGGAATACTGGGAGTCGCTGGGCATCCCCTTCTACGCCGTGGATCTGCGCAAATTCGGGCGCTCATACCGTTCCTACCAGACCCCCGGGTATATCGAGGACCTGCACGACTATCGCTTGGAATTCAACGCATTGCGTGACCAGATTGTCAAAGAGCAAGGGCGGGACGTGCGCATCCTGATGATCGCCCACTCCCAGGGCGGTTTGAGCGCCTCGCTGTGGGTCAATGCCGAGCATCCCCACCATGTCGAGGCGTTGGCGCTCAACTCCCCTTGGCTTGAGCTGCAAGGCAACCGGATGTTCCGTCTGCTGTCCACGCCGGTCGTGCAAATGTACCGCTTGCGTGGCGGCAAAACCATTATGCCGATGCGTGACCCGGGATTCTACGCCCGGTGCATCAAACGGTCGACCGGCGGGGAATGGGATTATCTTGACCATCCGCTCAACCCCGATGTGGAGTTCCTGCCTCGGGCAGGCTGGATGCAAGCCATCTACAACGGGCAGGATGAGATCGCGAAGAATCTTGATATCCAAATCCCTGTGCTGGTATGCACGTCGGATAAATCCATGATGCTGCAAACCACATGGGACGAGGATATGCGTGAAGCGGACAGCGTGCTGGACATCACCGCAATCCGCCAAGCGGCATTGCATCTGGGCGATGTGGTCGCCTTGGCGACCATCCGCGGCGGTCTGCACGATTTGAGCATGTCCAAGCCGGACGCGAGACGCAAGTATTTCCGTATCGTCACCACATGGGCGTCGACGATGGCGTGGCGGCGTGTGATTCCCGAACCCTGGGTGAGCGAGGCCCTCGCCAAGCTATAATCAACTGAATCCAGTGGCGGCTTACAATCCGCTATCGTCCACAGGCTGAACACGCGTTCCCGGAGCCCCCGCCGAGCCAAAACACCGTACCGGTGCCGGAACAACCCGCAGCCATTGCACTAGTGTGGTGAACGATGAGTATCGTAACCCTGTACGCCAAGACCTTCGGCACCCCGCTCTTGATCGCCTTGATGGCGTGGCCGTTCATCTCGGCGTTTCTGACCCTGCCGATCCTCGCACTGCTCTACCATCGCGACCACCGGCTACGCCTGGCTTCGGTTATCGGGGCGTATCTGAGCGTGCTGTATGTGGCCGGCCTGGTGACCTTCACCCAGTATCCGGTGCCGGACAACCCCGACCGGTACTGTGCCACGCATCATCTGTCCCCGCAACTCAACCCGCTGGCATTCATCCAAGACATCACCACGGGTGGTGTCTCCGCGATCATGCAGCTGGTGCTCAACATCGTGCTGTTCATGCCGCTCGGATTCCTGCTCATGCGGTTCCTGCGGCGAGGATTGGCCCATACTGCGATTGTCGGGTTCATCCTGTCACTGGTGATCGAACTGACCCAGCTGAGCGGCCTGTTAGGGTTGTACCCGTGCTCGTACCGGCAATTCGACGTGGATGACCTACTGACCAACACCCTGGGCGCTCTCGCCGGGTATGGGATCGCAAAACTGTGCGACCGCCGCTGGCCGCCGAAACCGGTTGACCGGGCGGAAATCAACCACCGGCCGGGCATCGTGCACCGTGGCGTGACCTTCGCCATCGACATGATCATCGTCGCCCTGGGATACTACCCGCTCGGCCTGGTGGTCATCCTGCTGTTCCACATGCTGGCGAAGCCGCTTCCCGACGGGACATTCCAGCTGGCGGGCGCTATCGTACACGTCGAATCGTTGGACACCATAGTTACCGTGCTTGGCATGGTGTCATTCCTTGTCTTCGAGCTGTGGATCCCCGCCTCGCACCGCGGACAGACACTCGGCGGCATGTTCACCCACATGAGTATGGAAACCCGTGCGCGACACGGCTGGAAACGCGTGCTGTTCTATGTGATTCGCACGGTGATTATCGGCGGATGGTTCCTGCTGACCCTGCTGCAGAAGGACGCTCACAGCGGGCTTCTGGTCATCGCGGTCGCGGTGTTCGCGCTGGTATTCAAACAGATGCCGTGGGATTATATTCCGGGCGATACCGAAACGGAACGTGAGCGTACGGATACCGTTGATGGTACGCCGGTACCATCCATACCGCAGAATCAGCAGGATGGGCGGCAGAGCCGTGAAACGCCTGCAGTAGGGCGGTGATTCCCGCGTCTGTCTACGCTGAGACGCCAGCCAGCTGCCAGCTGCCAGCGTAGACAGACGCAGAACAGGGTCAGAAAATACCCTGCGCAACCATCGCGTTTGCGACCTTGACGAAGCCGGCGGCATTCGCGCCCAGCATGAGGTCGCCTTCGCGACCGTACTCCTTCGCGGCGCTCAAGGAGTTCGCCACGATATCTTCCATGATTTGCTTGAGCTTGGCGTCAACCTCGTCGAAGGTCCAGCTCAGACGATACGAGTTCTGGCTCATTTCCAAGCCGGAAACCGCCACGCCACCGGCATTGGCGGCCTTTGCCGGGCCATACAGCAGTTTCGCGCCCTGATATACGGCGATCGCCTCCGGCGTGCTGGGCATATTCGCGCCTTCGCACACGACCGTGCAGCCGTTGTCCACCAACGTGCGGGCGGATTCGCCGTCGATCTCGTTCTGTGTGGCGCACGGCAGCGCGATATCACATGGAACCGTCCACACGCCACGGCAGTCGTCATGATATTCGGATCCGGGCACGCGTTCGGCGTATTCCTTGATACGGCCACGATGACCGAGCTTGATATCCTTGACGACATCAAGCTGGATGCCCTTGGGATCGTACACGTATCCGCTCGAATCAGAGCAGGTGACCACTTTTGCACCCAAACGTTGCGCCTTCTCAATCGCGAAAATCGCGACATTGCCGGAACCGGAAACAACCACGGTCTTGCCTTGGAAGGAATCGTTGCGCAGCACGCGCAGCGCCTCCTGCGTGTAGTAGCACAGGCCGTAGCCGGTCGCCTCGGTGCGGGCGAGCGAACCGCCGAATTCCAAGCCCTTGCCGGTGAGCACGCCGGAGTATTCGTCACGGATACGCTTGTACTGGCCGAACAGATAGCCGATTTCACGGGCACCGACATTGATGTCGCCGGCCGGGACATCGGTGAACTGGCCGATATGACGCTGCAACTCGGTCATGAACGCCTGGCAGAAGCGCATCACCTCACCGTCGGAACGGCCCTTCGGATTGAAATCGGAGCCGCCTTTACCGCCGCCCATCGGCAGGCCGGTCAGGGAGTTCTTGAGAATCTGCTCGAAACCGAGGAACTTGATGACGGACTCGTTGACCGTCGGGTGGAAGCGCAGGCCGCCCTTGTACGGGCCGATCGCCGAATTGAACTGGACGCGGTAGCCGCGGTTCACTTGGACATGGCCCTCGTCATCAGTCCATGCGACGCGGAACTTCACCAAGCGTTCCGGCTCAACGAACCGTTCCAGCACGCCGTTGCGCTCATACTCGGGATGCTTGGCGACAACCGGCTCCAAACTCTCGAACACCTCATGCACGGCCTGCAAAAATTCCGGCTGGTCGCCGTCGCGGCGTTCCACTTGCGCATACACGCGCTTGACATACTCTTCGGTGAGCATAGCTCTCCCCTCATTGGTCGGGTTATTGATAAGACGGTTGTATTGTAAGCGCGAATACACCCCTACGGCAAGACGTTGACTACGGTTTTGGTCGCCCAATATTGCCCGGTGTACGGGTGTGTCATAGGGTCAAACGATGCACGACACACGGTACGATGAGAACGGGCATGACGTCTTACCGTTCACGCAGGCCATGTCGGCCAGTCATACGACTTTCAGACCAACCAAAGAATCGAGAACAATATGATAGACGGATTCAAGAAATTCATTTCACGCGGCAACATGATCGATATGGCTGTCGGTGTGGTCATGGGCGCCGCGGTCACCGCCGTGGTGAACTCCATCGTCAAGAACCTCATCAACCCGCTCATCGCCATGATCTTCGGCAAACCGAATATGGACGGGCTGCTCGCCTTCACGTTCAACGGCGCGACCGTATCCTTCGGTGCGATTCTCGGCGAAGTGTTGAACTTTCTGGTCGTCGCCGCAGCCGTGTACTTCTGCATCCTCGTGCCAATCAACAAGCTGCGTGACATGTCCGAAGCGCTGATCGCCAAAGCCAAGGGCGAAGAGGACGCCAAGGTCGAGAAGGAACAGGAGAAGAAACTGAGCAACGAGGAACAGACCGTGCTGTTGCTGCGTGAAATCCGAGACCAGCTTGCCAAGCAGGGCGGCGACAACGCCTCTGACACGCCATCCGACGTGCGCTGACACCCGAAATCCTGTCCTTCCCAAACCGATTACGCCTGCGCGGCCATTCGCGTAGCTGGTTTGTGAAGGAAGAAGCGGAAATATAAGAACCCCCGGAACTCTGCTGATTGAAGGGTTCCGGGGGTTTGCTGTGGAGCTAGCCGGGTTCGAACCGGCGACCCTCTGCTTGCAAAGCAGATGCGCTACCAGCTGCGCTATAGCCCCGTGTGAAAAAAAAGAGCGGCTCACGAGCCGCTGAATTTTCCGACGTGGGCCCGGGAGGACTTGAACCTCCGACCTCATCCTTATCAGGGATGCGCTCTAACCACCTGAGCTACGGGCCCGATTCGCACGCTAAAAGCGCACAAGCAGATATAATACCACAATGGCAGAAGCAGTCAACTTGCGTGTGTCCGGCGTGTTGCGTTTGCCGAGTTATCTGAGCCCATACAATCGTTCGCCCGTTCCGACTACGCTGAACAACATGTGTGGACGATTCGCCGCGGAGCTTGACTACCCAGAGATTGCGCAGATACTGCACGCGCAACCGTCCGCCGGATTACCGGAACGGTCATGGAATGTCAGCCCAACCCAGACCATCGCCATCGTCGGTCAGGACGCCCATGGTGTCAACCATCTTGCGCCAGCCTACTGGTCACTGATCCCGCCCATCGCGGAATCAAAGAAACTCCCCTACCCCACCTTCAACGCACGCATCGAATCCGCACTCAACCGGCCGACCTTCGCACAGGCTGCGCAGCATAATCGCGCGATCATCCCCGTATCCGGCTACTACGAGTGGACGGCGGAACGCAAACCCTACTACTTCCACGCCAAAGACAACCGGCCGTTGCTACTGCTGGGGCTATACTCCTGGTGGCTGTCTCGAGAACGGACGAACGACACTTGGCTGCTCACCGCAACCATTTTGACGCGCGACTCGGTCGGTATCGCCGCCCAGGTCCACGACCGGATGCCGGTGCTCTGCGATCCGCACCACGCGCAGGAATGGCTCAATCGCAGCGTTTCCGGAGACAAGATTCTTCCCGAGGCATCCGCGTATGGGGCGCGGCTGTCGCAGTCATTGCTTGCAAGTCACGAGGTCGCGCCATTGCATGGCGATGGGCCGGAACTCACCGAGCCGTATGATGAGATGATGCTGCGCTTCTGATAGCCGGGCCATAGCGTCCACCGGCTCTGTGGCCGCATACGGGGAACAGAAAGGACCATGCCGTGACTTACCGACGCCGCACATCAAGACGCGTCACTTCGACGGACATCATCGATATCGGCGGGATGACGGTCACGGTGATCCGCAAGCCGATTCGCAACATGTATCTGCGCGTCCAGCCGCCGGACGGTGACATCCGGGTGACGGCGCCCACGCGTATATCCACGGAGGCCATCGAGACGTTCGTCAGCACGCGCAAGACGTGGATTCGCGCCCAGCAACGCAAAATCCAGCGGATGCAACGCGATACGATGCGGCTTGTCGGCGAGGCGACGGGCGAGGAACGCCTGGAAAACCAACCGCAGCACCTGAACAATCAGGCGGGAAGACAACAAAGCGTGGGTGAGCCGGATTCATCCGGAATCGGTAGTCGTGATACCGGCAACCGCAGCATCGGTGGCCGTGACTCCGCGACCGTGTGGACTGCCGATGTGCAGCGACGTGCCCGCCAATCGCTCGAATGGCAGCTCCCGGCGCTGCTGGACCATTGGACGCGTGTGATTGGGCGCTCGCCGACGCGGATCACCTTCCGTGTCATGCGGTCGCGATGGGGATCATGTACCCCGGCGACAGGGCGGATTCGGCTCAATCTTCAGCTGGGACTTATGGAACCACGGTTCCTTGAATATGTGCTGGTTCATGAGATGACTCACCTGTGGGTGGGTGGCCACGGGCCACGGTTCCAGCAGTTGATGGACCGGTTCCTGCCTGGCTGGCGCGATCTGCGCCGTGAACTCAACCGTTACGCCGTGCTGTGATGTCGGCGATTGCCTGAGGTGGTGTTCTCCGGACCGGTCGTTCTCGAAATGGTCAGTGGGCCGCCGTATCGCTGTCGTGCGATTCGCCGGTATCCGCCGCGGCCTTTCCACTATCGGCGATATCCACATGGTCGGGCGAGCCGCTTTTGCGTACGTCGATGGTCTCAATCCGCCGCCCGTCGACTTTTGTGACGATCATGTCGTAGCCGTCATCGGAGTGCAGAACATCGCCCACAGCGCCCATTTTGCCGGTGTGGGCGAGGAAATACCCGGCGACTGTCTCATACGGGCCGTCCTCGAGTTCGATGCCGGTCAGATCGGCGAAATCCTCAATCGTCATACCGCCGTCGATGGTCGCCACACCGTTGACGAACGCGGTGTCCGGTGCAGTCTTGCCGTCCTTGGTTTCCGGCAGATCGTATTCGTCATGGATATCGCCGACCAGCTCCTCTGTCATATCCTCAAGCGTCACAATGCCGTCCGTGCCGCCGTACTCGTCAATGACCACGGCGAGATGAATACCACTTTTGCGCAGCAGCTCAAGGCTGGGCAGCAGTCTCGACGTACCTGGCAGGGAAATGCCTTCGCGGGTGATATCCGCCACGGTTTTGGCGTTGGGGTCGCGCACGTCCAGGAGGTCGCGCACGTGTACGAAGCCGAGCACGTCGTCGAAATCCTTGCCGGTGACCGGGTAACGCGAATACGGCATCTCACGCACGTAGGCGGCGGCGTCCTCGATGGTCATATCACCTTCAAGGAACACAACATCGGCGCGCGGCCGCATCACTTCAGCCACAATCGTTTCAGACGCGTCGAACACGTCATCCAGAATCGTGCGCTCGTCCTTGCCAAGCCGCGTATTCGTGTTCACCAGCACGCGCAGCTCCTCATCGGACACTTCGCTTTCCGTCTCATTCGGGTCGAAGCCGAGCAGACGGACCAGACCGTTGGTGTTCTTGCCGATCAGCCAGATAATCGGCTTACATACTTTCGCAAATACATCGATGGCGGGGACAACCGCGCGGGCGATCTGTTCGGTGCGTTGCATGGCGATACGTTTCGGCACCATCTCGGAAATGACGATCGAGCAGTATGAGATGATCAGCGTCAGTACGATCGTGGTCAGCGGGCCGGCGATATGCTGCGGCACACCCCAACTGACCACCACGGGGACAATCATCGGGGATATCGCCGATTCGCCGAAAGAAGCCGACAAGAAACCGGATAGCGTGACGCCAAGCTGCACCGTAGACAGGAAGGTATTGGGGTCACGTGCGATACGCGCAACGCGTGCGCCGCGGACATCCTCCTGCTCCATCTGATCGATCTGCGAACCGCGCAGACTCACCAGCGCCAGCTCTGTGCCGGAAAACACCGATCCGAGCACGAGGAACACGAAAATCAGCAGGACATTCAACCACAGTGACGACATGCCTCCACTGTAGAAGATGCGCCGGTCAAGGTGCTACAGGACCATGATGATACTGAACGCCGGATTCGGCGGCGTTCAGAAGCTCAGGACCTCCACAAGCCCGGTGTCCATGCAATACCGTGCGCCGACGATGACCAGCCGCTCGTCGGCCAGCGCCTGCTGAATCGGTTGCGAACGATCCACCAGTGTTTCGATGGTGTGCGCGATGTGGACGCGTTCGATATCGGCGCCATCGCGCAGCTGCGCTTCATACGCTTGCAGGACGGACGGGCCGACCGAACGCACAATCGGCGAATCGTCGTGGGAAACAAGCTGCTCCAACGCTTCACCCAACTGGTCTTGCGCGCTATCTGCGGCTCCGGCATCGTCCATCGCTTCGATTTCGTCAAGGATTGAAGCCAACGATTGCGCGGTTTGCGGCGAATCGTCACCATGTCTCACGCGTGCGGCCAGCGCCCCGAGCTGTGCTTCGGCGGCTTGGATCGCGCCGCAATGCTGGTGGCCGAGAATGACCAGCAGACTGACATGCAGCTTGTCGACGGCGTATTCCAGTGAGGCGAGCACGCTGTCATCGATGATCTGCCCGGCGGTGCGGACGGTGAACATGTCGCCGAGACCGGCGTCGAAGATGATTTCCGGTGGAACGCGAGAATCCGAACAGGAGAGCACGGCGGCGTCAGGGCGCTGGGAATCGAGCAGCGATTCGCGGGTTTCGCGATCCTGCCAGGCGTGTGTCATCTTGCCTTGGGCGAAACGCCGGTTGCCGGCCAGCAGACGGCTCCACGTGGAGGTTGCGGTCGGTTCGTGTTGGGGGTCGTCATTGAATGTCTGGTCTGCCATGTGGCCTCCTGCCTGTGATGTGCGTTGCCATCGTATCGCGGATTGCGCTATGCCGTGGGCTGAGCGGTTTCGGCGCGGTACATCCGGGCGGATGCCGGTACAACACTGACGCAGTGTGACGGATGACGCTGTGTAACGGATGACGCTGTGTAACGGATGACACTGCGTAACGGATGACACTGCGTGACGGACAACCCAGTGTGACGGACAACACACTGTGATGATTACCACAGCGGAAATCCGAGTTTTTCCATCCGTCATGGTCTAGCATGGGAGCCACGCGGGGCCGGGACCTCCGGGCCCGTGACAGGCGGGCCGTGCGCAAAGCCCGTCAGAATCGAACAACGAGACGACGAGGTTCACCATGACACTACTGCAACACGAACTCACCGACTTCACTGTCCAGGCGTTCCAGAACAACGATTTCCATGAAGTGACCAAGGCTGATGTGCTCGGTCATTGGTCGCTGTTCTTCTTCTATCCGGCTGATTTCACCTTCGTGTGCCCGACCGAGCTTGAAGACCTCGCGGACCATTACGAGGAGTTCAAGAAGATCGGCTGCGAAATCTACTCCGTCTCCCATGACACGCACTTCGTGCACAAGGCATGGCATGACGCGAACGAGAAGATCGCGAAGATCCAGTACCCGATGCTCGCCGACCCGACGGCGCTGCTCGCCCGCGACCTCGACACCTACAACGAGGAGCTGGGCCAGGCCGAACGCGGCGACTTCATCATCAACCCGGAAGGCAAGGTCGTCGCCTACGAGGTGATTTCCTCCAACGTCGGCCGCAACGCCGAAGAGCTGCTGCGTCGCGTGCAGGCGTCCCAGTTCGTCTACGAGCACGGCGACCAGGTCTGCCCGGCCAAGTGGGAGCCCGGTGAGGCGACCATCGCGCCGTCGCTGGATCTCGTCGGCCAGCTGTGACCTTCGGCTGATTGGCTGAAACGGTTTTCATTCCCTATCACGGATGCCGTCACCGGTCGCAGCACACCGCAATCAGTGAAGGTTGTGGCCGCGTCGGGTGGCGGCATCCGTCATATGAACCCGTAATCGTTGCGATGACGAGGAGCTGACAATGCAACAGCAAGATGATTTGTATGATGTCGTGGTCATCGGCGGCGGTCCTGCCGGTCTGACCGCAGGCCTGTATTTGGCGCGTGCACGATATCGCGTCCTGATACTGGAAAAGGCGGATTTCGGCGGGCAGATCACCATCACATCCGAAGTGGTGAACTATCCGGGCGTCGAACGCACTGACGGCCGTAAACTCACGGCGACCATGCGCAAGCAGGCGCAGAATTTCGGAGCAGAATTCAAAATCGCCGAAGCAACAGGGTTGGACGTGGACGGTGACATCAAAGTCGTCCACACCAATCGTGGGGATATCCGCTGTTTCGGCATCCTCATCGCGACCGGTGCCTCGCCGCGCAAAATCGGCTTTACCGGTGAGCAAGAGTATGCAGGCCGTGGCGTGGCCTATTGCGCCACCTGTGATGGTGAATTCTTCAACGGACGTGAAGTCATCGTCGTCGGCGGTGGATTCGCAGCCGCCGAGGAATCGGTGTTCCTGACGAAATACGCCAGCAAGGTCACCATTCTTGTGCGCGAAGACGATTTCACCTGCGATGCCGCCGTTGCCGCCGAAGCCAAGAACCACCCGAAGATCGAGGTGCGGTATCATACGCAGCTTGACGGGGTCGCAGCCGGTTCTGGCGGGCTGACCGAAGCGACGTTGCGCGATACGCGCACCGGTGAGACGAGCGTGTGGAAGCCGGCTGATGGCGGTACCTTCGGCGTGTTCGTGTTCGCTGGCTATGTGCCGCAGACCGAACTGGTCCGTGGCGTGGTGGAACTTGACGACCACGGGTATGTGGTCACGCACGGTTATCTGGAGACCTCGGTCCCCGGAGTGTATGCGGCAGGCGATTTGCGCGTCAAGAATCTGCGCCAGGTGGTCACGGCGACCGCGGATGGCGCCATCGCCGCCGTCGAACTGGAACGGTATGCCAAGCAGATGAGCGAGAAAACCGGCTTGATGCCGCCGCGCCCGACCACATCCATCTACGAGCAGCAGGAAGCCAAGGCCGCGAAGGCCGCCAGCGCATCGGGCACGTCCCCAGCTCCGGCGCCGCAGCGTCCCGGTGCTGCTTCTGCCGCGCCGACCGGTGGCAATCATGCATTCTTCGATGACGCGATTCGCCAGCAGCTTGCGGTCGTGTTCTCGCGGATGGCACGTCCGCTGGTGTTGAAGCTCGAGCTTGATGATTCGCCGCTGTCCAAAGAATTGCAGGCGTTCATCGGTGAAATGGTGGCGTTGAGCGGCGGCAAACTGAGCACGGTGGTCGATACGGCTTCGGCCGACGCCGGTGAGACGTCACTCGATGACCCCCTGCCGGATGCGCGGCCGAATGTGCGGTTGTGCACAATCGGAGCTAACGGTGAACCGCAGGAAACCGGCATTGCCTTCCATGGCGTTCCGAGCGGGCACGAGTTCAACTCCTTCGTACTCGCCCTGTACAACGTGGCCGGTCCGGGGCAGGCGCTCGACCGGGACACCGCCGAACGGATCGCCTCGATTGGCCAGCCGGTCGATGTCATGCTGCTCGTCTCCCTTACCTGCACGATGTGCCCGGAAACCGTGCTCGCGACCCAGCGCATCGCCGCGGCGAACCCGAAGGTGCGGGCGGAAGCCTACGATATCGCGCACTTCCCCGAGCTCAAGGACAAGTTCAACGTGATGAGCGTGCCGTGCATGGTTATCACCCGGCCAGGTGCGCAGCAGACCATCGAATTCGGCAAGAAATCGGTGCCGCAGATGCTTGATCTGCTGGGAGCCTGATTTCTTTCGTGCAGCTGTTGGGTTGGCATCGCACCCATCTGAATCGCGCCCGTCGTGTGGGTATCATCCCATACGACGGGCGCTTGCTTTTTCGGCAGTTGCTGATGGGGGCGGGAGCGCGGGAGTTCTTCACAGATTCACGAGGCTGTAGATAATCTCCCGGGAGATTACTTGCAAGAACGTGATTCGGCGATAATGTGCCAAGGAAAACGTTGAAATACCAACACGACCCGAATCAAGCCGATGGGAGTTTTCGGGCTGAATCGCATTTGCGTGAAAAGTCCCACGCATAGGTGGGAGAACATGCTGTTATCAGCACATAGTACGCAAACTCCCGGCGGACTGCGGGTGGAGGATGGCAGGTCAGGTGTCGATAAGAAAAGCCTCGTGTGCGAGTCGCCAAAACGCGGAAGACCCCGCACCCATAGGGTACGAGGCCTTCCGCGTTTGCACTGGTCGGAAATTGAAATCAGCCCGTGTTCTGCAGGCCTGCAGCGACACCCGAAACGGTGCACAGGATAAGGTAGATGAACTCTGCCTGTTGGCTTTGGCTGAGTTCTTCCTTGTCCACCTTGCGACGCAGCGAACGCAGCGCCAGCACCTGGGTGACGGACAGGGCGTCCACGTACGGGGAACGCACCCTGATGGCCTGACCGAGCACATGACGGTGCTGCAGCGGCCAAGCGTCGCCGACGATGCGCAGCACCCACTTGCGGGTCAGACGCATCTCGTCGAGCACCTTGTCACGCAGGTCGTCACGGTCGCCGAGCGCCAGATACATCTTGGCGATACGCTCGTCGGTCTTCGCAATCGACATTTCGATGTTGTCGATGAACGTGGAGAACAGCGGCCACTCCTCATACGCCTTACGCAGCGTATCCAAGTCGCCGAACTTCTCGCACGCCGTGCCCAGACCATACCATGCGGCCAGATTGATGCGCGCCTGCGACCAGGCGAACACCCACGGGATGGTGCGCAGATCGTCAAGGGACTTGGCGCCCAGACCACGCTTGGCAGGACGGGAACCGATCGGCAGCAGACCAACCTCGGCGAGCGGGGTGACGGTCGAGAACCATTCGGCGAAGTCCGGCGTGTGCAGCAGGTCGAGGAAGCGCTCATGCGACGTCTCGTTGAGTGCGTCAGCCATCGGCTTGTACTTCGCGGTCATCTCCGTGTTGATCTTGTCGATGCTCGGAGCGGACTGCAACAGCGTTGCCGCGGCAACGGACTCGATGTGACGCATGCCGAGCACCGGGTTGCCGTAACGGGCGAAAATGACCTCGCCCTGCTCGGTGAGCTTGAAGCGGCAGTTGACCGAACCAGCAGGCTGTGCGAGCACCGCGCGGTTGGCGGGGCCGCCGCCACGGCCGACAGCGCCGCCACGGCCGTGGAACAGCGTCAGGTCGATGTTATGTTCCTCAGCCCACTTGGCGATACGGCCTTCGGTGTCATGCAGTGCGAGGATGGAGGTGGTCGGGCCGGCGTCCTTGGAGGAATCCGAGTAGCCGAGCATGACTTCCATCTTGCCGCCAGTGGCTTTCAGGCGTGCTTGCACTTCCGGGATCTTGATGATCTCGTCGAGCACGTCCACCGAGTTCTCCAGATCCTCAAGCTGTTCGAACAGCGGGATCACGTCGATGGTCGGCACGTCCTCCGGATGGGCGAAGGCGAGGCGGTTGAGCTCGTACACATCACGCACGTTCTGCGCGGACTTCGTGAAGGAGATGATGTAGCGGCGGGCGGCCTTGATGCCGTTGCGCTTCTGGATGGAACCCAGCGCGCGGAAGGTGTCGAGCACCTCATGCGTCATCGGCTGCAGTTCGCCACGCTCGCCGTGCAGGCCGTGTTCGCGGATATCCTCGAGTGCACGGGAATGCACGACCGAATGCTGACGGAACTCCATCTCCACCATGTGGAAGCCGAAGGTCTCGGCCTGCCAAATGAGATCCTGCAACGGGCCATAGGCCGCGCGCGGATCGCCGGCTGCGGCGAGCGAACGCTGCACAATCTTCAAATCCGCGATGAAATCATCGCAGGACTTGTACATGAGATCGGCGTCGCGCTCGATGGTGTAGTGCAGACGATCGGCCATCACCAGCATGACGGCGCGATGCATTTCCTTGGTGGAAATCAGCGCGGCCTTGGATGTGAGCCGTTCGCTCATTTCCTTCTGATGATTCCACAGGTTCTTCAGCTCGGCGCTCGGCGGTGTGGTGCCAGCCTCCATGGTGAGGTTGCGGCCGACAGTGCGGCAGGCTTCCTCGAGGGCGGCGATCACATGGTCGCTGAACTTGCGGGCGACCTGGCGGCTGACCTTCGCGGTGACGTTCGGGTTGCCATCACGGTCGGAGCCGATCCAGCTGCCCGGATGGAAGAACGCGGGGCACACCGGCGGGACAAGACCCGCCTTGTCGCCGAGAATCCAATCGTCGAAACGACGGTAGACGAGCGGAATCGTCTGGAACAGCGTGTTGTCGAAAATATCGAGGATGGTGTCGGCCTCTTCGACAGGCGTCGGCTTCTTCAGCGCGATCGGCGAGGTGCGGAACAGTGCGTCGATCTCGTTGTACAGACGACGGTAGCTTTCCTTCTTGTCGGAGCCGCCGAGCATCTTGCTGCTTTCCAGCAGCTGGGCGATGCGGCGGATCTTGCCTTCGACGGCCTTGCGGCGCGCCTCGGTCGGGTGCGCGGTGAACACGGGGTGGAACTCAAGCTTGTTGAGCAGCTCCTTCGCCTTGGCCGGGCCCATTTCAACGATGAGCTTGTGGTAGGCGTTGGTCATCTCGTTGACTGGATCGACCGCCTCGTCGCCGGCGACTGCGGCTTCACGCTGATGCAGTACGGATACGCGGTAGTTTTCCTCGCACAGGTTCGCCAGATGGAAGTAAGTGGTGAAAGCGCGGGCAAGCAGCTGCGCATCGTGCAGATTCATCGCATCGATGGTTTCAACTGCCTTGTCCAGTTCGCGTTGCCCCTCGCTCGGGTCCGTGTGAACACTGGTGAAATGCTCGGCACTCGCGTCGGCCACGTACTGGCGGACGGTATCGAATGTTTCGAGCAGTTTGGGATTGAATTCACCGAGCACTTCGCGCACGATCTGCAGGCACAGATCCATGTCGTGCTTCAGCGAATCGGGGAGAGCACGCTCTTCCGGGCCTTTGGTGCCCGTGCCGGACGTCACGATAGCGGCGTCGGCTGGCGTGATTTGCTGATTTTCTGTTGTCATTGAACCTCCTTTTCCAAACCTCCGGTTGTTCGGTCTGCCGGTCTTCCGTGGCTCCTCCACGGTTGTGGTGCCGGCCGTTGCGAACCCAAAGCCGTTGGTTCAGCGGTTGCAGTGGCATTATACGGCTGTGTTTTCGACGGGTATGTAACATGTCCGAAATGTATTGCTGCGGTGACCGTATGGTGGACATGTCATGAATCGGTGTGATATCAGGTTTTTACGGGCTTGGCTGCGGGGTTGCGCAGCGACGTTGACGCGTGTCCGGTACGGGGTACGGCTTGCGATAGTAATGGAATCGTGACTTCACAACAGCCTTCGCAACAGCAAGAACATCCACAAGCAACGCTACGGGATAGTGCACAGTCCAGCGGTATTGAGAATGCCGCGGCTGCGGTGAGGAAATACCATACGCACTCCATTCCGCTTGATATGGAGGATATCGAGCGTGATTGGGACAAGCCGATCACCGAAGCGGGGATTGCGGCGAAAGCCAGTGTGATCGTGCGTGTCGGCATGCTGGATTTGGGGGCGGGCACCGGCAGCTTCCGCGTGCGCGAGATGATGCATCGCATCGCCTATCCCTTGGGTGTGCATGTGCGTGCCGATGTGAATCTGACCGATATCGAAGCGGCCTGTACAGACGGCCACGACCGGATCACCGAAGTGGTGGATTTGCCCACCACCGGCGTCAATACCGAGCGTATCTGGCTGCTCGAGCATTTCGCCGACTGGTTCAACGTGAATCTCGGCACCGGATCCATGTATCACAGCCGTACCGAAGTATCTGAAGGGCTGATGCAGCATCTCGACCAGCGTGACGCCTCCCAGGTGTCCGCCGATCTGTCCAAGCAGCTACGCAAAGAAAGCAAAGAACACAAGGCTCAACTCGAGGCGCAAGAACAGGCGGCGGAAGCCGATGACGATCCCGTGCTTGACGCGCTGGAACAGGCGGAGCTCTCCCGTCCGGATACCGGGGACTCACAGACGGCGACACCGCTGGATATCCATGATGTCAATCGTGCGGAGCGCGTGGAGCGCGGTGCACAGGCGGCGCAAGAGGGGACAACGCGGCGAGGGCACTGTGAAGAAGCGCGCGGGCGTCGTCGTATCCGGCGTCTCGAACGCACCCAGCGTCCACCGAAAGGCGAGTATGCGAACCATTTCGACCATGTCGGCCAACGTCCGGAGCATCGCCGCGGAGTCACCGTACGGCAGGCGCATGAGCGGCTCGACATGATCGAGCATCGCAAACCCCTGTATTCGCCGGCATTCGCGGGACTCGCCTCGGCATGCGCCTGCGCGGCCTTCGTGTTCCTGCTTGGCGGCGGTCCATACGACATGATCGGCGCGTTCGTGGGGGCGGGCCTGGGCCATTGGCTGCGGCGCCGCATGTTCATCCACCATCTCAACCAGTTCTTCGTGACCTTTGTGTGCGTGAGCGTGGCCGCGCTGGCCTGTACGGGAACCCTGCGCCTGATCGGCCTGTTCGATCCCGTCGCCTTGCAGCATGACACCGCGTATATCGGGGCGATGCTGTTCGTCATCCCGGGCTTCCCGATGATTACCGGCGGGCTGGATATGGCCAAGATCGACTTCCCGTCGGGCATCCAGCGGGTGGCGTACGTGCTGTGTATCGTGCTGATCGCCACGCTCGCCGGTTGGATGGTCGCTTCGATTGTGCATCTCAACCCGCAAGGATTCGAGCCGTTGGGACTTGATCCGGTGGTCAACTGTCTGCTGCGCATGGTGTTCGCTTTTATTGGTGTGTGGGGCTTCTCCGTGATGTTCAACTCACCGCAACGCATGTGTCTGGTGGCTGCGATGATCGGCATGATCACTGATACCCTGCGCCTGGAAATCGTGGATTTGGGTGTGCCGGCGGAGGCCGGGGCATTCCTTGGTGCGCTGCTCGCCGGCCTGCTGGCGTCAGCATGGCGCTCTTCGGTCCGGCGTGGGTTGTTGCCCCCGCATCTGGGATACCCTCGTATCTGCATGACCGTGCCGTCCATTGTGATCATGGTGCCCGGCATGTATATGTACCGCGCGATGTTCTATCTTGGCGCTTTCGACACGTTGCACGCGTTGGATTGGGCGTTCCGCGCGTTTATGGTGATCATCTGCCTGCCGATCGGCTTGGTGATGGCACGCGTACTCACCGACAAGAGTTGGCGATACGACGTGTGAGGCGTGTTCGCGTTGAGCTCTCAGTCTTGCGATGCTGTGATTTTGATCTCGTGATTTCGATGTCGTGATTTCTCGGACACGACGCCCCGAAAACGGAGATGTCGGGAAGAATCTCTCAATATCTCGATGTGGGCGTCGAATCCGCGAGATTTTCAGACTTCGCGGTTCGTCCTGTCGATGTCGGAAACCTACGAATCGTTGATATTCCAAGCTTTCTGTGACACGGCTGGTATGATGCGTGACCCGCTGGGTCTTCATTTCTCCCGCGATCGCCGGTTTCATGCGAGTTTTTCTGACTTTTCTCTCAATATCTCGCACGTTTTGCCTTTTGACGCGAGTTTTTCAGATGTCGGCATTGGAAGTCGGCAATAGGCTGTGGGTGAGTGGCGTGCGGGTGGGCAATGGGGAAACGCGGTCGATAAGGGCAATCCCCGCATCCGAAAAAGAAACCCCGGCGGTGGATGCCGCCGGGGAGGAGAGAAAGGAGAGAGAAGAAGAAAAGGGGTTCAATTATCAGGAACCGGTGTTCCCGATCAGCTGTTTGCTGACATGTTCTATTAGAATCCACGATGCTGTGGGCATCTCGAAGTTTTCCTGAAAGAATCCTGCCAATTTCGTGCCACAATCATGCCGACAGGGCGACGCGACAGGCGATGGCCGCGCCGCCGCGTACACTGGCATACAGCATGAAAGGCCGCGCCCGTAAGCAGGCGGCCGACCGCAACCAGAGCAATAAGCAATAGTCTTGCCAAGGAGAATCCCAATGCTGCTGTCCGACCGTGACATCCTCGCCGCCCAGGCCGACGGTCATATTTCGCTCGACCCGTGGACGCCCGAGATGGTGCAGCCCGCTTCCATCGACGTGCGTCTGGACCGTTTCTTCCGCCTGTTCAACAACCACGCCTACACGTACGTCGATCCGGCGGAAAACCAGGGCGCACTGACCGAACAGTTCGAAGTCCAGCCCGATGAGCCATGGATCCTTCACCCCGGCGAATTCGCGCTCGCTTCCACATGGGAGTACGTGAAACTCGACCCCACCATCGCGGCGCGCTTGGAAGGCAAGAGCTCACTGGGCCGTCTGGGTATCCTCACCCATTCCACCGCCGGCTTCATCGACCCGGGCTTCGAAGGGCATATCACGCTTGAACTGTCCAACGTCAGCACGCTGCCGGTCAAACTGTGGCCGGGCATGAAAATCGGCCAGATGTGCTTCTTCAAGCTGAGCTCCCCCGCTGAACACCCGTACGGGTCCAAGGGTACCGGCTCGCATTATCAAGGCCAACGCGGTCCGACCCCATCGCGCTCCTACATCAACTTCTATCGCGCAAAAGTCGACGACTAAACGCGACACTATTCCATCGTTCTTTACTATTCCTGACGTGTCGCTGGTTTTCCGGCGACACGTTCGCATTTCCGGGAATTGCCGCATTCGTCGCCGCGCCCGCGACGCCCGTGACATGACGGCAATGCTTATGAAACGCCGCTCACCTAATACAGCAACACAACTGCAGCAACCATGCCCATATTCGGGCAGCATCACCTGTCAAGGAGACCCCGCAATGACCTACGATTTCACTTCGATTATGGAACGGCACGGCAAGGATGCGCTCGCCGTCGACGGCTTGGGTTCCATGCCCGGGTTTGCACCGGATCCGCCAAAACCGGGGTTTGATGCCATCCCCATGTGGATCGCCGACATGAACTTCCCTACAGTCCCCACCATCCCGCAAGCGATTATCGAACGTGCGCAGCATCCGGCGTTCGGGTATTTCCAGATGAGCGACGACTATTTCAACGCCATCGCCGGCTGGCAGCGTGACCGCAACGGCGTCGCCGACGTGCCGCGTGAAGCGATCGGCTACGAAAACGGCGTGCTTGGTGGCTTGATGTCCGCAGTGGCGGCGTTTGCGGCTCCGGGAGACAAGATTCTGCTGCACAGCCCCACTTACGTGGGGTTCACCATGACACTGGAAAACGCCGGATACGCTATCGAACACAGCCCTCTTACGCGTGACGATCGGGGCGTGTGGCGTATGGATTTCGACGATATGGATCGGCGTTTGAAGGAGAACCACATCCATGTGGCGGTGTTCTGTAGCCCGCACAATCCTTGCGGCCGCGTGTGGGAGCGTTGGGAGATTGAGCAGGCGATGGACGTGTTCCGCCGCAACGACTGCGTGGTGATTTCCGACGAAATCTGGTCGGATCTGGTGCTGGACGGCCACCGGCATATTCCCACCCAATCGGTCAGTGAGGATGCAAAACGCCGGACGATCTCCTTGTATGCGCCGTGCAAGACGTTCAATGTGTCCGGTCTGGTCGGCGCCTACCACATCATCTATGACCGTTATCTGCGTGACCGTGTCGAAGCGCAAGCGTCAAAATCGCATTACAACGAAGCCAACGTGCTCGCCATGCACACGCTGGTCGGCGCGTACACGCAGGAGGGACGCCAGTGGCTTGATGAACTGCTCGTGGTGCTGTCACGCAACGTGGAATTGATGTTCGACTACCTGTCATCGGTTGACGGCGTGGAAGTCGCCCGGCCGCAGGGCACGTACATGCTGTATTTGGATTGCTCGCGTTGGTGCCGGGAGCATGGTGTGAGTATCGGTGAGCTTGAAAAGCGCGGCTGGGATGTGGGTGTCGCCTGGCAGGATGGTGTGATGTTCGATATGCCGGACACTATCCGGATGAATGTGGCGTTGCCGGAAAGCCGCGTGCGTGAGGCGATCGACCGGTTGCGTGAATACGTGTTCTGAGACTGCCGAGCCGCGTGCTCTTGCGGCTAGCATGGGAGACATGGCAGACGTGAAGATGATGGGGCCGAACGAGTTGCGTGAATACGCGAAACACGGCCAACGCGAACATGACGAGGCGAACAAGGAGCTTGAACGTCGCTGGCATTCCTATGACGGATTCCTGCCGGACGCTCCGTTCAAGTCGATTCTTGACGATGATGACAGTGAATGATTGAGCCCCGTCCGAGACGGATGGCCGGCGAGCGCCGAGGTCGCCTGATGACGGCGTATCTGTCCGTGGTGTGACTATTGCGTCGCACCGTAGGCGGATAGCGGCTGATTCGGGGTGTGATCGGCTGGTATCTGGCTGTGGTGTGACGGGTGCGTCGCATGGCGGGCGGATAGCGCTCGCCGGCTGGATGGTGTGTCTGTCCGTGCCGGGTCTTGCCTGGGCCTGTCAGTGGTCCAGCTCGTCTGCATCCGCGTAGAACGCGAGAATCCGCTCAAGGTATGGCCCGAGGATATCGTTCGGCATGCTGAAGATTTCATGCAGGGAGGTGGGGATGCGCACGAGTTTCGCATCTCCCCCGGCGTTGATCACCCAGTGGATGAACCGGTTCTGCGCTTCGTTGAGCACCCATTGGTCGCGTCCCGCTTGGAAGAGGAGCAGCGGGGTGTCGATATTGGCGCATGCCCGTGGTTTCTGTACCGCGTGTGACAGTTGGAGTGACTGTCGTACCCAGGAGAAGGTCGCAGCATACGTTTGGTTGTGTACGTCGTTGACGCGTTGTTGCTGATACCAGCGTACGCGTGCCTCGCATGCCCCCGGATAATCGTTCATGTTGAGTTCCGGCGTGAACTCGCTTTGGCCGAATACGATGTGTTTGCCTTGCCCGCATGCGCACATCAGGCTTGAGACGAGATAGGCGATCCAGTTCGGCATGCCGGTTTGTGGGGCGATCATCGGGCTGGATAGGACGGCCCGGTCGAAGGTGTCGGGGTAGATTTCCAGCAGGGATGCGCCGATACCGCCGCCCATCGAATGGCTGTACAGGAACAGGGGGCGTCCTCCAGCGTATTCGCGGCCGATGTTGAAGGCGAATTTGTTGAGGTCGGCGACATACCGGTGCCAGTCGTCGATCCAGACGAGGGACGGATTGTCCACGTCGCGTACGGAATGGCCGTGGCCGCGGTGTTCCAGGAAGCATACGGAATATCCGGCGAGTAGGAAATACCAGATGATTTCGCTGTATTTGGCTGTGAATTCGGTGAAACCGTGTGAGATGACGATCGCCCCGTTGAACATTGCCGTGGCGCCGTCGATGTTGAGTTTGTCGAATTCCCTGGCGTCATAGCATACGTAATGCAGTTTGCCTTCCGTTGCCGGCTGGTCGAGACCGGGGGCTTGCGCGGGATCCATCCATCCTTCGGCGCTGCAGCGTTTCAGCGCGGGCAGGACCACAGTGTCCATTTGCGCCTGATAGTGGCTCTCGTCGATCAGCGGAATAGTCATGGCATCTACTGTAGTCGAAACGGTTTGCTGGAGTATTGGTCATCCAAGCTGCGAATGGCCAATACTCCAGTGTGTTCCGATGCGCTGAATCCGTATGCCGGTTATGCTCGCGGTGCGATGCCCAGTGCTTGGATCAGGAAGTCGCGTTGCAGAATGAGCAGACTGCGTGCGACTGTCGGGTCGTTGGTCATATGGGTGATACCGGTGAGCGGCAGGAAGGTGTGCGGCTTGCCTGCGGCCATCAAGGCTTGTGACAGGCGCAGCGAGTTGGCGATGCTCACATTGTCGTCCGCGAACCCGTGGATCAGCATGAGCGGCCGGCTCAACCGTGGCGCGTCCTCGATAATGCTGTTGGCGCGGTAGGTTTCCGGGTCGAGACCAAGGTAGCGTTCGGTGTAGTGCGTGTCGTACAAGGTCCAATCGGTGGGCGGCGCGCCCGCGCATGCCGCTTGAACCGTTTCTGGTGCGTCAAGCACCGCCAGTGCGGACAAGAACCCGCCGTACGACCAGCCGATCATCGCCACGCGGTCGGTATCCGCTTCGGGCGCCGCTTCCTGTAAGGCGTGCACGGCCTCGACCTGATCATCCAGCGTGACTTGTTTCATGGCGTGGAAAATCTCACGATCCCAGCGCGGGCCACGGCCGGTGGTGCCGCGACCGTCAGCGGTGACCACCAGGAAACCTTGATCCGCCCACCATTGCGCATCCCAATACGCGGCTTGACTGAGCGTGACCTCCTGATGGCCTGGCCCCCCGTACGGCTTGAGCAGTACCGGCAGGCGCTGTGCGTTCGCGTACGGGCTGTTGACGCTCGGGCGGGTGATGGCGGTGTACAGCCGGTGTCCGCCCAGTCTGACAAACCGCGTGTTCGGCGTAAAACCGGGTGTCGCCGCATGATTGGCGAGTTCGGCGCGCAAATGATAGTCAAGGGAAGGGAACCGGTCGGCGGTCGCCGGATCGCCATCTGCGTCGAGAGCGACCAGGTGAACCATTCGCGATTGCGCGTGATCCATATCCCTGCCGGAGACGACGATTCCCCGACCATTGCGCGTGGCGGTCCACACGCCGGCAGACAGCGTGACCGGCGTGATCGAGCCGTCATAGCCCAAGCGCACCACGTCGAAGCTGCGGGCGTCGTGACGATCCGCCTGATCCGCCCACGCATCCGGAAGCTCAACGGCCTGCGGATTGTCGGGTGTGCGCTGCACGACGGCGAGCACATCCTCATCGCCGACATCCAACACGGTGCGCACCTGCCAGCCGACAGGAGTGAACGCCTTGCCGTTGACGGTGAGACGGTTGGTGTCGGTATCCATATCGTTGAGTGCGCACACCAGGCGTCCGTCCGGGGTGAATGACGGCGTACCAGCAATCAAATCAAGCCATTGGGGGTTCGTATGTTCTTCGAGCACGGTGGTTGTACCATCGCGTTCGACTTGGAGCACCTGATCATGGTTTTGCAAACGATTTTGCACGAGCAATAGCGGACGATGGCCTGCCGTCCATCGCACGGCGGCGAGATACTCGTATGTTGCGCGGTCCCAAGCGATACGGCGGGCGTCCATGCCGCAATACCGGCCATGCTCATCGAATTCAAGATCGACCAGCGTGAGGAAGACTTCGGCGTTGCGGGTCAATGCCTGCGGGTAGTGGCGTGTGGTCGCGTCGCGGTCGGGGTTCGCAGGGTCGCTGATATGCCAGACCGGTTCCGCGGAGCTGTCGAAGGTTTCGAAGATGACAGACCGTGAATCAGGCGACCACCAGAACCCGTCATACCGGTCCATTTCCTCACCTGCCGCGAATTCCGCAAGCCCGATGGTCCACGCGCGTCCTGCCGGGTCGGTGCCGTCGTCGTGAACGCCCCAGATGGCGCGGATGGTGTCATGCGACGGCGTATCGGCGTCAGATCCATCAGCCTGAGGCCAGTCGGCGATATCCACCATGACCAGATGCCCGCCCGTGGTATACAGCACGTGGCGGCCATCAGGGGAAATACGCGGGTTCAGGACCGGCAACAGGTCATCGTGGTCGACGGCGGGCGTGAAATCGGCGGCTTCATCATCCTCATCCGCGCAAGTATGACCGGCGGCGTGCGCGTGGAGACGCTCAGCCGTCTCTGTGCCGCTTGTGCTGATAGACACCGGGGACAGCGTGTCGACGGCAAGCTGGCGTGTGCGCGCCCCACGGCCGTCCGCGTCAATCTGGGTGAGGAATAATTGGTTGTTGATGGTGAATACTACGCGATCGCCGGCAGCATCAACCGAATACGCCACGATGCCTTGCCCGCCTTCGCGTGCGCGCTCGCGGCGTGCCCGCTCCTCAGCTGGAACCTCCTCGGCGTCGGCGTCGGGGAGCAGCTTACGCGGGTCGGCAAGCAGAACCTCATCGTGAGTACCGCAATCAACGTCGAAGGTGCTCAGCCACAGGGCGGTCACCGTGTCTTCCGGACCGTCGGAACGTAGGAACAGCGCCCGCGATCCATCGCCGATAACGGTCGCCGATCGTGGCGCCCCGCACGTAAAACGCAGCGTCCGAGCCTTACGCTCGGGGAAACACTCAATGGCGGATGCGGTATCCCCATCGGCGGAACCGATGGTATGCGTATCAAGTTCACTCATGCTTTCAGCCTACTCCGGTAGGGAGTTGCGAGGCTGACAGGCATGCGGCAGGCAACGGACCCGGCCTCCATACCGTGCGTCTCCCGGCCTGATTGTGTTGGTGTGGAATCGATACCGTGGGATGGAATCGGGAACAGCGACACCGCGAGATGAAGGATCGGCGGAATCATGCGGTTTTTGCGGAAGGGCTCACCATCGCTGTGCGTTTGACGGTGCCGGTATCCTTTCCGCACCATGCAAGTCGTGCCGCAATCCGCGCCGCACGGAACGGCCCGCAGAATCTGCATCCCAAGCCATCTCTCCCCCCAACCGCCGCATTTTCTGATGATTTTGTGGGCGCCATCACCATCCACGCACCACGGAATGAAGAAATTGCAAGTATTGTCGCACGATTTTGGACGAAGTGACGACACAGCGTAGGATGGACGAGGATATAGAAAGGGATCACTATGAGCGTTCTCGACCGTTTTGAGAAGAGCGTGGAAGGCGCCGTCAACGGTGTGTTTTCGAAGTTCGGGCCGAAAGACCTGCAACCCGTTGACCTGTCAAGCGCCCTCGAGCGTGCAATCGACTCCGAAGCTATGCCGGTCGGCCGCGATCGCACGGTGGCCCCCAACGAGTACCGGTTCAAGCTGAGCACCCCCGATTTCGACCGCATCGAACAGTGGGGCAGCGAGGCGCTCGCCAACGAGCTGGCCGATAATCTCACCCAGTACGCTAAAAGCCAGCATTACGCTTTCGTCGGTCCGGTCGTGGTGATTTTCGAGGAAGACCTTGACTTGAGCAAAGGCGATTTCAAGCTGACCTCGGAATCCGTGCAAGGCAACGCAGTCCCGGTCACCACCGACAACCAGTCACAAGACAGCCCGATGCTGGAAATCAACGGCAGCCAGTACCTGCTGACCAAACCGAAGACGGTAATCGGCCGCGGTTCAGGCTGCGATATCGTCATCGACGATCCCGGCATCTCCCGCAAGCATCTGGAAATCGACATCACTGATAACGGCGTGATCGCACGCGATCTCGGCTCGACGAACGGTACGTTCGTCGAAGGTCATCAGGTTCCTGCGGCCACGTTGCTTGACGGCAACACCATTACCATCGGCCGCACCCGTATCCTGTATTGGGCTTCGTCACAGGATCAGGACTGACCCGGCCTGAGAGCGAGTTTTCGTCATGCCCACCGAACTTACCTTTGCAATCCTCAAATACGGGTATCTCATCCTGCTGTGGGTGTTTCTTTGGCTTGTCGTGCGTTCGTTGCGTCGGGATGTCGAGACGTTCAGCCCGCGTAAGTCGCTGTCCAGCAGGCGTCGGGACCGTAAGGCCCGTAAGGCCGCCAAAACAGCGACCCCCCGCACCTGCCGCCGTCAGACAGTCGTCGCCGGTCCGCCGCCAGTCGGTCCAGCCGTCGCTGTTGGTGGTGATTGACGGCCCGTTGGCCGGCAGTTCAGTACCGCTCGGCAACACGCCGATCACGCTTGGCCGCGCTGCATCCAACACGGTGGTGCTTGACGATGAGTTCGTCTCGTCACATCATGCCCGCGTCTATCCGGATCCGTCTTCCGGTTCGTGGATCATCGAGGATTTGGGGTCCACGAACGGCACTGTCGTCAACCAGCGCCGCATCAGCGCGCCTACCGTGCTGGCCGCGCGCGTTCCCGTCCGTATCGGTGCCACCACGTTTGAGCTGAGGTGATGCCGAATGCCGAATACAGCCAAACAGACGTTGTTCCTTTATTCGACCACCGTTTCCGACGTGGGTACGGTTCGAAGCAACAATCAGGATTCTTCATTCGCCGGTGAGCGTTTGATCGCCATGTGCGACGGCATGGGCGGCCACGCTGGCGGCGATACCGCTTCCACGATCGCTATCCGCTCGCTCGCCCATATCGAACAGGATGACGAGCAGGGCAGCGTGCAGACCGTGGCGAACATGATGGAAACCTCGGTGATGGCTGCGCATGACGCGATTGTCGGCAAGGCGAAGCGCGAACGTAAGCTCGCCGGCATGGGGACGACCGTAGTCGCGGTCGCATTGGTTTCCGGATACTGGGTGTTGGCTCATATCGGCGATTCCCGCGCCTATCTGCTCCGTGACGGCAAACTGTCAAGAATGACCACGGATCACAGTTATGTGCAGCATCTCATCGACACCGGTCGTATCACCGCTGCGGAGGCGCGCAACCATCCGCAGCGCAACGTGGTTATGCGTGTGCTGGGCGATTTCGATATCGACCCGCATCCGGATATCGCAATCTGCCAGGCCCACCCCGCCGACCGTTGGCTGCTGTGCTCCGACGGCCTGTGCGGTGTGCTCGAGGATTCCACGATCGAGGAAATGCTCAGCACGGTGTCCGATCAGGAGGAATGCGCTCAACGGCTCGTATCCATGGCATTGAAAGCCGGCAGCACGGACAATGTCACCGCGGTTATCGGTGACGCCACGCTGGCTTTGGACGCCGATGCGTTTGATCTGCCGCACCAGACCCCGTTGGTCGGTGGCGCGGCAAGTGCGAGTCTCGAAGCGATTGCCGACATCATGCATAAGCCGGTTGCTTCCGCACCGGTGTTGCGTGCGGGAAAGAATTCCCCCGCCCAGCGTGCAGCCGCGCTCATCCAAGGCGTGGGGCGCAGTACACGCGATGCCGAGCAGCAGGATCGGGGGCCGCAATCGCGTGTCGCCCAGCCGTCCCAAGTGCGTGAAGAGAACGGTGAAATCCCGAATACTGACACCGGTGAGATTCCTGTCGTGAAAAAACGCGACGGCCGCGTATCCGCCGATCCGAATGATCCGGAGGTGGCGAAAGCCATCCAGCGTGAGCAGGCGCAGCAGAATCGTGTGCACCGCAAGCGTCGGCATCTATCCCGTTTGGGGATTATCGCCGCTTTGATCATCGCGATCGCCGCGATTGTGGGCGGCGGATTCGCCGGGTACCGGTGGAGTCAAACCAAGTACTACATTGGTGAGCATAACGGCGTCGTGTCGATTTACCAGGGCGTGCCCACCAACGTGTTCGGCGTAGAGCTTTTCCACGCGGTCCAGGATACCGACATCAAAGTGTCGTCCTTGCCGCAATCGTGGCGTGACCAACTGGCCCAAGGTATTACCGTGGACAGTCTGGACGAGGCACGCAGTCATGTCAAGCTCATCGAGCAGGAGATGAAAAGCTTCAAAGCAACAGAAAAAAGCCAACGATAAAGGCACGGATGACACCAGTAACGGCAACAAGGCGAGCCCATCGGCAAACCCATCGGCGAGCCAGCCGGCGAGCCCCTCCCCGAGTGCGTCTTCGGTGCGGGCCCCGGCTTCCTTCCAACTGCCGATGCCCCGAATCACAGGGGTGGTGATTGGATGATCGTCACCCGTCTGCGCCAGATGTCGTTGTTGCTGCTCGCCATGGGAATCAGCTTCATCGGCTTCTTCCAGATGTTTGAACGCACGACCGGGACTTTTCCGCATGAATACGCGGTTTTGCTTGGTGTCGCAGCGTTCCTGTTCATCGTCATGTGGGCGTTGCTGCTCAAGTTCCAGCCGTACGCAAGCCAATCGATTCTGCCATGTACGCTGCTGCTCACCGGCATCGGCATCACCCTGATTGCTCGTATCGACCAGCAGAAAGGGTCCCATGCCGGTTCCCGACAGCTGATCTGGCTGTGTACCGCCCTGATTCTGTGTTGCATTCTGGTGGCGTGTTTGCGTGATTACCGTGTGCTGAGACGCTTCTCGTATGTGAGTATGGTCGTCGGCATCGTACTGCTGCTGTCCCCGATGATTCCGGGCTTGGGCAGGACCATCGGCGGCGCACGCATCTGGATTGGTATCGGCTCGTATTCGTTACAGCCGGGCGAATTCGCCAAACTGTTCATCGCGTTCTTCTTTGCGGCATACCTGTTCGACCATCGTGACCAGCTCGCGGTGGGTGGCAAGAAGATTGCGGGATTGCAGTTGCCGCGCATCAAAGACCTGGGGCCGATTATGGTGGTCTGGGCGATTTCGATGGGCGTGCTGGTGGTTCAGCGTGATTTGGGCACGTCGTTGATGTTCTTCGCGATGTTCGTATGCATGCTGTATGTGGCGACCGGCCGGAAAAGCTGGATCATCATCGGCATGCTCGCGTTCGCGGTGGGCGCCATCGCCGCGAGCCGCATGTTCGCGCACGTGGACAATCGTATCGAAGCGTGGCTGCACCCCTTTGATGCGAAGGTGTATAACCGTGCCGGTGGCTCGGAACAGTTGGTGACCGGCTTGTTCGGCCTCGCTTCGGGCGGCCTGATGGGTACGGGGCTCGGCCAGGGGCATCCAAGCCTGACCCCGTTGGCGAATTCTGATTTCATCTACTCGTCGGTCGGCGAGGAGCTTGGTTTGACCGGCCTGCTGGCGGTGCTCGCGTTGTATCTGGTGATTATCGCCTCGGGGCTGATTACTGCGATGAAAATCAAGGACGGGTTCGGCAAGCTGCTTGCTTCCGGTCTGGTGTTCACAATGGCTGTCCAAGTGTTCACCGTGGTCGGCGGTATCACGCTGGTCATCCCCCTGACCGGTCTGACGATGCCGTTCATGGCCGCCGGTGGTTCCTCCCTGGTGGCGAATTCCATACTGGTGACGCTGCTGCTGGTTATTTCGAACGCCGCCAACAAGCCCGAACCGGAATTGACGTCGGACACGTTCCAGTATGAGGCGTTGGCCGTGTTGCGCGATCACGAGCTCAAGGAGCGCGCGAAATCCGCTGCAGAAGCGGCAAAACGCGACGAGGCACGGCGTGGCCGCGGTTTGCACGCCGCCCACGGTGAGCATGCGGACGGCGATGATGAGACGGAAGCCATCACTCCTGACCAAGCCGGTGAACACAATGACTGGGGTGATTGGAGCGACTGGCAGGACGATGACGCATCTGATCCTGCGGAAACCACGAGTCAGCTGCCCGCCGACGCCGATGAGCCCAATACCGCCATCCCCGCTGTTCCCGATGAGCCTTCAGGCATGGGCTTCGGCGCTCCCCCCGCTCCCCCGGCACCGCCTGCCGTGGGGCAGCGTACGGCGAAAGGAGGTGCGCGTTGAACAAGAATCTCCGGCAGATTTTCACCGTGGTGGTCATCATGTTCGTGATTCTCGGATGCTCCACGACGGTTTTCACCGCGTTCCGCGCCAACGAGCTCAACGCCGATCCGCGTAATCGCAGGGCGTTGTACTACCAATTCGGCGCCCCTCGCGGCTCGATTCTCTCATCTGATGGCATGGTACTCGCAAAATCCGACCCGTCGAATGACGCGTTCTCCTATCAGCGTTCGTACTCCAACGGGCAGGAATACGCGCCGGTTACAGGCTTCTTCTCCATCAGTCAGAACGCCGACCGCGGTATCGAAGCGTCCCGAGCGGCCCTGCTCAGCGGCACCGCGAGTGCGCTGGCCGTACAGAAATTCAAGGCGTTGCTGACCGGCACCGAAAACAAGGGCGCTTCCATCGAAACGTCCATCAACACCAAACTGCAGGATGTCGCGTATCAGGCGTTGAGCAACCAAGGGTATGACGGTGCTGTCGTCGCCATCGTCCCCAAGACCGGGCGGATTGTCGCCATGGTCAGTACGCCGAGCTACGACCCCAATGTCCTCGCCCAGCATGACACCGTGAAAGTCAACGATGCGTATGCGGCATTGACTTCCAACGCGACGAATCCGATGCTTAACCGTGCAACGTCGGAACTTTACCCGCCGGGATCCACGTTCAAAACCGTGGTGGCGGCTGCGGCCCTGGAAAGCGGAAAATATCAGGCCGATACCCAGATCCCCGCCGGCAGCGCCTACACGCTGCCGAACACGGCCACGCAGCTGACGAACGCAACGACGGCGGCGAACGGTACCAACGGACAGATTTCGCTGTCTGACGCTATGGCATACTCATCCAATACGGCGTTCGCCCAGCTCGGGGTCGCTCTCGGTGAGGACGCCATTGCCGAACAGGCGAAAAAGCTTGGATTCGGGCAGTCGATCACCGTGGACGGGTCCACATCCACCGGCAATCCGATGAAAGCGGTCGCTTCAACCTTCCCGTCGAATCTGCCTGCGGACAAGCTGGCTCTCGCGGCCATCGGCCAGGGAGACACGTTGGAGACACCGTTGCAGAATGCGATGATCGCCGCGGCGATCGCCAACGGCGGCACGCTGATGCAGCCGACCCTGGTTGACCGCGTGCGTGCGAGCGACTTGTCGACGATTTCCGAAACCAGGCCGGTGGTGATGTCCCAGGCGATGAGCTCCAATACGGCGAGCGCGCTGACCGGCATGATGGAGAACGTGGTGTCCAAGGAAAGCCCCACGCTTGCCATCAACGGGGTTCAAGTCGCCGCGAAAACAGGCACCGCGCAGATTGGCACGGGCAACCAGTCCAACGACGCGTGGGTGATGGGCTTCGCTCCCGCGGACAACCCGAAAATCGCCGTCGCCGTGGTGATACATAATGTCAATGCGTTCGGCGTGACCGCCGCAGGCCCGGTTATGAAGCAGGTGATGGAGGAGGCGTTGAAGCAGTGAGATTGATTGAAGGGCAGCTGATTCATCGCCGGTATCGTTTGGACCGCCGACTCGCCCAAGGTGGTATGGGTGAGGTTTGGAAAGGTTACGACATTCAGCTTGGGCGTCCGGTAGCGATCAAAGCGTTGCGCAGCGACGCCGCGAACAGTGAGACGAAGTTGCGCCGGTTGCGTGCTGAGGCGCATAATTCCGCGAATCTGGCGCACCCCAATATCGCCGCATTGTTCGAATATTACGAGCATGACGGTATCGGGTTCCTCATCATGGAATACGTGCCCAGCAAATCCTTGGCGGATATTTACCATGAGCAGGGTGCGATGGATCCTACGGAACTGTTGCCGATCCTGATTCAGGTGGCGCGTGGGCTGTTTGTCGCCCATTCGCATGGTGTGATCCATCGTGATGTGAAGCCGGCCAATATCATGGTTTCTGATGATGGTGAAGTGAAAATCACCGATTTCGGCGTGTCATACTCCACCAATCAGGAGCAAATCACCCAAGATGGCATGGTGGTTGGTACAGCACAGTACATTTCCCCGGAACAGGCGCAAGGCAAGCAGGCGACCGCCCAGTCTGACATTTACTCTCTCGGTGTTGTCGCCTACGAGGGATTATGCGGGCACCGGCCTTTCACCGGGGCTACGCCGGTTGATATCGCGGCGGCGCATGTCAACGAGCCGGTGCCTCCCCTGCCGGATTCCATTGACCTGCAGCTGCGACAATTCGTCATGTCGATGCTGGAGAAAGATCCGCGGGACCGTCCCAAGGACGCGTTGGTGGTGTCGCGCACATTGGCGCGTATCGAACGCAGACTGATGGATCAGGAAACCAAGCTCAGCGATGACACGACCATCGTGCCATCCCGAGGGCGGCTGCCACGTCGCGTGAGCAGTACGCCGCATACCGAAGGAACGACCTTGGCTGGCCTGCCTGAGGCGCAGGCGCCGAAGCAAGTATTCATTAGCGGGGGCGAGGAGCCGCGGACGGTGAGTTCGACGTTCCGCCCGCAATGGAAGGAGCAGCAATGAGCAGCAGTGTACCCACTTCGTTGGCGAACGGCCGATACCAGCTCGGCCAGCTCGTTGGCAGAGGCGGCATGGCGGAGGTGCGCGTGGCGCTTGACAAGCGTCTGGGACGCACCGTCGCCATCAAGATCATGCGCTCCGATCTTGCCAATGATGAGATTTTCCTCACGCGGTTCCGCCGTGAGGCGCATTCGGTCGCACAGATGAACAACCCGAATATCGTGAACATCTACGATTCCGGTGAGGAAACCATCGTCAATGAAGGCGGCCAGACCGAACGCGTCCCCTACCTGGTGATGGAGTATGTCAAAGGCCAGACCCTGCGCGATATCATCAAGGCGAACGGGCCGCTCAGCCAGCGGGACGCCGAACAGGTGATGCTTGGCGTGCTCAACGCGCTCGAATACTCGCATCGTATGGGCATCATCCACCGTGATATCAAGCCCGGGAACATCATGATTTCCGATCAGGGTGTCGTGAAGGTCATGGATTTCGGCATCGCCCGCGCTTTGGATGATTCCGCGGCCACGATGACCCAGTCGCAGGGCGTGGTCGGCACCGCACAATACCTGTCCCCTGAGCAGGCTCGCGGTGAGACCGTGGACATGCGTTCTGACCTGTATTCCGCAGGCTGCGTGCTGTATGAGATGCTGACCGGCCGTCCGCCGTTTACCGGCGATTCCGCTGTCGCCATCGCCTATCAGCATGTTTCCGAGGCCGCCACTCCCCCGAGTGCCGTGGTTCCCGGCCTGCCGAAGATGTGGGACAACATCTGCGCGAAAGCCATGGCGAAGGATCGTCAGAACCGGTATGCGACAGCCACCGAGTTCAAGAACGATATTCTGACGTTTATGAACGGCGGCGTGCCGATTGCGGCCACGTTCAACCAGCTGACTGACTTGGCGAACAACAGTGGGCGTCGTCGCACTGAGGAAACCCAGTTGCTTACCACACCCGCGACGGTGACTACGCAAACCAATCCGGTGATGACCAATCCGGCGATGACTGCTACCGCGAATCCGTTCGCGGCACCGGAAGGCGAGACTCGCGCCCAGCAGCGTGAGGCAGAGCAGCGCAAGAAGAAGCGCATCATCATTGCCGTGGTTGTGTCGCTCGCCGTGATTGCGGCCATTTGCGGCGTGGTGTTCGCGTTCATGCATTCCAAGCAGACCGAGATGGTAACTGTCCCGACCTTCTCATCGTCCACCACTGAGGCGGGCGCGGAAGAGAAGCTCGACGCCGTAGGACTGAAAATCAAGGTTGAAACCGATACGAATTCCACCGAACCGAAGGGGACATTCACCAAGCAGTCGCCGGCGGGCGGCAAGAAGGTGGCTCTCGGGTCCGTGGTCAGAGTGTGGTTCTCGGCTGGCCCGTCGACAGGAACCGTTCCCGATGTCAGCGGCAAGTCGCAGGATGATGCGCGTGCAGCGTTGGAGGCGGCCGGATTCAAGGTGGCTGCCAGCACCCAGACCGAAGATAGTGACACGGTGTCCAAAGACAATGTGACCCGCACCAGCCCGGCCGCCGGATCCAAGCAGTCGAAGGGCACGACCATCCTGCTGTATATTTCCTCGGGTATGACCAAGGTGCCTGACGGCTTGGTCGGCCAGTCCAAGGATACGGTGCTGAAGACGTTGCAGGAGCGCGGTTTCAACACGTCGGTCGAAGAGGAGAACTCCGACGCGGTGCCTTCGGGCGCGGTGACGCGTCTTGACCCGGTGCCTGGAACCTCGATCGAGCAGGGGTCCACCATCAACGTGTACGTGTCCAAAGGCAAGGAGCAGCTGACGGTCCCGTCAGTGGTCGGCGCCACGTACGCATCGGCGAAGTCGACGCTTGAAGGACTCGGGTTCACGGTGTCCAACTCGTCGCAGAACGCGAAGGACACGGATATTGTCACCGAGCAGAGTCTGACTGCCGGAAGCCAAGCGGATAAGGGCGCGGCGATCACACTGACGACCAAGTCGTCGTCACCGTCGTCGACGACCTCGGCGTCGCCGAGCGCCGGCTCGTCCTCTACCGTTACGGATAGCAGCACCGCAGCTAGCCCAGCTACTCACTAACGGACTGTAGAAAAATAAGCAGCGGCCCGGAACATCATTTGGTGTTCCGGGCCGTTCGTATCACATGTGCCGGTATCCGGGACGTTGATGCCAGCTGACCCCGCGTTGTGTGAGGATTCGCTCACACAACGCGGGGTGAGGCGGGTCCGACGGGCCGATATTGGTCGGCCTGACCCCCACTATGTGAGTGAATCCTCACACAACGGCCGTCAGACTCGCTTAAACGGCCCATTGCGGCCGTTCAACCCCCGGTTGTGTGAGCGAATCCTCACATAGTGGCTGTCAGCGGGTCTTCATGATTTTCGGCTGACGGCCTTTCGCCTTATCCACCGCGTTGGCCTGCCCGCATACTGCGAGCCAGTTCGCCAGCAGACGGTAGCCGTCCTGCGTCATCACCGATTCGGGGTGGAACTGTACGGCGTACATCGGCAGATTGCGATGCTTGATGCCTTGAATCGTCTGATCATCCGTGGCGCGTGCCGTCACCACCAAGTCGTCCGGCAGGGAATCCGGCTCAATGGCCAGCGAATGGTAACGGGTCGCGGTCATCGGGTTCGCCACCCCGGCGAAAATCTCATCATCGATATGCTCGACCTGGCTGGTTTTGCCGTGCATGATGGTCGGTGCGTGGTCAACCGTTGCGCCGAATACTTCCGCCAGCGCCTGCAATCCAAGACACACCCCGAACATGGGCTTGCCCGTGGCTTCGCACAACCTGATCATATCCTCACTGGCGCCGGATTGCGCGGGCGTGCCGGGGCCGGGAGAAATCAGCACGCCGTCGTACCCGTCAAGCACGCCCGCTTTGGACGGGTCGATGGCGTCGTTGCGTACGACATCCACGATCGCGCCCAACGTACGCAGATAGCCCACAATCGTGTAGACGAACGAATCGTAGTTGTCGACGACCAGAATATGCGCTGAATCGGTCATTGCCTCTCCTTTACCGTGTTGCATGCCACGTGTTGCAAGTCATCTTACACAGCCACATAGTTCGACATCTGCTGAAGGACCGGTATGGTGGACGCCGCCCACGGGTACACCCATTGGAACAACGCCGCAGTACCTGCGACGGCAAGCAGGGCCATCAGGATGATGCGTATCGGCAGTACGCCCGGCTGGAGGCGCGTGAGAGCCCCGTAAATGCTCGCATCCGGCTTCTGACGGCGCCCTTCGCGGATGGCGCGCCGTGCCGGCCACCGCCATACGATCGCCGCGGCGATGAACAGTACGGCGTACACGATAAGCGCCCATTGCACCACCGGTTCGAGGGAATCCAGCTGTGAGACGGCTGACTGTTTCGGCGTGCTTGAGAAGTTCACCGGCCCTGAAGCGCCATCCCCCGCGAGTTCTGCCGGAACACCGTCGGAGACTTTGGCCCAGTACGCGAATTCCGCGTACGCGATCCAGCGGTGGGTCGGCGTGGAATATCGTGGATTGCAAGTGGTCATGGTCAGCATACGCTTGGTGGGTGCGCTGCCGGGAGCGTCCGGATTGGACGCGACGACCTCGGTTTCGGTCGGCAGGACGACCAGATGCCGAGTGTACCGGTACACATACCAGTAATCCTGGGTGCGGATGATCACCGCATCGTTCTTCTGCAGCAGGTTGATGTCGGACAAGGGTGAACCGTAGCCCGCACGGTGCCCGGCGAACGCGAAATTGCCGATCTGTCCGGGCATCTGGCTTTCCTCATAATGCCCCATACCATGCTTGTTGAGCTGCTCGAGACTGGTGCCCTGCACGATATTGCGCACCCACTGGTTGCCGAATCGTGGGATATACACTTCGGCGACCAGCTCCCCCTCATTGGCGCTGGTCGGTTGGATGGGCGGGTCGCCCTCCTGCGCTTTGGCGATGGCGACGGTTCCGCTGTCGTCTGCGGGTTGCGTCCACGTGCTGGTGGTGGTTTCGCGGGTCTGCGCCTGCTCGTGCTCTGCTTGGACGCCGGTCCACCAGAACAGCCATGCCACGTATAGTCCGCAGATGATGGCCGCGGTGATCAGCAGTTCCGCGACAATGCCGACAATCTGCCAGCCGATGCTGAGCCTTTTGCCTCCCCGGCTTGTGGTGTGGGCGGACTTGGCTGACTGGGTAATCGGTTCGTTCATGGCCTGCTCGTTCTGGTTTGATGGTTGACGGTTGGCGGTTTGTGTCTGCGCGGCATTCGATGGATGGTCATTCATTGCCGGATGCGCTTGAATTCTGGTTGTTGCCGCTGTTTTCCGCGTCTCCCGCGCTTTCCGTGCCGATTACGGTCGCGTATTTCAGTGGTTGCAGTAGCAACGGCGATTCAGGGAATTTCAAGGTGTCTTTCGACTGAACGTTCCAGCCGAGGCCGAACGCGCTGACATACTCCAAGTAAATCTGAACGGCTTGCGAGTCTTCCAACGCGTCAAGCATGTCGTCGGTGGGACCGATGGCGGCAATCGTATACGGCGGCGAATACTGTTTGCCTTGCAGCATGAGCACGTTGCCGACGCAGATCACAGCGGAATTGGAGAGTATCCGCTGATCTTGGATCATCATCGCTTCAGCCCCGCCCGCCCACAGCGCGTTGACGACAGCTTCGATATCCTGCTGATGGATGACGTAATCGTTGATATTCGAGGTTGATCCCGAATCGTTCACCATGGTTTTCCACAAGGGCGAGTCGTCAAGCGTCACGGTGATGCCGGGGCCTTCGACCGCGGGTAGCACGGTGCCGGAGCCGGCGTCTTCGCTGTTGGTGGAGCTGCTGTTCGCGTTGCCGGCGAGCTTGTTGAGCGTGTTGACTTGGGAGTTGAGGTCGTTGACTTCGCCGCGGAGCTTGTTGGCGCGTTCGACGCGCTGTTCGACCATTTGTGCAGTGTCTGACGTGACAACCGCGGTCCGGTTCACGCGGATATTGGTGGCGAGCAGGAAACCGGTGAGCGCGACGACCACGAACACGGCAATACCGCCGAATGCGGAATGCCGTACCCCGTGTTTTCCGGTGTGTTTGCTCATATCGCCTCCGCCGTGTCCGCTGCTTTCGAGTGTAGCCGCTATGATGACTTTTTAGCCTATTTGAATGGAGACTATGCACATGGCTGACGAAGAGCTGCACGAAACCGATGAACAGCCGGTTGACAACGTGTCGGACGCCACCACGTCCAATGACGGAACGCGCGACGACGACTACGACATCCCGATGAACGAGGTCGAAGCGGTACTGAACGCCACAGCTGACAAGTCGACGCTGACCCCGCAAATGCAGCGCATGATGAAGCGCCAGGCGGAGAACACCAAGCGCGTCGAGGAGAGCATCAAGAGCGCCAAGTCGAATCCGGGGTGGTTCGTGCCGGTGTTCTGCGCGTTCATGATTATCGGTCTGGTTTGGGCTGTGGTGTACTACCTGACCGGCTCGTACCCGATCCCCGGCATCGGTGCCTGGAATCTCGCGATTGGCGGCGCGCTGATTATGGTCGGCTTCCTTATGACCATGTGGTGGCGGTAGTCGCCGGTATTGTTTGCGGTGTTCCTGCACCGGTCGCGCTGAGTGGTCTGTCAGCGCAACCGGTGCAGGAATCGGAAATGGACGGCGCCAATCGGCGTCATAACCGCCGGCGTTGTGGCCGTGGCTTATGGTTTGGCGCACACGAACGCGGTTTTCTTGCCTGACATGGTGGTCAGGAATATGAATGTATCCCCGCCGTCGGCGATGTGGTACCGTTTGCGCACTTGCGCCACACTTGCCGGATAGTTGCGTACGGCGACGTTGGCGCGGCCGATGCCGTGAAGCGTCCGTTTGACGGGGCCGATCGCCGTGATGGCGAAGATTCGCCCCGGGAAATCGGCGACCAGTGTGTCGGATACGAACAGATGACTGTTGCGGTCGATGGGGTTGACCGCGAAACGGGAGGCGAGCAGGTCGAAGCATCCCGCTTTCATCAACGATGCGTTGGGCTCGTACAAGTATGCCGGCTTGTCTGTGAGGGTCTGCTTGTCGGAGTTTGACGATTGCCTCGCCGGGAGTTGTGTCTGCCGGAAGCTGATGACGGTGTCATCGTCGGCGCAGACGATGGTCGGGGCGTATCCGGTGTCGTCCGTGCCGGCTTCTGTGCCATTTGAGCTGTCGGTGCTGACAACCAGCAGCAGTTCTTTGCATTCGTTGTGCACCGACACGATATGCACTTCGGTGACGGCCGCGCCGGTCGGCGAAGCGGTGAGGGCGGCCGTGCAATCCCGGACCGCCTGATGCCAGTCAAGCATGGGGGAGAGCTTGATGAGGATGGTCGGGGCGATGGCGGTGAGCCGCGGCAGTATGGACAGCATGTCGGGGGTGCAATCGGCGATGGCGTATGTGCGTGAGCCGTGGCTGTCGCGCCGCGCCGGATCGGCCATGATCAGGCTTGCTTCGGGCAGCCTGTCGAGCATGTCGGTGGCGTCCCCGTTGAGGTATTCGGCGTGGTTGATGCCGAGCGCCCGCATGTTGTGCCGGGCGAGCTCGACCAGATGGGGTTGTTGTTCGATATACATGGCGTGGTCGAAAACGCGGGCCATGAAGGAGAAATCGACGCCGAACCCGCCGGTGATGTCGATCAGCGTGGTGGGGTGCGCCGCGTCGGCGGTCAGGCGTCGGGCAAGATCCGCCTTGTATTGTGCGGTGGATTGCGATGAGCATTGTTCCATCGCCAGATGCGGGGGATAGATGATATCCGCGCATGACGCCCATTGGGGGAGTTTGGTGCGGGCGCGCTGCCATCCTTCGATCTGGTCGAGCGCGAAGGGCAGATCGACATCGTCTTGGTGGGCGTGCAGCGCCGCGTCGCGGACATCGTCGTTTCTGTGGGCGGCGATGAACTGTCGTGTCGGCTCGTTGAAATCCATGCCGTCATCATACGTGGAGGGATGGTGCCAGCAGTGGGGAAGCGCGACGCGGATTGTCCACCAAATGTGGATAAGTGGACAACTTGGTGGATAAGTTGTGGGTAACACCACATCTAGGGGTTAGCGCGTGTGAGCACCACAAGAGAAAATTATCGATATTCGATAGATTTAAAAAATGTGGATAACTGTTTGTGCACATCGTCCACACTTGAAAATGCTTGGAAACGCACGTGTTGTGGATATGTATGTGGATAACTTGTCACGTTGTCCACGAGTTATACCCCACTTATACCCAAGTTATCCACCGCGTTGTCCACAGATGTGGAAAACTACACTGATGTAATTCTCCTGAGGCGGACTGATGACGGGCTGATGGCGGCTGGTACCAAGCTGTCGGGCGGCAATCAGCCTGTTGTGTATCCGTATGATCGCGCCACAGGCAAGTACCAGCCGATAACCGCCCGCAACTGGCTATATCCGCCCGCCGTGTGACTGCTGCATCGCACCGTGGGCAGATTACCGATCCCGCTGACGTATACGCCGGCGATATCGCGTCGCGGTGTGACGTACTAGTCGCACCACGACGCGATATGCGCCGCATTGATGCCGCACAATCGGCCCATCCGGTCACTTCGCCGCAGGCTGCCATGCGATTCTTACGCGATCCGCCCGATCGGCGGGACACACAACACCAACACCACTACAAGGGCCACGGTCACCATCGACCCGTATATCCACATGCGCTTGGGGAACGGTTGCCTACGCAATGCAGGAACCCCGTCCATCAGCAGCCAGGTCAGCAGGCCGCCGACAAGAAAACCCCCGACATGCGCCTGCCACGCGATATTCGGGATGACCACCGGCATCGCGAAATTGATGACCATGCACACCAGCATGGATCGGATATCGGCGCCCATCCGCCTGAAGACGATGAGCAGCGCCGCAAACAGGCCGAAAATCGCGCCGGACGCACCATACGCCGCCATCAGCCAGTTGCCGGTGATGCGACACCACACGGCGACGCCTACGGCACCGCCGAATCCTGATATCAGATACAACGCCAGAAAACGCCAGTGCCCGAACAGCCGCTCCAATACCGGACCGACCGACCATAGCGCCATCATGTTGAAACCGACATGCAGAATCGATGTGGAGTGCAGGAACATTGACGTCAGCCAGGTCCACGGATGCTCCACAGCGGTGATAGGCATGAACATGCCCGATCCCAGCATTGCGGTGAACAGCGTCGGGGATATATACCGCAACAGGATTTCCAGAAGCCATACGATGACGCATGCTACGGTGATCGCCGCGGTGATCACCGGTCCGCCGTTGCGCCATTGTGCATCGATGGACCGCCGGTCGAGAGTGGAACTGCCAATTCGCATGGTCTTAACTGTAACGCCCGATGCGGGGCGGCGCCGGTGATTCTTTGCAATGGGCGGACTCTTGACGTTCTTCCACCCAATCGTCACAAACAAGGTCTTACTATGGTAATCAGAGTTGACTTGAATGGGCAGGTCACCTGGTACCTGAAAGGAGCCGTCATGGAGCAGAAGTCTTCTAACGGTTGGAAGTTCTTTGCGCTGCTTTTCGGAGCGCTGCTCGCCGCAGTCGCGGGTGTGTACATCTACAAGCAGCAGAACCCGGACTACGACCCGTGGGAGGAGCCGTGGGAGAACAGCTCTTCGCCGGTCGATCTGGGACTGGACAAGGCGGAGGATGAGGCTGCAGGTGAAGCCGATGAAGCCGCAGCAGAACCCGAACAGGCCTGATTCAGCCGACTGCGCACAGTAATCACGATGCCGTACAGGTTGTTCCGTATGGCGCATATGCAGGGACGTTCCGTAAGGGGCGTCCCCGCTGTGGTATTGGGCGTTTGGCGGATTCCGCGGGCTATATCGGCGCGAACTGATTGTGCCGAACGGCCGTGATATCGGTGAGCGTTCAAGACGAAAAGCGGGAGATATCCGCAAACCCGCAGTCGGAGGGTAAAGTCCCATGGTTTCGCGGGAGTTTGCCGGGGATGTGCGGTTCTGGCGATGTTCTCCCGAAAACGGTTTCAGGGACGATGCTCAAGAATGGCGGAATTGCAATGTTCCTGTTGGGAGATTGATCATAACGGCGCCAGATTCCCGTAAACTCCCGCGCCGGATAGGGGAGAACAGGCGCGAATCGGGGAATCCGGCGAATTCTCCCGCGCTATCCGCCGCTACCGCTCCATCTGCCGCTGCCGCTCCATCTGGCACGGGCAAGCGGTATTGGGCGTGTCGTGTTATGCAAACGATTGCTTTCATGTCGGCGTTCCGCGTAGGGGCGCGTGGGAGTTGGGTTTCCGCAATTGTTAATTCAGTAAACACAAAGAAGGTTTGACGCCATGTTTCAGCGTGATTGAGCATGGTTGAGGGGGTGATGTTAATATCAACCTCTGAGAACGTATGCAGAAAGGGGCGCACTGCGCTTGTCAGGCCGTGCCGATGCCGAGACTTTCAGGCATAATGGTTCTTGGAATAGGTTCCGTCAAAGGGAGTCAGATAATGACCGAAATCACTGCACCGAAGTCTTCGCTTACTTCCGGTGAGTTCACCGACGAGATTCGCGAGCAGCTCAAGTACACCCAGGGCGTGACGCCGGAGCAGGCGACCGCCGCTGATGTGTATGTGGCCACCGCTGCTGCCGTGCGCCGCCACCTCGTGGATTCTTGGATGAAGACCCAGCATGACATGGTCAACGGCGACACCAAGGCCGTTGGCTACCTGAGCGCTGAGTTCCTCATGGGCAAGCAGCTGGAAAACGCGCTGCTGAACGCCGGCCTGACCGAGCAGTTCGAAGGCGCCATGAAGGAGCTGGGCTTCGACACCAAGGACGTCATCGACGCCGAATACGAACCGGGCCTGGGCAACGGCGGTCTCGGCCGTCTGGCTGCCTGCTACATCGATTCTCTCGCCTCCATCGGCGTGCCGGCGTTCGGCTACGGCATCCGTTACCAGTACGGCATCTTCAAGCAGGAGTTCGACGAGAACGGCAAGCAGATCGAAACCCCGGATTACTGGCTCGTCAACGAAGAGCCGTGGGGCCACGTCGATTACAACCGTGACCAGCGCGTGAACTTCGGCGGTGAAGTCGTCGAAGAGAACGGCAAGCGCGTGTGGAAGCCGGCGTGGGCTGTCCGCGCCGTCCCGTGCGACTACATGGTTCCGGGCTACAAGTCCGGCCGTGTCAACACGCTGCGTCTGTGGACCGCGAAGTCCTACGACGAGTTCGACCTGCTCACCTTCAACAAGAGCGAATATCTCGACGCTGTGGTTCCGAAGGTCGAAGCCGAGAACATCTCCAAGATCCTCTACCCGGAGGATTCCACCCCGCAGGGCAAGAAGCTGCGCCTCGAGCAGCAGTACTTCTTCGTCTCCGCGTCCATCCACGACGCGATCCGCGTGTTCTACCCGGGCGAGACGAACCCTGACCTGACCACGCTGCCGAACAAGATCGTGTTCCAGCTCAACGACACCCACCCGGTGATCGGCATCCCGGAGCTCATGCGCGTCCTGATCGACGAGTACGGCTACGACTGGGATACCGCCTGGTCCATCACCAACAAGACCTTCAACTACACCTGCCACACCCTGCTTCCGGAAGCTCTGGAAGTGTGGCCGGCCTCCCTGATCGGCGAGCTGCTGCCGCGTCACCTTGAGATCATCAAGAAGATCAACGAGCAGTTCATGTCCGAGCTGAAGGCCAAGGGCGTCGCCGACGATCAGATCGAGCGCATGCGCATCTACACCGACGGCAAGGATGCTTCCGTCCGCATGGCGTACCTCGCCACCTACGGCGGCTCCTACGTCAACGGTGTGGCCGAGCTGCACTCCGAGCTGCTCAAGGACGTCACCCTCAAGGACTTCTCCTCCGTGTACCCGGACAAGTTCACCAACGTCACCAACGGCGTCACCCCTCGCCGCTTCATCAAGCTCGCCAACCCGCGCATGTCCGACCTCATCACCGAGGGCCTGGGCACCGACGCGTGGCTGTCCGATCTTGAGCAGCTCAAGGGCCTCATCCCGCTGGCCGATGATCCGGAGTTCGTCAAGAAGTTCGCCGAGGTCAAGCAGGCCAACAAGAACGACTTCGCGGCGTTCGCCAAGCGCAAGTACGGCTTCGACATCGACCCGAACACCATGTTCAACACGATGGTCAAGCGTCTGCACGAGTACAAGCGTCAGGCCCTGAAGATCCTCGCGGTCATCGCCACCTACGCCGACATCAAGTCCGGCAAGGTCGATCCGGACACCCTGGTGCCGCGCACCGTGTTCTTCGGCGCGAAGGCCGCCCCGGGCTACTATCTGGCCAAGCAGACCATCCAGCTGATCAACAATGTGGCTCGCGTCGTCAACAACGATCCGGCCACCAAGGGCAAGCTGCACGTCTACTTCCCGTGGAACTACAACATCGAACTGGCCCAGAACCTCATCCCGGCCACCGACCTCGACGAGCAGATCTCGCAGGCCGGCAAGGAAGCCTCCGGCACCGGCAACATGAAGTTCGCCCTCAACGGCGCTCTGACCGTCGGTACGCTCGATGGCGCGAACGTTGAGATCCGCCAGCTCGTCGGCCCGGAGAACTTCTTCCTCTTCGGCATGACCGAACCGGAAGTCTCCGCCCTGTACGCCAAGGGCTACGACACCAAGGGTCTGTCCCGCGAGTACTACGAGAAGGATCCGCAGCTCAAGCAGGCCATCGACATGGTCGCGGACGGCACCTTCTCCAACGGCGACAAGGACACCTACAAGGACCTCGTCAACGACTGGCTGAACAAGGATTACTTCATGACGCTCGCGGACTTCCGCGCGTACATGGACATCCAGGCCGAGATCGAGGAGACCTACCGCGATCCGATGAAGTGGGCTCGTATGGCCGTGCTCAACGTGGCCAACTCCGGCTACTTCAGCTCCGATCGCTCCATCGAGGACTACCTCGAGCGCATCTGGCACACCGGCGCCCTCAAGTAAGCGCCAGTGCTGGCCGGTATGGGCGTGAACGCCTGAGCCGGTAGACAGTAGATCAAAGAGGCGGAAGCTTTGCACTGCACGTGTAATGTGCGGCGCGGGCTTCCGCCTCTTGCGTTATCGGCGAATATGCGTGTCCGAGGTTGGCATAGGGAGTCTGGATTGCTGTTCCGGTTTCCGCGCCGTCCTGTATGCCGTGGCATACGTAAGTCTGCATTTCGGTTCCCAAGTAGGGCAGGACGCCTCGTATCTGTTGCACGACGTATGTCCAAACATACGCGGTGCAGCACATTCGAATCGCCCATACGCCATGCATCACGCCATGTCGCGGGCCTGCCGTGGCACAATGGGGGTATGCCGGTAATCAGGGAACAGGATATTGATAAAGGCCGTGACGGGCTGCAACAGTGGCGTGACAAGGCGCGGGCGATCGCTGCACGGGATAATAACGAAGCCGGTCGCTTGGCCGTGTCTCCGGACGATCTGCCCCGCCCGGTGTGGGCGTGGGCAGTGCGGTACTCGCTGTATCTGCTGGAACGCAAGGCGCCGGGGGAGGGCGTCGAAGTGCGCGTGGCACCGTGGGGCGCCATCAAGATCCTTGACGGACCGGCGTCTGACCCGCACAATCTCACGCCGCCTGATGTGATTGAACTCGATCCCGATGTGTGGCTGCGTCTGGCATGCGGCATTACCACGTGGGCCGAGGAGAAGCAGGCCGGCCGCATCAGCGCCGTCGGCGAACGTGACAATCTGAGCGGCCTGCTACCGCTCGTCTGAGCGTGCGAGCGTGAGAATTGCGCGCGAAGCTACGGTGCTGGTGCTATTGTGCGATACTCGCGATTGCTTCGCAATACGCTCACGCTAAGACCTTCCTCTGCTCACCATACACAAACTGGCTACGCTAAGGGCCTTCTTAGCGTAGCCAGTTTGCGAGGACAGTGAGAGCTACCTGACCCCGGGTCAGTACTTCATGCCCATGGCTTCGCGGACCTCGTCCAGGGTCTGCTCGGCGATTTCGTTGGCTCGCTTGTTGCCGTCGTGCAGAATGTCGCGGATGGTGTCCATGTCCTTGGCGAGTTCGGCGCGACGCTCTCGATGCGGGGCGAGGAACTCGTTGACCGACTTGGTGACATACGCCTTCAGGGCGCCGGCGCCGGCATCGCCGATTTCCTCGGCGATATCCTTCGGGTCACGGCCGGTCACCAGGCCGGCGGTGGTCAGGAGCGCGGACACTTCCGGACGGTTCACCGGGTCATACGTCACCTTGCGCTCGGAATCGGTACGGCTCTTCTTGATGAGCTTCGCGGTTTCCTCAGCGGTGGCGCCCAGCATAATCGAATTGCCGTAGGACTTGCTCATCTTGCGGCCGTCAAGACCCGGGATTTCCGGGGCTTCGGACAGAATCGCGCTCGGCTCGGGGAACACCGGGTGCTTCTTCGCGTACCGCTCGTTGAACCGGCGGGCGATAGTGCGCGTGATCTCCACATGCGGCAGATTATCCTTGCCGATCGGCACCACATTGGCCTTGCAGAACAGGATGTCGCACGCCTGATGCACCGGGTAGGTGAGCAGCAGGCCGGTCAGTGCGTGGCCAGAAGCCTCCATTTCTGACTTCACGGTCGGATTGCGGTGCAGCTCAGCCTCGGTGACCAGCGACAGGAACGGCAGCATGAGCTGGTTTTCCGCCGGAACCGCGGAATGCGTGTAAATCATGGTCTTGTTCGGGTCGATACCGGCGGCCACGTAATCCAGCACCAGGTTGAGCACGTTGTCCTCGATGTGTTCGGTGGTGTCGCGATCGGTGATCACCTGATAATCAGCGATGATGATATTCGTGTTCACGCCAAGGTTCTGCATGGCGACACGCTCGCGGATCGAGCCGAAATAGTGGCCCAGGTGCAGGCGTCCGGTCGGGCGGTCGCCGGTGAGCATCGTGAACTTGTCCGGGTTCTCTTTGAGAGCCGCCATCGTCTCATCGGAACGCTTCTTCGCGGCGAGGAAACTCGCGCTCATCTCGTTGCCTACAGCAGTCACTTGCTCTTCTGCCATGACCAATCCTTTGCTTGAAAACCCAAGGAAAACTTGCTTTTATCGTAAAAGTGTCATCAGACAACCACGACGTGCATAATAAGTGGTACTCTCTTATATGATGATTCAACAACTATAAGTATTGCAGGGGGTCAGATGGGCCGCGGACGTCAGAAGGCAAAACAGCAGAAAATAGCCCGTAAGCTCAAGTACCTGACTACCGATACCGACTACGATGAGCTCGCCAAGGAGCTCAACTCCCAGGAGCCGGGTACCGGTTCGTTCGATCCGTTCGCCGACGTCGAAGAGCAGTATGCGCATGAGTCGGGCGAGGGCACAAAGAGCGAGTCATCACCAGTTGATGACGATTTAGACGAATACGCGAAGTGGGCTGCGGAAGCTGCGGCGAAGGCCGCGAGCGACGAGCCGCCGGTGCAGCATACGCCGGTAAAGCCGCACAAGCCGATTCATATGCCGCTGCCGAGCGCTATGAAGCCGAAGCCGCATCCGAGCGACAAACCGGCGAAATAGAAGTAGCTGTTACTGCATCGGTAGCTGGTGCGCGTAAGCCAGAGGGCTAGCGACGATACATAAACTCAGCACTACGCGAACTGACCGCGTCCGGGTGATATGCCGGGCGCGGTCAGTTGTGTTGGAAGCAGGGCGTTGTTGCCGGGTATGCAAGATGCACGGTGTGCTCTGGACGGGTGTTGTGCCTTAGGCGAGTTTTCGCGTGCATCGAATGCGATGTGTCGTATATGGGTGCCGGCGATGTCTGATGTCCGGCGCGCGTGGGGCCGCGAATCTCAATATCCGAGAATCCCAATATCTCGGTCGATTCGTCGAAATCGAGAGATATTCAGAAAAAACTCTCGATATCTCTTCTCTGGGCTCGATTCTGCGAGATTTTGAGATACTGCGCCCGCATTCGCCAGAGTCCCGTGCTCTCGAATCGTTGATTTTCCGGCGTTTTCGCAATATGCCGCTCGGGGCCTCCTTGTCGTCAAGTCTCAATATCTCGGAGGGAGAGGACGAAAACGCGAGAAAATGAGACTGTGATGCTGTTGACCGATGACGGTGATTGCGATGCGTGCCGTGGCTCGTGATGCGGGAATAGGCACAAGACGTACCGGTCATGGGACGTTGTGCCGGAACCGCCTGCCGACGGATAAACTCCCGCAAAATCTGGGAGATTGCTCGCGTACGGCCCTCGCGGGCGTAAAGTCCCGCGTAGCCGTGCGACGGGACGCCGGGCATCGTCAGGGTGTTATCGGGGCATCATCGGGACATACGCGTGCGAACGGACAGCGTGCGAACTCTGCCGCGAACTGCCTTTTCCCTAGGTTCCGCCTAAAGTAGCGGCTATGACTAGTCTGCTTGAACACCCCCGTGGCGCCGAGCCCGGCAAACCCGGCGACCGTAGCGCGTTCTGGTTCGAAACCATCACCCGCCTGCCGGATGCCGCGAACGGCAAAGGGCGTGGCGGCGCGCGGTACGGGCGCACCGGCATCATCCACACCCCGCACGGCGACATCCATACGCCCGCGTTCGTGCCGGTCGCCACGCAGGGAGCGATGAAAGCCGTTCTGCCTGAATCCATGAAGCAGCTGGGCGCGCAATGCCTGCTGTCGAACGCGTTCCACCTGTTCGAACGTCCGGGTGAGGATGTGCTTGACGCCGCCGGCGGGCTCGCGAAGTTCATGAACTGGGACGGCCCGACCTTCACGGATTCCGGCGGATTCCAGGTGCTGTCGCTGGGCGCGGGCTTCAAGAAGACGCTCGCCATGGACGTGACCGGCATGAAGTCGGACGACGTGATCGCCGAAGGCAAGCAGCGCCTCGCTTTCGTGGACGAGGACGGCGTGACGTTCAAATCGCCGCTCAACGGCGCGAAACACCGGTTCAGCGCGGAAATCAGCATGGGAATCCAGCACAAGATCGGTGCCGACATCATGTTCGCGTTCGACGAGCTGACCACGCTCATGAATACGCGCGGATATCAGGAACGCTCGGTGGAACGCACGTTCCGGTGGGCTAAACGCTGCGTCGCCGAGCATGAGCGCCTCACCCGGGAGCGGCTCGGCAAGCCGTACCAGGCGCTGTATGGCGTGGTCCAAGGCGCGAATTACGAGGATTTGCGGCGGCATGCGGCCGAGGAGATCGCTTCGCTGGACTTTGACGGCGTCGGTATTGGAGGCGCGATCGAGAAACGGATTATCGGCGACACGTGCGCGTGGATCTGCGACGCAATGCCGGAGAATCGGCCGCGTCACGTGCTTGGCATTGCGGCGGTGGATGACATCTTCGCATGCGTGGAAAACGGCGGTGACACCTTCGACTGCGTGGCCCCCGCGCGTTGCGGGCGAAACGGCGCCATCTTCACTCGCGACGGACGGTACAACATCAAGCGCGCCGCCAACAAGTTCGATTTCGAACCGCTCGAACAGGGCTGCGACTGCTACACGTGCACGCATTATTCGCGGGCGTATGTCGACCATCTGCTGCGCGCGAGGGAGTTCAACGGCTTCACGCTGGCGACGATTCACAACGAGCATTTCTTCGTGAAACTGCTTGACGATATCCGCGCGTCGATTGACGGTGGGTATTTCGACGAGTTCCGCGACGAGACGCTGGCGCGATTCTATGCGAACGGGTCGCGCGGGTGAGCTAGCCGCGCGGGTGAGCTGACCGCCGTTGAATCAGGCAGGTTGCGTCTTCGAAGCGAAGACGCGCGACACGCCGATGATGCCGGCTTGCGACAGATAGTTAATCATGGTATCTTGTCTATTTGTCTGCGAGCGTGGCGGAATGGTAGACGCGCTGTCTTCAGGTGGCAGTGAGCGAATGCTCGTGAGGGTTCAACTCCCTCCGCTCGCACGAACAAAACCGGAGCTTCGGCTCCGGTTTTTTTGTTTTTCGACGGTTGCATCGGCGTGCCGATAGCGTGGCTGATTCCGAATATATCCCGGTTATTCCCTGTGTTTTCCGAAAAGTGGGGTTAAATGTGGGCGCAATACTGGGCGGCTATCGGCCAACAACCCCAATGCGGATTATCGGCAATGCCTTTGGCTCCTACTTGCTCCGGTTCTGAGGCGTCGCTGATTTCAGCCTTGTGCGGGGCGTCAGGACTGGAATCTGAAAATCTCCGATTTTCGCCCAGTCTTGCGAGATATTGAGAAAAAAAGTCTGAACATCTCGTCGGTGATGCCTGTTTTCGGAAGTTTTTGAGATTCCATCGTCTGGTCGTCGGTATGGCGTGGCGGATGAAAGCTTGGAATTTCAACGATTCATCGGCTTCCAGTGGTTGTCATGTCAGCTGAGAAATCTCAATATTTCTTGGATTTTACCGCTGTGGAGAGTTTTCGAGAGTTTTTTTCTGAACATCTCTTCCGCACACACCGATTCGATGAGATGTTTTGATTTTGCGTAAGACGGGTGCAGGGATTCATCGGGCAGGATAGGAATAGGGGTATCGGAATGGTCGCTGGTCCCCCCAACCTATTGCCGCCACGGACGTGGCCATCGGCGGCAGGGCCCCAATGATAGGATGTCACTGTTATTCAAGCCGTTGTCCTACTTACGATTCGAGGCGTATCCATGCTCGTGTTCCAGAACGATTACAGTGAGGGCGCTCATCCCGCGATCCTGAAACGTCTCGCCGAGACGAATATGGAGCAACTGCCGGGCTACGGCACCGATCACTACTGCGAAGCCGCGCAGGAGAAGATCCGTTTGGCGTGTGATTGCCCGCAGGCGCAGGTCCGCTTCATCTCCGGTGGCACGCAGACCAATCAGCTGGTCATTGACACGATGCTGCAACCGTATGAGGGCGTGGTCGCCGCGGCGTCCGGCCACGTGAACGTGCATGAGGCGGGCGCGATCGAGGCGACCGGGCACAAGGTCCTTACCATCCCGCAGCACGACGGGCTGATCGATGCCGGCGAGCTGCGCGAGTATTGCGAGACTTTCTACGCTGATGGCAACCATGAGCATATGGTCTTCCCCGGCATGGTATACATCTCATACCCCACCGAATACGGCACGTTGTACACGAAAGCGCAGCTTGGAGCCATCGCGGCCGTCTGCCACGAGTATCACATGCCGCTGTTCATCGACGGTGCCCGCCTCGGCTACGGGCTGGTGGCGTCCGGCACTGACGTGACACTGCCTGATATCGCCCGGATCGCCGACGTGTTCTATATCGGTGGCACGAAGGTGGGCGCGCTGTTCGGTGAGGCCGTGGTGTTCACCAAAGGCAACATGCCCAAGCATTTCACCGCGCAAATCAAGCAGCATGGCGCGCTGATGGCGAAAGGCTGGCTTATGGGCCTGCAATTCGACACGCTGTTCACCGACGAGCTGTACACGCGGATCGCCCGCAATGCGGACGAGATGGCCGACCGTATCCGCGAGGCCTTGCGCGCCAAGGGCTACCGGATGGTGTACGAGAACACGACCAACCAGATTTTTGTGGTTCTTGACCATGCGACCATCGACCGGCTGGAACGTGAGGTCCGTATGGGCTTCATGGAGCGGTACGACGACGATCATACGGTGATGCGAATCTGCACCAGCTGGGCGACGACCGCCGAGTCGGTGGACCGGCTGATCGACCTGCTGTAGCTCGGTTGGTGTGGCGTGCGCCGGACATCGCTCTCAGCTGAGCCGATAGCCTGTGTTGTTACGGCGAACCCGCTGGAATCCTTGATTTTCCGCATTCTGTGCATATTCGACGAGGATTTTGAATCGGTTTCCAAGGAACATTCAGGAAACATGAAGAAGCGGCGTCTTTACTCATAGATAGTGCAAGGCCGAACGGAACGTGCGGCCGAAAGTTAGGCAAAAGGAGTGAACATGGCTGATACCAATACCGGTTGGGACAACCAGCCCGAACAGCCGCAGGATGACGCCAGGCAGACCGTGCCTATGCCGCCGGTCGATCAGACGACCAGCGACACGTCATACGCAGAAGACAACAATGCAAGCCAGCCGACTTCCGCCATCGAGACGAACGAGCCGACGGCAGACACCGGCAACGACGCGAACGCCACCCAGCAGCAGCCGACATACACGCCGGCACCGGAATACGGGGCGTACGGTCCGGTTCCGACGCAGCAGACGCAACCTACCCAGACTTTCGGAGCGACCCAACAGATTCCCTCACAACATCAACAGAACCCGTATGGCGCATATTACGGCGGATACTACGGTAATGGTGCAAGCAACGCCGGCGGACAGCCGCCGACACCCGGCAGCCGTACGGCGATTCGTCAGCCGACAGTGGTATGCCGAACCCGGCGCAGCCTGGCGCCCCACAAGCGCCGATGTTCCCGCCCCAAGGCCCAAGCGGACCGCAAGGACCATTCAATGAGGGCGTTGCGCCCCCAAGGTCCTGACGGACGCCCAGCGGCCCGCAAAACTGCGAATAACGTGGTTGTCGCCGTTGTCGCGGCCCTCGTCGCGGCGGTCCTGTGCCTCGGTGTCGGCTACGCGGCGATCACCAACGGCTGGGTTACGGTTCCGGCCAGCAGTTCGCTCAGCGGCGTGTCCTCGAATACGTCCGGTTCCGGCAGCACCAACAGCAAGACCACGAGCACCGATTGGACCACGGTCGAGAAGAAAGTCTCGGCATCCGTGGTGTCCATCCAGGCGAGCATCAGCGGCGGAGTGGCAAAAGGCTCCGGTGCGATCGTGGACACCAAGGGCTATATCGTCACCAACAACCACGTGATTTCCGGCGCTTCCGACATCCAGGTGACCCTCGCCAACGGGGACATCTACTCCGCGAAGGTTGTCGGCACGGACAGCACCACTGATCTGGCGGTCATCAAGCTCGATAACCCGCCGAGCGACCTGACCGCGGTGAGCTTCGCCGATTCCGACAAGCTGGCGGTCGGCGAATCCATCATGGCGATCGGCAACCCGCTTGGCTATGAGAACACCGCCACCACCGGCATCGTGTCCGCTGTGAATCGCCCGGTCTCCGTGACTGACGACAACAATAACGAGGTCGTCACCAACGCCGTACAGATCGACGCGGCTATCAACCCCGGCAACTCCGGCGGCCCGACCTTCAACGCGGCCGGTGAAGTTATCGGCATCAACTCCTCGATCGCGACAGCGTCCTCCAGCTCCTCGAGCTCCGATTCCAGCGGTTCGATCGGCATCGGTTTCGCCATCCCGTCGAACGTGGTCAAAACCATCGCCGACGAAATCATCAAGGACGGCAAAGCAACGCATGTTGTGCTCGGCGTGACCGTCAAGAGCGCGAACGTGGAAGCCGACGGCGTGACCCGCGGCGGTGCCGAAATCACCTCCTCCGGCACGGGCTCCGCAGTCACCTCCGGCAGCGCGGCAGACAAGGCGGGCCTGAAGTCCGGTGACACCATCGTTGCCTTCAACGGCAACGCGGTGACCAACAGCTATTCGCTGCTTGGCTACGTGCGGGCTGCGACGCTCAACGAGAAGGTGACGCTCACCATCGTGCGTGACGGCAAGACGATGAACGTGGACGTGACCCTCGACCAGGCCGAAACCACCACGAACTCCAACAATTCAAACGGTTCCGGCAACAATAACAACAATAACGGGAATAACGGTTCCGGCAACGGCAACGGCGGAAACGGCAACGGTTCCAACGATGACGACGGCGGCGTGTTCGACCCGTTCGGCCTGTGGTAAATCCTGCGGTCTGCGGGAAACCCGCTGACTGAGCGGCCCGGATAACGAAGGCCCGGCATGGATGTACGAGTCCTGCCGGGCCTTTCGCTTATACGACACTTATCTAGGCAAAGCCGGTACGGCGGCTACAGGATGATCATCGCCTGGGCGCTCGCCGGCTCATCATAGTGGATCATCAAATCGAAATCAGCCTGACGGATCGGCAACTGGTAGGCGTCGACCAATGTCTCACCGTACGGTTCATCAATCCACGGGTCATCGACCAGCAGCGTGCCATCAGCCAACATGCCGGTAACTGTCACCCAGTGCGGGCAGATTTCACCATGCATGACATGCTCGTCAATGAGTACCAGCGCCACGTGCCCGCCATCAAGCCGCTTGACGACATCCGCCGCAGTGAACGGCATGACTTCGACGGGGATGCCGGCCACATGCGCCTGGGTTGCGAAATGCTCCTGCACGTCGAGAGACATCGCGGTGTCGAGCATGCCCATCGCACCATCTGCCGGGTTGAGCACCGGCCCGGTTTTCGAAACGATAATACGCGGCTGTTCCCCGCGTTTCATCGCGCTTAATGCCAAACCGTACGGTTCGCACGCCACGGCGATCGTCGCCTCACGCCAGATATGCAGCTCATCCACGCGGTTCGCCGTCACCTGCGGATGCAACCGGTGCATCGCGTTGAGCAGCGAAACCGGGCCGCAGGTGAATTCCGTGGTCTGGCGGTAATGCTCATGCTCGCCCAGCGGACGCCAGGATCGCCCGTCGTATGTCGTCATTGCCTGTTTGGCATAGACTCCCGGCTCTGTTTTGACTGTGATCGTGTGCGAATCATGAATCGCGTGCAGTGCTGCATATTCGACAAGTCCATTCCGCAGACGTTCGCAACCGCTGAACGCGCACAGCTTCTCTTGGGCGGTGTGAGGGCGGTGAAATCCCAGCAAGAATGCGGTGTCGTGGCCGTCGTTCGCCGTGTACACCGTGCGCTCCAGTGCACCCTGTGCCTGGACCAGTGCGGCGCGCGTGGTTTCCGGCAGTTTGAGATAGATCGAGCGGATATCGTCACACGCCTTGGGGCCGGCAGCACAGATTGTGCCCATGTGTTCGGCTTCGCGGGAAATATCTTGCGTCCGGCCGCTTACCGATTGTGGGACGGCAATCGCGCGGTACAGGACTTCTCGCATGTTCTGTGCGCTTTGTGCGTTCTCTTCGGCGCTTATCATTGACGTTCCTGTGTCGTAGGGGTCGCGGACAGCGCCCGCGGCACTGAGGCGATGAGCTTGCGTGTGTATTCGTGTTTCGGATGATCCATGACTTCGGCGGTGGCGCCCTCTTCGATGATCCGGCCGTCGACCATGACCGTGATCCGGTCAGCGATACGACGGACCGTATCAAGGTCATGAGAAATGAACAGGATCGCCAGATCCGTGCGATCACGCAGGGATAATAGGGTTTCCAGCACATGCCGTTGCACATTGGCATCCAACGCGGTCACCGCCTCATCGGCCACCAGCAGTTTCGGCTGCGGGGCCAGGGCGCGGGCGATGGCCACGCGCTGGCATTGCCCGCCTGACAGGGTACCCGGCTTGCGGTCCAGATACTCGGTTTCCAGCCCGACAACATCCAATAGCCGGCGGATATGCGCGTCATCGGCTGTCTCCCCGGACGCGCGCAGCGCCTCGGCAAGCGTCTGTCGGACCGTCATTGTCGGATTCAACGACTGATACGGGTTCTGGAACACGAGTTGCGCCACATGCATCGACCAGCCGGTCATACCGCCCTTGCCGTCCGTATACCGTACATCGCCGGAATCAGGACGTTCCAGATTGACCAGGCAGCGAGCAACCGTGGATTTGCCGGAACCGGAGGCACCCACCAGACCGAGGATTTCGCCGGCATGCACCTCGAGCGAGACGTCGTCGACCGCAGGTCGGGGAGCCCCGGCGAAACGCTTCACCAGATGGTCCGCCCGCACCACGGTTCTTCCGATGGTCGGGCGTGCTGCCTCGCCGATGCCGGCATGGGCGGCCAGCAGTTCGCGCGTATACGCGGTTCGCGGGTGCCGGATGATATCGTCCCGGCTGCCGGTCTCGACCACCCTACCATCGCGGAACACCGCCAGATGGTCGGCACGCTGTGCGGCAAGCGCCAAATCATGCGTAATCAGCACAAGCGTCAGCTGGCGTTCATCGCGTAAACGGCCCAGCAAATCCAAGACGCCGCTTTGCATCTGTGCGTCGAGTGCGGTGGTCGGCTCGTCGGCGATCAGAATCTGCGGCTGCGGCGCGAGTGCGGCGGCAATGGCCACACGCTGACGCATGCCGCCGGACAACTCATGCGGGTAGCGGTCGGCGACATCGGCGTCAAGCCCGACATCCGTCAGCAACCGCCGCACACGGTCGCGGCGCTCGGCACGGGAGCCGCTACGCATACCGGCGGCAATCTGAGTTCCGCACGTATGCAGCGGGTCAAGCGACGAGAACGGGTCCTGCGGAAGCCACACGATCGCGCCGCCGCGCAACGCCCGCCACGAACGCTCGCCGCCCGCCAAATCCACGGTGTCGTCAAGTAGACTGTATGAACCCTGCACGTTCGCATATCGCGGTAGCAGGCCGGCAAGGGCTTTCGCGGTCAAGGACTTGCCGGAGCCGGATTCGCCGACAATCGCCGTGGTGTCGCCGCGCGGAATATCCAGATCGACGCCGTGTAGCAGTTCGGTGTCGCCGATGCGTACTTTGAGACCGCGAAGCGTGATGGCGGGATTCTGCGGATTTTGGAGATCCTGTGGGTCCTGATTGTGCTGTGCGGCAATCTGCGGGCCGCGTTTCCTGATGCTCATCGCTCACCCCTATCCGCACGCGCGGTGATCCAATCACCCACGATGTTCATGGCGACAGAAACCACGATGATGGCGATGCCGGGTGCGATCGCGGTCATCGGGTTGTTGAACAGCTGGTCGCGCGCATCCGAAAGCTGTCGGCCCCAATCAGCGGCCTGCGGTGAAATACCAAGTCCGAGGAACGACAGTGACGACAGCGATACCAACGCATTGCTCATATCGAGGAACATAGCCGCCCCGACCACCGGGCGGATCACCGGGAACACGTGGCGGGCGAGAATGCGCGCCGGGCGGAGTTCCAGCAGCCGCGCGGCATCGAGGAATGGGGCATGCAGGTGCGAGAGCGCCGCAGACCGCACCAAGCGGATCTCGTACGGCGCATACAACAGCATGAACACGAGCACATTCACCCAGTAGCCGCCGCCGATCAGGCCGGCGAGCACAATGGCGAGCAGCAGCGTCGGCAGGGAAAGCATGAGTTCCACTACGCGGGAGATCAGCCAATCCACCCAGCCGCCCGTATACGCGGCAAGCAGGCCGAATACGAGGCCGATCGTCATCGCGCCGACCGCAATCACCACCGGGCCGGCGATGGCCGTTCGGGCACCGGCGACGGTCAGCATGAACACGTCACGGCCCAGCGCGTCAGTGCCCCATATGTGGCCATCCGTACCGGCAGGAACGGTACCGAGCACGATATCCTGCTTCAACGCCTGCGAATTGAACGATGGAATCAAGCCGATAACAGCAGTGGCCAGAAGAATCAGTGTGGCGATCAGCATGGCCCACGAGCCGCTCATCGCGCGGCGGATGCGGGCGGGCAGCGGCAGCAGCCGCGGGTGCCGTGGTGTTGTGGCGGGTTGCAGTGTTGCGGGCTGGGGTGTGTTCGGCTGTGATGCATTCGGCTGTGGTGACGCGGCGTGGTGCTGCGCGCTCGGTTGTGCCGTGGCTGGTTGCGTCGCGGCGGGCTGGGATGCCGGTTGAGGCACTGACACCTGCGAGTCCTGCGGGGTTTGACCCGGTGCCGAAGCTTGTGTCATATCGGACATCACGCCTCACCTTCCTTGCTTGCCGGCGCGTCGGCAGAACCGCGGTGTCCACCACTTGGACGCAATCGTGGATCAACCAGCGCGTACAACGCGTCGATAATCGCCGTCGTCACACAGATGACGGTCGCCAGCAGCAGCGTCACCGCCTGCACGACCGGAATATCCTTGAACGTCACCGACTCCTGAAGCAACGTGCCCAGGCCGCCAAGTGAAAACGTCGTCTCCACAATCACCGTGCCGGAAATCAGCGAGGCGATCAGCAAGCCGGACGATGTCATGATCGGCAACGCCGCATTACGCAACTGCCAGCGGGTAATCGTGCCGCGGGGAACGCCTCGCGACTTGGCGAACAGCGTGTAATCCGACTCCACCTGCTCGAGCAGCGAAGCGCGCGACACCTTGATCACCGCGGCGAACAAGCCGACCGCAAGCGTGATCGCCGGCAACAGCAGATGAGGCAGGGCGTCGGCGAAACTCCCGTCGCCCAGCCCGTACACGGGGAACCAGCCCAGTTTGACCGCGAACACGTAGAGTAGCAGCAGACCGACCGCAAAACTCGGGGCACTCAGCCCGACGACGGCCAGCGCGGTGATTAGCCCGTCACGCCATGTGCCATGCCGTTTCGCGGCAATCACGCCAAGCGGCAAGCCGATGAGCAGCGCAATGGCAAGCGCCATCAGGGCCAAGGTCAGCGTAATCCATGTGCGCTGCCCGATCATCTGTGACACCGGCAGTTGCGTACGGATCGACGTGCCGAAATCCCCGTGAACCGCGTTGCCGAGCCATATCGCATACTGCTTCCACAACGGCTCGTCAAGATGATACTGGTGGCGGATCGCCGCAAGCTGCGTTGCACTGACTTTCTTCGCGCCGGCCAATGTGCGTGCCGGGTCGCTGTTCGTCAAGTACAGCAGGCCGAACGTGACCAGCGACAGCACGAACAGCAGAATCACCAGATTGAGCAGGCGTCTGCCAATGAACTTCGCGACTTTCACAAATCCGCCTTTCGTTACGATGCGCATCTGGACTTGGCCCCGCCGAAGCGCTGGTTTGGCGGGAATGGCTTGTCGCCCGCGACGGAATCCGCCACGGGCGACAAGCCGTCAGTCACCGGACAGCCACATGCGATGGCCTCCGACAACTGGTATCACGTGTCACGTATCAGGCTACGCGTTCTTGCTGAAATCCGCCGCCCAATTCGTGCCGAGCCAGAACGTGCCGATCTTCGCGAGCTTCACGCCCTTCGCCGTAGCGACCACCGACTTGCCCCAATAAATCGGCGAGTAAATATCCTCATCCAGTGCGGTTGTAGTGCTCTTGAGCACAAGTGCCAGCTTGTCGGACTCCTGGTCCAGCGTGCCGACCTTATCGGTTTCCGCCGCCACTTCAGCATTATTCCAATTAGCCGGGTTCGTGCCGGAACCGCCCGCCGCCAGCAGCCACGACGTGACCTCGTTCGGCTGCGGGGTGGTCGGATTGTAGATCATCCAGCCGATACCCTGCTTGCCGTTGCCGATATCGCTCAGCCACTGCTCCAGCGGAACCTCCTTCACGTTGAGTGTGATACCAAGCTCCTTGAGGTTCTGCGCAATGGCAAGCGACGCCTTACCCGCCTGCGCATAACCGGTCGGGTAAGTGAGCGTCGCCGTGAAACCGTCCGGCTGGGAAGACTGCTTGAGTTCAGCCTTCGCCTTCTTCATGTCGTAGCTGATCGCAGGAAGTTTAGCCACCTGCTTGGACGCCTTGCTCGCATCGTTGTCGGTCCAGCCGGCAAGCTGCTCAGGGGAGTCAATACCCGTGGCAACCTCGCCGTACCCCTTGAGAATGCCGGAAACAATAGCCTTCTTGTCCACCGCGTAGGAAACCGCCCTACGCACGTGGATATCGTTGAACGGAGCGACATTCGGGTCGAAAGTCAGACCGTAGTAGGAGCGGTCGGCGTACGCGGTTGTGGAAGCGCCATTCTTCTGCCACTGGGCGACACTCGTCACCGGCACGTTGAACGACACGTCAACCTTGCCGCTGGTGAACGCCAGCTGACGGGTCGAATCCTCGGTCACAAAGTCAACGCGAACCGTTTGCGGCCCGTTGTTCTTGCCCCAATAATCCTTGAACTTCGTGAGCGTCACATGGCTGGACGGGTCGAATTCAGTGACTTTGTACGGGCCGGTGCCGACGATGAGCTTCTTGGACGAGCCGTAGTTTGAACCGGCCTCATCGTAGAACTTCTTCGACGTCACGAACAGGCCGGCCACGTTGGACACCTGGATCGGGAAATCGCTGTGCGGGCTGGACAAGGTGATGGTGATCTGGTCGTCGCCGGTCTTCTCGGCGGACTGCACATAATTTGGCCAATACACCGACAGGCCCGGGGATTTCTTCGAATCGCGGGCCACGTTGATCGCGTACGCGATGTCGTCGGCGGTCAGCGTGCTGCCGTCATGCAGCTTCACGTTTTTGCGCAACGTGAACACCCACGACTTGTTATCGCTGGACTTCCATGACGTGGCGAGCGCCGGGATGACCTTGCCCGTGCCGTCGACACCGGTGAGACCCTCCTGGTAGAGGGCCGCCAGCTGGTAGTTCGCGCTGCCCGCCTCCTGGTTGACACTCAGCGTGCTGACCGCCGACGAGATGGCGACCGTCAGCGTGTCGGCGTCGCCAGACGATTTGGCGGTGCTGGAACCGCAGCCGGCGAGCGTGAGGGTGAGGGCGGCGATGGCCGCGATGAATATTGCGAATGTTGACCGGTTGATGCGGCCGGTGCGGAGTGTGTGACCCATGATCGTCTCTTTTCTCCCGTGTCTCGTGTCTTCTCGTGTCTGTTCGAGCGAAGCTGTCCGGCATGCAGGCATGCAGGGTGTGTTGCGTTATCCAAAGTATTCCTGTCCCACATCACGGGGAAATTACCGGCACGCGCGATGTGCGGCGGTATGGCAGCGGTCTCGCGCTCGCTATAAGTAATTCGTATCGCTGGGGACAGTCGATTCAGCATATCAGACGGCGCGCCGGGATGTCGGGTTCTCTGTTATCGGCGGAAGGCGGGTGCTTGGGGTGGGGTGCTGTGACGGGGCGTGATTGTGTGAGGATTGACTCACACAACCGGCATCGCGGTGGCGGGATTGGCTCTATTCGACACTCCTGGGGGCACCTTTGTGAGTCCCGGCTCACACAACGGCCGGCCCGCGCCGAGCAATCACCCGACGCAGGCCGGCCGAAGCGATGACGACGGCATCATCAGTGATGTTCCGGATTGAAAAGATGCGTTTCATGTGGCGTCGTCCGCGCAATGACGCGACCATGTCGGATGCTGTAGAGCACCTCGACGTTCTCGTTGAGCGCATGATAGAAATCCGGGGCATTCAGCACGATGCAGTTCGCCGGCTTCCCGACGGCGATGCCGTAATCAGCGGGTGTCAGATGCAGCGTGCTGGCGCCGTTGTACGTCACATATCGGAAAGAATCCATGATCTGTCCGTACCCCATGAGCTGCGCCGCATACAACCCCATGCGAACCACGTCGAACATATTGCCGGCTCCCAGCGGACTCCACGGATCTTGGATATCGTCTTCGCCGAATGCGACGTTGATTCCCGCTTCGGAAAGCTCTTTTACGCGAGTCAAGCCGCGACGCTTCGGATACGTATCGAAGCGCCCGCCCAGATGCATGTTGACCAGCGGGTTGGAAACGAAGTTGATGCGTGACATTCTTAGCAAACGGAACAGCTTGTAGGTGTACGCGTCATTATACGATCCCATCGCCGTGGTGTGGCTTGCGGTCACCCGGTCGCCCATGCCGCTCTCGTAGGCGAGCGTGGCGAGCGTTTCGAGGTTGCGCGATGCCGGGTCGTCAATTTCATCGCAATGCACATCGACCAACCGGTCGTTACGTTCGGCGAGATCCATCAGGAATCGTAGCGATTGCGCGCCATAATCGGCCGTGAACTCGAAGTGTGGAATGCCGCCTACGACGTCGGCTCCTTCTTCGACGGCTTCGCGCATGAGGTCTTTGCCGTGCGGGAACGAGAGAATTCCCTCTTGCGGAAATGCGACGATCTGCAGTGTCACATACGGTTCGATTTCGTCGCGAAGCTCAAGCAGTGCGTGCAACGCGGTGAGACTCGGGTCGGTCACATCCACATGGGTGCGGACGTACTGGATTCCACGTTTCGCCATCATCAGCAGTGTCCGTCTCGCGCGGTCTTTGACATCCTCGACGGTCAAGGTCTTCTTGCGTTCCGACCAGATGCGAATACCGTCGAAAAGCGTCCCGGTCTCATTCCATTCCGGGTCGCCCGCGGTGAGTGCCGCATCGAGATGCACGTGAGGGTCTACGAATGGTGGGATTAGCAGCCCGCCTCGGGCATCAATCACCTCGTCATTCCCGGTTGGTTGCAGCGATGCTCCGATGGCGGTGATGACTCCGTCCGTGATTTTGACGTCTGACGTTTCGGGAGAGTTTTCGATATGCACGTTATGGATAATCATGATGCTTCTTTCAACAAACCATGCGATGACAATGAGGGATGACAGCATGGGACGACAATGAGGCGGCACGCCCCGGCTGACTTGCCGAAGGCGCGCCGCCTGGAGTGGTCAGGCGAGGGACGCGTTGCGTTCCCGCAGATTGGTGGCGCGGGCGAGCAGATAGTACGCGCCGCCCGAGGTGACGATTCCCGCAAGCCATGACAGGTCGATGCCTCCGATAGCGGCGGAAATCGGACCCTGGAAGATGGGAAGCCCGCCATAGCTGAACATCCAGGTCATCAGCAGGCCGAGAACGAACGCGACCATGGCCTGCCAACGAACCACGGGGATGCCGTCGCTGCCGGGTTCGTCGAGAACCGAGGAGAAGTCGTCACGATGACGTTCGATGACATAGAAGTGAACGAACATGATGCCGCCCCAGACCGATGTCCATCCGGCGACGCTGGACAGCCAGCTGTCAAGGGTGTTGCCGATGTCGGACAGGCTGAGGAACAGGCACACGCCAAGCCACGCGAAGAATCCGACCGCGATATTGATGGCACGACGGTTGATCTTGAGATCCAGGCATTGCACCGACAGCGTGAAGCTGTAGATGTTCAGGATATTCGTCGCGATCGGGCCATGCACGACCAGCAGCAGTACGGGAATGGCAAGCGCGCCGAAGTTGTCGACAATAAGCTGGCCGGGGTCAATGCTGCCGGATTTTGTGGCGAGCGTCGCGCCAAGCAGGCCAAGCCACACCACGGGGATGAGCTGTCCGAGTGCGCTCGCGCCGAACAGTTTGCGGCGGGGAACGGAACGGCTGACAAAACGTGAATAATCGCAGGCGTAGGTAAGCCAGGTAAAGCCCCAGCCGATGCCGATGGCGGTCATGATGGAAGAGATGGCGGCGATCTTGTCGGTGCCGGTACCGGTGAGGTTGCCTGCATAGTTCCAATCGATGCCCATGAAGCCCCACGCGGCGATGGTCATGGCCAGAAGAATGGCGACGGTGGGCGGCACAGTCCACTTTTCGAACGTTGATATCGCCTTATATCCGAAGAGAGACACGGTGACCTGAATGATCATGACCACGGCGCCGATGCAGGCCTTGAGCGCGAAATGGCCTTCGATGGAGTCAACCAGGCCGATTTTCATGAGCAGCGCGGTGATCAAGTCCAGCACCACCCAAGTGTTGATGGCGCACCAGCCGATGACTACGATCGCCTGGATGGCTGTCGGAATGTAGTTGCCGTATCTGCCGAAAATGCGCCGGCCGAGCAGCATGCCGGTCAGGCCCGTGCGTTGCCCGAGCAGCACCATGCAGCCGAAGACGGACATGCCGATGACGTTGCCGGCAAGGATGACGGCGAAAGTCTCCCACAGGCCCAGACCCATCTGGACGCCGAGAGCGCCAAGCAGCCAGTTGATGGGGGCGACGTTCGCGCCGAACCATACCCAGAACTGGCCCCACAGGCTTTTGGTCTTTGCCTGTTCGGGCACTACTGAGAGGAAGTCTTCGTAATTGCTGGTATCGGCTGCGGCTTGTTCCACCGCGGGTATTTGCGATGGCATCTCATGAGTTGATGCCAGTGCCATGCTTTGCGTCATCGGGCACCGCCTTTCTGTTGTTTGCCGTTGTTGTTGCCGGGTTCGTGACCGGTATCTCGGGGAATCGCGAATCACGGATCGCTGGATTCATGACATGCGTGACAATGAGTGGTTGCCTCGTACTATCGCCGGAGTGATTTGCGCGATGGTGAACCGGTGATTACGGTGTCGGAACGACAAATGGACAAATTGTCTAGTTGTTGAGCGTGGGTGAAGCGTGCTGATTGATTCGGACCGGTGATTTGCTGGGCGCCTTGACTGATGCGTGTACATCGGTTGTTAGGCCCGCGACTATTGCTAGGTCCGCGGCTATCGTGGGCTTCCAAGCGATTGGCTGGTGCAGCGATTGCGCGTTGCCGTGCTCATGCCCGTTGTCTCGGCTCGCCATGTCGTGGAGCGCGCCGGTTGTTGCCCGCCGTCCGCCGGCTCCACGGCTTGAAATTCCTCAGCGTGGAGTTCCGCGACCTTGAGTTTCGCGGCGCACAGCAGCAGCGGCCAAGCCATGCTGTCCTCTTTGCTGATGCCAGTCAATTCGGTGATTTTCGCCAGCCGGTTGTACAGCGTCTGACGATGAATCCTCAGCAGTTCGCACGCCTTAGAAATATTGCCACCTGCGTCAAAACAGGCTTCCAAAGTGCGTATCAGCGATTCCTGATTCGGCAGCGCGTCTCCCAGCATCAGTGACTGCAACGCGCCGGCGGCGTCCCTCGTGTGTCCGATGCCGAGCAGTCGTTGCGGCGCGGCGGTCAACAGATTCGTCACCGTACCGGTGCCGGGCAGGCCTGCGGCATCGTGCGCGGCGAACTGAAGCAGACCGCATTCATCAAGCAGCATGCCGACGCTCGGCACCGCCCTGCCGTATATGCACCATGTTCCAGGCAGTGCGGCCACATCTGTGAGCCGCCGTTTGAGTCGCATCACCGCGTCGCCGCGATTGCCGGCCTTGCCAGTACCGCCGCCTTGGGCAGGACCCGGATTTGCATCTGAGGCCGAGCCCGGATTCGTGCCCGTATCCAAGCCCGAGCCGAATTCCGCGCCCGAACCAGGCCCCTTGTCATCGCCGCTGTCAGCCGTCGCATACAGCCCGAACAGCATGTTCCCCTCTAGCACATCCGCGATGGTGTCCTCGTCTGAAGCATCATCCTCTTCGTCGCCGGACAGGCACCGGGAGACGGCGTCGATTGACGACGAAACCGAATCCATGCCGATAGCAAACGGAATCAGGTGTTTCACGTCGCTCAGTCCAATCGCCTGCAACATGGTGGCTGCATCGTTGATCTCCTGTTCTCCCGCCCGATAGCCGTTCGTTGGCCCCTGCAACACGTGGGCAAGCATCGCGTTGCGGGGCTGCGTCTGCACGAATGCGGGCAGTACCTGCTTGATCACCTCATCGACGCGGTCTGCAATCCTTCCGTCTGCGAGACGATTGCGCTGGGTGATTTCGATGCTTGCGAGCGGGCCGCCGTTCTTGCGCACGTCCAGCGCCAGCGTCCGTTCCGCGGGATGATCGGCGTCCGCCGGGCGAATCGACGGTCCGCAATGCGCGATCACCAGGCCATCGGAATCAAAAATCGCCACGGATTCGCCGAAAATCTCGTTGAGGATTTTCGCGACATCCTGCGCGGAGCGGGCCGTGGCGAGCCGGGTGCGCATCGTCGTGGCGAGTGTGTCGGTGCGCACCTGCACCAGAAGCTGATCCTTGACGATTGAGGTGTTGATGGACTGGCACAAGTCGACGAACGGCATGCGCCGATGCATACCGATGACGGGCAGGCCACGCTCGTCCGCGCGAGCAATCATCGCCTTTGGCACGGTGCGCACGCCCTCCACGAGTTCGATGGCAAGACCTGCTACGCCGGCGTCCACCAACGTGTCCACATATCGGATGATCTCGTCGTCGCCTATATGGCCGAGCAGTGCGCTGCCTTCGATAATCACCAGTTCACCGCCGGACAGGAACGAAGCGATATCGTACCGCTCATTCGTGTACGCCCAACGGACCGTGCGGTCCATGTCTGCTTCTCCCGCCTCGATTGTCGGATCGGTACGAGCGAACATCGGGTCCGTCATCACGTCATGCATCGTCAGCGTCATACAAACTGTCCATTTCTCGGCTTCGCGACGTCACCTCCACGTTACGGCAACGCGCATCATCGCGCCCACAATAGGCGACATACATTACGAACCCGATTCGTCGTACCGGCCGGCGCAAACCGGCAGACGACGGCACGGCAGCAGGAAGGAGCACACCATGACCACCAGAACCCTGTTCACCAACGCCCACATCGCCACCGGACAGCCCGGCAGCACCGCAGCCCAGACCGCCCCGCTCCAGGACATCCTCGTCGAAGACGGCCGTTTCGCCGCCATCGGCGAAGGCCTCGCCGCAAGCCTTCCCGCGCAAGGCTACGACATGACCGGCGTGGAAACCGTGGATCTCGGCGGCAAGCTCGTCACCCCGCCGTTCTGCGACACTCACCTGCACCTCGACTACGTGTTCACCGCACGCAAGCCCGGCGCCGTCAACGAAAGCGGCACCCTGTTCGAGGGCATCCAACGCTGGAGCGACACGAAATCCGACCTCACCGTCGACGAGATCAAGGTACGCGCCCGCAAGGCCATTGGCATGGAGCTGCGTCACGGCGTCCAGTACATCCGCTCCCACGCGGACGTCACCGACCCGAACCTCACCTCGCTCAAAGCGCTCCTTGAACTCAAGGAAGAGCTCAAAGACACGGTGACCATCCAGATCGTCTCCTTCCCGCAGGAAGGCATGTACTCCTACGAGGGACCGAACGGCGAAAGCGGCGCGGACCTTGTGGAAGAAGGCCTGCGCATGGGCGCCGACTGCGTGGGCGGCATCCCGCATTTCGAACAGTGCCGCGAATTCGGCGAGCGCTCCATGCACACGGTGGTCGAGCTGGCCTCCAAGTATGACAAGCTCATCGACGTACACTGCGACGAAACCGACGACCCGAACTCACGCTACGTGGAACTGCTCAGCGCGCTCGCCTACCGTGCGGGCATCGGCCCCCGCACCACCGCGAGTCACACGTGCTCCCTGGGATCGGCCGACAACGCGTACTTCTTCCACCTGACCAAGCTGCTCAAGGCTGCGCACATCAACTTCGCGTGCGCCCCGACCGAAAACCTCTACCTGCAGGGCCGGCAGGACACCTTCCCCAAGCGCCGCGGCATCACGCGTGTCAAGGAACTCACCGACGCCGGCGTCAACGTGTCGCTCGGTCAGGATTCCATGCAAGACCCGTGGTATCCACTCGGCAACGGCAACATGATGATCATCCTCGACTACGTGCTGCACGTGGCCCAGATGATGAGTTTCCCCGAAATCGATGACGCGATGAAGTTCCTCACCGTCAACGGCGCGACTACGCTCGGCATGCGTGACTCGTACGGTGTGGAAGTTGGCAAGCCCGCGAACTTCGTGGTGCTGGATGCGGACAGTGTGTTCAACGCCGTGTACGAGCGGTGCGACGTGCTACGGTCCGTGCGCGACGGGCGGACGCTGTTCACCGCGACGACGAGCGTGGACTCGGCGACCGAACTGCTGTGAGCGCGGGTATCGTGAGCGTGGGTGTTGTGTGAGTGCCGTGGCCGGTCGGGGTGGACTCGGCGACAGAACTGCTGCGAGGCGTTGCAGCTGGGGATATGCCCTTCGGATTGGCGGGTTTCCCGCGGACTGGCCGTGGGCGCCGTGGGTGAGGCAGATTTCTGAAGCGGATCCTCTGTTTGTGAGGATTGGCTAGCGCAATGGCCGACGAAGCCACCTGAATCAATACCGCCGACAGATCTGACCGCCACTGTGTGAGTTCTGGCTCGCACGGTGCGCCCGGAACGTTTGCAATCACCCCGTTCGCCGGTTTCAAATGTCACTGTGTGAGTTCTGGCTCGCACAATGACCGGTTTCATGGCCCCGAGCCGGTGTCTGGCGGGTTGCGGGTGTCATCCGTGTGAGGATTCGCTCACATCACCCTCGTTCGGCCCGTTCGCAAGCGGGCGACGATGCTGATTGTGTATGTTCCGGCATGCACAAGATGACAGATGTCGTGGAGCCTGCGGCCTAGGCTGGGAGGTCTGTCGGTTTGCGTATGCCGAGACGTACGCAGGCCGTCAAATCAGTGATGACGCAGTGGCTAAGCGCTGCGATGCCGCCTGCCACGTATGTCTTGGCGTGCGTAACTTCCCGGATGCCTCCGGTGGTCCTAGTGTCGTCTGTCTATCTTGCCGGTTACGTATGCCTTGGCATGCGTACCTGTCCGGATATGTGATGTCTAGCGCTCGCCGCCGTGCCCATCCGTGCCTCGCGCTGCCTCGGCGATTGTGTCGCACAGCAACCGGATCCCCGGCGCGATCTGCTGGGAATCAGGCCGTACAAAATTCAGTCGGATATGACTGCTGTCATCCTCATCGACCGCGAACATGTCGCCGGGCATGAACGTCACGCCCGCGTGCCGCGCGTCATCCAGCAACCGTGCGGCACGTAAGCCATCCGGCAGCCGTGCCCACAGGTAGTAACCGCCCAGCGGCGTGTTCCAGCGCATCCCCTCCGGTGCGTACCGGCGCAAGGCATCGAGCATCAGGTCGCGCCGATGCCCGTAGATTTCGCACAATCGCCCGATATGCCGCCCGATACGCCCACTGCTGAGCAACTCCATACAAATCAGTTGCGATGACGAGCTCGTATGCTGGTCGATCATCCGCCGCAATGCCGCAATCCGCGCGATGACATGGCTATCAGCCACCAGCCAGCCGGTTCGCAGCCCCGGCGTCACCGTCTTCGAGAACGTTGACAGGTAGATCACGTACCCCGCGTTTTCCATGCCTTTGAGCGGTGTCAGCTCGCGGGAGCGTCGGGGCTTCCCGCTCGCCAATGCGTCGGTTGGTCCTTCAGCAAGGTGCTCGCCGTAGCACAGTTCGCCGTACGGGTCGTCCTCGATGACCAAACATTGGTAGCGCATCGCGGTTTCGACGAGTTCGCGCCGGCGACGTAACGGCATGGTCGCGCCGCTCGGGTTCTGGAAGGTCGGAATGGTGAAGATCAGTTTCGGGTGGAATCGTTTGCAATATCCGTCAAGCAGGTCGGTGCGCATGCCATGCTCGTCGATCGGCACGCCGATCACCCGCGCGTCCGCGGACCGGAAGGCTTGCAATGCGGGGAAAAACGTGGATTGTTCGACCAGCACGCAGTCGCCGGGGTTCACGAATGCGCGCACGCACAAGTCCAGCCCCTGCTCGGCGCCGGACAGTACCATCACGTTGTCGGCGTCGCAGCGCACGCCGCGGCGCGTCATATGGTCGGCGAGCAGTTCGCGCAGCTGGGGGAAGCCTTCGATGGGGGATTCCTGTGTGGTGTGGAAATCCGCCGATTCGAACGCGCGGATGCTGACGCTGCGCAGCAGATTATCGGGGATATCCGCCGGATTCTGCGAGCCGGTCGCGAAATCGATGGCGTCGGGCGCTCGCTGCGCCTGGTCAGCGGCGGCGATGTCATGATAGGTGAATCGGTTCGAATAATCGCTGAACAGGATCTGCCAGGGTGGCGCGCCGCCTTGCCGGTCATCGCTCGCGCACACGAAAGTGCCGCGCCCCACGTGTGAGGCGATCAGGCCTTCTGATTTCAGCTGTTGATAGGCCTGCAGGACGGTCGCCCGGTTGACGCCGAGCCGTTCGGCAAGCTCGCGTTCGGGCGGAAGCTTGTAGTTCGCGGCGAGCGCGCCGGAAACGATGTCCTCACGCAGGGCGTTGACCAGCTGCCGGTACAGCGGGACGCTGCTGTGACGGTTCAGTGTGATTGGCATCGGCGGCGACCCCCCCTCCGGTTGTCGGGTTCTGGCTCTTGGTTTGTTGGCTGCCAGTTTCCGGCGTGATGTCTTGCGCGACATTTTAGCTGGGACTGGCCATGTGCGGTGCCGCGTGAACGGCAGGCGGACGGCGGAGGGACGGCAGCCACCCGTGCATCAGGCACCGCCGGAAATCCCAGCACTCCTTCCACAGCGCGTCGGGCGCGGTGTGCGGTGACGGCTCCAGTTTCCACGACCAGTACATCCACCCTGCGGCCTGTCCGAAACAGTCAAGCTGCATGCGTGTGACATGCGCGAACCGGCGGCGTTGCGCGTCATCGAACTGGTCGAGGTCCATTTCGCCAGGGTCGAGGTTCTTCGCCCACTCGTTCTCCACACACCATTCGCCGACCAGCACCGGCACCACGCGCTGCATGCTGCGGATCCGCCGTCGCTGCCAGCGCAGGAACAGCCGGTACGCCCACGGGCTGTGTACTTGGACAATCCGCTCAGCCGCCGACAAGTACACGTGCGCATCCACGTACACGTTCGTCATCTGGTTGCGTTTGAAGAAATCCCGCCACAAGCCGAACCGGAATCCGTCGTGGAACACAATCGCCTTGTCGTCCGGCAGATAGCGCCGCAATCGTTTGTAGGTCGCACGGTAATACTGCCGTAGGAAACTCATCGGCACGTAGCTGGAATAGCGTTTGTCTTTTGGATTGCGCGCCACCAGCTTCTTGCGGTTGGAGAAGAACACCGGCCAACTGACCGGCTCGTTGATGACTTCGATGCCGAACAGCGCGGGATCATGGCCGTAGCGGTGGGCGAGCCCCTCCAGTACGGTGATGGCTTTCTCCACGTTCTGCGGTTTCTTATGCCACGTGACCGCGCCGATCAGCCCGGAACTGTCGAAACCGTTCTGCCCTCCCGGCGCGGTATGCAAGTCAAGCAGCACACGCAGGTGATACGTACGAGCCCACGCCATCGCCTTGTCCACATACCGCCACGCACCACCCAACGGCGGCTCGGATTCGAACACGGTGTACGGCACCGGCAGACGCACCAGGTTCATGCCGCACGCGGCTATTTCGCGGAAATCCCGTTCGGTGATGTACGTGTCGCGATGATGCCGGATGCGTTGTGCGAGCTGGTCTTTCGGCGCGACCGTCGCCAGCGTGTCCTCGTCTTCGGCCCGGTAGCCTTCGAACAATGCCGGCTCCATCCACTTCTCCAAAACCAGCCAGTTGCCGAGATTCACGCCGCGGATCGGGGCGAGGCCACCAGGCTCGGCACCTGTATCCGCGGTAGTGGCACGCCGAGGCGGAGACAACCGCTGCAGAGGTAATCGCTTCATCGCAAGCTCCCGTCTTTTTCCCTCACTGTAATACATGGGGCGTCGCGAAAACGCGCGATAATAGGCGATATCAGCGATTGACGAAACTCAGCAAGCCGGCGATGCTGGCCGAAGGCGGGCAGGATATGGAACAACAGACAGGTCAATGTGGTGAAACGCAAGCCGATGGCGGGCTTCAGGTCATAGGTGCGGATGAAACGTCCACGGCTGTTGTGAGCTCGCTCACCCCAACCGTCAGCATCATCGTGCCGGTCTACAACGCCGCCGGCGCGCTGCGACGCTGCATCGACAGCATCCTTGGGCAGGAATACCGCGATTTCGAGCTCATTGCGCTTGACGACGGCAGTCATGATGATTCGCCTGCGATTCTCGACGACTATGCCGCCAAAGACCCGCGCGTCCGCGTCATCCACAAGCCCAACAGCGGCGTGTCCGACACGCGCAACCAGGGGATGGCGCTCGCGCGCGGCACCTACATCCAGTTCCTAGACGCCGACGACTGGATCACCGAAGACGCCACCAAACTGCTGGTGCGCGCCGCGGAACACAGCGGGGCCGACATGGTCATCGCCGATTTCTACCGTGTGGTCGGCGAGGGCACGTCCCGCAAGGGCGGACTGACAGGCATCGACCGCGTGATCTCGCGCGAGGAGTACGCGGACGAACTGCTCAAGGACCCCGCGGATTTCTACTTCGGGGTGCTGTGGAACAAACTGTACCGGCGTGACGTCATCCGCGACCATCAGGTGCGGATGGATACGAGCGTCAGCTGGTGTGAGGATTTCATTTTCAACCTCGACTACATGGTGCATGCGGCAAGCGTGTACCCGGTTCACGTGCCGATGTACTACTACGTGAAAACCGAGGGGTCGCTCGTCAACCATGCGATGAAACTGTCGGAGACCGTGCGGATCAAGCGCTATGTGTTCGACTATTACACCGAGTTCTTCCGCCAGGTGTACGACGAAGACACGTTCGCACGTAAGCGGGCCAGCATCTACCGGTATCTGATCGCGTGGGCGTCGGACGGGTCGGCGAATCCCGCGCTGCCCAGCACCAAGCGGCTTGGCGAAGAGCGACTTCCCCTGATTGTGCCCGATGGCATGCGCGACAACCCGTTCATCGCGGCACATCTGGCATCTCGAATACTGGACCGGTATTTGGAACGTATCGCCACGCAGTTCGGTATGGATCTTGGCGAAGTGCGGGTCATCGTGTTCCTGCATTATGGTGGTGATACTGCTGATTTCAAGGCCTTGCAGGATTATCTCGACGCCGGGCGTGTGTCGGTGACCCGTCTTGCCGAGACCTTGGCGCTGAAGGGATATGTGGATTCTAGCCTCACGCGCAAAGGCGCGAAGCTCGAATTGACCGACAAGGCTGCGCCCGTGGAGCATATGATCGACCAGGCGGCCGCGGACTTCGAACGGCTCGCGATGGGCGGATTGCAAGCCGGCGAGACGCTGATTGCGGGAATCCGGGATGCCGCAGCGCGTGGCGAGGCCGAGACCCGGGAGGCGGTGGATACCGCCGAACAATCGGGAGAATAGGCGGCGTGCGCCTATCCAAGCCCGACAACGCATGATTCACCACGAAACAGGCGAGAGCCAACCGCTTGCATTCCAATTCTCATATCTGGCGGTTCTTGTGTGTGGGGCGTTGCCGGGGCTTGGGGTTGTACGCAAGTTATGGGTGGCGCGGGGGTTTCTGGGGAATCCTGGGGATGTTGGTTTTCGGCGTGTGAGAGTTGCGCGTCTATCTGCCGGTTGCCGCGGACGGGGTTTCGCGGAAGTCGCGGGTTGTGCCTCTTGTTGCCGCATATTGTCGTGGATGGGTGTGTTTCTCGCGGTTCCTGTGTCGCGATTCTGCCGGCATCCCGCAGATACAACCGCATCTCGCGCTCGCCGCAATAGCACATGCCGCAACGCGCGGCCGTAAGGCCATCCCCGCGGAATCTCCCGGCGCTCGCATCTATTGACCACATTTCTCGAACCGGGTTTACTTGACCGTCAACCGCTCAATACCGTCGAATCATGAATACCGAAACAACTGTTTACGCACCGTTGACCGGACAATCGCTCACCCAACAGCGGCAACGAACGCTGGAACAATGCCTCGGCGCCCAATACCCCGGCGCGGTGTCGCACATCACCGCACTTGACCTGTGGATGGTCGAGCGTCCCGAGATGCCGCAGCCCGCTGGCATCATTCACGTTACCGTCCACAATGAGACGCTTCGGCAGCGCAATCTTCCCGGCGTGCGAGTGCACGTGTGGCACGGCATGAATCAGCGGCATATTGCAACAACATCGGAAGGAATCCGGCTGCTGTCCGTGGAGGCCGTATGGGCGTTGATGGCGGTGGATTTGCGGATTGACCAGTTGGTCGAGCTTGCGGAATCATGCATCCGGCATCGGCTGACGTCGCTTTCACGATTGCGTGATTTTGTTGCCGCAGAACGGTTCCGTGGACGTGAAACGTGTCGTAAAGCGCTTGGTTTGGTGGTTGCCGGCAGTGCGTCCCCGAAGGAGACGCAGCTCCGATTGTGTTTGTATGCTCATGGTCTTCAACCGTTTGTCACGAATTACACCGTGCCGGATATCGCGACGGATAATGGTGGCGCGATAACGCTTGATTTAGCGGATCCTGAGCTGCGGATCGGGATTGAGTACGATGGTGACCATCATCGGACCGACAAGAATCAGTGGCGCCGGGACACGAATAAGCGGATGCAATTGAGCGCTTTGGGATGGTCCATCGTGTCGGTGACGCAGCTGGATTTGGAAGATGAGTCACGTCGAGCGAGACTGGCGATGAATATTGCGATGATTCGGGCACGGAAAGCTGGGAAACCAGTTCGCTTGACTACGCCGTTGTCGTGGCGTGAGCTGGCTGATTGTCGGCGCCCGTGGAGTCGCGGCGCATCAGAGGGATAGCGTAGCGGTGCCACGGCGGGGGGAGGGCGTCGTTTCTGGGAATGTTGCGCCAGTTGCGCGGTTTTTCTTCGGGGATGCTGCGGGTGTGTGGTGGCGGGAATCGGGAGTTGGCTGTGCGTCTCGGAGTTCCCGTGGTGGCGGCTGGTCGGCAAGTGTGAGATGCGTCCACTGTTGCGCGATGTTGTGCGAAATGCGAGGCCGGATTGGTGATTCCGCTGTTGGTGGGTGGCGGGAACCGGTGGATGGTCGTGCATCCTGGGTTTCCTGTGGCGTGGAATGGCCGGGGATCATAGGATGTGTTTGCTTCTGTGCAGTGCTGTGTCGGATGCGCGTCCGGATTTGAGATTCTGCGGCGGCCTGCCGACGGGAATCGGGGAATGGCGCGACGTCTCGAGGTTCCTGTGGCGCGGGGTGATCGGGGATTGCGGGGTGCGTGTGTTTCTACGTGATGTTGTGCGGGATGCGAGGCCGGATTGGTGGCGGGTGACGGGAATTGGGAGAAGGTGATACGTCTCCGGGTTCCCGTAGTGGCGGCTGGACGGGGAGTGCGAGAAACGTTCACTCTTGCGTGATGTTGTGGAAGATGTGCGTCCAGATTCGAGATTCCGTATCGGGCTGCCGACGGGAACCGCGAGATGCCGTTGCATCTTGGGGTTCCCGTGATGTGAAATGATCGGGAATCGTGGGATGCGTCTATTTCTGTGCGGCGTTGCGGGAGATGTGCGTCCGGGTTCGTGATTCTGCGCCGATCTGCTGACGGGAACTGGGGGGATGGCGTTGCGTCTCGGGGTTCTCGTGGTGTGGGTTGGTCGGGGATTGCGAGATGGTCGTGCTTCTGTGTGGTCCTGTGCGGGATACGCGCTCGCTTTTGCGGGTTTGCTGCTGGTGGTTGACAGGGGTCGAGAGGTGGCCGTGCATCTTGAGGTTCCTGTAGCGGCGGCTGGTCGGTGATTGCGGGTTAGGCGCGCTTCTGCGCGATGTTGCGCCAGATGCGCGCCTAAATCCGTGATTCTGCAGGCGCGGCGCAACAGAAACCGGGAGATGGTGCCGCAACTCCCGGTTCCCGCCCGCACGCCCCGAGCCCCCGGCGCCTTGCGCCCCCGCAGCCCTATAGCGACAGGAACAACTCGTGCACACGCGTGTCGTCGGTGAGTTCCGGGTGGAACGCGGTGGCGAGAATGTTGCCTTGCCGCAGACCGACCACATGCCCGTCCACTTCCGTCTCGACAGTGGCTTTCGTGCCAACATGCGCGACATACGGCCCGCGGATGAACACGAGCGGCAGGTCGTGGATGTCCCCGAACGAGCCGACCGTCTGGAAGCTGCCCAGCTGTCGGCCGTACGCGTTGCGATGCACAACCGCATCAAGCTCGCCGAAGTAGACGTTGTTGTCGTTGTCGAGTTTGCTGGCGAGCAAAATCATGCCCGCGCACGTTCCGAGCACCGGCTTTCCCGCGTCGATATGCTGTTTGATCGGGTCAAACAACCCGGTCGAGTGCAGCAGCTTGCCTTGCGTGGTGCTTTCCCCGCCGGGCAGGATCACGCGGCTGATGGAGTCGTCGAAATCTTCGGCCGCCCTGAGTAGACGCCAGGATGCGCCCAGTTTGTCAAGGGTCGCCGCATGTTCAGCGAACGCCCCCTGGACGGCGAGGATGCCGGTGACGTCGTGCGTCTGGTCGCCGCCCTGCTCCTTTTCGATGTACTGGACCGCTACAACCATGTCACTCGCCCCTTGCGGCCATGATGGTCTTGATCTCGTCCTCGTTGATGCCGACCATGGCCTCGCCCAGGTTTTCGCTCAGGCGGGCGAGCAGGTCCGCGTCCTGCCAGTTGGCGGTCGCCTGCACGATGGCGGCGGCTCGCTTGGCCGGGTCGCCGGACTTGAAGATGCCGGAGCCGACGAACACGCCTTCAGCGCCCAGCTCCATCATGAGTGCCGCGTCGGCCGGGGTCGCCACGCCGCCGGCGGCGAAGTTCACGACGGGCAGACGGCCGTTGTCATGCACGTACTTGGCCAGGTCGTAGGGAACTTCCAGCTTCTTGGCGGCTTCGAAGATCTCGTCGTCGCGCAGCGCCTGCAGCTCGTGGATTTGACGGTTCATCGTACGCATGTGGCGCACGGCCTGGATGACATCGCCGGTGCCGGGCTCGCCCTTGGTGCGGATCATCGCGGCACCCTCGGCGATGCGGCGCAGCGCCTCGCCCAGGTTCTTCGCGCCGCACACGAACGGCACTTTGAACTGGGTCTTGTCGATATGGTAGACGTCATCGGCGGGGGAGAGGACCTCGGACTCGTCGATGTAATCGATGTCGATGGCCTGCAAAATGCGCGCCTCGGCGATATGCCCGATGCGCACTTTCGCCATGACCGGGATGGTGACGGCTTCCTGGATGCCCTTGATCATGGCCGGGTCGCTCATACGGCTCACACCGCCTGCCGCACGGATGTCCGCAGGGATGCGCTCGAGTGCCATGACCGCGCAGGCGCCGGCATCTTGGGCGATTTTCGCCTGTTCCGGGGTGGTGACGTCCATGATGACGCCGCCCTTGAGCATCTGGGCGAGGTTCCTGTTGAGTTCCGCGCGGTTTTCTTCGGCCATGTTAATCCTTTCCGGTTCGGACGGGCGGGGACTGCCGCCGGTGTCGCGCGCTCGCGAATGTTGCGAATCTGCGATTTTCCGCGGTTTTCTCGCCCGTCATGAGTGATTACGCATCATTATGGCGGGCTGATTGTTTGAAATCCATTACGGAATCGATCCAATCCGCGATTTTGTGACCCAGCCAATTCTTGATTGGATTGGTTGGGTGCGGGGCGGGCGAGCGATGCGCGACGTGATGCGATGGCGGAAGTGGGGCGTGAGTGGGTGTGCAGCGGCGAGTGGTGCTTGGGGCGTGGGTGGTGGGATGGAACGGGGTCGGTGTGTGAGGATTGGCGTCACAAAACGGGGGTCGCGGTGGGCCGGCTCCGGCCGATTCGGCTGGGCGGGTGGGTTTGTGAGGATTGGCTCACACAATCCGCCTGCTGCCATCCGACGCGCCCACTCAGCCACCTCTGCCGCCC
>JGZV01000008.1 GCA_000741495.1 Bifidobacterium thermophilum | reverse complement strand
GGCTGGTGCGTTGGCGGTGGCCCCCGTCGGCGTCGGCCGACCCGTCGTCGGTGGCGGGCGGCGCGTCGGTGTCGTCTGGTGCTGGTGTGTCGTCGGGTGGTGTGGTGCAGGCCCCGTCGGCCGGCTCCCCGTCCCCGTCCGGTTCCCCCGTCTGCGTCTGGTTCGCTGTCGGTGTCGGGTGGCTTGGGGCTGAGCGGTTCGTCGTCGTGGCCTGCGGGTATGCCTGACCCGTCGTCGTGGCTGCGGAACGTGAAGGTCAGCGACGTGGGCGCGCATACCGCGGACGTGTCGTTCGACTGGGATCTGTCGTACCTGCTCAACGGCAAGAAGAGCGGCACCTACAAGAACCAGAATGGCTACGACAGCGGCTGGGAGGTCGCCTACGTCGGCAACAACTTTGGGCCTGACGGCGGGGGCTGGCATGATGATCGTGGCGAGGGGGGGTTCTCTTCACCTTCGCTTGTTGATTTGACGAAGGATGTGGCCGACATGTGCTTCACGATCGACGTGGGTCGTGCCACGTCGGTGACGCCGACAAGCGCCCGCTACACCAATTATGGTTATCGTGATTTCGGGAATGGGTGTGGCAACGGTACCGCTGATTCCAAGATGACGCCGGAGGACTACCAGCGGATCACCGGCACGCACACCAATCAGTCTTGGTATGGCACGGCGACCTGGCAGCGGTTCGGCAGTTATACCGATTTGGGGGGAGGCGGGCGTAAAGCCGGGCGTGTTGAAGGGCCATTACGATATGGCGTTGACCGGTTTGGACGCGAACACCCTGTACGGCAACACGAAGGGACCGGACAGCATCTTCCATTACAACAGCACGAACTGGGGGGATGATTCCTTCGTCGACGCGGTCAATGGCACCGCCGGGGACTTGTATGAGAAGGGCGTACGCAAGAACACGAAGATCGACGTGCGTCGCCTGAAGGTGGGTGTGGCGTTGTATCTGAAGGATTCGAGCAAGGCCGTCCAGCAGTGCAAGGCGGACAAGAGCACGAAGGACAAGAGCGCCTGCAACGTCGTCTTCCCGATGGTTTTCGACTGGCAAGGAAACGTTGAAAGTTACGCTTTCGTCACTGCTGCTGTTCCTGATTTTCGTACTGGTGTGGAGCCTGTTGTGGCGTCGTCGGCGTCGGGGCTTCCCGTGTCTGTGAAGGGCGGGGTTTCCGTGGATGCCGGTGTGGTGAAGCAGGGTAGTGTGGCTCGTTTCTATGTGGACGGGTTGAAGGCCGCCGCCCGCGGGAAGGCTGATGCGAGCAGCCTGTTCTGGTATGCGTACATCTATAGCAGCCCGCAGCGTCTGACGGGTCCGGACGGCGCCCCGTACGTGACGGTGAAGAAGGATTCGGCTGGCCGGTATTATTTCGATGCGATCGTGCCTGCCGGTCTGAAGACGGGTTCGCATACGGTGTCCCTGACGGACGCCAATGGCACCTGCCAGGGGTGGACGCCGGTGACGGTGACCGCCGCGGACACGGTGGCGATGTACCGGTTGTACAACAAGTATACGGGTGAGCATTTCTATACGTCGTCGTCGGTGGAGCGTGATTCGCTGGTGAAGGTGGGTTGGCGTTCCGAGGGTACGGGTTGGGTTGCGCCGGTGTCTGGTGCTCCGGTGTACCGGTTGTATAACCCGTATGTTGCGGGTGGTGATCATCATTACACGATGAGCACCAAGGAGCGTGACGCGCTGGTGAAGGCGGGTTGGCGTTCGGAGGGTGTCGGCTGGTATTCGGGCGGTTCGGTCAAGGTGCTGCGCCAGTACAACCCGTACGCGAAGACCGGTACGCATAACTATACGACCGATCCGAGGGAGGACACGGCCCTGGTGAAGGCGGGTTGGCGTGCCGAGGGCACGGGCTGGTATGCGGTGAAGGCCAAGTAGCCCAACCCGGCCGGCCGGGTGGTGTCGCGGCTTGTCTGGTGTCGGGTTGGATGGGCGGGCACCGCCTGTCGGCCGTGTGTCACGGCTTGCTCTGTCGGGGTCGTCGTGGTCGGGCCGGGAGTGGTCTCCTGTCCGGCTCGGTGCCGGGCCGGGCTGGCATCATCCGTGGTCCGTGTGTGTCGGGGCGGGTGTCCCCGGGGTCCTGTGATGGGCTCCCGGGGACGCTCGCCCTGTTTTGCTGTCTGCCGTCATGCTGCTTCCCGCCGAGGGTTGTGGGTGGTGTGGTGTTTTGGGGGGTTTCGGGTGGTGTGGAATCGGGCGCGTGGTCCGCTTCCGTCATGTTGCGGTGTTCATTGGAGTCCGCCGATGAGGGTTGGTTACGGGGGGGGAAAGGGCGTCGATGTCGTTTGGTTCCCTGATGGTGTGGGGTTGGCTGCGGTGCCCGCTTCCACCAGTTGCGATGTTTGCTGGAGTCCGTCAACCTGCTGTTTTGGCTACGGGGGGTATGTTGTGGTTGTGTGGGAGGGTGTTGGTTGTTCTCCCGCTTTTTTGGAGAGTTATGTTTTTGAGGAGGGTGCCATGGGTGTTGCTCGTGGTCGTTGTCTGGCCGTCGGTGTGGTGGCTGGTGTGGTGGCTTGTGTGTTGGCGGTGGCCCCGTCGGCGTCGGCTGACCCGTCGTCGGTGGCGGGCGGCGCGTCGGTGTCGTCTGGTGCTGGTGTGTCGTCGGGTGGTGTGGTGCAGGCCCCGTCGGCCGGCTCCCCGTCGTCTTCGCCGTCTGGTTCGCCGTCCCCGTCTGGTTCGCTGTCGGTGTCGGGTGGCTTGGGGCTGA
>JGZV01000007.1 GCA_000741495.1 Bifidobacterium thermophilum | reverse complement strand
TGGTGCTGTCGCGGTGACGGGTACCGGGTATGTGGTCGGTGTGAAGGCCGGCACGTGCAAGGTGCATGTCCAGGCGGGCGGTAAGTCCGCTGTGCTGACGGTCACGGTGAAGTAGCCCGGTTTCCGGGTGTGGTTGCGGCCGGTCCCCGTTACAGGCGGAGACCGGCCGCAACCCATACCCCGCCGCGTGTGGGGACAAGTGGATACCGTATAACTGAATACCGATAGAGAAACGATGACAACAACGTCATTGAACCAAAGGAGAATTATGCGAGCTTCTCGTTCTCGCGGCATATCAAGGATGGATATGCTCTCTAGGAAGATAGTGGCGATGGTCGCCTCCGCGGCCTCCCTCGCCGCATTCGCCGGGGTGTGTCGTGTCTTGCCGTAGTTTGGGGCGTGTGCGAGGGCGTTTCGCTTTGTTGCGGTGTGTGGGTTCCGCCGGGTTGGTAGAGTGTGCCGTTGCACAACATGTGTTTGTTCAATAGAAAGTGGGCCGGTTGGGCATCCGGAACTAGTCCATGTGAACGGTTGGCTCTAGTTCGTTTCATCGCTTCGGTGGGATGAAGGCACCGGTCACGTCCATGATGGTTGTAATAATAAGCGGGATTCATAGAATTAGTGGTGAAAGTTTCGGGGGTGTCATGACAAGTAGTTTGATTGTCACGATTTCAGATGAAACGAATTATGGGAATCGATTGCAGAATTACGCTTTAACACAACTATTAATGGCATACGGTGATTGCACCACCGCCAGATTTATTCTCTCTCTGTCTACATCTCGTGAATATTACAAGATCCGCACTAGGGAACTGTTGCGTCTTTCTAAGGTAAAATCCGGAGTGAAAGCTTCTCTCCATCTGCTCAGTGCTGAGGAAGAGCTAGAATGGCGTCGTCTTCAGAAAATGAAGCATTTCACTAAGGAATACGCGCCGAATGATTGTTTTGAGTTAACTGAGTACAAAGGGCTGGTCTCTAAACCGGGAGCTTCTGTTGATACGGTTGTACTTGGTTCGGATCAAATCTGGAACCCTAACTTCATGTCCTTAGAGGAGTTGAAACTTCATCTAGGGTCTTCGTTTGACAGTTCAACTAGGGTTATCTCATATGCTGCTAGTTTCGGTGTATCCGTTGTCGAAGACCCAAAGATACGAGAGGTATTCTCAGAGTATTTGCCGCGTCTATCCTCAGTGTCGGTTCGCGAATGTGATGGGAAGACACTTGTTGAGCAGCTTTCTAAGCGGGAGGCGACGGTCGTGCTTGATCCGACGCTTATGGTTCCAGCTGATAAGTGGTTGTCGATTACCCATTCATTTGTCCCTGCAGATGAAAAGTATGTACTGACATATTTCCTCGGAAAGCCAACTATGAGACAGGAGCAGTGCATTCAACAATTCGCCAAGGAACACCACTGTGTTATTCGTCGGATGCTTGATTTCCGGGATTCCAAAGATTATGTAGCAGGACCTGAGGATTTTGTGGAACTGTTTTCCAAGGCGCAGTATGTGTTCACCGATTCCTATCATGCGTGTTGCTTCTCGATCTTATTCCAAAAACAGTTCACAGTATTTGCGAGGGCTGGATTTAGCAAGGACAACAATATGAACTCTCGGATGGAGACGTTGTTTAGACTCTTTGAATTGAATGCCGTGGTTTCGGAATCAGAACTTGCGCCTCAAATTAATTATGCACGCGTGAATGAGCTTCTAAGAGAGCATCGGAGAGCATCGCGTGCTTGGCTTGATGCTGCCATGGGTAGGTGATTCATGCGTTCGCAGAAGAAAACTGGTGCAATCCTTGGCTACCTGAACATTGGAGCTAAGAATCTCGTCAACCTAATCTATGTGCCTCTATTGTTGCATTTCTTGGGGCAGGGCGATTACGGCGTTTACCAGATGACTGCCAGCGTGACCTTTGCGCTTGTGATTCTCGAGGCAGGTTTTTCTGGTGCGTATATCCGTTTCTATATGCGGAAGCGGGCGAAGAATGACGAGGCGGGTATTCGTGAACTCAATGGGATTTTCCTGTTGACTTATCTCGCGGTGGCGTTGTCGTGTCTCGTGTGTGGTGCAGTGCTCGTCGCGAATGTTGAGCGGATCTTTTCCAGGGGCCTGACGCCGTCTGAGCTTGGATTAGCGCGAAATCTTATGGTGATTATGAGCGTGAATGTCGCGTTGCAGTTTCTTTCTTCCCCCTTTGATTCCTTCATCGCAGCGCATGAGCAGTTCGTTTTCCAGCAGTCGCGTCAGCTTTTTGTCACTGTCGTACAACCATTCCTCGCTGTGATGCTACTGATGCTTGGAATGGGTGCCGTAGGGGTTGCTTCAGCGCAGCTTGTTGTGACAACAGTGTTGCTACTTCTCAACATCTCTTTTTCGCTGCGTAAGTTGGGTATGCGCTTTACTTTCCGTGGTCTAGAAGGATCACTTTTTAGAGCGATTTTAGTGTTCAGTTTTTGGATATTCCTTAACCAGATTTTCGATTTGGTTAATAATAACGTGCCCAACTTTTTACTGGGCGCAATGGCGTCTTCATCGGCAGTAGCCGTGTTCTCCATTGCGATGCAGATTCGCAATATCTTCTTTTCGATGAGCACTACGATGTCTAATGTGTTTGTGCCACAGATTAACCGGATGGTTGCTGAATCGGATGACAATAACGCGTTGACACGCCTCATGACCCGTGTTGGTAGATATCAAATGATTCTTTTTTGGTATCTATTCGGGGGTTTCATCGTCCTAGGGCGTTTTTTTGTGCATATTTGGGCGGGAAACGCCAATGCTGATGCATATTGGCTTGCGGTAATTATGGTGTTCCCTGTGATGATTCCGCTGACTCAGAATACTGGTATTGAGATTCAGCGTGCGAAGAATCGCCATAAGATGCGTAGCTTGATCTACATCCTGACATCAGTAATAGATATTGCTGTTTCGGCATTGCTGATACCTAAAATTGGCTATTGGGCGACTGCCATCGGCTATGATGCGAGCATCCTGCTCGGCACGGGCATGTTCATGAACTGGTACTATCACAACAGAATAGGACTGAACATGCTTTATTTCTGGCGGAATATGCTTCCTACAATTGCACTAGCAATCGGAACAGTTGTTCTGTGCCTTGGTGGTTCTGTGCTGCTTCCTGTGAATTCAATTCCGACATTCATCGGATGGGGGATCGGGTACTCTTTGATCTTCGTTGGACTTGCTTGGAGATTTTCACTTACGGATGCCGAGCGTGAAAAAGTGCTGCAACGCATTGCGAATAAACATAGGTGACCTATGATATTCCGATGTTATCCTAAGCGACGGGTGAACACGTCATTGGTCTGATATCGTCAAATTGCGATTGATTCCGAGGAGCTCCAAGCGGGATTCATATCCAAGTGCTGAATGGGACTTGAGATGTGGATTCACCTCGGAATGAGTGTTTTATTGCCTCTGCGTATTGATGGTGAATGAGGAAGCTGTTGTATTCCGAGTTGCCTGGATTATGCCCCTCTCTTGATATCGACCCGTCAGGCGGTTTCTTCCTTCTTGTCTATCTGGATTCATCTGGATGGGTTTTGTCAAGTGGAAGTGGACTGTTTCGGCGTGTTGTTTGGGCTCATGTGAGCGGCGGGTCTGTACCATTTGGGCCACGGTTTCTACAATCCTTTTGCTGTTTGTAATTATTCCATGAGTATGTGCGTGCACCGGTACGAGTCGCCATCGAAGTGGATTGTGCGCCGTGGTGCACAATCTGGTTGATGGTCGCGGCGCCTATATTCGGGTCGCCGAATCGCCGTTCGGCAACTGGCCGGTCATGCACGCGCCGCGCGGTATGCTGCTGTTTGCGCGGCATACGCAAATCGGCACCGAGCCACGTGCCGACCGCCTGCGCATACGCGTCGATCCCCGACACGCGCGCCGGACGCGAAGCCGGCCTCAGCGAACAATCCTCCATCTGCGCATACTTCTTGACGGGATGATACACACAGGCGCCGCGCTATCTCACGCCACGGTACCCCTTTCGCGTCAAGGAGCCCGGTACCTTGCTGTACCAGCACCGGTTTCGTCGTTCCTTTCCTGCCCGAAAGCCGTTGGAACCTGTAATTCGGGAAAATACCGAGGTTCGCGCGGAATCGGTGTCCTCATCCCATCGAAAAGTGACGGAACGGACTAAAACCAACCGCTCATATGGGCTAATTCCAGATGCTCAACCCGCCTGCTTCCTATGCTGAACGAACACAAGCTGGGGCAGTGGTAGCGGAACTCAGTCTGAATGAGCAGGGGTACGCGTGCCTCGCAGCAAGGTGTGAGTTTCTGAGCAGTGATGAGTTGGACATCTCAACGTCGACTGAGGCTGAATGTCCAGTTTGAACGACATGCCATCGATGCAATAGACGGAGGGCGGAAACAACCGATGGGAACCTGTCTGCCTCCCTGTATTTCTACCAGTGCGCGGATACAATCTTCTCGAACAACCGAGCTTACTCGCCATATCAGCGTAGCTATGGTGGAATCTGACGAGGATATCTCATGGAGGTATTCCGCTATTCCAAGCTGCACGTTGCATAGCTACTCCTATTTCAGGATTTCTACCACATTACCCCGTACACCTTTAGTTGTGACCATTGGCGCTTTTTTTAACTTTGGGACAAACAAGACTGCAGATGCAACGACCTGCGGGCATATATCCAAGCTTGTCCAATCGCGAATGGCATAACGGTGCTCGTTTGTCTGCACTGAGGATAATAATCATAAAAGTATTTGTATCGTATGGTTTTCTTTTGCGTGGGGTGCAGGATTGAAATGAATGGCATGATAAACGTCGCCTCTGTTAAAGGAAAAGAGAAGGCTAGCAATCGGAAGGCTGACACTCTTGATCCTGCAGGGCAAATAGATTCCCAGTCAGGTTCTCTGAAGGTTTGTCTCGTGGGATCGAGCGGCGGGCATTTAGCGCACTTACATATGCTTGAACCATTTTGGGGAAATAAGAACCGTTTTTGGGTAACTTTTGATAAGGAAGATGCCAGAAGTCTACTTGAAGGGGAACGTGTCTATCATTGCTACTATCCGACAAACCGGAATCTAAAGAATTTACTTAGGAACACTGCAGTCGCTTGGAAAGTGCTGCGGAAAGAGAAGCCTGATTTAATCATTTCGAGTGGTGCTGCCGTCGCCGTGCCATTTTTTTATCTGGGCAAGTTATTCGGGGCAAAGCTCATCTATATTGAGGTATTTGATCGAATTGATAAGCCCACAATGACCGGGAAGCTCGTATACCCTATTGTCGATAAGTTCATCGTGCAATGGGAATCAATGAAGAAGGTATATCCCAAAGCCATTAACCTCGGAAGCATCTTTTAGGAAGACTAATACGCGATGATTTTTGTGACTGTAGGCACTCATGAGCAGCCATTTAACCGTTTGATTGAAGCTGTTGATAATCTATGCGAGACAGGCGCAATTGATGAGCCCGTTATTATGCAGATAGGTTACAGCACGTATGAGCCAAAGCATTGTGAATGGTACCGGCTTCTCCCATACGACCAGATGAAGGCCAATGTGGCTAATGCGCATATTGTCATAACTCATGGAGGTCCGGCGAGCTTTATCATGCCGTTGCAGATAGGGAAGATTCCTGTTGTAGTTCCGCGTCAATTGCAATTTGACGAGCATGTTAACAATCACCAAGTTGATTTTGTGCAGGCTGTTGCTAGTCGCATGAATAACATTATTCCTGTTTATGATATCGCGCAGCTGGGCGATACCATACAGGGCTATGACGAAATTGTCGGTTCCATGGCCAATGGGGACTTGCATACGCATAATATTCAATTCAACACGGATTTAGAGAAGATAGTCGCGAATATGTTCGAAGAGAAGGAGTCATAAGATGGCAGAAGTGGGCATAATGTCTATGCAGAGAATTGCAAACTATGGCTCTTTTTTGCAGGCATATGCATTGAAAACGATGATTGAAGAGCTCGGTCATCATGTTCAATTTGTCGATTATCATGTTTGTCCTCCTGTTATCCAGAGTGCGTCTGAGGGGTCAAACAAACTATCGCGATTGATGAAAAAAGGCGTGGAGGCGTTGACTTTTCACGCTCCGCTGCAGCATAGACTCGCGTTCATTAAATATAAGAAGAATTACGCGAGTAGGTATTTGCCGCTTCTGGGAATCACCGATAGCTATAACTATCAGCCGTCGTTGGATTACCTGGTTATTGGCAGTGACGAAGTCTTTAATTGCATCCAGGGGAATACGAATGTTGGTTTTTCGCCTGAACTCTTTGGTGCTGGCAATCATGCAGGGAAGACCATTACCTATGCAGCATCGTTTGGCAACACAACTTTGCAAAAGCTCCAGAACTATCATAAAGATCGCGAGGTGGCTTCATACCTGCAAAAAATAGCAGCGATTTCGGTGCGCGATGAGAACTCTGGTGAAATCGTCCAAGCTCTAACAAATCGAGCTCCGGAATATAACTTGGACCCAGTACTTGTGTACGGTTATTACGATAGATGTGACAAGATTCCTGATATAGAAGTCCGCGAACGCTATCTAATACTTTATGCGTACTCCGGAAGAATCACTGACTCGGAGGCAGACTGGATAAAGGAGTATGCAAAGCGCAAGGGATTAAAAGTATATGCAATCGGTGGTGTGCAAAAGTGCGCTGATCGATTCATCGACTGTTCTCCGTTTGAAGTGCTTGCGTATTTCAGGAGCGCCGAAGAGATAATCACTGATACATTTCACGGTTCAATTTTTTCCACAATTGCTCATAAGCCGTTTACGACTGTTATTCGTAAGAGTGTCGGGACGAGCTATGGCAATGAGGAGAAGCTCTCGGATCTATTGAGCCGCTTGGGTCTACAGTCACGGATGACATATCAAGTCCAGGATGCCGCTCGAATAAATTCCTCTCCGATTGATTATGCAGATGTAGATAAGCGCATTCAGCTTGAACGGGTACATACTATGCGGTATCTCGCAGAACAGCTGAATGATTAAGTTTTTGGAGTAGAACAATGGCAATCAGTTCAACCTTGAAGCATGTCCTTCCGATCAGTGTCTTTGAACGACTAAAACGAATAGCTAATGGAGGAGTGGCGCTCTATTCCATGACGCTTGCGCAAGCGCATCAATACAACAAGGCCTATGCGAAGTTCGATTCAACCGGTCAGCGCCAGATTGCTGCTCGCATGACTTTCTTCACGCATCAAATAGAAAAGGGGCTCAGCCATACAAACTTCAGGTATGGGTTTGGGCATAAGCCGCTTCAATATTTGAAGCAAGCTATGGAGAAATACCAGCGTGCAGATGCGAATTACCGGACCGCCGCTGTATACCAAAGCGCTCTTGCGGCGCTTCATGAATATGCCGTGAAGCATGAAGGGCATGAGAAGGAATTTGCTTTTGCAAAGGCATTATTCCCCGAAAGTATATGGGCCGAAGCTGCGCAGGCTCCGAAAGCGCTCGGAGGAAGTGTTCTTATAACTGCGGAGTCTAAAGCGCGCAATAACGAACTTACCTTCAGCGAATTGTCTCGGCATCGTCATTCCATCCGTGAATATAGCGATCTTCCCGTTTCGTATGAAGAGATAAAGCCTGCGATTGAGCTGGCCATGCGGACGCCGTCCGTGTGTAATAGGCAACCCTCGAGGGTGAAAGTCATTTGTGACTCTTCGGAAATCGCCGAAGCTCTTCGAATTCAGGGAGGATTTGGAGGTTACGCTACGCCTCCGGCGCTGATTCTCATTACATCAGACAACCGTGTATTTATGACGCCACAGGAACATAATGAAGGTTTCGTGGATGGTGGATTATTCGGAATGTCTCTGTTGCTTGCTTTGGAGGAGCAGGGGCTTGCAGCATGTCCGTTGAACACGATGTTCCGTCCGAAAGCGGAGAAAGCCACACGCAGATTGCTGGGCATACCGGAGTATGAATCTTTTGTTATGTATATCGCGGTAGGTCATTTCCCCGAGACAGTGCGTACATGCCGATCGAATCGACTTAGCGATGATGAAGTCACTTCCGTTATTGCCTAATAAATAAACAAGAAGAATTGGATTGTATCGTGGTGAAAATTGCCGCTGGCGTGGTTCTGTTTAATCCTGATGATGTGGAGCGCGTAAAAAAAGTGCCTGAGCAACGTTGCTAGCCAGGTTGAGAAGGTATATATTTACGATAATTCTACAGTATCTGTTGAACTGGAATATCCCGACAATTGCGTATATCTAACGGAGAATGCGAATCTTGGGATTGCACATGCCCTGAATGTGATAATGCGTAAGGCCCAGGAGGATGGATACAAGTGGGTTATCACCATAGATCAGGATTCGATTGTGCCGTTAGGCATGATCGAATCCTTTGAGACGATTATCGAGCATTCGTCGGATCGGATAGGCATTATCTGTCCTCAGGTTATTGATCGGCGACGCATATATAGCAAGCCAGTTTCATCTAACGGCACGCAACAGATGACCAAAGCCATTACGTCTGCGAGCTGTACTTCTGTGAAAGCTTGGGAAGAGGTTGGCGCATTTGATGAGTGGCTGTTCATCGATTTGGTGGATAATGAGTTTTGTAAGCGCCTCACGTGTTCAGGCTACCAAATACTGAGAGTCAACAAGTGGATTCTGGATCAGGAATTCGGAGTTATTGAGCCTAAGACGTTGAAAAAACAGATGTTCTGGATGAAGGCATCCGAGATTTTGCATGTTCCGAATTTGGCAAAATTTGCATATCGGAAGAGAGTAAGCCCTTTCCGAGTGTATTACGTTCATAGGAACATCATTTATATAAATAGGAAATTAAAGAAGTATGGGACAGTGGGGTTTGACAGTTTCAACTGCAAAAACTATCTCGGTTTTTTCCTGTGTTATACGGTGCCCAGTGTGTTGAGGGCGCAAGACAAGAAAAGAGTAATGCTATCGATTGTTCATGGAATCAATGATGGACTGCATGCGCATCCCTCGCAATGGATTTCGCCAAGAGAAGCACCTGCGGATTAACGGGATGGGGGGGGGGACTTGCCTAATAACCCAGTTGATATGCCCCCTCATTACTTTTCCGCGTCAAAGCATTGGGAGTGTGTACGTGTCTGTCGGATTACAATCGCCTCAATTTGCTTGCTTGTTGGCGGGGCTGAAATCCTCGCTACTTGTCGCCGAATTTTCGGCAAGGTCGATTGTTATATGACAGATATTCACGTCTTCCTGATTGGTGAGCTCCAGAACGAAACAATTACGGTAGCTGAAATGAGGATTCTGAGAAAGGTTTGACACTTGGATAGCAAATTTAATGTAGCCTGTGGAATCATTTCCTTCAATCCAAACTTGAATCTGTTGAAGCGGAATATTGAGGCGATTCAATCTCAGGTTTCAGATATCTATATTGTCGACAATGGTTCGCACAATGCTCTTGAGGTTAAAGAGCTGATTCTTGACTATCCGAATGCTCATCTAATTGAAAATGAGACAAATGTGGGTGTCGCCGCGGCCTTGAATCAAACATGTGCTGCTGCCGCAGATAGTGGTTGTCGTTGGATTCTTACATTAGATCAGGACTCCGTATGCTCGCCGCATTTCGTAGAGGGATTGCTGAAGGCAACAGAAGAATGTCTTTCTGTTGGGATTGTCGCGCCTATAATCATAGATAGGAATGTAGGTATTGTTGGACACTGCACCGACGGTGTTCAAGAGGTGAGAACATGCATCACGTCAGGTTCTCTGACCAATCTCAATGCTTGGAAAGAAATTGGTGGTTTTGATGAAAAGATGTTTATCGACAGTGTGGATTTTGACTTCTGTTTTCGCTTGAGAAAAGCTGGTTACCGTGTCTATCAGACAAATGGAGTGACTCTTGATCATGCTATTGGTGATGGGAAAAAACGAAGATTTTTATTCTGGGTATTTAATGATCTGGAACATTCTGCATTCCGAGATTTTTATATTGCGCAAAACAATGTCTACTATCCTAAGAAGAATAAGCTGTGGTTTCATTTTATCCGTGGTAATCTTAGGAATATGCGGCAAATGTTAATTGTGCTTGTCTATGAGGATGATAAGCGTGACAAGATGAGAGCAATCTGCCGAGGTTGGGGGAAAGGACTCAAGCTGTGAAAGTGAATTTCATCTGTCCTGGGCTAGGCGATTCCGGCGGAATTAAGGTTATCGAGAAGTACTCGGAATTGCTCAATGAACGTGGCATAGACACTGTGATATATAGCCCTATTAAAGGCAGTAACGTCCATCGTTATCAGTCTTCGTTGAAAAATGTGCTTCACCAAGTATATTGCACGGTGAAAACAATACCAGAGATTCGACGTAAGCCCAATCGTCGATGGGTGTGGAAGATAAGCGATCGCAATATACGTGCGGCGGATGTTACAATCGCTACCGCTTGGCCTAGTGCATATGAAGTTAATGCCTTGCGACCGGAATGCGGAAGAAAACTGTATTTTATCCAAGACTACGAGGTTTGGGATAATGACGAGTGGGGGAAAGCGTCGTATCGGTTGCCGCTCGACCATATCGTTATCGCTAAGTGGATTGATGAAGTACTGACTGAGCAGCTTGGTTGTAAGCCTGCAAAAATAGTTCATAACGGTATTGATACGGACTTTTTTAAACCTGCTAAGTCAGAAAAAAAACATGATGATATTCGATGCCTGATGCTATATCATCCATTGGAGAAAAAAGGTGTAAAAGATGGTGTTCGTGCATTTGAAATGGCAAAAAAGCATAACACCAAATTGTCGTTAGAAATGTTCGGAATGTATGACAAGCCAGATATCGCCTGTTTGAATAGATATTATCAGAATCCCAGTCGAGATTTACTAAGAAAGCTCTACCAACAGGCAGATATCTATATCTTCCCTTCGCTGGCAGAAGGATGGGGGCTGACTCCATTGGAAGCTATGGCTTGTGGGTGCCCAGTGGCTGGTACGAACGTCGGTTGTATGTCAGAATTAGGCCAAGATGGGGGAAATGTTCTGCTGAGTGAACCGGGAGACGTAAATAAATTGGCCAGTAATATCCTGTTACTGGCCAGTGACCCAAAGTTAAGGAGCAAGATTGCTGAACGTGGGCGGAGAACCGTTTTGCAACTTTCTTGGGACAAGTCAGCGGATAGATTGATGCACGATTTGCTTGTATCGGAATGAGTCAATAATGGTTGGTAAGAATGTGCAGACAGGCGATTTTATCGCCTATATATACTTGATACTTGTGTCGGTGAATTACGGATTTATTAATACCGACTTTGAAATCAGGGGGGCTTTTTCCACTGTACTAACAATAGGTGAAGTTATTCTCTTTGTCGTATGGCTCTTTTCCCAAAGATTCAGCGCCAAATGGTTGGCAGGAATTGCAGCTTTGGGTGCGATTTCTATATCTACTTATATAGCGACAAGTGAAACAGTCTTCCTAATTATGATTCTTACCGGAGTTATTTTTACCAAGCTGGATTATGTCAGTGGATTGAAAGTAGTATTTGTTTCACGAATATTCGATTTTGTTGTTATTCTATTCTGTGTTGCTTTTGGGGTACTGGACGTTAATAAAGACTCCGTCATGAAAGGCCAGTTAGGCGGTTCATTTACTGTTGTGAGTGGATACGGACTGGGATATCACCACCCAAATCAGCTTGCATCGACGGTGCTTCTTTTAATACTGCTTTATCTCTGTATTAAACGGGGACAATTGAAATTATCGGAGTTATTTGCAGTCATCGTAGTTGTATTCGCAACAGTTGAAATAACGCGGAATAGAACAATTACTATTCTGATTCCACTTGAGGTCGTTTTGCTGCTGCTGCTCAATTCAGCGCAGTTTAAGAACAAAACGCAGTTGCTGTTTGATGTGGTCGGGAAGTGGGTAATGCCGGTTTGCGCACTGTTGTCAATAGTGCCAGCTCTGTTGATGAACACTGTTACGGGAAGAGCACAAGTAATACTTTATAACATCAATGGGTTGATGGGATCGAGATATACGCATTCGGCACGTGTTTTCGAAAACTATCCGGTTCCGCTCTTTGGTGGAATTTCGGATTTTGGCGAGTTGGAAGACTTATACAAGTATTCCACGGTGGATAATGGCTATGTCAGGCTACTTTATAACTTTGGAATTGTAGGTTTTGCTGTTTTCTTGCTCTTGTACTGGATGGCTATTAGCAACATGCTAAAGCGAGGAGAATATATCTTCCTATCTTTCATCTTTATAGTTTCAATTTGGGGACTATCGGAATCTGTGCTGAGGTCATTCGCATTCAATTTTACAGTCGTTTTTTTGGTCTGAAGTATTGAGAAAAAACAGTTGTGATTTCAAGCGTGCCGTGGATGAAAAGGAAGTAGTATGATTAACGTATTGCTCGCAGCGACCTCCAGTGAATCTTTTTCTGGCGCATCAAAATGTTTAGTTGAACTCGCAGAAAAACTACAAGAAGATCCTGAATTCAATGTGGTTGTAACAATGCCTCATCATGGAGATCTGGAAAAAATCCTAGCTGAGAAAAGGATAAGATTCTATGTCGTCAAAGAGTATCAGTCTTGGTATCGAGACGAGGGTAAGGACAATAAAGGGTACCGTCTCAAACGCATTGCAAACTACGTCTCTGTTCTCAAACTAATGAGAATCATTCGTGCTGAGAAGATCAATGTTGTGCATGAGAATGCCGCCACCGCTTATGTTCCTGCGTTGGCTGCTAAAATTCTTCATGTTCCCTATATTTGGCATTTGAGGGAGTTTATGCAGGAAGACCTGCATATATCTTTTACAGATGAGAAATATTCCAATAGATTGATTGATTCAGCCTCACAAATTGTTGCAATCTCAACACCAATAGCAGAGAGTTGGTCTCGAAAGGTTCAATCGCCTATTACGGTGATACATGATGGTATTCCCATTAATGAATTTTATAGCTGTGCAGACAAAGCATTAAATACTATTGCTATTTATGGAAGAATTGTGCCCGGGAAGGGGCAATTGCTTTTTTTCCAAGCAGCGGCTCTACTCATTCATAAATACCATCGCAATCTGCGTTTTCTGTGGGCTGGGAAAATAGAAGATGAAGATTATTATCATGAAATCGTTGACGCAATCCAGCGTTGTGGCATATCCGATTATTGCTCGTATCTTGGAGAGATTAATAATGTCCCCAACTTCTTAGATGAGGTTGGCATTGTTTGTGTTTGCTCAACAAAGGAAGGCTTTGGCAGAGTCACGGTCGAATCAATGCTCTCAAGTTGCCTCGTTGTGGCGTCTAATAGTGGTGCAAATGTCGAGATCATCAGAGACAAGGAGAACGGCTTAATTTTTGATAATACTGCGCAAGGATTGGCTGATGCTCTCGAATGGGCTTTAAATCATGAAGATTTATGCAGATGCATTGTTGTGAATGCGCGTAATGAGGCCAAAGAAAAATACAGCCTAGATGCTGACGTAGAAAAAAATAAAGCAATTGTATAAATCCGTCAATGATAAAGCGTGAGAGATCATCGAAATATGTCTGAACAGCCCCTTGTGTCAATCATACTTCCCGTTTATAACGGCGAGTCTACTCTTATGAGAGCTGCGCAATCTGTTTTTGCGCAGGATTACCCATCCGTTGAGCTGATTGTCGTGGATGATGGATCATCAGATGATACGGGGAAGATTTGTGCTAATCTTGCGAATCTGAACTCAAATCTTAAGGTTATAACGGTGGAGAATGGAGGCGTATCTCGCGCTAGAAACATCGGAATGAACGCTGCATCCGGTCAATACCTTGCCTTTTTGGATGCCGATGACGAACTGATGCCTAATTTTGTATCCGCTGGGTTGAAGACTCTAATTGGGACAGGCGCGGATATTGTATGCACAAACGCTTATTACGTCGACAACGGATCTGTTATTACCAGAATGAGACCGTTTAATCCGTGTCGGGCAGTAATAACAACCGGCAGGGGAAAGGATCAACTGATTCAACAGCTGTATTCCAGTGACACTGTTCCTTTTTATGGTGACTTTTTAAGGGCGCCGTGGGGCAAAATATATTCCGCTGAACTGCTGAAGGGCAGACAGATTCAATTCCCATGTGAAGTGGAAGTCGGTGAGGATGCAATATTCTTGCTTCAAGCATTTTACTATGCAAATAGAATTGCTGTAGATGACAAATATCTATATAAATATTATCGTTCGACCCAGTCGGTGACGGGTAGAACAGACCGGCATTTCTATGAACGACGAGTCGCAGAATACCAAGCACTTAAGATTGCATTGGATGACATTCACTATTCTATTAAGAATATTGACACTATCTACTGGCATAGAGCGAATTTCGAGAACATAAGGAATGCTGTAAAGAGTTCAAAATCGACTCTGGGAAAGATTAAGCTAATCTGTGATTTTTATAAGGAAAAATACCCGAGACAATATCTCGCAATCCCTCTGTCAGGGAAAAAGGATATTGCCCGAGCGTACCTTATGCAATCACATCAATATCTGCTGATGGCGATAGTCGACTATTACAGTAAAAAAGGGTTGTTTAGCTCGTGATTTGAACGAAAGTCAGCTGCTGTGTTATACAGACATGCAGTGGGAGTTATGGTGCGAGCCAAGCCCGGGATCCACTCGTCGAAAAGAGCGTAGCATCTAAACGAGTCTGGGGGGCGCTTGAACAAAGATGCTATGCAATAAATTGTCTAGCGAGTGCATTGCAACTTGCTGATGTAGTGGATTCTACTTCGATATGCAATATCATAGTAGAATCCACTACATCAGTGCTATTCGTTGAGGCTCGGTAATCCTGCATCTAATGTAATCGCAGTACAATGCGGGGGTATGTTGGGTTCATTCTGCTGAATTTCTAGCAGTCATGTGCATCCTCGATTGGTGGCGACGCAGTATTCCCCTCAATAGCCATTTTATCTTCCTTAACAAGCGACGCGAAAGGGGAGTCTGAATCGTAGAATATTTCCGTTCCACAGGTTGCATATGCTTGATGAATACTGAGAAATTATTAGCCTTCTTAGCTTCAGTGAAGGCGACGAAACTTTCATTCTTCAATACGGTACGCATCGCATAGATTTTCTGCCTGCGCTTGCCGATTCCCTCAAGCGATGGTTGTACGCGCTTCGTCGGCGTCCATTCGCCTCGTTTTTTATGTACATCCAATCGATATGCCAGACCTTGACGGCGATGACGGAAACCGCCCGCTTGGGATTGGTAGATTTCTTCGGGAGTCGAGTCATGTAAAACTAATTCCTCTGCATGCTTGTCAAGGATATGTTGGATAGTGCGATTTCGCACAACCACTACATTGCATCCCTGACTATCTGATACATATTGAGGAAGCCACGCGTCTCCGAAGGTGACGTCTGCTGTCTCGGCAAGGACATCATCGCAATAGTCGCATGCATTGTATTTGAAATAGCCCAATCCCCAATTCGTCGTAGAGAGCTCGTTGGTACGCTTGATAATTGGAACATCGCCGTCGGACCTGTCGACCTTGATAGCATAGTCGCTGGCGGGGCTACCAGGAATTTTATAGCGGAAATCAACACGCCTGATGGTATCAAGCGGCACACCCGCTTCCCATGCTTCGCTTTTTGCAAAGAAATCGGACTTTAAATGACCGCAGACAAGGCCTATGCAATATTTCACACGAGAATGCAGCAATTGGTCATTTCGGCAGAGAAGTCTCATCGCCTTTACAAAGCAAGGAATACCAATAAACAGATAACGTTCATCGTGCTCCTTCATATAGGCGAGTACTTGGCTCATCTCCACTGGATAGTATTTTGATTTCGCTCCTGTCGCCAGTTCATCGACGGTGTGTGAAACTGCATACTGATACATGTGCTCGCTGTCGGGGCCGTCCTTTACGTGTACAACAGCATCTATCAATCCCTCACGGAGGAGAGTGGCTGCCAGCCAACTCACGAAACCACCAGAGCTGCCGCGGGATCGCCAGCCATCTTCATTGACGAATCCGACATATGTATTGAGGTAGTAGCCGAGGTACTGATCATGTTGAATACCGGTTTGAGCGGAAAACAGGTCCTTGGCAATTTGATTTTCATCGACTCCTGCAGCAAAGGGGCAAACGGAGCTGGCAATAGCCCCACCCTCGCGAGGGGCTCCGCTGATGTTTGCGCAATAACAGCCATCTGAATTCTTCGCAATGTTGAATGCCGGATCCAATAGGGTACATGCACCACAGCCAACGCAATATGTTGAACGCCCACTTATGGCGTCAGCATCAGCCGAAGAGATTACATGCTCAATGGCACTTCTATTACCGTCCACGGTTATCCCCTGTTCATTCTTGTAGAGAAAGGTAAGTAATAAGGAAATTGTAGCTCAGACTGCTGAGCCGCGCTATGCGAACTGAACTACGCCCGGATTGTTGGACATCTGTAATAATGATACGTGTTCATGTTGCCAGGGCGTGTTCCTGGCAACCCATCGGGGTCATGCCGTCGATGGCCTTTTATCGCCGATCCGATATCATTCGTGTGATTCGGACTGTTTGAGCTTCTCCTGGAACACCGTCCATTCACGAAGTCTGTTTGTGTCACCGACTTGCTCGCATATCTTGATGCAGAAGGCTGCAAGTTCCGCCCCGATATTGTGGGTTTCCTGCAGTTCGCATTGTTGGCCGTCAATCTGCCAAATTAGCGCGGGCTGGGTGGGGCCGTAATCTGCTCCGGTGCCATACATGTGCAAACGGTATTGGTCAGCGATGCGAAGCGCTGATTCGAAATCCTGAAGCAGATAGTGGCAGCAGCATAAATTGTAGACGGATAGGCATGGTGTGTGAAACCCGCGTACGCGCGCCTCCTGGATGATCTCTGCCGCGTCCTCCGGTGAATCCGGAATCAGACAAAAACCTTGAGAATTCAGCGCGTCGGTGGATTCCGGATGTTCTGATAGATAAAATTTAAACAGTGCGGCCGCTCCCCGGTAATCCTGTTTTCTGAGGTTCTGTTCAACGGCATCGATGAGCTTTCCATATTGGATATTTAACGTGCGAGTTTTCTGTTGATAGACAGCGCGCTTGGCAATCTCCGAGTTCAGCTCATTGTTGTCAATGTTTATTGGCTCAAGCGCATTCTCGGAGAGGGAGTCTATGTCTCCTTGTGGATATATCGATACTCTTTGTGCAGACGACCATAATGCCGGTTGCTCAGCTTGTGACATCCTTGGGGTTTGTGGGCACTGGACGGAATGGCAGCTCGTTCAATGCTTTGGACATGTCACTGCATGTTTGAGCATGATTTGTGGCGTTGGATTGTTCGCTCGTGATGTTTTCTGTCACGATGCTTCTGCTTGCAAGTCAGTGATAAGATAATGCATAAAATATAACATAAGAAAGTATGCGCGATAATGTGAACACGTAGTATGAGAGGCTCCGTATGAACAGTTTTCAGGTATCAGATCTTGCCAAACAGCGGACTGCAGTGCTGGATGCCGCGAGGAACGGTCGTGCCATCATCAAAGACAACAAAGGATCGGAGCTGGTGATGCTCCCTCATGTTGAACTTGAGCATCTGGAACTGTACAAGGAATGGACGCTGAATTTAAACCGGCTCAGAAGTTATCTTCAGCCAGGTGGCCGGCCGGATGTGGCGGGGTGGGGAGACCTCGCATGGCTCAGAGTCTTTGATAACGATGATCTCACCGCGTTCTGTGATGAGCTTTCTGATGAGTTAATCATCGATGTTTCCGAAGATGACTTTACTGGACTTGACAAGTTGCTGCATGATTGGAAAGCAACCGCAGGGCAATTGGAGGATCCGTTGAGAAAACGGGTGCTGCTATCTCCGGGGCTTGATCAGGATGATTTCACCGAAGCCGAGGCGCCGGCAGAGCCGGGGGATGAGTGATGGATTCCCGCGTACAACCCTATGGAACCGGTGAGAAGCCCAGGCGGTAAACCGCTTGAAAAGCCCAAGTATCGTGTACCGGTTCATAGAAAGTACGCATCGGCATGGGAGCAGATTGTTGAGCGCGTCGGCTTGAAACAGGCAAGACAATTTTGGAATCACGTCGCTCAGTCGCCCGGATCCAAGGATCCAATAGCAAACACCTGTTTCCTGCGAGGGAAGGCAGGTGCGCCGAAAGGAAAAGGCTTCTCGAAGACCATTCACTATGAGTTGTCGAGCATGGCTCAGATCAACTATCAGTATTGTGATGTCTACAAAACGAAACCCGACGGAGATGTGCATCGCGCCGTATTTATACTCAGCATCGATTACTCGTCGCACTAGAGCGGATTCGTAGTGACGGAGTTTCTGTAAAATTCTTTGCCGTGGGGTAGGATGCAAGTATGACTGAGACATTTGTTCCGAGGAACATTATTGTTACGGGTGGGGCCGGTTTTATTGGTTCGAATTTCGTACATTATGTTGTAGACAATCATCCCGAGACGCATGTGACGGTGTTGGATGCACTGACGTATGCGGGTAACCTGGATAACTTGAAGGGTATCCCGTCGGACCGCATGGACTTCGTCCACGGCAACATCTGCGACGCGGAGTTGCTTGACAAGATCGTGCCCGGCCACGACGCCATCGTGCATTATGCGGCTGAGTCGCATAATGATAATTCGATCGCGGATCCTGAGCCGTTTGTGCGCACGAACGTGGTGGGCACGTATCGTCTTCTTGAGGCGGTGCGCAAGTACGGCATCCGTTATCATCACATCAGCACGGACGAGGTGTACGGGGACTTGGCGCTCGACGACCCGCACAAGTTCACGGAGGAGACGCCGTATCATCCGTCGAGTCCGTATTCGTCCACCAAGGCGAGCTCCGACATGCTGGTGCGCGCCTGGACGCGTACGTACGGGATCCGGGCGACGATCAGCAATTGTTCGAATAATTACGGCCCGTACCAGCATGTGGAGAAGTTCATCCCGCGGCAGATCACGAACATCCTGACGGGTGTGCGCCCGAAGCTGTATGGCGCGGGCCTTAACGTGCGTGACTGGATTCACACCGAGGACCATTCCTCCGCCGTATGGACCATTCTCACCAAGGGTCGCATCGGCGAGACGTATCTCATCGGCGCGAACGGCGAGAAGAACAACATCGACGTGCTGCGCATGATCCTGCGTCTCATGGGCCAGCCGGAGGACGCCTTCGACCACGTCAAGGATCGTCCGGGCCATGACCGCCGCTACGCCATCGACTCCACCAAACTCCAGACCGAGCTGGGCTGGAAGCCAAGCCATACCGATTTCGAATCCGGACTCAAGGCCACAATCGACTGGTACACGAACAACCCGCAGTGGTGGGAGAAGACCAAGGCCGCGACCGAGGAACGCTACAAGCGTCAGGGCCAGTGATGCCATCGCGCGGCATCGCGCAATCGTGACAACGATGCGACCGTCGCGCGGTGTCACGGCGCAATCGTGAAGTAAGCAGAGGAAAGACAAGGCAATGGAATTCGAAAAGGAACTCAAGGTCACGAAGACCAACATCCCCGGTCTCATCGTGTTCGACCTGCCGGTGCACGGCGATAACCGCGGCTGGTTCAAGGAGAACTGGCAGCGCGCCAAGGAAACCGCCCTCGGCCTGCCGGACTTCGGCCCCGTGCAGAACAACATCAGCTTCAACACCAAGCGCGGCGTGACGCGCGGCATCCACGCCGAGCCGTGGGACAAGTACATCTCCATCGCCACGGGCTCCGTGTTCGGCGCCTGGGTGGACCTGCGCCCCGGCGACACCTTCGGCGAGGTCTACACCTGCACGCTCGACCCGTCCAAGGCCATCTTCGTGCCGCGCGGCGTGGGCAACTCCTTCCAGACCCTCGAGGACGGCACCGCCTACACCTACCTCGTCAACGCGCACTGGAGCCTCGAGCAGAAGAAGACCTACACCTTCGTGAACCTCGCGGATCCGACGCTGAACATCCAGTGGCCCATCCCGCTGGACCAGACCGAGCGATCCGAGGCCGACCTGCACCATCCGTTCCTCGCCGACGCCAAGCCGATGGAACCCAAGCGTACGCTCGTCACCGGCGCGTACGGCCAGTTGGGCCGTGCGATCAGGGAGTATGCGGAGGCGCACGGCCTGCACAACTTCGAGTACCACGACATCGACACCTTCGATTTCTCCGATCCGGCCGCCTACGACCGGTTCGACTGGGACCTGTACGGCACGATCATCAACGCCGGCGCGTTCACGGCCGTCGACAAGGCCGAGACCGCCGAAGGCCGCGCGGCTGCATGGAAGGCCAATGCCACGGGCCCGGCGCTGCTGGCCAAGGTCGCGCGTGAGCACCACATCACGCTGGTGCACGTGAGCTCGGATTATGTGTTCGACGGGACGCGCGAGGAGCATACCGAGACGGAGGATTTCGCGCCGCTGGGCGTGTACGGCCAGACCAAGGCCGCGGGCGACATCGCCGTGGACCAGGCGCCGCAGCACTACATCCTGCGCTCCAGCTGGGTGATCGGCGACGGGCATAACTTCGTCAAGACCATGATGGGCCTGTCGGACCGCGTGGCGAACCCGGACGAGGCGCTGAACCAGGTGACCGTGGTGGACGACCAGTTCGGTCGCCTCACGTTCACCAAGGACATGGCCGAGGCCATCTTCCACCTGCTTGATTCCACGGCGCCGTACGGCACCTACAACCTCACGGGGTCGGGCGCGGTCAAGTCCTGGAAGGACATCGCCGCCGAGGTGTTCGACCTCACGAATGGCAACGGCGACGCCGTCAAGCCGGTCTCGACGCAGCAGTATTTCGAGGCCGCAAAGAATCCGGTGTCGCCGCGCCCGGTGCACTCCGCCCTCGACCTGTCGAAAATCGAGGCCGCCGGCTATGCGCCTGCGGATTGGGAGGAGTCGTTGAAGGCGTATGTGAAGGCGGAGCTGGCCGCGCGCGTGTGATGCCCGGTTGGCCCATGCTTTGTGGGTGTGTGTGAATTGCGATGGAACCGCGTAGAGTCTGGTTCGCGGTTCCATCGTGTTCGTCCAGTAGATTACACTGAAATGGTCCATGGCCTTGTGTGCTGGAAGGAAGGTTTGGCGGTGAAGGGTATTATTCTTGCGGGTGGTTCGGGTACCCGGTTGTATCCGTTGACGACGGTCACGTCGAAGCAGTTGCTGCCGGTGTATGACAAGCCGATGGTGTATTACCCGTTGAGTGTGTTGATGATGGCGGGTATCCGGGATATCCTTTTGATTTCGACGCCGAAGGACCTGCCGAATTTCGAGCGTCTGCTGGGGGGATGGCTCCCGGTACGGGGTGCGGTTGTCGTACAAGGTGCAGCCGAGCCCGGATGGCTTGGCGCAGGCGTTCCTGCTGGGCGAGGAGTTCATCGCGGGGGGATACGTGCGCCCTGGTGTTGGGGGGATAACATCTTCTACGGCAACGGTCTGGGCCGTGTGCTGCGTGGCGCGGTGCGTGACGCGGAGGCGGGCCGGGCGAGCGTGTTCGGCTATTACGTGGATGATCCGGAACGCTATGGCGTGGTCGATTTCGACGAGACCGGGAAAGCGGTGTCGATCGAGGAGAAGCCGGTGCACCCGAGGTCGAATTACGCGGTGACGGGCTTGTATTTCTATGACCGGCGTGTGGTGGAGTACGCGAAACGGGTGCGCCCGTCGGCGCGTGGCGAGTTGGAAATCACGGATCTGAACCGCATGTACTTGGAGGATGGTTCGTTGCGGGTGCGGACGTTGGGCCGTGGGTATGCGTGGCTGGATACGGGTACGATGGACAGCCTGTTCGAGGCTGGTGAGTTCGTGCGTACGGTGCAGCGGGCGCAGGGCCTGCCTATCGCGGTGGTCGAGGAGATCGCCTACCAGAACGGGTGGATCAGCAGGGAGGAGCTTCTCGAGTCGGCCAGACGGTATGGGAAGAGCCCGTACGGCAAGCACCTGCAAGGCATCGCCGACGGTGAGATCCGCCTCATCGACAACAGCAAAACCCAGGACTAACCACGGTTATGCCCTAGAATGGGTATTCGGAATAATAAGTTATGGTGTCGCCGCATAGTAATGAGAGCGACGGCACCATTTCTATAACAATCTTGTTCAGCAACAATGAGGTTGAAGAGAAGAGTAGTGCACTGATTATGACCGGTGGCTGGACGCACTAGTAAAAAAGCTTTGCCACGACCGACAAAGTAGCATGAACCGCAAGCTTCGTTTGCGCTGAATAGGGGGGTTATTGTCCTCAGCTGTTTAATGGGCGTTGTTTTACGACACCCCCCGATTTCACTTCATGATTGCTCAAACATATACTGAAGCTGTTGCCTAAATTCAGGCAGGGCGGCCTGTGACCGTGCCGGTCATCGGCTGCCGGACTTCGGTCCCAACTCCATGCGGGTGCAGCGTATGCGCAGTGCATGAGCATATAGATAAAAAGGAGTTCTACAGGGGCTCGCGTTGTACGGCACATTGCCTGTGCACGGCTGCGCGGTTTCTGTATTTCGGGTGATAGTTCGCGAAAGGAGCGAATGTGCCTGGACACACCAAGGTAGCGCGGCAGTGGAGCCACAAATTCATGGCCCTTGTCGCATCGGCGGCCATGCTGGTCACCGGCAGCGTCGTCAGTATGGCGTCCGCCACGACGGCAAGTGCTGATACTCAGCGAGACAGTTATTCCGACACTGTCGGGAATTCTGCTTTCGAGTCGGCTCGAGAGAAGTACGGTCTCGCCCAGAACATGAGCGAAGGTGCCACGCTCCATGCGTGGATGTGGTCGTTCAAGACCATCGAACAGAACATTCCGGCAATCGCCGAGGCTGGTTTTACTTCGGTGCAGACCGAGCCGGTGTCCGCGATCCATGCGGCCGGCAACGGAATGAAGTTCGCCAAAAACTGGTATTACGTCTATCAGCCAACCGATACCACGGTAGGCAATTGGGTCGTCGGATCCGAATCCGACCTGAAGAGCCTGTGCGAGACCGCGCACAAGTATGGCGTGCGCATCATCGTCGACATTGTGGCCAATCACATGACCGCTGACTATCCTGCTATCTCCTCCCGCTGGAAGAACAACGATTATTACCATCACGACTGCAATAACGGCAACGTTTCCGACTGGAACAACCGTTACCAGGTCACCCACTGCAAGCTGGTCGGCCTGTACGATCTCAACACCGACGGCAACTCCACTGTCGGCGACATGATGGCCTCATACCTCAAGCAGCTGGTCAATGATGGCGTGGACGGCTTCCGTTACGATGCCGCCAAGCATATCGAGCTGCCGGGGGAGTACAACAACTCCTCATACTGGACCAAGATTCTCGCCAACGGCTCGCAGTACCAGTATGGCGAAGTGCTGCACGACGGCATCTCCCGCGACTCCGACTATGCGAAGCTGTTCGCCAGTTCCGCCAAAGGCGGCGGCGGTATCACCGCATCCGCGTACGGCGGTACGCTGCGTAGCGCGCTGAACTCGAAGAATCTCAATGCCGGCAATCTCAGCTCCTGGGACAACTACAACGTCGCCGCATCAAACCTGACGTCTTGGGTTGAATCCCACGACACCTACGCCAACGAGGACAAGGAATCCACCGGCATGAGCGAATGGCAGATGACCATGGGCTGGGGCGTGATCGGTTCACGCGCTGACACCATGTCCCTGTACTTCGATCGCCCGGTCGGCTCCGGCGGCTCCAACCCCCAGTTCTCCGAGCAGACACAGCTCGGCGACGCCGGTTCGACCTCTTGGAAGGACACACAGGTCACTGCGGTCAACCACTTCCGCAACGCGATGAACAACGAGGACGCCTCCGAGTATCTGCGCAACTGCAACGACAACTCCTGCCTCATGGTCGAGCGCTACAAGTCCGACGGCAACGCCGACACCGATGGCGTGACCGTGGTGAACATGGGCAACCAGCAGTCGCTGGCCGGCCTGTCCACCAAGCTTGACGACGGCACCTACACCGACCAGGTCAACGGTGGCACGCTCACCGTGTCCGGCGGCAAGATCACCTCCGGCACCGCGACACCTGGCAAGGTCAGCGTGTTCTACAACATGAAGACCAACGTCGCCTCCGTGTCCGCGACCGGCAGTGCGAGCTTCAAGACCGACACCACGACCGTGACGCTGCGCGCCTCCAACGTGGCTGGCGCCAAGTACACCACGTCCGAAGGCAAGTCCGGCAGCTACAATGACGGCGATACCATCACCGTTGGCGCGAACACCGCCGTCGGTTCCGCCGTCACTGTCACCGTGAGCGGTACCGACGCTGACGGCAAGACCGTCACCGCAACCTTCACCTTCCAGAAGAAGGACCCCACCGCGGTGACCGTTGTGTACGCGAAGAAGCCGAGCTCGTGGAGCAACCTGGATGCCTACGTGTATGTGGACGATCCGAACGCGGCAAGCGTCACCCAGAACGCCAAATGGCCGGGCGTGGCGATGACCGCCGCAGACGCCTGCGGCAAGAACGCCGGATACGACTACATGTACGAGATTCCGGACAACTTCGAAGGCACGGTCCGTGTCATCTTCAACGACGGCAACGCGACCAACACCACGAAGTACCCGGCCGACAGCACGTCAGGCGAAGACGCGGCCGGTCTCCAAGTCACTGGTACATCCGCATGGAACGGTGACACGTCAGCCTCCACGTCCGGCGCGCTGAAGAGCGTTTCGTGCACCACCACGACCGTGAAGTCCGTGACCATCAGCCAGTCCGACTTCTCGCTCGACGTGTCCAACGGCGCGACCACCAAGCAGCTGACCGCCACCACCGACCCTGCCGGCGCCTCCGTCACCTGGAGCAGCTCCGACGATTCCGTTGCCTCGGTGGCTTCCGATGGTACCGTGACCGCCAAGAAGGCAGGCATGGCGACCATCACCGCCAAGGCCGGCACCGTGACCGCCAGCGTCAAGGTGACCGTGACCGGTACCGCCCCGGTAGCCAAGAACCGCATTTATGTGACCAAGCCTTCCGGCTGGTCCAGCGTGTACATCTACATGTACACCGGTAGCGGCTCCTCCGCCACAAGCAACGCGAAGTGGCCCGGTGTGGCGATAACCGCGATTCCGGGTACTGATACGTGCGGGCAGTCCGGCTACTATTACGATGTGCCGGACAACCTCGCCAGCAACGCGAAGGTCATCTTCTCTGACAATGGCAATAACTCCAACCGCTACCCGGCTAACATGGCCCCGGGCATGGACTACAACGGCGGCACCATGAGCTGGACCAGCGGCAGCACCACGCTGTCCACCGTGACCTGCAAGACGCCCGATGTTCCGGTGTCGTCTGTTGCTATCTCCGGTGATGGCGTGTCCAATGGTGCGCTGTCGCTGGCCAAGGGCAAGTCGGTGCAGTTGTCTGCTGCGGTGAGCCCGTCGAACGCGACGAGCAGAACGGTCACGTGGAGCTCGTCTGACGCGTCGGTGGCCTCGGTGACGGGTACGGGCAATGTGACGGCCGTGAAGGCCGGTACGGCCACGATCACCGCGACCGCTGGCGGCAAGAGCGCTTCGGTGAAGGTGACTGTCACTGATCCGGGTGCCAAGGTCGATGTCCAGTCGGTCTCGATCTCGGGCGCCGGGACGGTCGCCGCGGGCAAGACGATCCAGCTGACCGCTACGGTGAGCCCGTCGAACGCGACGAACAAGACAGTCACATGGGCGTCCCTCGACCCGTCGGTCGCGACCGTGTCCTCGACCGGTGTTGTTACCGGCGTGAAGGCCGGCACCACCACGATCCTCGCGACCGCTGGCGGTGTGTCTGACCTGAAGTCGATTACCGTTACCGGTGCGTCGGTTGCGAAGCGGCCGATGGATGTGTGGTATAAGCCTGCGTCTTCGGTGTCGGCTGTTCGTGTGTGGTATCGTCTGCTGTCGAGCGATACGACGGGCTTTGTCGATCTGAAGCCGGCGTGTGACGGGTTCTATCGTGGTTCGATTCCGGATACGAAGGGTGAGAAGGTCAAGCTGGTTGTTGATCTGAGTGCCGGTTCGTATAAGTGGGACGCGAAGGGCAAGGACGGTTACCGGGCGTCGGGTTCGGCGGTGACGCTTGCGTATGGGAATGTGTATTCCGCGGCCCATGCGTGTGCGGTGTCCACGGGGTTCGCGATTTCCGGTTCCGGTGTGTCGAATGGCAAGTTGTCGCTGGCGAAGGGCGGTACGGCCCAGTTGTCGGCGGTGAATGTGCCGTCTGGCGCGTCCACGGTGACGTGGTGGTCTGATGGTGGTGCTGTCGCGGTGACGGGTACCGGGTATGTGGTCGGTGTGAAGGCCGGCACGTGCAAGGTGCATGTCCAGGCGGGCGGTAAGTCCGCTGTGCTGACGGTCACGGTGAAGTAGCCCGGTTTCCGGGTGTGGTTGCGGCCGGTCCCCGTTACAGGCGGAGACCGGCCGCAACCCATACCCCGCCGCGTGTGGGGACAAGTGGATACCGTATAACTGAATACCGATAGAGAAACGATGACAACAACGTCATTGAACCAAAGGAGAACTATGCGAGCATCTCGTTCTCGCGGCATATCAAGGATGGATATGCTCTCTAGGAAGATAGTGGCGATGGTCGCCTCCGCGGCCTCCCTCGCCGCATTCGCCGGGGTCGGCACATACACCGCCGTCTCGGCCAACGCAGCCAGTACGGTGACGGCCGCTGCCAGCACCACGTCGGGCGGTACACGCGACAGCTACGCTGACACGGTAGGCAACGCCACGTTCGAGGCTGCACGCCAGAAGTATGGTCTGGCGAAAGATATGAAGGATGGCGCCACGCTGCACGCCTTCGAATGGTCGTTCAAGACCATCGAGGAGAACATTCCGGATATCGCCAAGGCGGGCTACACCTCGATCCAGACCGAGCCGATTGTCAAGATCAAGGACAACCGCAAGCTCGGCACCGGTAACTGGTACCTCAACTGGTACTACGTCTACCAGCCGACGGATATGGCCATCGGCAACTACGTGGTCGGCTCCGAAGCCGAATTCAAGTCCATGTGCAAGAAAGCACACGAGTACGGTCTGCGTGTCATCGTGGACTCGGTGTCCAACCACTTCACCTCGGATTTCGATGTCATCGCAGACAAGTGGCGCAACAAGAACTACTTCCACGAGGACAAGCAAATCTCCGACTACAACAATCGTGAGGATTGCACCCAGCACAAGCTGTCCGGCCTGTGGGACCTCAATACGCAGGATGACACCGTGACCCAGGGCATGGCCGACCTGCTCAAGCAGACGGTCGCCGATGGTGCGGACGGCTTCCGTTATGATGCGGCGAAGCATATCGAGCTGCCTGACGAGGTGTTCGGCAAGCAGTCCAACTATTGGAACACGATTCTCAAGAACGGCGCTCAATACCAGTATGGTGAGGTGCTTGAGGACGCGAATGTGCGTGAAGCCGATTACGCCAATCTGTTCTGGAACAGCTCGGTAGCCGGCGGCGGCATCACCGACTCCTCCTATGGCCATGAGGTGCGTAACGGCGTGCAGCATGGCAACCTGTCGGCGAGCCATTTCACTCAGCACAACAAGGTGTCTGAAGACAAGACAGTCAACTGGGTGGAATCGCATGATAACTTCGCCAACGGCGAGGCGAATATTCCGCAGGAGCTTAGTGATGAATGGATCAAGTACGGCTGGGCTGGCGTAACCGCCCAGAAGAACGGCATGTCCCTGTTCTTCGACCGCCCGTACAAGGACGGCGGCACGTACGGTACCGGCGGCAAGGGTACGTATGGCAATGGCAGCGGCCCGTTCACCGAGAACTCGAAGCTCGGCGACGCCGGCTCCGACCTGTGGAAGGACCCGGAGGTTGTAGCGGTCAACCACTTCCGCAACTCCATGATCGGCGAGAACTCGAACGTGAGCAACTGCGGCGACGACCTGTGCCTCATGGTCGAACGTTACGCTGGCTCTTCTGCCCAGGACGGCGTGGTTGTCGCGAACGCGAACGGCAGCGCCAAGAACCTTGCCGGCACGTCCACCAAGCTGGCGAACGGCACGTACACCGATGAGGTCACCGGCAGCACCATTACGGTCTCCGGTGGCACCATTACGTCCGGTTCCGTGAATGCGAAGGCGATTGCGGCGTTCTCCAACAAGACCCGTTCCGAGAAGATCTCCACCGCTGAGGCGTACCCGAACAAGGGCACGATTCCCGGCACATCGAAGAAGATCACGCTGCGCGCCTACCAGGCGACCAACACGACCTACACCACGTCCGACGGGCAGTCCGGATCCTACTCCGATGGCGATGTCATCAAGATCGGCGCCAACGCCAAGAAGGGCGACGTGCTCACGGTGACCGTGAAGGGCACCGGTGCTGACGGCCAGGCCATCACGCATACGTATTCGTACACCAAGCAGGGCGACCCGACCTACGATCCCAGTGACGGCACCCAAAGCCCGTGCGACAAGTACTGTGTAACCTACATGCAGAAGAACGGGTACAACCCGGACACCTACATTGATTCGGAGGAAACCGACTATGAGGGCGGTTCCGGCGTGGATGCGACCGGTGTGTCCATCTTCGGTGATGGTGTTGCCGACGGCAAGGTGACGCGCGACATCTCCTCCGGCGACACTTCGCTGACGCTCAAGGCTACGGTAACGCCTTCGGATGCCAGCCAGCGTGTGACTTGGAGCAGCTCCGACGATTCCGTGGCCGCGGTCAGCTCGGAAGGCAAGGTCAGCCTCAAGAAGGCCGGCACGGCCACAATTACTGCCACCACCTCCAACGGCAAGACCGCTACGGTGACAGTGACGGTGACCGGTGAAGCGCCGAAGGCCACGAACGTGGTATACGCCACCAAGCCTTCGAACTGGAGCAAGATCTACGCCTACGTTTACGTTGACGGCTCTACCAACAACGCGAAGTGGCCTGGCGTGGAGATGACTGCGATTTCGGGTACTGATACGTGCGGGCAGTCCGGTTACTATTACGATGTGCCGGACGACCTCGCCGGCAACGCGAAGGTCATCTTCAATGATGGCGGTAGCCAGCAGGTCCCGGGTGCGAACCAGGCGGGTATCTCTTACAACGGGGGTACCGTCCGTTGGTCCGGTTCCGGTGCCACTCTCGAATCCGTGACCTGCCAGACGCCTGATGTTCCGGTGTCGTCGGTTGTGGTTTCGGGTTCTGGTGTGTCGAATGGCGCGTTGTCGTTGGCCAAGGGCAAGTCGGTGCAGTTGTCGGCGACCGTCAATCCGTCGAACGCGACCAATAAGACGGTGACGTGGAGTTCGTCTGACGCGTCTGTGGCTTCGGTGACGGGTACTGGTTATGTGTCTGCTGTGAAGGCGGGTACGGCGACGGTCACGGCGTCGGCTGGCGGCAAGAGCGCCAGCGTGAAGGTGACGGTCACGGAGCCGTCGGTTGCGAAGCGGCCGATGGATGTGTGGTATAAGCCTGCGTCTTCGGTGTCGGCTGTTCGTGTGTGGTATCGTCTGCTGTCGAGCGATACGACGGGCTTTGTCGATCTGAAGCCGGCGTGTGACGGGTTCTATCGTGGTTCGATTCCGGATACGAAGGGTGAGAAGGTCAAGCTGGTTGTTGATCTGAGTGCCGGTTCGTATAAGTGGGACGCGAA
>JGZV01000006.1 GCA_000741495.1 Bifidobacterium thermophilum | reverse complement strand
TTCGGCTGTTCGCCGATCAAAGCGGCACGCGAGCTGGGTTCAGAACGTCGTGAGACAGTTTGGTCTCTATCCTCTGCGCTCGTTGGAATCCTGAGGAGGCCTGCCCATAGTACGAGAGGACCTGGGTGGACGAACCTCTGGTATGCCGGTCGTCACGCCAGTGGCGCGGCCGGTTGGCTACGTTCGGGAGGGATAACCGCTGAAAGCATCTAAGCGGGAAGCCTGCTCCGAGATCAGGATTCCGTGACCCCTTTCGGGGGTCTGGAGACTCCATGGAGAACACATGGTCGATAGGCCGGACGTGGAAGCCCCGCAAGGGGTGGAGCTGACCGGTACTAACAGTCGAACGGCAACACTACACACACCCCTATGGGGGTGGCAGGACAAGCATCACCCGGACGGCAGGGAGACACCCCGCCGGTCATATTGCGATCCTTCGGCACACACGCGTCCACCATCCGGTCCCCAACCCACCACAACCCCCCCCGCGGGCGTGAAAGCCTGTGGGATGACAATCGAAGATTTGCGGCGGCCATGGCCCAGGGGAGACGCCCGGACCCATTCCGAACCCGGAAGCGAAGACCTGGCACGGCGATGGTACTGCACCCGACAGGATGTGGGAGAGTAGCACGCCGCCGCACCAACACGTACCACAACGGCCCCGACAGGATCCAAACCCTGCCGAGGCCGTTTTTTCATACCCGGTGACCGACACACCCGCATACGGGGACGGCCCGCACGCACGCGGAGTACCGGGACCGAAGCCGTCACCGTGGACCTCCCGCCCGGACGCACATACCCCGACACACCCGGACACACACGAACATACCCGTTGCAAGGGCACAGCACAACAACCCACAACAACGGGGATACAACATCCGGGAACACAGCATATAAAGGGGTAGCCGAATACCATCTACCCCAATCAGTCAGAAATCAACCTCATCAGGGTTTGCGCATGAACCGCCGATTCCTTGCAATGCATCAACTGCAGCAATCTCGGTATCATTCAGTTCGAAGTCGAACACATTCATATTTGCTTTCATGCGATCCGCATGAACCGATTTCGGCAATGGCAGCACATTATGTTGTAACGCCCACCGTACACACACTTGGGCGCTGCTTTTCCCATGCTTCTTACCGATGGCGACCAATGTCGGATCATTCAGCACGTCTTTATGTCCGAACGGGCCCCACGCCTCAACTTGAATCCCATGCGCTTGGCAGTAAGCCACTGCTTCAGCCTGAGGCCAGCCAGGATGGACCTCAATCTGGTCAACCATGGGCTTCACTGTTGCCGTGCTTTCCAGAGCCTGAAGATGGTGGGGCAAGAAATTCGATACGCCAATCGCTTTTACGCGTCCGCTTGAATATAGTTCTTCAAATGCGCGCCATGTCTCCGCGTTCAGTTCCTCAGCACGATCCCCATACTGTTTGCGATTGGCCGGCCAGTGAATCAAATACAAGTCAAGATAATCCGTTCCCAGCTCGTTGAGCGTCTTGTCGAACGCTGCCATGGTCGCGTCATATCCGCGTTCGGTGTTCCACAATTTGCTGGTCAGGAATATCGATGCTCGGGGGATTGCGCTGTCTCGGATTCCTTCGCCGACGCCCTGCTGGTTGCCGTACACGGCCGCTGTGTCGATATGCCGGTATCCGACCTCCAACGCCTCACGGACAGCTTTGCGGGCCGTGTCCGCGGGTGTTTCAAACGTGCCGTAACCGATGCAAGGGATACCCACTGCGTTGCGCAGCGTGAACGTGTCAGTACATGATGGAAAAGCCATAATCACTCCTCAATGATTCGTATTGCATGGACCAGATCCTGGTGCAACGGATTCACTCTCAGTCAAGCATCTTCGCATGGGGAAATACGAGTACCATATCGCGGTTCTGCTTCAAGCGGACAGCATCTTACGGGTTTTTGTATATCATCGGGCGGACGACGTACACTCGGCAGTATTATGCATTACTTCACTCCGAAACGGTGCACTGAGTCGAATAAGATCATGTACCATGACAAAGCGCAGGCGTTGCGTGCCGCCGATCAGAGTTGGCGCGAACGTGGCGCTGAACTGTGGGTGTACCGGTGTGAGTATTGCGGGAGTTGGCATCTGACCCATCATGATCCGTCGTTGCGGGATATGACACCGCATATGGCGATGCAGCAGAAACCTCATTCACGCAAGCGCGGATATAAGCCTCGTCGACGGTAGCGCTGTCTGCCGCTATCCAAACGCTGGCACGGGAATAACATACAGGCCGTAGACTCCGCAAGCCCGGTGTCTACGGCCTGTACTGTACCGTGACTGGTGTTGATGACGGCGGTTCAGCGGTTGAGGTTGAATCCTTGCGCTTCGGCGTCGCACAACCCTCGGTCGAGTGCGGTCTCATCCTCGGCAAGGCTTGCGATCTGGTCGCTGAACGCATCGACGGGACGTTCGGTGTTGCGCAGATCGTAATACTGGTGAACCTCGGCGTCGAATGCTTTGAGCTCACGGATCGCGGTATCATCCGACGGATACGTGTTGTCGAAGAACTGCATGCTGCGTGGCATGCGGGGTTTGAGTGCCGGCTCCTGGTCCGGCTTGCCGATAGCCAGTCCGAGGACAGGGAACGTGTATGTCGGCAGATGCAGCGTGGCGATCAGCTCGGGGATATCGTTGAGCAAGGATCCGAGGATCACGCACCCCAAGCCCATGGATTCGGCTGCGGTTTCCATGGCATGCAACGCGAGCACCGCATCATTCTGTGCTTGTGAGAAACGGTATCCGTAGCGCAACGCGAACCGCTGTTCGGACGTGTCAACGCCCTTCGCTTCGGCGATCATGGCGTTGCGGCGTTCATCAAGCACGAAAACGTACAGTAGTGGGGCTGTGGCGATATATTCTTGGCGTCCGATGGCAGCCAGCTTCGTTTTGAGGTTTGGCTCGGTAATGCGGATAGCTGACCAGTCGTTAAGGAACTGGCTGGATGCGGCATGCTGGGCAACGGCTTCCAACGTGTCCACGGTTTGCGGGTCGATCGCGTCCGGCTTGAATTTGCGGATGGACCGACGGCTCAGCAGGGTGTCCACGGCGGGAGCGGAGGTAATAGTTGTACTCATAGCCTTATTGTCGCAGTTGAAGGTTGCGAACGCATCTATGCTTCCGCTATCGGTGAAGAGAGTCAGCGGTGGTGCTTATTGACAATCGCCTGCGCCGCCATGCTGGACAGCTGGTTGGTGACTGCGGCGACTGCCGCTGAAATCGCCGTACGCGACAGGCTGGCGATCAGGCTGGTTGTCGCTTTGGTGTTTCCCCCGGCAATGCAGCGACGCTCGACCCCTGACCACACGGACTGCATGATGCGACCGATGGCGACACCGGCGATTGTTGGCAACGCGAATAGGAGGATTTTGTCGCCGAGCGTTTCCGGATCGCGTTCGCGGCGGGCTTTCAAAGCGGTGACTGCGGTGTCCACTGCTTGAAGACGCGTGACGATGGTGTCCGCGGCGGTATGCATATCGGTAGGTGTACTCATATCCCCATCATAAGCTACTGGTCTTGAATACGTCAGTCGGCTGGGACAACACTCGTGATGTTTTCAACGCCTCATCGCCGGAAGGGCCTGTTGGCGGTACAATGCCACTATGACAGCAATCAATTGTGCAGGCAACGAAGCCGCCACCACGCCGGGTCAGCTGGTGCTGCTGCGGCACGGACAGACCGTATGGAGCGTGTCGGGACAGCATACCGGTCGCACTGATATCCCGTTGACGCCAGCCGGGCAGGATCAGGCGAAACAGGCCGGGGAGCGTCTGTGCGGCGCATTCCCTGATGGATTCGCCGCAGGGCATGTGTTTGTCAGTCCGCTGCGCAGGGCAAGGCAGACCGCTGCGCTTGCCGGGTATCCGCAGGCGACGGTGCTTGACGATCTTGCTGAATGGGATTATGGCAGGGCTGAGGGCCATACGCGTCAGCAAATCAGCGAGGCGAGTGGTTTCGCGTGGGATGTGTGGCGTGACGGGCCTCGCCAAGTGGGTATGGAGCTGGCTGGTGATTGGACCGCTATGCTGCCCGGAGGCGAGCAGGTACCGGTCCATAACGGTGATGGGGAAACGCTTGAGGAGGCTGCGGCGCGTACGCGTGCCGTCATCACTCGGGTGTCCCCGCTGTTGGAACAGGGGCACAATGTGCTGCTGGTTGCACACGCGCATATCTTGCGGATCCTGACCACGCAATGGTTGGGTGTCGATCCGCACCAGGGTAGGCTGTTGCGGCTGGATACGGCGCATTATTGCGTGCTTGGCTCGTATCATGACGATCATGTGATTGTGCACTGGAACTGCTGACCTGCAAGATACGCTCTCTCGCGGTATGGATGTTCGATTGTCCCGATGTGAACGAGAAACGCCGTGACAGCAAACGCTTTCATGTTGCATACTGGTGCAAAGCGTTTGAAAATGGCTGTTTTTCGGACATCGCGGCGGAAGAATATACGACACGCCGACGCGTTGGCATGCCATCGTTTGCAAAAATGCTTCGGTGCGTGCATAATAGAGGCTGTCGAAAACATGACGGCACGATGTAAGTGCCGGCTTCCGACCAACAATCGGAAACGACAGCGGAAGAGAAAGGTTCGATGATGAATCGTACAGTCAAGTCAGCGATTGCCATCGCAGCGGTGGCAGCCATGTCCGTCGGCGCCTTCGCAGGTTGCGGCGGCAACAGCAGCTCGAGCGATAACGGCAAGGGCAAGGTCTATTACCTGAACTTCAAGCCGGAAGCGGCGGACCAGTGGAAGGCCCTCGCCAAGGAATACACCAAGGAAACCGGCGTCCAGGTCACCGTCGCTACCGCAGCATCCGGAACCTATGAGCAGCAGCTCAAGAGCGAAATGGCCAAGAGCAACGCCCCGACCCTGTTCCAGGTCAACGGCCCTGTCGGCTATGCCAACTGGAAGGATTACACCGCCGACATGTCCAACACCGAGCCGTACAAGCAGCTCGTCAACAAGAAGGTCGCCCTCAAGGACGGCAACAAGGTTGTCGGCGTGCCGTACGCCATGGAAACTTACGGTCTCATCTACAACAAGGCCATCCTGGACAAGTACTTCGCGCTGGACGGCGCGAAGGCCAAGTCCGTCGAAGACATCAACTCCTTCGACACGCTGAAGGCCGTCGCCGACGATATGCAGGCACGCAAGAGCGAGCTGGGCATCAAGGGTGCATTCACCTCCGCCGGCTTCGATTCCAGCTCTGACTGGCGTTTCAAGACCCACCTGGCCAACCTTCCGCTCTACTATGAGTTCGAGAAGGACAAGGTGACCACCGAACCGGCCACCATCAAGGGCACCTACCTGCCGGAGTACAAGAACGTCTTCGACATGTACCTCAAGGACTCCACCACCGATCCGACGCAGCTGAGCTCCAAGACCGGTGATGACGCGAACTCCGAGTTCGCCCTCGGTGAGGCTGCTTTCTACCAGAACGGTACTTGGGCTTGGTCCGACCTGCAGAAGGCCGGCATGAAGGCCGATGACGTCAGCATGCTGCCGATCTACTTCGGTGTTGACGACAAGAATGAGGGCCTGGTCACCGGTTCCGAGAACTACTGGTGCATCAACTCCAAGGCTTCCGATGCTGACCAGAAGGCCACCGCAGCCTTCCTCAAGTGGGTCATCACCTCGAAGACTGGCATCTCCTCCATCAGCGACAAGATGGGCCTGACCACTCCGTTCAAGTCCTTCGACAGCGTGAAGATCACCAACCCGCTGACCCAGGCCGCTGTGGACGATCAGAAGTCCGGCAAGACCCAGGTCGCTTGGGACTTCGCCTTCATGCCTTCCGAGCAGTGGAAGAATGACTTCGGCAACGCGCTCCTCGAGTACGCTCAGGGCACTGGCAAGTGGGATGCTGTCAAGACCGCCTTCGTCGATGGCTGGGCTAAGGAATACTCCGCAGCCCATGAAGGCTGAGCCGCCCATGGAATCTCACTGACGTAAGGGCCGGTTGGTGTCCGGCCGGCCCTTCGTGTTTTTCTCCTTTCTTCTTTGTTTGATGGTTGGAATGAGCCCCCACTGTGATTCACGGTGGGGGGCTCATTCTGTTGGTGTACGTTGTTGCGTTCTCGGCGAAATGCCCCAACCGTCTACCGACGCTGAGGGTTCTGTCAGTGTCGGTAGAAGCGTTTGCCGACGCCCAGCATTGTCTCAGCGTCGGCAAACGGTTGGGGAAACGGGGGGTGATGATGGCGCGGTTGTTCCGGTACCGGCACGCTCCCGTACGGATCAGCGATCTTCTACGCGTGCGGTCGAGGAGCGGACGACCAGGTGGGCGGGGAAAACCTCGTTGGGCTTGTCGGGGGGAGTGCCCCTCAATGAGATCCAAGGTCTTGCGTGCCGCCGAGCGTGCCATATCGATAGGTAGCTGGCGGATGGTCGTAAGCCCGACATCATGGGCGTACGTGCTGTCGTCATACCCGATGACCGAAATATCTGAGGGTACGGAGAATCCGTTGCGTTCCAGCTGGAAGATCAGCGGGATGGCGATACCGTCCTCTTGGCAGGCGATTGCCGTGGGCATGTCGGGAAGGCTGAGAATCTGGGTGATGAGGTTGTCGATGCGGTACGTCCCCTCTTCTGCGGTGATGACCGTCGGTTCGATGCCTTGCTCGCGACAGTATCCGAGGAATGATTCGACACGTTCTTGTACGCTGAAATGCAATGATTGTGCGGGGTTCGTCCGTACATACAGGATGCGGCGGTGACCAAGCTGGATGAGATGGCGGGCGGCGAGGATGGACCCTTGATGGTCGTCGATGTTCACGGTCGCGGAGAAACTGTCTTGCAGGACGGAATTCACACCGATAATCGGCACGTCGACACTGCTCAGACGTTTGATTTCCTCCTCATCGATATCGAACGAGGCGATGACCACGGCATCGGCGTTGCGGCGTACCGGCAGGGTGTCGAAGAATTCCTTGCGTTGCTGGCGGCTGTCAATCTGGATGATGGACAGGTCGTAGCCGGCAGCGGAGAATTCCGCGTTGAGGCCCTCAATCACCGAGGCGGCGAACCAGTTGCTGATGTGGTTGCTCACCAAGAGGGCGATGCGTAGGGATTGTCCGGTTTTCAACGCTGCTGCGGAACGGGAGATGGAGAAGTTCAGCTCGTCTGCGATGGCGAGCACTTTTTCCCGGGTTTTCGGGGAGACGAGATCTGGTCGTGTGAATGAGCGCGAGACCGTGGAGATGGAGACTCTCGCGCGGTTGGCGACGTCTTGGATTGTGGCGGTCGTGGTAAACTCCTTAGTGCATGCGGGGATTTTGAACGCTGTGATGGCGATGCCGGGCGCTGTGATTGCATTCGGTTGCAATTCCTTCCCCAAAAAATCGTACGCCTCAGTATACCAGCATTGTCACCCGAAGTGTACGAATTTCTTAGAAATCATAACATTAATCGGTTAAGTAAAAGTCGCCACGCCGTAATGAAAACGTTTGTATTTTTTGCCAATCCCGCGTACCATGTGAGCTGTTGGTTCAATCAGCGGGTCGATGTAGCCCGCCATTGAGTCGGATAGATTAGTTTTGCAACCGTTGTCACTACGAGGTGATGGCGAAGAGACAGAGAGGAGAGAGCAAGATGATCACCATGGTTGGCAAATCCATACGTCGCTGGTGGGCGCTGTTCGCGTTGCCCACGTTCGCGGCGTTCATCATTGGCTTCCTGTTGCCGTTCATCTTGGGCGTCTACCTGAGCTTCTGCAAATTCACGACGGTCACTGACGCCCGTCCCGTGGGTCTGCGCAATTACCGTGTGGCGCTCCAAGACAAAGAGTTCTGGCATGCGATGGGGTATACCACGGCATTCACCATCGTAACCACAATCATCATCAATGTTGTAGCTTTCGCCATCGCGTACATGCTGACCAAGGCGTTCAAAGGCACCAACATCTTCCGGTCCGTGTTCTTCATGCCGAACCTTATCGGCGGCATCATCCTGGGCTATGTCTGGCTGCTGCTGCTCAACGGCGTGCTCGCCCACTGGGCCAGGTCCATCACCTATTCATCGACCTACGGCTTCTGGGGCATGGTCATGCTCCTATGCTGGCAACAGATCGGCTACATGATGATCATCTACGTCGCCGGCCTGCAATCCCTGCCGACCGACGTCATCGAAGCCGCCGAAGTTGATGGCGCCAACGGACGCCAGCGTCTGTTCAACGTCATCATCCCGCTGATGATGCCCAGCATCACCGTATGCACCTTCCTGACCGTCACCAACGGCTTCAAGATGTACGACCAGAACCTCGCGCTGACCAACGGCGCTCCGTCCAACACCTCAGAGCTCGTGGCACTGAACATCTACCGCACCTTCTACGGCCGCATCGGCTTTGAAGGCGTCGGCCAGGCCAAGGCCGTGGTGTTCTTCATTATCGTGGCGGTTGTGGCCCTGATCCAGAACCGTCTGACTTCCAGCAAGGAGGTGCAGGCATGAACGACGAGAAGGAAATCGACGCCTCGGAGCGCGTCCGTCACCCATGGGCTTGGACGGTGTTCTTCACCATCCTGTCTCTGGTCTGGATTTACCCGATTGTCTTGGTGTTCATCAACTCCTTCAAGAAGAAGGTGTACATCTCCAAGAACGCGTTCTCCCTGCCGAACAAGGACTCCTTCGCAGGGTGGGAGAACTACACCACCGGTATCGAACGTACGAACCTCATCGGCAGCTTCGGCTGGACCGTGTTCATCACAGTCGGTGCCGTCGCACTGATCCTGCTGTGCTGCTCCATGTGCGCGTGGTGGATTGTCCGCGTGGACAACTGGGTGGCCAAACTGCTGTACACCCTGTTCCTGTTCAACATGATCGTCCCGTTCCAGATGGTGATGTTCACGCTCTCCAAGCTCGCCGATATGCTCGGCCTGAACACCCCGTGGGGCTTGTGGATCGTCTATCTGGGCTTCGGCGCAGGCCTGGCGGTGTTCATCTTCACCGGCGTAGTCAAAGGCATCCCGCAGGAGCTCGAGGAATCCGCCATGATCGATGGCGCATCCGTACCGCGTATCTTCTTTAACATCGTGGTACCGATCATGCGCCCGTCCATCATCTCCGTGGCCATCCTCGAAACCATGTGGATCTGGAACGACTACCTGCTGCCGTACCTGACCCTCGACCTGAACAAGTACAAGACCATGTCGATCGCCGTGCAGTACCTCAAGGGCGGCTACGGCTCCGTCGATATGGGCGCGATGATGGGCTGCTTGGTGCTCGCCATCCTGCCGATCATCATCTTCTACCTGATCTGCCAGAAGTACATCGTCAAGGGTGTGATTGCTGGCGCAGTCAAGGGCTGATATTCTTCCTCTGAACTCCTAAACAACGAGGGCGGACCGGTTTCACGACCGGCCCGCCCTCGTCGTATCTCGCGCACCATGGCTTTCCGCGCATCGCAACGCCGGCGGAAGATACCAACGATTGCTAGGATGAATGGGAACCCCGCCAACAAAAGGAGCTGTCATGCATTTCCTGTCACCGGATTCCCCGTTCATGCGCGGGTTGAGCAACCTCATCGACGCCATTTGGATCAACATCCTCATGCTCGTGACCTCCATCCCCGTGATCACCGTCGGCGCGGCGCTCGCCGCAGGACACGACGCTTCCCGCCGCTCCATCTTGGGTGAAGGCCGGGTGACCTCCAACTATTTCCGGGCATTCGCCAACAACTTCCCGAAAGCCTCGCTGATGTGGCTGCTGTTCGGCCCGATCGGGGCGGGAATCGTAGCATCATGGATATTCCTGCAAATCACGCCGCTGCTCATCCCCAAATTCGCGCTCACCATCCTGTGGATCATCGGTTTCGAATGGGTGTGGGCCCTCCAAGCGAGGTTCGAGAACAGTTTCGGCCGGACGCTGGGCAACGCGTTCATATTCGGCATCTCGCATATCGGGGTCACGTTGGCGTTGACCGCCATTGACGCGGTGTATATCGCCCTGATCGTCGCCTGCTGGCGCTACATGCCACAAGGCTTGTTCCTGCTGCTGCTCATGGGGTATGGCACGTGCGTGATGCTGCACATCCCGTTGCTGGAGCGCGTATTCGCCCCCTATACCAAAACCGTGGAAGACGGCGGCCATGATGACGCGGATTGGCTCAACGGCGGTAGGAAAGCCGCACAGGACGCCTGACATCCACGTTTGGCGCAGGCGCACCGCACACAGCGCTCCCGACAATGACGATGGCCGCCCGCTCCCCACAGACAGAGGAACAGGCGGCCATATCGTTATCGGCGCCGCAGCGGCGTGTCAAGCCATCATTCGCCGCACATCACACGAGCCAAGGACAGCACGCGCGGGTTCTTGAACACCTCATCAGTGTGGACGAGATGATCATCGGCATCGTGCAGAGGCACACGCCAGTTGCAATATTCTGTGCTCGTCCCCGGCTGATTCTGCGTATGATGCTCGCCGGTACCGTCCACCAGCGCCGCCTGGAGCAGCAGCGACGGGGACTTGAGCAGCATGCGGTGCATCGCCTCGACGATCTCCTGCTCATGAGCCGGCACATCCTGTGCGGCGGAAGCATCAAGCCACCCGCCGTCAGCCAACAGTTTGAGCATGGCGTCACGTTCGGCGCTCGCAGCCTTCTGGAATTCCTCGACAGGTTCGCTGAGCAGATGCAGCTGCTCACGCAGCTTGACATGCTCGAACTCCAGGTATCCTGCGGTCGGTGGCAAATCATGTGTGGTGACGGATGCCAACGCATACTTGCGATAGGTTTCCGGCTCGGCGTACGGATCGCCGGCGTTCGGGGAGTTGTTGACGCGCGAGAACCATTCGACCACTGTGCCGAGCACGCCATGGTCGGCAAGCACCTGCGATACGTATGCGGGTACGGTGCCGAGGTCTTCGCCGATCACCATGCCGCCTGCCCGGCTCGCTTCGATCGACAGCACGGCAATCATCGCACGATAGTTGTACGTGACATACGCGCCGCCCTTCGCGCCCTCACCCTTTGGAATCCACCACAGGCGGAACAGGCCGAGCACATGGTCGATACGTACGGCTCCGGCATGGGCGAACACGTTATGCACCATCTCACGGTAGACGCGATACCCGGTGCGTTCCAGATAGCGCGGATTGAACGGCGGCTGCCCCCAATCCTGGCCCTGCTGGTTGTAGAAGTCCGGCGGGCATCCGACGGTCACACTGCCGACGGCGAACCGCTCCGGATTCCACCATGCGTCGACACCGTAAGCGTGGACGCCGACGGCCATATCCTGCATGAGACCGAGCGCCATACCCGCTTCCTTTGCGGCATCCTGCGCCTGGGCGACCTGCTCGTCGGCGATCCACTGCAGCCAACGCTGGAAATCGAAGAGGTCGCGGTTATCGCGTACCAGTTCGGCGACTTCGGGGGAGTTGCGGTCCAGTGTGGTGAACCACGGGTTCCGATCCGTTTCCCACGGTGCGCCCCACACCTCAAACGCTACGCACCATGCGGCGAAGGCATCCAAATCAGGGCCGGCCGCCTTGACAAACGCATCGAAAGCCGCTTGACGTTCCGCATTGCGCGGCTGATGGTAAATCGTCCACAGCGCCTTGCGTTTGGCCGTCCACGAGGCATTGAGATCAAGCGGATTCGGATCGTCGTTGGCGGCGGCGACGCTGTCATGCAACGCGTCGACCTGTGCCCGGTCGTCCGCAGTCAGCTCGCCGTACTCTGTGATTTGCTGGGGGCGGATGTACGTGACATTCAGGAAGCGACGTGACTCCGGCAAATACGGGGAAGGTTCAATCGGCGGAATCGGCGTGCCCGCGTGAATCGGGTTGATCAGCATGAAATCAGCGCCATGCTCCCCGGCATCATGGAGCAGTTCCTTGAGATCACCGTAGTCGCCGACACCCCAGGACGCTGTTGAACGCACAGAATACAGCTGGGTCATCCAACCCCAGCGGTGCCGCTCGGCGACAGGCTCGGGGACGGGAATCCTCGCAGGGGCGCACAACACAGTCGCCTCGGCGGTCTGCTCGCCGTCGATCACGCGCAACGTGTGATAACCGACCGGAAGATCGTCGGGCATGGTCAGCGTGTACGCATACGGGATAGTCGGGTCGGCATCCGCGTCTTTGCATAGCGATCCGGCAAGATCGCCCGGATAGCTGCTGCCGTCTTCACATGTCAAGGACAGTTCCGGGCGCTCGGTATGGGCATGGATGGCGACACGCGAGGGGGTTCCGTTGAACACGACGATGGTCGGCGGGACCAACTGGTCGCATGCGATGCGGCGCGTGTGCTGGAGAGCGGCCTCGATGGCATCGTCACTGGAAGCGTCCACGCCGAGTGCCGCCAGCACGCTGACCAGGACTTCGTCACGGATTTCCACGTATGTGCCCAACTGGTCGATGTATGAGGTTGAAATACCGTTGAGTTTGGCGAGTTGAATCAGCGGTCTGGCGAGCCGCTCAGGGCTTTCCTCCTGCGGACGGGCGTCCTGGCTGGATGGCGACGATGCCTGCTGATCGGTCATAATGCGCTCCTTTGCTCTCTTGGGGTGTGCAATGCACGGGTTCCCGGCGACAGCGCCGCCATCATTGGGGGTACTATCGTCCTCGGATACTGACAGTCTATCGCGTATTGAAATCGTTTGCAATTTCTTCGCAGCGTTGCGATTCGTAGGCAAATGCCTGAAAATCACAGATTTCTTCAGAGTTGGATTCCTACATTCTTACCATCGTTTGCAATATCGGATGATGCTGTCAGGGGCGTGTCGGCACACCTTCGGCCGATACGCCCCTGACAGCATCAGTGTGCATTACTGTGCGCGCCGCTCACAGATTACAAAAGCACGTGCAGGCATATGCAGCGAACCCCCACTGATACTGGCGCCAACACTGCCGGAAGGATCCGCGGCATCAGTGGAATCAGCCAACACCGACCACGTAGACCGCTGCACGGGGACATCAGCGGGAAGCGCAACTGTCACACTGCTCGACGTCGGATTCGCACACACCGCCAGATGCTCACCGACCAACGCCGCGATAATCCCATCCGGAGCGTCAAGCGTCCTGCGCACCCCGTCATAGAACGCAGGACGTGTCTTCCTGATCGCAATCAGCGTGCGATACCACTCAATAAGCGCCGTCAACCTCGAAGCCCGCCGCCAATCAAGCCAATTCAACTGCGCACTCCGATCGAAGGAATTATCGCAGCCGTACTTCGTGCGAGTGAACTCCTCGCCGGAAAGCATAAACGGCAAGCCAGCCGATGTGAGTACCAGTCCGGCGGCAATGGCATTGGCCGCGAGGATATCCTGCACATCGCCGGTCGCATCGTAATCCGCATGGGCGGGATCGTCGCGCATCGTCAAGCACAGTTTGTCCCACAACGTCAAATCATCATGAGCTGACACATACTGCACAATCTGCCCGACCTGCTTGCCCTGGGCTTCAGTGCCACGCCATCCATTGAGCGCATGCCGGACTTGCGCGGCAAACGCATCGGACGAACCATTCACATACCCCGGATCACGCTCAAGCATGACATTGCCCTTGATGGAATCACGGCTTTCGTCACAGAACCAGCCGATTCGCGCGTCCAACAGTTTACGGCCCTTCTTGTCCGCAAGCGTGAACGACGGTTCGGCGGCAGTCGTATCAGCCGACCATGGTTCGCCATACATGAGAATCGACTTGCCGTCCGGCAGGCGGTCAAGCTCGGCACGCGCCCGGTTCAGTGTCTGCGTGTCCAGCAAGCCCATCAGATCGAAGCGGAACCCATCCACGTGATACTCGCTAGCCCAGTACACCAGCGATTCAACAATGAACCGGCTGAACATCGGACGCTCACTGGCCATATCATTGCCGCATCCCGAACCGTTCGCAAAGTCACCCTTGTCGTCACGACGGCAGAAATACCCTGGCACCATGCGCTCGAATTCATTGTCGTTCTCGTACATGTGGTTATAGACAACATCCATAATCACCCGGATACCCGCCCGATGCAATGCGGCAATCATCGCCTTGCACTCGCGGATGCGCACCGCGCCATCATACGGGTCCGTACTGTACGAGCCTTCCGGTACGTCGTACGCGACCGGATCATACCCCCAGTTATACGGCGTGCCGGTCGCCTCATTGACTGACCCATAATCGTAGAACGGCATGATTTGCACGTGGGTGACACCCAGATGACGCAGATACGCGATACCGGTGGGGAACCCGCCGGGCTGACAGTCCAGTGTCGTATGCGCATCCGTAAACGCGAGGAACTTGCCGCGGTGCTCCTGCGGGAAACCGCCATGCGGATCATTGCTGAAATCACCGACATGGGTTTCCCAAATCACCGTCTGCGACGCCGGCACCTGAGGCGCTTGGTCGCCATCCCAACCCTGCGGGTCCGTCGCAGCGAGATCAACAACCATGCTGCGTTCGCCGTTGACGCCGCTCGCTTTCGCCCACGGGTCGGCGGTGCGGATGGTCACCGTGCCGTCAGCCGTACTGATAATGGCGTCATTCGGTGGGGTGGCGACCTGGCTGATCGGGAAAGACAACAGATAGTCGTAATAGGTGCCGGCGAGCTGCTCAGTGCTGGCATACCGCCACGCACCGTCTTCGATGCGTGTCAAGTCGACGATGGTATAGGCGGATTCCCGTTCGATACTGCTGGTGAACAACCTCAGCTTGACTGATGTCGCTGAAGGCGCCCATACGGTGAATACGGTGCCGTGTTCAAGCAGCTGGGCTCCCAATGGGCCGGAATACACCGGCCATGGGGTAGCGATGTGGGACATGATGCTCCTTTGGGCGGCCGCAAGCTGAAACCGCCTCGCATTGCGGCCAAGGTCGTGTGTGTGGAAGATCGATAGTGAACGTGGAAACGATGATGACACAAAAAAGGCGGACCCGAAAGCATGGCGTGCCTCGGGTCCGCCCTTTGTTGGAGAGGATTAGAACTCAGCCCTTGACTGCGCCCGACATGGACTCCTGATAGAAGCGCTGCATGACGATGAACAGAATCGCAATCGGGATGGAAACGCACACTGCGCCAGCGGCGAAGCGGGCGTACCACTGATTAATGTATTCCTTCTGCAGCATCTGCCACAGGCCCAGGGCGACCGTGTAGTTGTCCTGGGTACGGGCGATGGCCTTCGCCATGACGAAGTCGAGCCACGGTGTCAGGAAGCCGATAATCGCCTGGTACACGATCATGGGCTTGCAGATCGGGATGATGATCTTGGTGAACACCTGCCACTTGGTGCAGCCGTCCAGGTAGGCGGCCTCATCGAGCGACATCGGGATGGTGTCCATGTAGCCCTTCATGACGTAGAAGCCGGCGCCCGAACCTGCCGAATAGACCAGGATCAGGGCGATGATCACGAACGCGCCCTCCGTCAGGCCGAAGGCCTTGAGGATGAAGTAGATCGCGACGACGGCCATGATGGACGGGAACATGCCCAAGATCAGGGCGATGTTCATGAAGGTCCTACGCCCGCGGAAACGCAGGCGGGACATGCAGAAGGACACGGACAGCACGAAGAACAGCGAAATGATGCACACGAAGATAGCGATGACCAGCGTGTTCATGAACATGCGCGGGAAGTTCATCACGTCGGTTTCCGTGAACAGCTGCACGTAGTTGTGGAACGTGTACTTCGTCGGGAAGAACGTGCTCTGGTAGGGCTGCGTGTTCGCGTTGAAGCTTTCGAGCACCACCCACACAATCGGCATGAGCCAGATGATGGCCATAACCGTCAGGAAGATGTAGGCTGCGACATCGCCGGCGATACGGCGGTTGTACGAATTGCCTTTGCTCTTGGTGACCTTGGTGTCAGTATTCGGATTACTCACCGGAAGCCCTCCTCATCCTTGTACGAACCGGAGTTGCGGTAGGTCAGCAAGGAGACCACGGCGAGGACGATGAACGTCATGATACCGATGACCGCACCCAGGTTGTAGTTGTTCTTATCGACCGTCAGCTTGTACAGCCAGGTGATAAGCAGATCGGTCTTGCCTGCCGAGGAGCCGACCGGGGTCGGTTCGCCGCCTGTGAGCAGGTAGATCACGTTGAAGTTGTTCACGTTGCCAGTGAAGGTGGTGATCAGGTACGGGGTCAGCACGAAGAAGATGTACGGCATGGTGACGTTGGTGAAACGCTGCCACCAGTTGGCGCCATCGATTTCGGCGGCTTCGTACAGTTCGGTCGGCACGTTCTGGAGGATACCGGTGATCTGCATGATGGTGTACGGGATACCGACCCACAGGTTGATCACGATAACCGTGACGCGTGCCCAGTTGGCGTCGGACAGCCACGGCAGCGGGGCGCTGATCCAGCCCCAGCTTTCCAGCAGGCGGTTGATGGCGCCGTCACGCTGGAGCATGGTGTGCATGACCAGCAGGGACACGAACTGCGGCACAGCGATGGACATTGAGAAGCAGGCGCGCCAGAAGGCCTTGCCCTTGACGGTCTTGCGTTCGATGATCATGGCCATGAACATGCCGAGGAAGAAGTTCAGGAAGGTGGCGAAGAACGCCCAGATGAGCGTCCATGCGAGCACGGAGAAGAACAGCTTCGCGTTCACATCGCCGCCGCCGTTGCCAAGCACGGTACCGAAGTTCTTCAGACCGACCCAGCTGAACAGCACGGTATGGTTCTGGTCATAGCTGGTGAAGGCCATGGAAATCATGAACACCAGCGGCAGGATGGTGAAGACGACGATGCCGAGAGTCGGCAGGAACATGAGGCCGACGTGGGCGTTCTGGTCGAACAGGGAGTGCAGATCCTTCCCGATGGAGTTCGGGCGGCGGCCTTCCTGGACTGCGACCTGAGCCTTGTACGAGCTACGCAGTGACAGCGTGGCCAGCAGGACCAGCAGCAGGAGGACGAATACGCTCATGACGCCGTACAGCAGGATGACGACGGAGTTGTCGCCAGCCTGGTAGACCCAGAAGCCGTTGACCTTGACCTTGGTCTGCTTGGCGCTGCCCAGCGTGGGGAGCTTACCCAGATAGGTGCCGCCCTTTTCGACCAAGTACAGGATGAGCAGTACTTCGCTGGCGAGGAACGCCAAGCCCTTGACAATCTGCTTACGCGCAAGGTTGCCGAGACCGAAGATGCACAAGGAGAGGCGTGTCAGGACATCCCCGTTCTTCCACGCGAGAGAGAAGCTATATGGTGACGGTTGAACGCCATCGGCGTTGCTGCGCTTACGTTTGCGCGCCCGATGTCCCGTCGCGGCTGTCGCAGTTGTCATGCGGACGACCTTTCGATTGGTTGATGATAGTTACGTGCAAGGCGCCCCGCCCCCGCGAATCCGGGGGGCGGGGCGCCTGAAGACACTGTCTACTTGCTTACGCTATGCGCCAGCTCACTTGGAGCTGTCCTTGGCGATGTTCTTGTAGCTGTCGAGCCACGCCTGAGCCTTGGCCTGGGCGTTGTCGGAGTTCACATCACCGTTGACGATAGCGGTGCCGAAGGTCTTGCACGGATCCCAGAAGTTGGCCATCTGGGCGATCGTCGGCTGCAGGGTGGAGGTGTTCGCGATGGTGTCGTTCTGAGCGACAGCGGCCGGATCATTCTTGTAGGTCGAAGCCAGGGACTTGTCGGTCGGGACGATCTGACGCATCGTGTAGTGGGCCTTCTGAGCCTCGGAGGAGCCGAGGTAGGTGGCGAACTCAGCGGCGGCCTGCGGAGCCTTGGAGTTCGGGTTGTAGCCGACGGCCTTGGAGCCGTAGAAGGCCTTCATCTGGTAGGTGCTGCCACCGGAGGTGGTGAAGGACGGCAGCTGAGCGGCAGCGTAGTTGTCGCCGAGAGCCTTCTTCACGTCAGAAGCGGACCAGGTGCCGGAGAAGATGGCGTCCACGGTGCCGTTCTGCAGAGCAGCGAGGCCAGCGCCCTCGTCGTTGTCCACGACGAAGTTGGAGTTCTTGACCAGGTCGACCAGGTACTTGGTAACGTCGGTCGCGGCAGCGGAATCCATCTTGATGCCATCCTTGGCGGTGGCAGCATCCTTGCCGAACAGGGTCATACCAGCGCCGGTGTAGAAGGCCGGCAGGTACCAGGAGTTACCGATGTTGTAAGAAACCTTGCCCTTCTGGAGCATGGTGTCGAGGGACTTGATGTCGTCGCTCGAGAACTTGGACTTGTTGTAGTACATGAAGTAGGTGTTGCCGGTGAACGGAACGCCGTAGATCTTGCCATCAGTGCCGGTGACGGACTTGATGATGGCGTCGTCATCCTGCTTCTTGATCTGTGCCTTGGCGTCATCGGAAATCTCGCCGATGGCCTGGGCGTCGATCAGGGTGCCGAGCTGGTCGTTCGCGAACATGTAGACATCGGCCGCAGCGGACGGATCCTGCTTCACGGTCTTGCCTGCATCACCCTCGGAGACCACAGCGTTCTTCCACGTGATCTTGTACTCCGGGTGTGCCTTGGCGAACTGCTTCTCCATGGTCGGCAGCCAGGAATCAGACTTGGCCTGATCCTCAGACGGGCCCCACACGGTCAGCTTGATGGACTGGGTGCCCTTTGCCGCGGTGCCACCATTGTTGTTGTTGGAACCGCAGGCGCTTACTCCGAGCAGCATCGCCGCAGCGGCGGTGACACTCAGGATCTTCTTCATGTTTGTCATCCTTGACCTCCTAAAATGCCGCTCCGCTGTTCACGGAGCGAGTGTGTTTTCGGTGCAGCGGTCAGCACCTTTGCCGTTCGCCCTGTTGGGTTCCCGTCCAGGTGCACGCCCGCTCACCGAAGTGGGCGGATCTAGTGCGTACCTCCGAACCGCACAACAGTATACATGAACCTGCATACGTTCGCAAAAAAACGATGCAAATTTTCTCTTTGGCGTGTCTTTTTTTCGCTATCTTTCGTTGAAAAATCGCGGCAAATCGCGCTGCTGCGCGGCGTGGTTGCAACGTTTGACGTGACGTTGGCGGTCCGTCCGGAAAACACGGGTGTCGGCCGGATAATCTGTGCTAGCGTTTGCTGCGATACCTCAATACGCGCGGGCGAGTAGGACAGGGCGCATCCCGCCTATACACCCTGTCCCGATTCCGTGCGTGCGCACGCGTCGCGTCACGTGCGGCGGTTCGGCGGTATGCAGGTCATGGCGGGGACTGGCGGGAAATAAGAAAGGACAACAGCATGACATCTCAATTCACTCGGCCGGCTTGGCTTGATACCGCGGTGTTCTATGAGATCTACCCGCAGAGCTTCTGTGATTCGAATGGCGACGGCATCGGGGATATCCCCGGCATCACCGGAAAACTCGACTACATCGCATCCCTGGGCTGCAACGCCCTGTGGATCAACCCGTGCTACGATTCGCCATTCAAAGACGCCGGCTATGACGTGCGCGACTACCGCAAAGTCGCGCCACGGTACGGCACCAATGACGATCTGGTCGAACTGTTCCATCAGGCGCACGCGCGCGGCATCCACGTGCTGCTCGACCTGGTGCCGGGGCACACGAGTGAGGAGCATGCGTGGTTCAAGGAAAGCCAGCGTGCGCAACGCAACGAATATTCGGATCGCTACATCTGGACCAACAGCGCATTCGAAGGGTATACGATGCCTTTCATCGGCGGTGAAAGCGAACGGAACGCGACCTATATCCTGAACTTCTTCAAGTGCCAGCCCGCCCTCAACTACGGGTTCGCCAAACGTGACAGGCCGTGGCAGATGTCCCCGGACTCGCCGGCGGCGAAAGCCACCCGCGACGCGATGGTGGATATCATGCGTTTCTGGCTTGCGCTCGGCTGCGACGGCTTCCGCGTGGATATGGCGAACTCCTTGGTCAAGAACGACGGGGACGACAAGCCCGAAACCATCAAGGCATGGCAGGAGATGCTCGGCACCATCAAAGCCGAATTCCCACAGGCGGCGTTCGTTTCCGAATGGGGTGTCCCCGCGCAGGCACTGGAAGCCGGCTTCGACATGGACTTTTATCTTGATTGGCGTTTTGACGGCAAGCCCAACGGGTACAACCTGCTGGCCCGAAATACGGACAATGCGCTCGATACCGCCGGCGACCGCAGTTATTTCAGCGCCAGCGGCGGCGGAAGCGTCCAGGAGTTCCTCAGCCAATACATTCCGCAGTATCAGGCAATCCGCGGCAAGGGGTATTTCTGCTTCATCACCTGCAACCATGACACGCCGCGTCTCGCCCCGCGTCTGACCACGCGCGAACAGCAAGTGGCATTCGGCATGTTCCTGACCATGCCGGGCGTGCCATTCATCTATTACGGTGACGAAATCGGCATGCGCTACCGCGATCTGCCCACCAAAGAAGGCGGGTATGCACGCACCGGCAGCCGCACACCCATGCAGTGGGACACCTCAAACAACATGGGGTTCTCGGCTGGCGACCCGCAGTCGCTGTATCTGCCGGTGGACCCCGACCCGCAGGCGCCGAATGTCGCCGAACAGGAGCAGCGGCCGGACTCGATGCTCGCTTGGGTGCGCAGCCTGCTGTCGTTGCGTGCCGACCATCCGGCGTTGCGGGCCAAAGCCCCGATGACCGTGCTGGCCCAGCCTGCGCAAGGCCGTTCGTTCGCATACTCCCGTATCGCCGAGGACGGCAGTGAGCGTCTGGTCATCGCCATGAATCCGGGTCTGGAAAGCGAAAGCATCACCGTGCCGGCGCAGGGCAATACCGCCGAGAATCCGGATACGTTGCTGTGCCTGGGGCGGGTCGGCGCCCACGGCGATACGGTGGAATTGGGGCCGCAAAGCTTCGCCGTCGTGCGCGTATGAGCGTGCTGCGGTGCGTTGCCGCCGATTCCATGGTGACAGCGCACCGCAGCATCATATGTGTGCGTACAATGTGAAGAAGCTGGTTGGCGAACCATACATCGATCCCATCCGCAGCGAGGGGTGGGTGCGTGAGCCAACCCGGTGAATCCGTGAATCACGACATGCAGGCAATGAAAGCGACAAGAGAGGATACAACGTGGCTATGCGATACGAGGTGGTGCTATTCGACCTGTATGGGACGCTGATTGACATCCGCACCGATGAACAGGCAACGAAACCGTGGCAGGAATTGTGGGAATTCCTCGACGCGACCGGCGCGCATTATGATGATGCCGCACATCTGAAAGCGAGTTTCGACCAGCTGAACGCCGTCAACGTGCAGGAAGCGCGCAAAGGCGCCCAACATCCCGAATGGGTCGAACCGGATGTGCTGCCGGTGTTCCAGCGGTTGTATGCTGCGGGCGGCGCCGTCGCTTCGGAGCGTCTTGCGGCGAACGCGGCGTGGGTGTTCCGCCAGGCATGCACCAGCACGTTCCGCTTGTATCCGGGCGCGGTGGACATGCTCAATGCACTGAAACAATCCGGTCGTCGCGTCGTGCTCGTAAGCAACGCACAGGCATGCTATACCCGTCCCGAATTGGTCAAAAGCGGCCTGACCAAGGTGCTCGACCGTATCCTTATTTCCAGTGAGGAAGGTATCCGCAAGCCGTCACCGCTGTTCTTCCTCAGAGCGCTCGAACGTGAACTGACCACGCCCGACCATGCGCTGATGGTCGGCAACGAAGTGCAATGCGATATCCAAGGTGCCGCCTCCGCCGGGATCGACGGCGTGTACCTGCACACGGCGATTTCCCGGCAGGATGATCCTGCTGTCTGCCCGCAGGCGGCGCTTTCGCTCGAAGGTGCCGATTATGCCGCGCTGACGAAGTTTGTGCTCAGCGAGTGAAAACCCAGGTTGTGCAGCCTGTTTCCAGTCGGTCATGGAATAATGGCACGCAGTCGCCGGCATGGTGGGCAGCCACCGGTCGCCATCACGCCGGCATACGCTTCACAGTCAATGGAATAGGGGTGCATGCCAGGTATGGAGAACGCCATGTCAAGTGAATTCGCCGACGAACAGGCGGTCAACAGCGGAAAAACACGCAGGAAAGGCATGACCGAGTTCCGCGTCAAAATCGTGGGATGGCTGTTCGTGCTGCTGGCGACAATCGGGACCACGGTGCTTCCTCAAATGCTGGGTTATCATGCCGGCTCAGACAACATGGTGGCCATGACCATTCTGGTCGTGTGCGAAGTCGCATCCTGGACCGCCATACCGCTGTATGCATGGCTGCTGGTGCAAGGCTACTGGCATACGCATAACGCGTTGCAATACGGGATCCGGCTGCTGGTGCTTGCGCTGATTTCCGAAGTGCCCTACGACATGGCGACATCCGGAAAAGTGTGGGATATGGGTTCGCAGAACCCGGTATTCGCGCTGGTAGTGGCGTTGATCGTGCTTGCCACGATCGACTGGGCCTGTGAGCATCTGCAAGGCGTATCACGGTGGGTCGTGTCGGTTCTGGTGACCATTGCGGGACTGGCGTGGGTGCTGATCCTCCATATCGGGCTGCGTCAGGGCATGCTCAACATGGGATTGCTGCTGGTCGGCATGGCGATGGTGTTCCACCTGATGGACGCGCATGAGAACACCATGATGATGACCGCCGGCGTACTGGGCGCAGTATTCTTCATCATGCCGGCTGTCGGTGTGGCGATGCTCCATACGCGACAGGATGAACTGGGGTATACCCGTCCATGGGTCAAATGGGTGTTCTATGCCTTGTATCCGTTGACCTTGTTGGTGTGCGCGCTGCCGGTGATGTAGCCGATGGTCCGTCGGCGGCGCGCCAAGTGGGCTCGCAGCCGGCCAATAGACTAGTTGGCCCGGTTGAATACGGCGTCTGAGCCACGCAGCACCAGTTGCGGCTGAATGGTTTCATGCGCGTTGGCGAGTGGTTCGCGCGCGATGAGCGTCAATGCCTTCTGCGCGGCGTTGCGTCCCATGGCGCGCGGATTTTGACGCATGGTCGTCAGATTGATGGTGTCGGCGTACGGGCTGTCATCGAAGCCGATGATCGAATAGTCACGTGGGGTGGTGTGGCCGTACCGCTCGAGTTTGAGTACCAGAGGGATGGCCATCATATCCATCTGGCAGCAGATGGCATCTGGGAACTGGTCGAGGGCGAGTAATGCAGTCAAAGCGGAATCGGCGAATTCGCGGCCACGCGGGACGGACAACACCTGCCATTGCAGGTCGTGGTTGTGTTCGGCGGCTTTGCATGCCCTGATGAACCCGCGCTCGCGGTTGTCGATGCTGGACTCGATGCCGTCCGCGGCTTGCGAGCAGGTGTACACGATGTGATGATGCCCGAGGTTGATCAGATGCTGGGTAGCCATGAACATGCCATCCTCGTCGTCGATGCTCACCGAAGCGTCGAAGTTCGAGGTCGACGGTGTGTTGATGCCGATGATGGGAACGTGGACACGCTTGAGCTGCTCGACCTCGTAGGAGTCGATGCCGAAGGAATTGACGAATACCGCGTCGACATTGCGGCGCACGGGAAGCGTGGTGAAGAATTCCTTGCGGTTTTCGGCGGTGTCGATGTGCTGGAACAGGGAGATGTCGTAACCGGCGTCATGCAGGACATCGTTGAGGCCGGCGAATACTTCCGTATTGAACCAGCTGGTGATTTCTTCGTTCATAAGCAGGGCGACGCGGTACGCTTGACCGGTTTTCAGCGCGGTGGCTGAACGGGAGATGTTGAAATCGAGTTTGTCGGCGGCGGCGAGCACTTTGGTTCGGGTTCGTTGCGATACCAGATCCGGACGCGTGAAGGCGCGCGATACCGTCGAGATGGACACGCCCGCCACTCTGGCGACATCCCGAATACTAGCCTTTGCCATTCCAGCCCCTTTGCCTCGTTGCGTTGTGCAACATTCGACGCTGACTTTGCAGTGAACATTGTACAACTGTTTCATCATTTTTGCAAACGTTGTCAGAACCGTGATGATGTTTGCGCCACCATGTTGTTGCTTGCTGGGAACCTTGCTCATTCGCTGAGAATTCACCAAGAGTTTGGGCGCACTTCGACTGTGCGAACGATACCCGATGCTTTGTCGGCATAGCGTGCAAACGGAACGAAAACCGAATACGTAAGCAGGATGTTGCAGGCGGCCTGACGGGCGCCTGCCGGGGTTTTCGTCGAGGAAAGGAAATGAAGTGAAGCAACCATCCCGACGCGGTATCATCGCGGGTCTTTCCGCTGCTCTTGCCGGCGCGCTGTGCCTTACAGCGGTGCCCGGCGCCTTCGCCGCAGATTCCCCTGACGTTTCCGCATTGAGCGTTCATGGTGGCGCACAGCGCATCGCCAACACGCCGGCGACCGGCAAAGCGAAGAACGTCATCCTCTTCATCGGAGACGGCATGGGCGACTCGGAAATCACCATCGCCCGCGACTACCTGTACGGTCCCGGCGGGTCATTCGAAGGCCTTGACAACATCGGCCAGCCCGGTGCCACCAGCGCCAAGGAGACCGGTATCGGCCAATACACCACCTACGCGACTGGCGACGGTTCCGGCCGCAGGAACCAAGTCACGGCGGTTACCGATTCCGCCGCGTCGGGTTCCGGCTGGGCCACCGGCACCAAAACCTACAACAATGCGGTCTCGGTCGACAACAACTTCAACCCGCAGATGAACCTCATCGAACTGGCCAAAGCCAAAGGGCTGGCTACCGGCAACGTGACCACTGCGGAAATCCAGGATGCAACCCCGGCAGTGCTCGAATCACACTCCACGCAACGCTCCTGCTACGGTCCTCAAGGCAAAACCGACGGCAGCTCTGACGATTCCGCCAAGCGCTGCGACGTCGCCCAGCTCAAGCAGAACGGCGGCATCGGATCTATCTCCGAACAGCTGCTCGACACCCGTGCCGACGTAACCTTCGGCGGCGGAAGCAAATACTTCAGCCAGACCGCGCAAGCCGGCGAATACCAAGGCATGACGCTCAAAGACCAAGCCAAGGCCCGCGGCTACCAATACGTCGAAGACCCCGCACAGCTGGGCTCCTTAAGCGAAGCCAGCCAAAGCTCCCCGGTGCTCGGCCTGTTCGCCGCCGGCAACCTGCCGACCCAGTACAACGAATCCAAAACCTACGACGGCAAAACCGCCCAGGAAATCGCGCTCAAAGGCCAACAAGACGGCAACGCCAGCCTGCAAACCTGCACGGCGAACCCGGACTGGCTCGGCAACAAGGGGGCTTCGCTCGCTGACATGACCAGCAAGGCGATTGACCTGCTGTCCGCGAACAAGAACGGCAAGGACAACGGTTACTTCCTGCAAGTCGAAGGCGCGTCCATCGACAAGCAAGACCACAACGCGAACGCTTGCGGGCAGATCGGCGAAACCGACGACCTTGACAAGGCCGTATCCGCTGCGCTGAAGAAAGTGGACCTGTCCAACACGCTGATCATCGTGACCGCGGATCACGCCCACACCAGCCAGCTCGCCTCCTGGCCGTCCATGTACGCGCTGAACACCCCGCTGCGTGCGAAAGACGGCACCGCCATGTACGTCATGTACGGCACGGCCTCATCGCAGAACGGATCCCAGAGCCACACCGGCACCCAGCTGCGCATCGCGGCATCCGGTCCCGGCGCCTCCCGCGTTGATGGTCTGACCGACCAGACCGACAACTTCTTCACCATCGCCAAAACACTCGGATTGGCCAGCTCGACAGAAGACATCAACGCGTTGTCCTCGGGAGCCAAAGTCTCCGTCAAGGACGGTGTGGCGCAAGTCACCGGATTCAACGGAGACGCCGTACTCGGCTACCAGCTGCAGGATACGGAAACCGGTACCGTACTCGCCGCGTCGAACGATGAGACCCCGGTCTCAGGTGTGCGCGTCGCCACCGGTGCCACCACAACCATCGACTTCAACGGTGTCAAAGGCTTCGACCCGAGCGGCTCGACCTACACGCTGACCGTCACCGGCAAGCAGTCCGGCACGAAAATCGCCACTGAATTCGGGCTGGCCGGCAACGGCGCCAGCAACGTCGTAGTCGCTCCGAAGACCGCCGCCAAGGCTGGGCCGGGCGATGCCACGGAAAACGGCGGTATTGCCGGCGCCTTGGTCGGGGCGCTCGGCAAGACCGGTACCCGTATCCTCGGGACGGTGATGGTCGCCCTCGCGCTTGCTGTCGCGGGCGGTCTGCTCGCCGCATGGCGTCGCGGTCTGTTCGCTCGGAAGTAAGTTCTTCGGCGGTGTCAGCGGTGGCGCCGCCGGAAAACGATTCGGGTCGGTTGATCGGTCGCGCTGGCCCCGTGAGAGGTCGGGCCCGATGGATGCGGCAGACTCGAATGCATGTCCGGAACAGTGAACAATCCGGTGGAATCCCTGAAATCTCTTGTGTGTGATGCCCTCCGGGGCATGTAACGCCGGCTGATCCGTAATTTTGCGGGTGGCCGGCGTTGTTGCGCCGGCAGAGATGCGCCGATGCGGTTCCGTGCCATGGAGTTCTGGGGATGAAACGTACGGTATGGAAAGGATACCGGCGGGATTCGGGCGGGTGGCAGAAGACGGGGGGAGGAATATCAACGATTTGGTGTGTCCTTGGTCGTCGTGCCGCGTTGGCCGGGCACAGTATCCTTTCCGTACCGTGTAAATCAAGCGGACATCTTGCCGGCGCGGAATCGCAATCACGGGTGATGGTGCCCGTCAAATCCGTGCGCGTGCGACATATTCCGGCCGTGGATAGACATGGGAAAAAATTTCCGTACAATCGGGAATAAAAGTGGACAACTCAAAGTTGAGTGATGTAGGCTCAAGTTTGGAAGCATCCAACGGCACGGTCTTCGGATGGTGCCGATTGAGCGAAGACGTAGACAACAGAACAACCAATAAAGGAGAATATATGGGACGCGCAGTTGGTATCGATTTGGGTACGACGAACTCCTGCATCGCAACGCTGGAAGGCGGCGAGCCCACCGTTATCGAGAACGCCGAAGGCGCTCGCACCACCCCGTCGGTGGTCGCCTTCAGCAAGTCCGGTGAAATCCTGGTCGGCGAAGTCGCCAAGCGCCAGGCCGTCACCAATGTCGATCGCACCATCAGCTCCGTCAAGCGCCACATGGGCACTGACTGGACGGTCGAGATCGACGGCAAGAAGTGGACCCCGCAGGAGATTTCCGCGCAGATTCTCATGAAGCTCAAGAGGGACGCTGAACAGAAGCTCGGTGAGCCCGTCACCGACGCCGTCATCACCTGCCCGGCATACTTCAACGACGCCCAGCGTCAGGCCACCAAGGACGCCGGCAAGATCGCAGGCCTCAACGTGCTGCGTATCATCAACGAGCCGACCGCCGCGGCACTGGCCTACGGCCTCGAAAAGGGCAAGGAAGATGAACGCATCCTGGTCTTCGACCTCGGCGGCGGCACCTTCGATGTCTCCCTGCTGGAAATCGGCAAGGACGACGACGGCTTCTCCACCATTCAGGTGCAGGCCACGAACGGCGACAACCACCTCGGCGGCGACGATTGGGATCAGAAGATCATCGACTGGCTCGTCGGCGAAGTCAAGAACAAGTACGGCGTTGACCTGAGCAAGGACAAGATCGCGCTGCAGCGGCTCAAGGAAGCCGCTGAACAGGCCAAGAAGGAACTGTCCAGCGCCACCAGCACGCAGATTTCCATGCAGTACCTGGCCATGACGCCTGACGGCACCCCGGTTCACCTCGACGAGACGCTCACCCGTGCGCACTTCGAGGAAATGACCTCCGACCTGCTCAACCGCTGCCGCACGCCGTTCAACAACGTGCTGTCCGACGCGGGCATCTCCGTGAGCGACATCAACCATGTCGTGCTCGTCGGCGGTTCCACCCGTATGCCGGCCGTCAAGGAGCTCGTCAAGGAACTCACCGGCGGCAAGGAAGCGAACCAGTCCGTCAACCCGGATGAGGTCGTCGCCGTCGGCGCTGCTGTGCAGTCCGGTGTCATCAAGGGTGACCGCAAGGACGTGCTGCTCATCGATGTGACTCCGCTGAGCCTCGGTATCGAGACCAAGGGCGGCATCATGACCAAGCTCATCGACCGCAACACCGCCATCCCGACCAAGCGTTCCGAGATCTTCTCGACCGCCGAGGATAACCAGCCGAGCGTGCTCATCCAAGTCTATCAGGGCGAGCGTGAATTCGCCCGTGACAACAAGCCGCTGGGCACCTTCGAGTTGACCGGCATCGCTCCGGCCCCGCGTGGCGTCCCGCAGATCGAGGTCACCTTCGATATCGACGCCAACGGCATCGTGCATGTGTCCGCCAAGGACAAGGGCACCGGCAAGGAGCAGTCCATGACCATCACCGGCGGCTCCGCCCTGCCGAAGGACGAGATCGACCGCATGGTCAAGGAAGCGCAGGCTCACGAGGCCGAGGACAAGAAGCGCAAGGAAGAGGCCGAGACCCGTAATCAGGCCGAATCTTTCGCCTACTCCACCGAAAAGCTCGTCAACGACAACAAGGACAAGCTGTCCGATGACGTGGTCAAGGAAGTCACCGAGAAGGTCAACGCCCTCAAGGAAGCCCTGAAGGGCGACGACATCGAGAAGGTCAAGACCGCCCAGAGCGAGCTGATGACCTCCGCGCAGAAGATCGGCCAGGCGCTGTACGCCCAGCAGGGCGCTGAAGGTGCCGCTGGTGCTGCCGGCCAGGCTTCCGGTGCATCCTCATCATCTGACGATGACGTGGTTGACGCCGAAGTCGTGGACGATGACGACGACAAGAAGGGCAACAAGTAATGTCCGACTTCAACAAGGACGATTACCTCAAGGACCTGCCGGATGTCGATTCGCTCGACGGCGAGAAGACATCCGGCAAGGCCGGCGAGGCATCGCACAACGACACCCAGCAGACTCCTGCCACAGGCGCAGCCAGTCAGTCCGATGCCGCCGCATCGCCCAAGACGACGACCGACCAGCCTACTGCCGGTGAACAGCAGGACAAGACCGCACCCGAGGCGAACGACGCCGAGCATGACAAGGACGGTTCCCTGACCCCACTGGGCCAGGCGAAGAAAGAAGCCGCCGAATACTTGGAAGCGTTGCAGCGCGAACGTGCGGAGTTCATCAACTACCGCAACCGTATGAACAAGGAACGCGAACAAAGCCGCCAATATGGCATTGTTGACGTGCTCACCTCGCTGCTGCCCGCATTGGACGACATCGACCGCATCCGTGAACACGGACAGATGGACGATTCGTTCAAAGCGGTCGCCACCAAGATCGATAAGACCTTCGCCAAATTCGGCGTCGAGAAATTCGGCGAGAAAGGCGAGGATTTCGACCCGACCAAGCATGAGGCGGTCCTGCAAAAGCCGGATCCCGAAGCCAAGAAAGAGACAATCGACACCGTCGTGGAAGCGGGATATCGCATCGGCGACCGTGTCGTAAGGGCCGCCCGCGTGGTCGTGTCCATGCCTCAGAACTGACTGCCACCGACGGGAACCATACTCCCGTCGCCACCGGTCGCAACAGCACTACGCAGACGGTGCCATACGCCGCCCTCAACAGGTGCAGCGGCGACCGGATACTCTTCAGTCGGGCCGCGCGAATCCTGCTCAACGGATCCGCGCGGCCCGGCATATACCACAACCCACCGCACGCGTGGGGCAAACAGAAAGCGGAAACGCTGAACAACCGTACCGCAGAATCTATGAGGATTGGAGGCATAGATGGCTGAGAATGAATGGCTGAGCAAGGATTTCTACAAAGTCCTCGGTGTCTCCAAGGACGCCAGCGAAGCCGATATCACGAAAGCGTACCGCAAGCTGGCACGCAAATACCATCCTGATCTGAACAAAACCAAAGAGGCCGAAGAGAAATTCAAGGATATCTCCGAAGCATACGACGTACTGAGCAACAAGGAGCAGCGCAAAAAGTACGACGCCATCCGACAGTTCGGCATGGGCGGCGCCAGGTTTGCCGGCGGCTCCGGACAAGGCGGATTCGACGCGTCCGGCTTCTCCGACATCTTCGGCTCGATGTTCGGCGGCGGGGCCGGCAACGGCGGGTCGCGCATCAGGTTTTCCACGTCCGGCGGCGGCCAGCCGAATATGGACGATATCTTCTCGATGTTCGGCGGCGGTGCAGGCGCCGGCTCAGGGACCCCGTTCGGTGGCGGCTATCGCAGCGAATACCGGGAAGCGCCTGAGCCGCAGCAGGGCGCCGACCGTAAATCGAACATCTCCCTGACCTTCCGCCAGGCAGTCAAGGGCGCCACGGTGTCGTTGCGCGTGGATGGCAAACAGTTCAAAACCCACGTGCCGGCCGGTGTCGAGGACGGACAGAAAATCCGCATCCCCGGCAAAGGCAGGCCAGGATTGCACGGCGGCAAACCGGGCGACATGTATCTTACGGTCCATGTCAAAGCCGACCCGAAATTCTCGTTGCACGGGCATGACATCGTCATGGACCTGCCGGTCAGCGTCGGCCAAGCGGTGTGCGGCGCCAAAGTCAAAGCCACTGATATTGACGGTAACGAAGTGACCTTCAAAGTGCCGGCCGGCTCATCCAGCGGTACGGAAATCCGCATCGGCGGGCATGGCGTGCCTGGACGTGACGGCGATCTGGTCGGACGCGTGCAGATTCGGGTGCCCGCCAAGCCGGGGCTTGGCATCAAGCATGCGGCCAAAGAATTCGACTCGACGACCGGCGATTTCGTCGATCAACTCGCCGAAGAACGCTGACGGGCATCAACCGCGCCGGCAGCATATCAGCGCCATTGATGGAAAGGAGTGATCATGGCCCGGATAACACCGCAGATGCGCGCCCTATACGAGATGTGCGCCATCGCGCTGGTCGAAGGGCGTGCCGGTCTCGATGGCGCCGATGACGTAGGATTCGACATTGACATGCCGTTGTTCACCGTCGGACGCGCTGCACAGATAGCGGACATCCACCCGCAGACGCTGCGGCAGTACGACCGGCTGGGACTGATCACTCCGCGCCGCACCGGCGGCGGCGCCCGGCGGTATTCCCTGCGCGACATCCAGCGGTTGACGCGAGCCCAGCAGCTCAGCCAGGATGACGGCGTCAACTTGGCCGGTGTCGCGCGGATCCTTGACCTTGAAGAGGAAAACCGCCAGTTGCGCCGACAAATCAAACAGTTGCGCGAGCCCGCCGATGCCAGTATCTTCGCAGCTGACGCCGACGGTGGCATCATGCAGGTGAAGCGTTCGCAACGTGCCCGTATGTGGCGGCGCGACATCCACGGGGATACCCGTGCTTTGCCGTCCAGAGGGACGGATGCGCAACGCTCCACATCACGATCCGTGGTGCTGTGGGGGGTACCGGTAGGCTTCTGAACGCATGCAACAATCGTCTGCCGCACATCCGTGAAGGGTGTGCGGTTTTCTTATCCCGTCACGCGGTCTTCGCCATCGTATCGTCGCGCTAGGCTTGGAAGTCAAGCTGTTCGTTGAGGAACTGTGGAGTTGCGGAGGTGATTATATGCGCGTGGTGCCATTGTCGTGGATGGATATCATCGCCGTTGTGGCGGCGCTGGTGTTGTGCGGTCTCATCGGGTTCGAACGGGAGGCGCGACGCAAGGATGCGGGGATCCGCACGCATATTCTGGTCGGCTTGGGCAGTTGCCTGTTCACCATGGTGTCGATTGAGGGCGTGCCGGCGGTCGTCGGAGCCTCCGTTACGTGGGATGCTTCGCGTATCGCCGCCCAAGTGGTCACCGGTATCGGATTTCTTGGCGCGGGTGTGATCTTCTTCAACCACGATACGGTTCGGGGGCTGACCACCGCGTGTGCCGTCTGGATTGCCGCCGCAGTAGGCATGGCGTGCGGTGCAGGCATGTTCCCCTTGGCGTTGCTGATCACCGGATTGTATTTCGTGGTGGTGCTCGCCATCGCCCCGTTCGTGATGCTCCTGCTCAAACGCGATCGCGACTATGTCATCCGGGTCACCTATCAAGACGGCAAAGGGGTGCTGCGGCAAGCGCTCATGCTTGCGGCGCAGCATGGTTTCGAAACGCAGGTGGTGTCCACGCGTGACGTGGACGGGGACTCGTGGCAAGGAGCCGCAGTGGAGCTGCGGCTTGCGGGAAGCAAGAACGGTTTGCATGGCTGCATCGAGGATATCGCGCAGCTTGACGGCGTGCATGATATCGATGTGCTCGCCCGCGACGATTGACACCATGGGACAAACCCCATATCCGGCATTCGCAAGGCCGGGCATATGACGGGGGTTGCGGAAACGCAAAGAGAAAAACCCTCCTGCGGTGGAATGCAGAAGGGTTTTCGTGGAGCTGATGGTAATCGAAACCACGACCTCTTCGATGCGAACGAAGCGCTCTACCAACTGAGCTACAGCCCCGTGTCTGGTGATTGCTCATCGAGACAACTCACCAAAGTCTAGTACAAGATGTCACCAAGTGCAATCCAACACGCCGCCGGTCAATCAGCTGCGTGGTGTCGCCTCGCTCAGTTCGCCGGCATCCTTGATGGTCGCACGGGCGATGTCAGTCGGACTCAGCTGGTCGGCGCCGGACAGGTCATTGGGCAGCATCCCCGTCTCGGTGGTCTTGGTCGTTCCGGCGGCATGCTGCGCCGGAGTTGAGCCGCGGCCACGCTGCTTGCCGGTCCGCGCCTTGATCAGGCCCACAAAGGTCGGAGTCAGCGATATCAGCAGGATTGCGACGATCACCAACTCGAAATTGTTCTGCACGAACGGAATGCCACCGAAGAAATACCCGAGCAGCGTGAACAGGGTCGACCAGGTCAGGCCACCCAAGATGGAGAACGGGGTGAACCGGCGCCACTTCATGCCCGAGATACCTGAAATGAACGGCATGAACGTGCGGATGAACGGGAAGAACCGGCCGAGGAACACGGCGAGCGGACCCCACTTGTCAATCATGCCTTCGGTGCGGGCGAGACGTTCCGGCGTCATCGCCTTGACCTTGCCAGAATCGATGATGCGACGGCCGAAGAAATGTCCGATGAAATAGTTGCACTGGTCGCCGATAATCGGCGCAGCCCATACGACCGGCAGCAGCAGATTCAACGGCAGGGCGGCCTTACCGGTCGTCGCGTCGACGGCGGCGAAGCATCCGGCGGCGAACAGCAGCGAATCGCCCGGCAGGAACGGGAAGAACACGACACCCGTTTCAATGAACACGATCAGGAAAATGAACCCCAGCGTGGGCGCGACACCCATAGCAATCCAGCCGGCGATGGCGCCACGCGGATCCTTGAGCAGGCGGATCAGAAAATCAATGAACCCCATAATATCCTTATCGAATGCCGGATGCCGTGGGCGCACGGCCGCAAGTACCCGGACGTCGGTTGTACGATTGCCGTTCAAGCCTATCGCGAGCACCCGGCATGACAATCCGTATCGCGGCCAGCTTCACGAGATTCCCGTATGGAATCAGGCGGCGAATCCGCCGCGAAATACGGTTACCGGTCAAATTCCGGTTTGGACAACGCTTCGACACCGGTTGCGTTCGCCGGCGTGTGACGCGCCGACGTGTCCGCAGGCATAGGTTCCGGCGTGCCCAACGCGAGCCCCATGGTTTCCAACCGCATGCGCATTTCGGAAGCGGTCATCGCGCTCGCATACATATTCCCTTGCGCGTTATGTGCGCCGATATCGTTGAGCAATATTGTGGTGTTCTCCTGCTTTGTGTTGTATGCGGATTTCTTGTCGGCGAATTGGGGCAACGCGATTTTCGCGGGGTTCAACGCGGTGGTAACCACGTTGGGCGATTGTGTCGTATATCGGCGTGTGGCATTCCATCCAGGATATGGTCGTCGGTTTGGTGCGCTGGTTCTTCGTGCCGGTCAAACAGCCGAAAGCAGTCGGGCGGATATGCCGACATGGAAGGATACGCTGTATTTCGGCGACCGCACGATGATTTACGAGTTCCGGCCGGTGTAAATCGTGCCGCATCCGCTTGCGGGGGGCCGCGGGAGTTGTGCGCGGGTTATGCCGGTTGGGTGTTGTGCTTGCCGGGGTATCTGGCTGTGGTGTGGCCGGTTGGTTGCATGGCGGCGGGGTAGTGTCGTCCGTGGGCTGGATTGGGACGGTACTTGGCTGTGATGTGACTGGTTGGTTGCATGGCGGCTGGATACCGTGGGTGTCGGCTTGGTCCGGCATGGGTATCTGCCCGCCGTGTGACCAACCGGTCGCACCACAGCCAGATACGCCACGCCAGTCGCGCTCGGAACCTCAGATCCATGACTTGAACCACATATGACTGAGCCAGAACTCGTACGGAACCGGCATCGCCGTCCAAATCGGGTAGAAGAACGCCGACACAAGACAGACCAGCAACAGCGTGGTCCCCAGCGTAATCCGCCAGGTTCCTGCATTGACCCGGCGCCGTACCGCATCGCCGACATAGCAGATTGCGAGAATAATCCACGGCAGAATCACAATCGAATAAAACGTGAACGTGGTGCGATTCAGATACTGCGCCCACGGCAGCCAGCCGCCAAGGAACCCGGCAAGCACCGCCCAAATCCGCCAGTCGCCATGCCGGGCGATTGCGATACCGATACCGATGATTGTGCACAACGATCCAAGCCACCAAATCAGCGGATTACCCAGTGACGTAACCGCCGACACACACTGCGAGTGCGGCGCCAGAGAACACAATCCCGGATGCCCGCTGATTTTCTCCCAATAGAAACTGGTCGGCCGCACCTGCAACGGCCACGTCAGCGGATTCGCCTTGTAATCGTGCGGCGCGTCAAGCGTGGTATGGAACTGCCACATCTCTTTGTGATATTCCACAAAAGAACGCAACCCCTCCGGCAGCCACATGACCCCCTGCCCGGGGTGAGTATGCGCCCAATCGTGCATATACGAATCCGGGTGAATGAACCAGCCCGCCCATCCGGCCAGATACGTGCCCGCCCACAGCGGCAGCATATACACGGCGGTCAGCGGCGCGTCACACAACAGGCCGGTGGACAGCCAGCTGCGGTACCCGGCACGGTAGCGTTCCCACGCATCCCAGATCACACTGATCACGCAGAATACCGCCATGAAATAGATGCCCGACCATTTGACGCCTGTCGCCAAACCAATCAGAATCGCAGCGGCGACACGATACCAGGAGAACGCGATGACCGGGCCGCGTGAATCCAACAGCATCGCCTGACTGCGCTCGCTGCCGGGATGGTCGCCGGTTTGCATGCGCCGGGCGCGGCGTGCACGACGGGACGTATCAGGAACCCACCGGGCATCCCGGCGTCTGGACTCAATCGCGTACCGCGCTCGCAGTTTCGCACGAGCCCAATCACGGTGCATGAGTAGCAAGTCGAACGCACCGAGCACGAACACCATGATGAAGATATCCAGCAGGCCGGTGCGGCTCAACGTGATACCCACGCCATCCACGGACATGAGCAGGCCGGCGGCCAGTGCAATCGACAGGTTGCCGAACAGTCGCAAGGCCACGCGAATCATGATGACGATGGCGATTGTCCCCGCAATCGCCGTGCTCGCCCGCCACGCGAACGTGTTGCCGGCCCCGCCGAACAGCGTCATGCCGAGTGCGATACACCATTTGCCCACCGGCGGGTGTACCACGTATTCCGCGCTGCTGAGCCAGGTGTTGGTGTCCCCGTTGGCGAACAGCGTATCGATGGGATAGTCCAGCGTGTTGCGGGTGAGGAATTCCGGCCAGTTGCGTGGCTCACCGGTTTGCAGCATCGTCCACGCGTCTTTGACATAGTAGGTTTCGTCGAATACTACGGCGTGCGGCTCGCCAAGCCTGATGAACCGCAGCATTCCACCGAATGCGGCTACCAGAACGGTCAGTAGCCAGGAGACGAGCTTGGGGGGTGGCGGCAAGCCGAGCTCGCAAGCCAAGCATGGTGGTGGCGGCGCGTGATACGCGGCGTGTTCGCTCAGAATTCACGGAACTCAATACCATCACTCCCATAGGTAGAGGATACTGGATATATGACCAGTGACATCGAAGGACGCCAGACGGCGCCGCAGTCCTTACATGATAGACCCGAAACCGTGGAGCAGGATACGAGCGGTGAGAACCGAGCGGGCGTGCGTATCGACGTGCCTGCCGGAACGGTGGTGCTTGCGGCCACGCCGATCGGCAATGTGGGGGATGCATCCGCCAGACTGGTGGCGCTGCTGGAGCGCGCCGATATCGTCGCGGCGGAAGATACCCGCAGATTATACGATTTGGCGAACCGTCTCGGTGTGCATGTCGGCGGCAAGGTGGTCGCCTACCATGACCATAACGAACGCAACAAGGCGGACGGGCTGCTAGACAGTGTCGAAGAGGGGGCTACCGTGCTGGTGGTGTCTGACGCCGGCATGCCTACGATTAATGATCCGGGGCTTGCGATTGTGCGGCGGGCGATTGAACGTGGACTGCCGGTGACATGCGCCCCCGGCCCTAGCGCGGTGTTGGACGCGCTCGCACTGTCTGGCTTGCCTACCGACCGGTTCTGCTACGAGGGGTTCGTGCCGCGTAAGCATACTGAACGTTTGCAGCGGCTGCGCGCCTTGCGTGCCGAGCAGCGCACCATCGTGTTCTATGAGACCCCGCATCGCATCGCGGAATCCATAACCGATTTGTTGAGTGAATTCGGTCCGGACCGGCGTATGGCGTTATGCCGCGAGCTGACTAAGGATTACGAGCAGATTCGCCGCGGCACAATCGCAGACATCAAACAGTCGGTGGATGACGATCCGCCACGCGGCGAAATCGTGCTGGTTATCGAGGGGGCGAGTGAGGCTGAAGTCCGTGACAGCGCGCCGTCGGCTCTGAGCATTGACGATCTTGCCGTGCTGTCTATTGACCGTGCTCGTGAGGATGGGTTGCGCATCAAGGATGCTATCGCCGAGGTCGTGCAGGAGCATCCGTTGCCGGACGGCTCGCTCGCCAACCGTAAGCAGGTGTATTCCGCGGTACTGGCCATGCGCTCATAACGCCGGTCCGGGCGCGGAATCGTCGGGGCTGTCGTCGAACAGCACGTCAAACGCTTCCTTGACGCCCGGGCCGCCCGCCTGCGCAACATATTCCAGGATTTCAGCGTCTGCCCGCGGATTGGCGATCAGCCACCGGCGCAGATGCGGATGATTGCGGGCGATCTGCCACAGCGTGCCCATATCGGTCGCGGGATCGCATGCGAGCGCCGGCGTATAGCGTATGGGTGGTGCCGGAGGCGGCCCTACGGGCCCGGTTGATGGACATGATGCCGATGCTGCGAGGAACCGTGATACGTCACGCCGGCGGTGATCGGGCTCTGTCTGATGGCGGATGGTGAGGCGGCGTAATGCCGTGAATGCTTCGCTCAATCGTGCCATGGCTCGTCCTGTATGGTTGCGGTGGTGTCGGTGATGCGGGTCAGGAGGGTGCGTGCGTCGCGGATTTTCGGACAATGTTTGCTGTCGGCGTTCAGCATGTCGAGACATTCGCTCATACCGAAGCCGTACTGGTCCATCAGCAACCGTATGGTCCGCTGGGCGGTGGCGTGGTCGGTGCTTTTGCGGGTGTCGGCTTGGATGAGAACGATATCGCAGGCGGTGCGTATCGGTGTGGTCACTGGCATGCCGCCGACGGTGGTGATATACCGCCTGTCGATTTTGCGGCTGAACGGTCTGACTCTGCGGCCGAATATGGGTGAGCGGAAATGCGCGTCGGATACCACGTCGATGGTGGAGGGGAATTCGCCGCCGACCCACACCCATGCGGCCAGTGAGGCGCAGGCGATGACTTTGGCGGGTGATGACTGGCGGCAGATGACGCCCCGCCCGTGTACGGTGTCCGCGGGTTTTCCGAGGTAGGCGCTGGTCGCGTCGAATGCGTGCAGCACGCCTGAGTTGGACATGTTCGTGATGCTGAGCGGCCCTGGCAGGTAGTGCATGAATACGATGGGTGTGGTGCTTCGTCGTCGAGGCTGTTTTGAACCCGTTTCGACGCAGGATATTGTGCGTGATTGCAGGCGGGCTTGCGGGCGGGGCGCTGCGTGATGGTTGTGGTTGTGGTCGTGGTCGCCGGGCCGATGGTGGCGCGAATGTCCCGGTGGTGCGCTGTGCGGATGCGTTGTAGTCATATCATCACGGTATGGGGCGTCTTCGGCCCCAGCAAGTCGATGAATCTGTTCTGTGGATAAGTGGATAATCAGCGCACTCTCGAGGTTCTGCTGTCCGCGCTGAGCCTGATAATCGGGCGTATGAGTCATATTTTGGTCAATGTTGCATGGCCGTATGCGAACGGTCCGCGCCATATCGGGCATGTCGCCGGCTTCGGCGTCCCTTCGGACGTGTACGCGCGCTATCAGCGCATGAAGGGCAATGACGTGCTGATGGTGTCCGGAACCGACGAGCACGGCACGCCGATCCTCGTCGAGGCTGATAAAGAAGGGGTCAGCGCGCAGGAGCTGGCGAACCGCTATAACCGCGTGATTGCCAAGGATCTGTGTGATCTCGGTTTGAGCTACGACCTGTTCACCCGTACCACCACGACGAATCATGAGCATGTCGTGCAGGAACTGTTCAAGCAGTGCCTGAAGAACGGGTATATCTACAAGGGCACGCAGAAAGTCGCCATCTCCCCGTCCAGCGGGCGTACCCTGCCGGACCGCTATATCGAAGGCACCTGCCCGATCTGCGGCGCCGACGGTGCGCGCGGTGACCAGTGCGACAACTGCGGCAACGAACTCGACCCGGATGAGCTGATCAACCCGGTCTCCAAAATCAACGGCGAAACTCCGCGTTTCGAGGAAACCGAGCATTTCTTCCTCGACCTGCCGGCGCTCGCCGAAGCGAACCTCGCCTGGCTCAAGACGCGTGAAGGGTGGCGCACGAACGTCATCAACTTCTCGCTCGGCCTGTTCAAGGAAGTCAAGCCCCGCGCCATCACGCGCGATATCGACTGGGGTATCCCCGTGCCGGTCAAGGGCTGGATTGACAACCCGAACAAGAAGCTGTACGTGTGGTTCGACGCGGTGATTGGCTACCTGTCGGCATCCATTGAATGGGCCCGTCGCAAGGGCGATCCCGAGGCGTGGCGCGCCTGGTGGAACGACCCGGAAACCCCGGGTTATTACTTCATGGGCAAGGACAACATCACCTTCCACTCCCAGATTTGGCCGTCCGAAATGATTGCTTACAACGGCGCCGGCTCAAAGGGTGGCGAGACCGGCAAGCTCGGCCCGCTCAACCTGCCGGAGCAGGTCGTGGCCAGCGAGTTCATGACCATGGAAGGCAAGAAGTTCAGCTCCTCGCGCGGCATCGTGATCTACGTGAAGGACATTCTCGCACGCTACCCGGTGGACGCCGTGCGCTACTACATCTCCGTGGCCGGCCCGGAAACCTCGGATTCCGATTTCACGTGGGCCGAATTCGTGCGGCACAACAATGAGGAGCTCGCCTCCAGCTGGGGCAACCTGGTCAACCGTGTCGCCAACCTCATCTACAAGAACTTCGGTGCGATCCCGGAGCTTGACGAGGATTCGATGACCTCCGAGGACCGTGCGCTGCTCGAGGAGACGTCGGCGGCCTTCGACGTGGTCGGCGGGCTGATTGAGCGCCACCACCAGAAGAATGCGCTGAACGAGGCGATGCGCGTGGTCGGCGATATCAACAAGTACATTTCCGCCACCGAACCGTGGAAGATCAAGGATGACGAGAAACATCTCGCCACCGTGCTGCATGTGGCCGCGCAGGCCGTGGCGGACGCGAACCACCTGCTCGCTCCATTCCTGCCGCATTCCGCGCAGAAGGTGTGGGAGGCGCTCGGCGGCACGGGCACGTTCTCGCCGCTGCCGCATATCGAGGAGGTCGAGGATTTGGATAATCCGGACTTCCACTACCCGGTGATCACCGGCGATTACAAGCTCGGTGTGAATGTGCACCCGTGGAAGAGCGAGGCCATTGACACCGGCGCTCCGGTCGCCAAGCCGAAGCCGATTTTCGCGAAGATTCCGCAGGAGGCCGTGCAGGAGGAGCTCGATCGCTTCGAAGAGCAGCTTTCCCAGCGCAAGGCCGCGGAAGCCGAGCGTCTGGCCAAGGCCAAGGCGCAGCTGGCTGAGGAAGAGGCCGCTGACAAGCCGGCCAAGACGGCTGAATAATCGCCGGCTGAACAATCGCGGATTGCGCGAATCACGCAAATCATGTGAATATGCTAAGCGGCGGGATCTGCCCGATGAGGTAGATCCCGCCGCTTGGTTGTTGTTATGGCTCGGTTGCTTCTATTGTGGTGCTCTGCCTGCCGCCCCGCGAATCGGTTTACCTTACCCTCTCGAAGCTACATCGCGCAGCGTGGTGTCGATGTCGGCGTCGATCAGCACCGACCGATCGGCGATTTGCGGCGCAGTGACCGCCTCGCCGAGATTGATGCTCGCGTAGGTTGCGTTGCGGTTGACGGACGTCCACTGCATGAACGGGAATTTGAAGATAATCGGCGTGTTCCCGCCGCTGCCCAAGTCCAGGAACAGCGTCCGACTGCCGTCGGGCTCGCATGTCCGGCGGGTGTCGAGGAAGCTCTGATAACGTTCCGCGCACTCGTGCCATGTCTCGTCTTCGGCGAAGGTGTCATCGCAGCGCAGGTTCGGCGCCATGGGGAATCCATCATCCGGGCAATACGGGATGAGGTCGTCGGGGATCGTCATGCCGATGCCGGCCCATCCGCCGGCATCGTCTGGGGAAATCAGCTCACCCCAGTCGTCGGCGGTATCGGCGGTCATGTGCGCGAAGGTGAAGCCTTGCGCGAGTAGCATGCGCTTGATATCCCGCTCGTTATCGTAGGTGCGGGAGGTGCCGGTGCGTGAGCTTTGGAACAGCCCGTAATCGCCCTGCGTGCAGAACAGGCGGTCATCGGGGAAGCCGGCCCGCTGGAAGCAGTGGTCCACATTCGTGGTGATGACCGTGTAATCATGGCCGTCGAGCAGGGGACGCAACAGCCCGTACGTATTCTTGGGCGGGGCCATATAGCGGTTGATGTAGATGTGACGGCTCCACCACGCCCAGTAGGTGTTGAGGTCCGGGTATTCGGCGAACCCGCCGGAATACATGTCGCCGATGCCGTATGTGCGTGCGAAATCGCTGAAATATCGCTCGAAGCGTTCGCCCGAATACGTGTATCCGGCGGATGTGGACATGCCCGAACCTGCGCCGACCACCATGGTGTCCGCATCGTGGATAGCGTTCGCGAGACGGGTGATGGCGTCTTCGGATGTGTCGCGATTATCCGTTGCCGGCGGATTGATAGCTGATGACGTGAACAGTGACGTGAACGGCATGGTGGCTTCTTTCTGCGGGTTCCGCGGGGTTGTGATGGGCGCCGGCGCGGTGTAGGGTCCGGCGGTGTGCTTGCCGCCTATGCCGCTTGGTTCCCGGGAATGCCGAGCAGCTGGCGGTAGATATGCTCGTCCGTCTCACCGAAGACGTCGAAGATGACGGTCGGCGTTGTCGGAGTGCTGTCATGGTCTGGATCGGCCGGTTCGCCTGAGCGGTCGGCCCTGGCGCTTGTGTCCGCATGCCGGTCAAGCCACGCATGCACGGTGCGCACGGCGATTTCAGCCGCCTCCTGCTGTGGGAAGCCGAACACCCCGGTGCTGATGCAGCAGAACACGATGCTGTGCAGGCCGTGTGCGACGGCGAGGTCCAGACAGCTGCGATAGCTCGAGGCGAGCAGTTCGCGGTCGCGGTCGCTGGGGTGCCCTGCGGCGATTGGGCCGACGGTATGGATGACATGCGCGGCCGGCAGATTGTATCCCGGCGTGATTTTCGCGCGTCCGGTCGGCTCGGGCGTGCCTTGTTCGCGCATAATCCGCGCGCATTCCAGACGCAGCTCAACGCCCGCGAAGGTGTGGATCGCGTTGTCGATGCACAGGTGGCCGGGCGCCCAGCAGCCCAGCATCTCGCTGTTGGCCGCGTTGATGATGGCATCCGCCCGGATCGCGGTGATATCGCCGCGCCACAGCCGCAGTCGCGGGTCGGTTGCGGAGGGGGTGACGCAGGCGTCGTCGATGGCGGTGATGCCTCGGTCCGCGATGATATCGTGCAGCAGGGCGTCCTGGTCCTTGAGCCACCTGCTGTCCGGTTCGATCGGTTCGCGCGTGTTCACATACGCGCGAAACAGCGCCCACAGGTCCTGCGCGGTCATGGCGGACAGGGCCGCTTCATCGGTGCGGATACCCGGCGTCCAGCCGCCGGTGTGGGCGCGTTCGTCGGCAAGGTAGCTCACCAGCGGTGTCAAGCGTTGCGCAAGCTGGTTCATGTCATGCCTTTCTGGGGGTGGGGCTCCCGTGTTGGTGTGTCTCGTGTCCGGGGCGTGCTCGTAACATCGCGTGACAGACAAGCCCACCTCTCATGACGGTATCGTACCGGTCGTGAGAGGTGGGCATTGGCTTGATGTCGGTTACCGCGAAGAGCGGTAAGAACGCGGCTCAGGCTCAGGCGCGCACCACGGAGATGCGCTGGCCGATATGGTTGCCCTCGGCGATCTCATCAACGATGGCGATGGCATAATCGGCATAGCTGATGATGGATTCGCCGCGATCGTTGAGCTTCAGCTCTTCGCCGGCGAGAATATACTTGCCGGTGCGCTCGCCGTCAGCCTGGAAATCGGCTGCCGGGGAGACGAAGGTCCAGCGCACGTCCTTGCGCTCGCGCAGCTCGGCGAGGGCCTTGCTCTGTGCCTTGGCGAGCGGCTTGAACGCGTCCGGGAAGTCCGGGGTGTCAACGAGCTGTGTCTTGTGCTCGGGGTCCACGTACAGCGAGCCTGCGCCGCCGACCACGATGAGACGCGTGTCGGTGCCGGAGAGGATGTCCGCCAAGTGCTTGAGCGAGGTGGAGTGCTGCGACAGGGTGTCGGGGGTCCAGGCGCCGAAGGCATCCACAACCGCGTCGAAGCTCTTGAGGTCGTCGGCGGTCAGGTCGAAGAGATCCTTGACGATGACGTGCTGGGCGACGGTCTTGTTCTCGCCGCGAACGACGGCGGTGACGTCGAAGCCACGATTGACGGCTTCCTTGACGATGAGCTTGCCGGCCTTGCCGTTTGCTGCAACAACTGCGATGGAGGTCATGGGTATTCTCTTTCCGTTCTGGGCTCGATGCGGGGCGTGTCGCTGGCTGGTCGGCCAGTCTGTGCGCCTCACTAGTATCTTTCCGAACCTCTGTTTCTTTTTGACACTATTGACTATAGCGTGTATAGTTACAAAAAAGAAACCAAACAAGGGAAAGTGCCTAGGGTACCGTTTGGTAACAATTTGATAGTTTCAGGGAAAACGAGGAGAAAAAATCATGACCGAAACGACGGCTCTCGGCGTGTCGCCTCAGGATTTGCCGGCCTGTCCGGTCGAAACCACGCTGAGATTGATCGGCAACAAGTGGGAAGTGCTGGTGCTACGCGATCTGATGCCCGGCACCAAGCGTTTCGGGGAGCTCAAGCAGTCCATCGGCGGCGTCTCGCAGAAAGTATTGACCGCCAAGCTGCGTGAAATGGAGGCGGACGGGCTGGTCGAACGCCATGTGTATGCAGAGGTTCCGCCACGAGTGGAATACTCGCTGACCCCGCTCGGTCGAAGCCTGAAACCAGTGCTTGACTCGCTGGAACAGTGGGGGACGGCGTACAAGAAGAAAGTCGCCGCTGCCGCACGGTAACTGTGCGCGGCATGGCGTGAGACATCTTTCGGCACAATTTCATTACAGGATTGCCAGACTATTCTCAGAAACGCGCATTGTTACTCTAAGAATCAGGCGGTTATATAAATCATGTCAACGGTTCGACCGGTGGCGAGGCCCGCGAGGACCCCATAATTGAACCCCTTCTTCTCTCTTCTCTCTCGCCCGGCGGCTCCAACCGCCGGGTTTCTTCTTTTTCTCCACCCTCTGCCGACGCTGACGTGCCCCTGAGTGTCGGCAGACGGTGGAGATGTAGCTTCTACCGACACTGACAGGACCCTCAGCGTCGGCAGAAGCGGGTGGTGGTGAGGGTCTCAGTCGCAGCGGCGGGTCAGCGGCTGCCACGGTTCGATATCCACCGGCTCGGTTTTGAGGATCGCCTTCGTCGCCTCATCCAGATATTCCTTGCGGATGATCAGCTCGGTGACAAAGCGGTCGAACCAGTCAGCCGACGCGACGTAATAGCCGTCCTTGCCGGCGTCCTTGCCCCAGCTGTTCTCGACCTTCCAACGATTCGGCTTGCCGTCGGCATCCAGGTTCACGCCGGTCAGCGTCATCGCGTGATTACTTGCACAATCCCAGTATTCCAAGCTCTGAGCCTTATCAAAGGTGAACTCGGTGCCGAACAATTGGTCCACGCGCACGGTGTCGCGGTCGAAAATCCCGGCGTCGCGCAGCGAGAACTGCATGCAATCACACGCGAACCAGATCGGGTGGCCGGCGCTGAGCTGGTCGACCGCCGCCTTACGGAACACGTCGAGCGGCACGTTGACGAACTCCATATCCCCGGCTTCCGCCACATTCGCCGTCCACTTGATCCGGTACCGCTTGCCGAACGGGGTGCGGGCCATCGGCGCGTTGCACAGGGTGACCGCGTCGTTCACATCCACCGGCACGTATTTGTGCATGAATTCGAGCGGCGTGATACCGTATTCGCGGATCTGAGGACGGTCGTCGCGGCCATCCTCGCCGGTATCCTTGGCGTCCGTTGTCTTGTCGGCGTCCTTCTTGCCGTCGGCATCATCATCCTCGCCCTTGGTGCGGGCTAGGAAATCAAAGCGTTCCGGCGGCTCGCCCAGCGCGATGCAGCAGATGCGGTACACGGTCGCCATGTCCTCGGTTTTCGCCGCGCGCAACGCATCCAGGCTCTCGCCTGCCGCATGACGGTCGCGCAAGTCGGCGGCAAATTCGCGCAGCTTGGTGTTCAAATACTGCTTGAACGCGTCGGAATTGCGGGAATTCGCGGATTCTGGGTACGCGGACTTCGGGACCAGACCATACTTGTTGACCAGCGCGACGAACATCTGCCACCAGCCGCCGTCATCGGCCACCGTATCGTTGATGATCTCGAACACGCGGCTGTCGGTCGGCTCGTCCAATGTCGCCAGCACGTTCTCCAGATACGTATTCGATTTTTCGACCGCATCCCAGAAGAATAGGTAAGACTCGGAAAACTCGAAATCCTCAAGCTTCCAACGATGCATCAGCTCATAACGCAGGGTGTTGAGCGAGGCGAACATCCAGCAGCGGCCGGAACGCTCCTGATTCGTGATCGACCCCTGCTTGAGTTCGATCGAGAAATCACGCGGCAATGCGCGTACGCCATGATAATCAGTGGCCGCCTTCAACACGCCCGCACTCGTGGCAGCGTTCGCCGCGACCGCGTTCGCCGCGACCGCGTTCGCCCGGTCGGCGTTGAACCGGCGGGAAAACTCGCGCAGCTGCCCAGGGCGCAGCGCTTTCTGATCGGTCGGATTGGTGGTGTCGTCATTCGCCATAATGCTCCTTGCTCGTGTACGCATGTGTACGCATGTGTGTGCATGTGCCTTTGTCAGAACCAACATCGTACTCCGCGCCGGTTCCGGGCAGTCACGGGGCAGAACCATCACGCGACCGCCCCCGATTAGACTGGAAGCCATGTCCAAGCATCACCATCGCGACCGCAGCTGGGCGCCCGCCCCCCGAACCGCTCCCCGCCGACGCGCAAGTCATCGACAATCACACGCATGTGGCGAGCGTCGTCCCCTTCGCCCGCGAAATGAACCGGCAGGCCATCGAACGCGATCAGCCGCCGGTACCCGTGTACTCGGTCGATGAACTGCTCGCCCAAGCGCAAGCCGTCGGTGTTGAAGGCGTCATTGATGTCGGATGCGAATACCCGAATCTTGACACCGCTGTGCAGATGGCTCTCGACCATCCGGGTACCGTGCACGCGGCACTCGCCATTCATCCCAATGAGGCCGTGCTGCACGGCCATCGCGGTGTTCCCGGACCGGATGGCCTGCCATTGAGCTACAAACCGTATCACGACGTCAGTTTCGAAGACGCGCTCGCACGCGTACACCGACTGGCGCTCGACCATCCGCATGAAGTGGTGGCCATCGGCGAAACCGGCATGGACCTGTTCCGCACGGGTGAGGGCGCCAAAGAGCTGCAACGACAAGCCTTCCGCGACCATATCGCGCTCGCCAAGGAGCTGGGCCTGCCCATGCAGATCCACGACCGCGACTCACACAGGGAAGTCATCGACACGCTGCTTGCGGACGGCAGTCCCGAACGCACGGTGTTCCACAGCTATTCCGGCGACGCCGAGATGGGACGTATCGCCGCGGAACACGGCTGGTATCTGAGCTTTTCGGGAACGGTCAGTTATAAGGGCAATGACGGGATCCGTGAGTCGGCGCGATTGGTTGGCCTCGACCACATCATGGTTGAGACGGATGCGCCGTATTTGAGTCCGATGCCCTACCGCGGGCGCACCAATGCGCCGTATATGATCCCGTACACGCTGGCAGCGCTCGCCGATGTCTTCGATCTGCCGATTGCCGAGGTCGCGCGCGCCACCCGGCGCACCACGCGCGAGGTGTACGGCGTTTGAGCGGGTGCGCGGCAAGTCGCGGATAGCGGTGCATCTTCGGGTTGCTGCACGGCGTGTTGTCCGGGGATGGCGGTTTGTGCCGGTGTCTCTGGCAGGTAGCGCCGGTTACGCTGATATCTGCGCGTTCCTGCATTGGTCGTGCGTCGGGTGGTTGGAGATGATGGCGCATCTCGAAGTTCCTGTGCCGTGAGTGATCCGGGGGGTGGCTGGTTGTGCTGGTGTCTCCGGCAGGTTGTGATGGTTGCGTTGGTGTCTCGGGGTTCCTGTGCGGGATGTTGTTCGGGGTGTCATGGATGGCGGCGTATCTTCGGGTTTCTGGCTCCGCGGAGAAATCAGTGGTTGCGGGATGCCGGTGTCGTCGGCATCGGGCGGTTGCGCGCGCCGTCAAAAATTAGGCAGAACCTCCGTATGTCCCCCATATTGCGCCCGGATTTTTGCAATATCTCGCGTCCGTCGTATAAACTTGCGGCTGTCTGTAAAGGAATCGTGATGGCATCGCGGTTCGTTTGCCGGACATGAGAGTTCACGAGCGGGGATGGTCCCCGCCGATGGAGGATATGTTATGGCGGAATCACGGCAGCGTGAATCTTCGCATACCGCCAATCAGTCGAAGCAATCGCAAGAGCAGCAGGCTGACGAACGTATGCGCGAGACGTTGCTGAAGGCCGATACCTTCACCAACGCGCCCAAGGTCTCTCGCAAGACGTCGACCAAAGAAGAGCGCGAGGTAATCGCCAAGCAGCAAGAAGAAGAACATAAAGAAGCGGAAAAACTCGCGAAAACCGCGACCAAGGGGGCTATCGGCCGCTGGTGGACACGCGTGCAATCCGGTCCGAACAAAGTCACATTCACCATGGCGGTTGTCGCCTTGGGTGTGGTGTACGGCGACATCGGTACGTCGCCGTTGTACACGATGCAAACCTTCCTCAACGGGCAAGGCGGCATCCAGAACGCTGATAGGGAAGCGATCCTCGGCGTGCTGTCCCTCGTATTCTGGTCAATCACACTGATCACCACCGTGAAATACGTGCTGATCGCCATGCGCATCGATAACAAGGGCGAGGGCGGCATCTTCGCCCTGTACTCGCTGATTCGCAAGTATGGCGGCTGGCTGGCGATCCCCGCGATGCTTGGCGGTGCCGCATTCCTCGCGGATTCGGTACTCACCCCGGCCGTGTCGATTTCCTCGGCAGTCGAAGGCTTGAAAACCATTCCGGTGTTTGAACCCATGTTCCGAGAAAACGCGAATCTGACGATGATCATCACCGCGATCATCATCCTGCTGCTGTTCTCAGTCCAGTCGCGCGGTACGGAAAGCATCGGCCGCGTGTTCGGCAGCATCGTGATGGTGTGGTTCGGCTTCCTCGCCGTCGTCGGCGTGTTCAACCTGAGCAACGATTGGAGTGTGTTCGCCGCCCTCAACCCGGTGTATGGCATCCGTTTCCTGTTCAGCCCGCATAACGCGGCCGGTATCGCCCTCATGGGCACGGTCTTCCTGTCGACCACGGGCGCCGAGGCGCTGTATTCGGATATGGGCCACGTGGGCCGCGGCAACATCTACTTCACCTGGCCGTTCATCAAAATCGCACTCGTGTTCAACTATTTCGGGCAGGGCGCGTGGATGCTGCGCAACCAGCACAATTCGGCGCTTGAGGGCGTGGAGAGCTTGAACCCGTTCTTCCAGATGATGAGCCCTGGCGTGCGCTATCTTGCGGTCGCGCTGTCGGTCACCGCGGGCATCATCGCCTCGCAGGCGCTGATCACCGGCGCGTTCACGATGGTCGCCGAAGCGACCGGCCTCAACTGGATGCCGCATCTGCAAGTGCGCTACCCGGCTCGCACTCGCGGTCAGTTGTACATTCCGGTGGTCAACGGCGTGCTGTGTGTCTCCACGCTCGCCGTGCTGTTCCTGTTCCGCGATTCGGAGCATATTTCCGCCGCATACGGCCTCGCATTGACTATCACCATGATTACGACAACCGTGCTGCTCGCGGTGTACATGTGGTACAACCGGCACAAGGTCGGGGCCATTGTGTTCTCAATCGTGTTCCTGTCCATCCAGATCATGTTCTTCATCGCCTCGATGGCGAAGTTCCTGCATGGTGGTTGGTTCACGATGCTGTTGACCTTGATGATCCTGATGATCATGGTCACGTGGAATGACGGTACGAAGATCGAGCGATCACAGCGCCGCCATATGAAGCGCAAGGATTTCCTGCCTGCGCTCGAGAAGCTGCACGGTGACTTCCGTATCCCGTATTTCGCGGACAATATCGTGTATCTGACGTCTGATAGCGAGATGAAGCGGCTGGACACGGATATCTTCTTCTCGATTTTCGCGGACCATCCCAAGCGTGCACGCGCCTGGTGGGCGGTTTCGGTGCAGACGACCGACGAGCCGTTCACTCGCGAGTATTCGGTTGAGAATTTCGGTACGGATTACCTGTTCCGTGTGAAGATCAAGCTTGGATTCAAGGTGTCCCAGTCGATTCCTGCATACATCCACCAGATCATGCACGATTTGGAACATACGGGCGAGCTGCCGCAGCAGAAGTCGCAGTATCCGAAGCTTGACGCCGATCCAGGGGTGGGCACCATCAAGTATGTGCTGATCCATAAGGCGTTGATGCCGGAATCCACGATTTCTGAGCGTGGTGCGCTATCCCTGCAGATGAAGTATGCGATCCGCCATGCGGCAGGGTCTCCAGTCAAATGGTTCGGTCTGGCGCCGTACAATCCGCTGATTGAGGTGCAGCCGCTGTTCCTGTCGACCCGTCGACCGCCGCGGCTCAAGCGTGAAGCGAATAATCTGCGGCAGATCGAGTCGAATGAGGATGTGCTCGCTTTGGCGAAATCCTCGGCAAAATCCGCTAAGGCCACGAAACAGTCCGCGGCGCAAGCGTCGGAGGCCAAACCGGCTCGTAATCAGAAGTCGGCCGTGTCCGGCTCGCAACAGCGACAGGCCAATCAGCGTAAGAACCAGTAGCCGCTGATGCGGTACGCCCAAGGCCGCCCGTTCCTCCTGCAGGAGCGGGCGGCCTTGATATAACCAACCTCTATAGCCACACGCATCAACGGTGTCCCGCCGCCCGCTAGAGTGGATGATTATGTGCAGGTTACTGGGTTATGCGACTGCGGGAATCAACCGCAGCTTACAAGATGTGCTGGGCGGCGAGCAGACTGTCAAGGATTTTCGTGCGATGAGCATGGTCCACAATGACGGTTGGGGCACCGCTTCGCTGTGCACACCCCAGGAACCTCCGTACCGTCGCGATGGCGGTGCGCCGTCGCCGGAAACCGGCACGCGCCTGTACAAGTCCACTACGCCGGCGTTGCATGACCCGGTGTTTGACGAGCTTGCCGTGCAGCCGGCTCGTGGTGCGTTATGGCATTTCCGTCTCGCCAGCTCGCATTTGCCGCTGATTTTGGAGAACCAACAGCCATTCTTCGCGAACGGGTTGAGTTTCGCTCACAATGGCGATATTTCCGATGATTATGGCCGCAATATCATCGAGAATCATGATTTCCCCGTCGATCGCAGCGTGTTCCTGTCCACGGGCGGGCGTAGCGATTCCGCGGTGTTTTTCGCTGTGATTTTGGAATACATCGGTTTCGGCTTCCCGCTGGATGAGGCGGTTGCCCAAGCGGTGCGCGAGCTGCGGCAAAGCTACCCGAAGTCCAGCTACAACTGCATGATCCAGAGCGATGACCAACTGGTCGTATTGCGGGCGTCGGGGCGTACCGAAGTCCCGCCGCGCATCATGGAAGTGTACGCGGGGTATGGCTGGCAGCAGCATGCCATCGACTATCGTGTGATCAGGTATCGGCGGATTCTGGGCACCGATGGCACGGCGGAGGGCGTGGTCGTCGCCAGTTCCGGATTCCCGCAGGACGAGTCCGATGGTTGGACAGAGCTGGGCAACGACCAGATGGTCGTCGCTTCAAACCGTACCGGCGAGTTCCGTATCGAGTCCATCTGATTTGCTTCTTATGCGGGGATCATGCGGGCATTTTCCTCGCGACTGGTTATGGGTGACAGCTCCCTACAATGGACGGTATGAGTGGATATATTCCGACACTGGCCCAAGTCGATGAGCTGCACAGGAAAATCGCGCCATCGCAGGCCGCATATGATCTGATACACACGCATTGCGTCATCGTGGCGACCATCGCCCGCGAAATCGTGAGGCACCAGAACGCGCTGTTCGTGCGGCGCTGCACGCTACCGACGGACGCGTCCGGTCGCCCCGACCCGTCGCAGGCCGCTCCCTCTGACGGCATCACTGGCGGCGAAATCCCGCCGAGGCTCCTGGACGAGAATCTGGTAGTGATCGGCGGATTGCTGCATGACATCGGCACGTACCGTGTGCTTAAGCACGACGGATCCGACGGTGAACCCTTGAAATTCGACGGGCCGCGCTACATCGAGCACGGCCTGCTTGGCTACCGGTATCTGCTGGATGAAGGTGTGGACGAGTCCATCGCCCAGTTCGCGCGCAACCATACCGGCGTGGGGCTTACCAAGGACGAGGTGATCCGGCAGGGTCTGCCCTTGCCGCCGGCGGATTACGTGCCGGTCAACCTCGAACAGGAGGTGGTCATGGTCGCCGACAAGTACAACAGCAAATCCGTGCCCCCGAAGTTCCTCACCGCGCAATCGTACGCGAACAAGGCGGCCCGCTTCGGTGAGGAGAACCGCCGCGCCTGGCTTGAGCTGGTCGACAAGTACGGCGAGCCTGACATTCCGGCGCTTGCCGAACGGTTCCACCAGCGTGTGGTGTGAGCGATCGCAAACTGGCACGAAATACGAGTGGAGGCCTGCACTCCCGAATTACCGGGGGTGCAGGCCTCCACTCGCTATCGGCGGAAAACCGATCAGTCATACAAGGCGAACACGTCATCGCACCTGCCGGCGACATCCTCGCTGTCAGTGACGATGATTACGCAACGCCCGGTATCCGCGGTCTTGCGGTTCGGGCGGGCGAGCTGGGTCAGCAGCGTGAGGATAGATGAAGCATCACCCGCTTCAAGCCCTCCGGTCGGCTCGTCAAGCAGCAGGATTTGCGCTTCGCAGCAGATCGCCCGTGCAATCGCCAACCGTCTCCGGTCAATTTCCCGCAGCTTGCCGGCAGGCGTGTGCACGAGCGCCTCATAGTTTTCCACAGCCTGCTCGCTACCGTCGCCGAACCCGGTCTGGTCAAGCAGATCGCGGGCGATATCGACTTTGGAGCGTAGGAAGTTGCGTCCGGAGGCGTCCATCGTGTACACGAGATTGCCGATAGCGTCCAAATCGTCGCGGATCGCATACTGTTGCGGTACGACGCCGAGCCGGTGGGCGCGCGCCTCAGACGGGTCGAAGGACGCCAAATCATTGCTTTTCAGCATGACCCTGCCGCTGGTGGGGTACAGCATGCCTGACGCGACGGCCATGAAACCGACCCGCTGTTCAGGGTCCTCCGGGTCGACCATGATCGCGACCGTGCGGCCGTTATAGCAGTCGAAACTGATGTTGTCGAGCACGTTGCGTCCGGTTTTGCGGTTTTGCAGGATGATGTTGTTGAACGCGAACGCAGGGTATGCTTTCAGGGCGACATGACGGCGGCCGCGCAACTCCCGGTCGATACGCGACGACGTGCGGGTCGCGGCATCCGCGTGGGCGACCTCGTGGTCGGGTGTATCTGCGGGCGTGGCCGCAGTATCGTCGGCCTTTGCGGCGGCGGTGTCAGCGTCAATGTCATCAATGACGACACTGAACTCCACGCTGTCCACGGATTCGTCGGTTTGAGTGGTCTCGTTTCTTTTCGCTCACTTGGATTCCTCCTTGGCTTCAGTGGTGGCTCGCGGCTCAAACACCGAGATTTTGCGTACGGCGACGACACGGAACATGGCAATGAACGCCAACACCAGGCAGGCGAGCAGGCCGTAGCCGATGGTCTGCCACACCAGGCTGGCGGACATCGCGACGTCATAACCACCGGCCGCCCAATGCGCGAGCGGCTTGGTGCCGAACCCGCCGGCCAACGCGCCGATCGCGAAACCGCAGACCGTGGGTATCAGTACTTCGAGCATGAACTGCCAAGCGATACGCGTCTTGGACACGCCGACCAGCATGGCTGTGGCGATTTCGCCGCGGCGGCCGACCAGACCCAGCGCCACCAGCACGATGAGCAGCAGGCCGCCGACTGCCAGCAGCACGATCCGTACGACGCGCAAGCGTTCCGCCAGCCTGCCCAAAGGCTTGATGCGTGCGGCGTAAGCGTCGAGCGAAGTCGAAACGATCTCATAGTCGGACGGTAGCTTCGCCTTGTTGATGAGCTTCACGAACTTCTTATAGGCGCTCACACTGTCCATGGTGAACGTGACTTGGAGATCGGGGATGGCCCAGCCTTTGCCGGTGGTGCTGTCGAACCCGTTGATGGCGAACGCGTAGTAGCCGACGAAAATCGCGTTGTCACGGTTGTCTTTCGCGAGTTTCGTGGATGCGGCCGCCTTGCCGTCCTTATACCGGTAGATGCCGGCGACTTTGAGTTTGACGGTGGTTTTCGCATCGGTTGGATTGGCGATGGTGAACGTGTCGCCGACCTTGAGATTGTTCTTCTTGGCAACGGTTTCGGAGATCAGCGCCGAAGTCGAATCCGTGCTGGACGTGGAATACGAGATGTTCTTGCCCTTGACGATGGTGAACGCGCCTTGAGCGTTGGCGGCAGCCGCTTCCTTGCTGTAGAAGGTGCGCAGCGTGAACTCGCCGCCGGTTTTGCCGGCATCCTGGTCGGCGGTGCCGGCTACGGCCTTGAATTTGGCGGTCTGCCGGACCGGCACGGCCTCCGTGAAGGTGTAGGTGAAGGTGAGGTTTGCGCTTTGCGCGGCGCTCGCGTACGTGGAGTACTTCGTCCACGTCAGATAATGCTTGCTCCAGCTGGAATCGGCGCCATCATATGTGGATTGCACGGATTGCTTGAGCTTGAGGTCGAGCGTCGGTTGCTGGGCGTCATAACCGGAACCGTACGCGGTATCGCTCGCGTGGATGACCGCGGTGGAAAACATCGTGCCGAAAGTGACGAGCAAGGCGATGATGATGGTGAGCAGGGAGCGCCACTTGTGGCGTTTGAGAGCTGCCCATGCGTTCTTGAGAACGAACATTGCTTCTCCAGTCTCTGGCGGCATCGCCGCCGACGCGTACATATATGGTCAGTCTACGTTCATGGTGCTGACTAAATGCTGGGAACTTCGTTGGTGTTTCAGTTGCGCGTGGCGGATTGTGCTTGATTTCGCGGCCTATTTCGTCTCCGTGCGACGGATTCATACCACGCGTCAGGATAAGATGGGCGAGTGAAATATGCTCGGTGGATGTTGCCGTTGTGCTCGATAATCGGGGTGGGTATTGCGTTCGGCGTAGTGATAGGGTGGTTCCCGCACACGTCGATGATCTGGCATTATCCGTTGCAGCAGATTGACGCCCCAGCGCATTACTATTTCGTCCGCCGGATTTTGGGGGAGGGGCTTGGCGCGACGACGCACTTGTGGCCGAATGACGCGTATTACCCACCGCTGTTCCATATGCTTGCGGCCGGATTGGTGCAGGTGGCGTCGGTATTCGGGGCGCAGATGTCCGTGTTCACGGCGGTGAACATCGTGTGGCTGGTGACTTCGGGCATCGTATGGCCTGCCGGCGTCCTCATGCTGTCCACATATTGGACGCGATTGGTGGACAAGTCCGATTGGCGGCCGTTCTCGTGCTCGATGGCGATTATCGTGCCGGTGTTGTCCGTCTCCTCAGCGAGTCACCCGTTCCTGATGCTCGCCCGCGGTCCGCTGTATGCCTACGGACTGGCGACCTCGCTTCTGCCGTATTGGCTGTACGTCACGTTGCGTTTGTGTGACGCCCTGACCGACCGCTGGCGGCGGCACAAGGCGGGGGCCGCGGCGGATGACAAGACTGGGCGGGGGACGCAGGCCGCCGCACCGGCAACCGCTCCTGAAACCGCGTCCGAAATCGCTCCCGCGATGAAGCAGGCGCAGGCGCGGACGCTCGTATGGCCGTGGATTCTCGGATTCATCGCCATCGGCGGGCTGTGCATATTCGCCCATCCGCGCATCGTCTTCTCCTGGCTGCTGCTCATGGTGCCGTTCATCGTGCTGCGCATGCCGTGGAAAGTCATCGCGGGGCTCGCCGGCGCGGTTGTATGCGGGGCTGCGGCGCTGCTCGTATATATGCGCGGCTCCTATCAATCCAACCGGTACGGCAATCCGGCGGCATGGTTCCACACCTTCGTGCCGTCGCGCACGGTGCCTCAAGCGTTGCGCACCTTCATTACGGACAATATCTCCGGCCCGGGCGGGTGGTTGATGGCGGGCGTGACCGTGCTTGCGCTGGTCGTCATCGGCTACGTGATCGCACGGCCGCAGCAGGTGTTCAAGCGTGCTGATTCCAACGCTGCTCATCCCGGTGAAACCGAATACCACAACACCCGTAGGGATGCGATTGCTCTGGTCGTCGCATGGCTGCTGCTCATGTTGCTGTTCGTCTGCTCGACCTCGCTGACCGGGTGGTTCCCGAATATCGTCGCCGCTGCCTGGTACCGGGCGGAGACCCGGCCGCTGAGCATGATTCCGTTCGGCGTGATTCCGCTGCTGGTCTTCGCCGCGTGTGCGGTGGCGAGCGGAGACGGATCGGTGTCGGTCCCGATGCCGTGGAAGGGCGGTGGCCGTGTGCTTAGCGGTGGCCGTGTGTGCGGCGACATCCGACTAACGCGTACCTCCCGGCAGAGCATCGTTGTGGTCGTGCTGGCGGCGCTCGCCGTCACCTGCCAGTTCGGCAATACGGAACGGGCGGTGTTGTCGCAATCGGTGTATCACAACGTGCAACTGACCGATGAGCGGCCGGACGAACAGTTGACATCCAGCAAGTATCGAGCGCTCGGCGAGGTCGTGAAGGTGACCGGTACGCGCGCGGTCGTCATATCCGATCCGCTGAACGGCTCGATGTACGCGGTAAGCCTATACGGGGCCAACATGTTGTACCCGATTTACAATCCGATGAAAGAGAAGCATGGTGCGAAATTCGAACAGACCGAGTTGTCCTTCGCCTCGGGGGATGACGCGCGGCTGCTCAATACCGTGTGCCCGCTGGGTGGCGCCGGCACGCCCACATATTTCCTGACGATGGGTCCTCAAGCGCCGAGCCTACAGATGTTCACATTCCGCCAGCAGTTCGACCCGTTCCACGACGAAGGGCTGATCGCGCACTACGAGCAGCGCGGTACGCTCGTCAAAGTGCGGGATTTGAGCCGGTATGGGAACGGTTGGGCGCTGTATCGTTTCGGATGCGCTGCCGGGCGCGGTTGATGCCAGGTAAGGCGGTTGGGTGTCGATTTCCGTCATCATGTGTTATGACGCATGATGGCGGAAAGGTCCTTGCTGCAAGAGCATAATCCGCACTGAGACCCGGAATCCCGGGAGTCAGCGGTCTGCCGGCGGGGCAGGACCATGCCGGCAGACCGATTGAGGCATATTGTTGTATCGCTTTCGGCAGCGACCATATCTAGCGCCCATATCGCATTATGGAAAACCCCGGATGCCTTGCAATGCTTGGCTTCCGGGGTACCTGGGCGGAGGATACGAGATTCGAACTCGTGAGGCTGTTACACCAACACGCTTTCCAAGCGTGCGCCATAGACCACTAGGCGAATCCTCCATTGCTTGTGGAAACGCGTTTGTGCGCGTAACCGGGCAACTCAAATAGGATATCACGAACCATGAGACATGCAAATTGATATGGGTGTGTCGCATCGGAAGGCGGTTAGAGATATCGCACGAGTTCCGTGTTCCTGTATGGGGACGGTTGCAGGAGGTGTCAGATATCGTGCCGGTTGTGCCGGGTTGTGGAGGATGCCGAGGTATTTGCGGGTCGCTGGTGGTGCCAGTTGGCGGGAATCGCAGGTTACGGGTGTATCTGTGGGTTGCCGTGGGTCGGGGTCCACGGGAATCGTCAGATGCAGTGCTTGTTGCATCGGGTTGTGCGGGTTGCGGCGCCGGTTGGTGGGGGGTTGACGGTGCTGTCGTGCGGGGAGAGGGAATTGGGTGGGTATCTGTGGGGTGCCGGGGGGTTGGGGCGTGCAGGGAGTGCTGGATGCAGTGCCTGTTGCATCGGGTTGTGGCGGATACCGGGGTATCTGTGGATCGCTGGGCGTGCCGGTTGACGGGAATCGTGGGTTGTGGGGGGTATCGGCTGATTCCCGGCGGCGACGCTGGTTGTTGGCTCGCCGCCGGCATACGATTCGTCGCCCTTCATGCGAATGTCCTACACTGGGAGGTATGTCCATCGCATCGCAGGAAGCATTGAAGCAGCTCGACCGCATTGTCGCGCTCGGCTACCCTGATGTGGCTGATATGAGCGCCGAGGCATTCCGCGCCCTCGCACGTCCGCTCATCAGCGCGCTCGAAGACAGTGATCTCGGCTCGAATATTCTGCTTGTACCTACGCGTGAATTGGTTTCCCCGGAATCCCTGATCGCGCGAACCAGCATCAACCGCATGGCCGGTTTCACGACGATGCCGCCGCGAGATATCGCCAGTTTCCTGCCGCAGGACGGTTTCGAGCCGCCGGAAGGCCCGTTCTACCTGGTCATCGATCCGCATACGGGCACCGCATACATCAATCGTGAGCCGGATGTCGCGCGCAAACTCATCGACTCCGACGAGCGTCTGCCGCTCACGCTTGAAGAGGGGCTCGCCATCGCCACCCAGCATCCTGATTGGCTGGTGGAGAAGAACGGCTTTAACCTGCTCGGCTCTCGCAGCGCCGACGGCCGCGCCCCCAGCATCTGGATGAGCCAGAACGCTCCGAGACTGGGAGCGGTGTGGCCGAACTCGCGGCACACGTGGCTGGGGAATGCCTACTGCCGTTCGCGCTGCGGGGTTTCGCTTTTTTCACTGGGCGTGAGCCCCGGCACCCTGATTCTGACGTCCAGGGCGTTCCGGCGCCCCCCCACCATGCGTTACCGCTGCATCCACTCCTGATCGTCAAGCTTGTCGAGCGCCCGCAACAACGCATCGACATGCCCTTTCGCGCGCACGTTGTATTTTGCGACACGGATGATGCCGTCGCCGTCAATCACGAAGGTCGAACGAATCACCCCCAAACGCACCTTGCCGTACAGGTTTTTCTCACCGTACGCGCCGTACAAGCGATGCACTGCCAGATCGGGATCCGACAGCAGTGGGAACGTCAGATGGTCGCGTTCGCGGAATCGCGCAAGCTTGTCGAGCGGATCTTTCGATACGCCGAGCACAGTGAATCCTCGAGCTGACAAGCGTGCAAGATTGTCACGAAAATCGCAGGCTTCCGTCGTACATCCGGGCGTCATCGCCGCCGGATAGAAGTACAGGACGATGTTCTTGCCCCGCAGTGCGGACAAAGTGACGGTATCGCCCGTATCGCGGGGAAGTGTGAAATCCGGGGCTGTCTGTCCGGCCTCGAGCCGTACGGGTGTCTGGGCTGTGGCGTCTGTCATCGTGTCTCCTGGTGTTGATGGTTGATAATCGGCCAGCCTAATGAGCGTAGCGCGTTGGCGGCATCGGCAAGCGGGATGCGCTCCTGTTCGACACGAAGATGGTCGGGGCGGCTGGAAGGGTCGGCGCCGCAGGCCATCTGGTACAGTTCGCGTTCACTGGGGTCGAGCATGGGTGTCGCTTTGGGTTCGCGCGTAGCGATAGGAGTGCCTTCCGGCTTGAGATTCGTCCCGAACCACGAGTAGCGCCGATAAGCTTCCGCATCCATGAACAGCGACCGGCAGCGCACCCCGGCTTGCCGCACGGCATCGAGGATTTCCAGGCCGTCGGCATCCATATCGCCCCAATACACGACGTGCGTTTCGCGGCCGCGTTCGCCGGACATGCCCAGCCATGGCAGCAGTGATATCGATGCTTCGATCGCCCTGCCGGCGCCCCACACGCACAGTCCGTCCCTGACGGCCGGCATACCCAGATATGTATCCTTATTTTCCACGATGATGACGTAGCGGATATCACGCTCGCCGCCCGGCTGCCACGGCGTGGTAACCATCATCTCCGGCTTGTCCGCGTCCGTCGGGTCGAGCCATCGCATGCGTAATTCCACCGGTCGTTCGGATAGTCCCAGTGAATCTTTGCCGCATAACGCGCATATTGCGCCACGCCGCTTGGCGTGCGTCTGATCGAGCCATTTGGCGCTGAATCCGGCGAGTGGAACCTGCCGCGGGGTCATGCCTGAGACGTCATGTGTGGCGAAAAACCGTGCGGCTTGGATGGCTAAGGTGAAATCCGTATCGGATTCACGGTCCAGCATATTCGCTACAACCGATGCCGTTTCACGTGAAACATCGAGTTCGACGACCAGCCGGTCGATGCGCTCACGCGCCTTGCGATACCGTCGTGCCGCCTGCTCGCCGACCACGCGCAGCGCTGTAGCCTCGTCGATTACGCCGACCGTGTCAATCAACGCCACAGGCGTGACCATAAGCCGGTTCTTTTCCGTGGTCGCACACCCACATCGCCGTGCCCACTCACGCAATGCGTTATTGGCCCGATGCCAGTCGGGCGCTTGGGTGGTCAGCGTGCGCTGATCCGGCCATCGTACGGCGAACATCAATGGCCACGACGGCACGGCATCGTACCGGTGTCGCGCCAGATATGTCGTGACGATGCTGCGGATCGCCTCAGGCGCCTTCTCCGCATCCACACCGCGTGCGCGTGAGCCTGCCATCAGTGCGCCTCGGCCGGATGCCCCGCAGGCCCGGCAGAGTCTGCCGAAGGTCCGCTGAACGCTCCGCCATCCGCATGTGCGCCGACCAAGTCAAGCTCTTGCAAATGCGAATGCTGGGTCTCGTCTTTCATCACCACGTAGCCGCGTGTTGCCATCTCGAGGATTTCACCGGTTTTGCTTTCCGGGGCGGACACGATGACCTGGAATCCCAGCTGGGGCAGCACGTTGAGTGCGCGCTGCGTATACCGGCCATCCGCCTTGATCAACGCTTCGTCAAGGAACAGCGTGGTGTAGGTGGGGTGGCCGCTGATATCGCCGCCGAGCAGATAGATCAGTGCGGCGCCGTACACGAACGACGTGAGCTCCTGCAGCGCACCGCCGGATTTGCCGCCGGTCGAGGAGATGCGTTCATCCGGACCGTCATCATGGTGGACGACCGCGTAGAAGGAGCTGCGGGCACGGGAATCGAGATCCCGGGCGCCATACTGGCGGATTCCCGCGGTGTCGCGGACTTTACTCAGTTCGCTGCGCAGCAGGTCGATCATCGGTTTGCAACTGTTGAATGCGCGCCGTGCTTCGCTGCCGTCCGTACTGCCTCCGGTGGGCTGCTCCGCCTGCCATGCGTTGAGCTGCCCGATGATGCGGCGCAGCGTACCGCTGAATGTCGTGCTTTGCGGCTTGATGGTGACGTCAAGCGTGAGGCTGCCATGACGGGGGCCGAACTGTTGGCCGCGTAACATCTCGTTGATACGGTCAAGCTGGTTGCGTACTTCGCGCTGGTCATCGTCGAGATTCATGCTCAGCTCGTCGAAGTCAAGCGCGATTTTGCGTACGCTGTTGGCGATTTCCTCCGGCGTGGCCGCGTGCGCCACAATCTGTGAGAGGTCGGCCAACTCGTCTTCGTAATACCGGTAGTCGTCCACGGTGGGGGTGACGGTCGTGTCGTCGGCGTCCCAGCGGGACAGGTAGTCGGCCATCCGCCGCTCTACTGCGGTACGCGTTTTGGCGGCTTGTGCGGATGCCTCACCAATGCGTTTGGCCAGAGCGCTGCTGACGGCTCCCAGTACGCGTTCATCGAACCGCCGAGTGCCCGAACGGGATGGCATGACGGTGATATGAGCGAGATTGTCTCCTGCCGTGCCGGTTGCCGCATCGTAGGTTGAATTGAGCGTGTCGGTGACGGTGTCGGGCAGTGGCGGCAAGGCGGCGGGTTCGACGATATGCTCGGCGTGCTCGCGCAGCCACGTTTCGGTGGCGTCGATGATCTGCTGCGTGCGATCCACCTCGAATTTGGCGTTCACTTGGGATGTCATCGCATTGTCGAGCGCATGCTGTGTCTGTTCGCGCCGTTCGACGAGTTTGGCGAGTTCCGGGTTGTTGCGCATCGCGTCGATATCGCGTTCAAGACGCTCTACTTTCGCGGTGACGCCGGCTTCGTCGATTTGTGCCCACGGCAGGTCGACGATTTGGGTGGATAGTGCCCGCAGCTCGTCCATATGGTCTTGCTGCCGTTTGATGTCCTGGCCATCCAGTTCGCATTGCCTGAGCTGTTCGGTCAGTCGGTCGATCTGGCGTTTGAGCCCTTGCAAATACGTTTCATCGGCGAAACCGATGATATTGCGGATGTTCTTGTTGCCGTATGAGCCGCGTTGGCCGGCTTTGATCTGTCCGTCCGGTTGGATTTGCCGTGCGGTGTTCCCGTCATCGATGGTTTGGACGCAGAGTGCGTCAAGCCGGCGTGACGTGGTTTGCTCGCGCAACCACCCGAGGAACGGGGAATCCTCGCGGAACCGCAGCTTCCCGGACAATCTGCTTTCGTCGGTTGTGGCGGTCTGGTCGTTGTCGCGGGTGGTGTCGATGTCGATGAACTGCCATGTGCGCCTGGACATGGTTGACGGGTCGATGGTGCTGACTTTGCGTGCGAACCCCTGTTCGTGCCGGCGGTCGACCAGAATGGTTTGCGCGATGGGCGCGTATGCCACATTCATGGCGGTACGCCACTGTTCGTCGTCTTTGCGCACGTCCATGAGCTCGGCGACGTACGGCAGATTGCGTTCGGTCAGCCCGGTCGCTTGTGCGATGGCGGCGCGATCGTCTTCCATATCTTGCGTGATGCGGGTGCGTTTGCGGCTCTGCCGCTCGAAATCCTGCTTGATGGGGTCAAGCTGACTGGTGATGGTGTTGCGGCGGGTCACGTACGCTTCCCGCTGTCGCCACAGGTCATCGCGTTGCCGGTCGGCGTTGTCGATGAAATCCTGCGCTTCCTGCTGGCGTTGCCCCCATGACGTTTCGGACTGGGGCATGGGCTCGTCCACCTTGCTGAAGGCTTGACGAAGACGGATTGCCGTATGGCGTACCTGATCGAGTTCCTTCTGCGCTTGCGCATAGTCGTTTTCCATGCGGGCGAGCGTGTCACCGCCCTTGTCGTGCATCGCATCCTTGATATGGTCGAGCTCACGCTGCAACGCGTTGACTGCCGTTTCGGCTTTGCGGTACTGCTCTTGCTGGTGCTCGAGCGTGGTGCGGTCCTGCGGCAACTGTTCACGCACGCTGACGGCCAGTTTAGACAGCACCCACGTGTTGAGTGTGCGCCGTCCGGCGTCATCCTGCGGATCGGCGACGCTGAGGTCTCTCGCCTGCTCTTGCATGGCGTGGTATTCGGCGTATTCGTCACGGATTTCACGCAAAGCGTCCATTTGGCGGGCGTTTTCTTCCATACTGCGGAAGTTCTCGTCGTACCGGTCGTAATCCTCCACCGCTTCGCGTGCTTTGGTCAACGCGTGAGGAACGTCAAGCACACCCTGTTTGAAAATGTCGTCAAGCCGCGAGGGGGCATCCGCTGACTGGATTTTGTACAGCAGCCGGCAGGCGGCCGCCGTCAACCCCATGCGCGTCCACACGGATTCGTGGAAATTCTCGGCGTTCGAATACACCGCACAGCCGGGATAGACGGTGCGCAGCTGGTCGGCGGTGAACGGCGAAGAGCGGTAGCCGTCCATCTTACGCGGGTCGATCTCATGGTTCCATGACACGTATTGACGGCGCACATTACCGCGCTCGTCGCCGGGGGACAGGTACAGGAATTTCGCGCAGGACAACGTCTCCCCGCCCATACGATTCACGTACGTGTCCACGATGGCACCCCACACCGCGGTCGGCGATCCGTCCTGAGCCGAACCGCGCAAATATACGGCTGTCCCGCCGTCCGTGTCGTCGGCCACGGCGGTCATACCACGCAGATACGTGTAATCGCTGCGTTCGGAACGTCCGGAATTCGAAGCCTTGTTGAATGCCGTGCCGGCAGGGTAGAGCAGGGAGTTCTGGGCGTCCACCAGCGTGGATTTGCCGGACTCGCTCGCCCCGGCAAGGAGCGTGATCGGCATGCCTGGATCCATGGAGGGGCGGAACACGTGGTAGCCCTCGTACGACCCCCAGTTGATCAGCTGGCGGCTGGCAAGCATCCAATGGTCGGCCATGAGTGCGTCGTCGGTCATGAGAGCCTCGTTTCCTCATCGTCGCGTACGGTATCATCCGATTGATGCTGATCGTTCCCGCTTCGCGTATCATTCAGCCACTGTCCGGCGAGTTCGGTGGTGAGCACGGCCGGCACCAGCGGCGTAATACGGTACATGTCGTCAGTGCCTTCGACAGCGGCAAGATACCCGTTGCTGGTGCACCGCGTAATCGCACTGTTGATACGTTTCATCACGCCTTCCTCATCGTTGCGGGCGGCGAGCCACCCGGCGCCCGTGGTCAGGGCGGCACGGATCTCATCAACGCTGATAATCCAGTTTTCAGACGGTTCGCGTGCGCTCTCATACCCGAGCACACGGATGCGCAGCAGCGCCAGCATCGCCGCTTCCTCGCGTGTCAACGATGCGCGGGTTTTCAAAGCGCGCGCCCCCAAGTCTTCCGCCAACACCGGACGGGCATACATCACCCGATATCGCGGAATATCCACCAGTTCCAGCAGATCATTGTTCAACGACTGCCGTATCTCGTCCACATGGTCGAGCGCCATCTCGTAAGCGTCACCAGTGATGAACCGATTGCGTTTGAGCTTGATGGCAACCGTACGCGCGTCGATATCCATCGTGCTCGTATCCCCGGGAAACAGCGCATGCGGATTATCCGCAGGATCGGCGGTCACATCTGCCGAGGGCGCGGGCATATCTTCCGTAACCGCGTCAGGCATGTTTGACGCACCCAAATCAGCCATCATATCGGCAATATCATCGGCCATATGCATGCCCCTTCCGTGATTGTTCCAACGTCATGCGTCCTCCTCGATAATCTCGAGCAGCGTATCGGTGTCGGCAAGAACCGGACGGGTACGCCACACGCGTGTCGTACCATTCGGCGAAACGCAACGCCACCGTGCGAACTGCCCGGCGTCATCCACACGCAACGCACCTAGAAAGCCGATGAGTTCACTTTCCCGTCGCTCCGAAGCATCTAGCTGGTTGAAACTCGCCGCAACATCCACACGCCCGTCGCGCATAATCGGGTCGCGCACAATCAGTGACAGCATATGGCGCAATCGTGGGCCACCCGCCTCAACCATCGCCCGCAAATCCGTCTCGGCGAACCTAGTGGCATCATCGGTTTCCGGTGACAGGCTGTCCAGACTCGGCGGTGCCGTAAACACCATCGGACGTGCCGGACGCGTCGGCAACGGGGACAGTGTGGCCGCATTCACGTCAAGCGAATACGGGCTCGGGGACATCTCACCATCCTTGATATCGCGGCTGATTGCGGCAAACAAGCGGTTAAACGTGTCCAAAGCCGTACGATACCGCGTGTCGCTACGCTGCCGGACCAGACGGCTCACCGCCTCATCGGACACGCGAATCTGATGGCGGACATCCTCGATACCCTCGTAAATACGCTTCAGTTCCGCTCGCACCTGATTGAGCAGCAGATTCGACCCGCCGCGCAAATACGGGCTTCGCGCGATATCCTGCATTGCGTCATCAATCTGCCGACGACCCTCATCGGTGACAATCACCTGGAATGCGTCCTCAAAACGACGCCCACTATCCGACTCGCGCATCGAGCGGCGATAGCGCTCATGGTATGCGGTAAGAATCTCGTCAACGCTCATTGAGTTCTCCTGCATCCGTCGGCGCAGTATGTCGCCGTTGTCGCGCTCCTCAAGCGCAAGCTCATGCAAATCAACCGGTACGCCACGCAAGGTGTTGTGCACAACAGCGATGATATCCTCGACATCCTGGTCGGTTAACGACTCCACCGCCTTGCCGCCGCGAAGCTTGTCAATCTCCTGCTCACGTTCACGGATTTCCGCTTCGAGCAGGCTGATGCGCTCGCTGGGATCAACCGTCAGACGTTTGCGGGCATTCTCGACCTCCATGATGATGGAATTCGCCTGGGCGCCGGACAAGGCGCGCGTGGCGTCCTCAAACTGGGACAGCGCGTCGATTGCGCGATGGGCGCGGGCGGTCAGCCGGTACAGATAGTGGTGCGAGGCCTGGTCGAACGAATTCGCGAGCCACGCGTAATCACCTTCGCCTTCACGGGTGAGTTCAACAAGCGTCTGATGGGCGCTGTCCTGCGCGGTTTCGTCATCCTTGAGTTGCCAGTCGCCGCTGCGGGAAAGCTCCTCGATCGCGCCGGCAAGCCGCGCTTCGAGGGTTTCTTTGGGCAGTTCGGCGGTCAATGGTTTGAAACAGGTGCGCAGCAGTGCGACATACGCCATCGCATGATTGCGCAACAGGAGCCGGAGCACGCCTGTTTCGTAGACCGGCCGCAGCTGTTCAAGTTGCGCCCTCACGTCGCTCACAAGACCGCCTCCTCTGCTGATCGCACCGTCGCTGCCGGTATGTTGCTCGGAATGTCGCGGGCGGCATACCGAACACCATCTTATCGGACATGCATGAAGACCTTGGGTACCGCTAGTGTCTGCGGGGCTATGCTGGAACAAGGATCCGGCATCGGATTGGCGTGATGCCGGACAAGGAGGACGATGATGACCACACAAGAGCGTCAACATGACGAGCAACGGACATCTGTCGCAGACATTGCGCACGACGTGCCACGCAACCGGCCGCAGCCCAACGGCAACGCCGCCATGAATCATGATCTCGCCCCGGACGGCACCGAAAAACACAATGCGAACATCGGCATCGCCGTCATCGCCGCGCTGCTGGCGAATGTGATGGTTGCGGTCGTGAAATTCGTGGTGTTCATGATTACGCATTCAGCCTCGATGCTGTCTGAAAGCGTGCACAGTCTCGCCGATTCCGGCAACGAACTCACGCTGATCATCGGCAACAAGCTGTCGCATCGGCCGCCGAGCCGCAAGCATCCGCTGGGCTGGTCCCGGGCGCGGTATCTCGCCTCATTCATTGTGGCGGTCTCCCTGTTCGCCATCGGCGGCGTGTATTCGGCGAGTGAATCCATCGCGAAAATCCACGAAGTCGTGTCCGGCGGGCCGCAAGCGCATGCCGTGGATACGCACAACATGATCATCGTGCTGGTCGTGACTGTGATTTGCGCGGCGATTGAGGCGTGGAGCCTGCACAACGGTATCAAGGAGGCGAAGGAGCGCTTCGAGGAGACGCATGATCCTGGTCCGTTCAGCCTCATCAAGTTCTGGAAAGGCACGAAATCCAGTGATTTGGCGGTTGTGCTTGCCGAAGACACGCTTGCCGTGATTGGTCTGGCTTTCGCGTTTCTGGGGTCGCTGCTCGCGATTCTTACCGGCGACGAGATCTGGGATGCCATCGGCGGCACAAGCATTGGCGTCCTGCTGATCGTGGGCGCGTTGCTGTTGGGTGCACAGGTTGCGTCGCTGCTGATTGGCGAGGGCGCGAGCAACCACACGTACCGCGTGATCACCCAGGTGCTGGCGGAGAATCCCGATGTCGAACGGGTGCTTGCCGATCCCGCGGCCATGCACTTGTCCGAGAAGCGTATTCTTGTGCTGCTCAAAGTGCAGTTCCGCAACGAGACCGAGCTGGATGACGCCGCCGCGATCAACCGGCTCGAGGAACAGCTGCGGGCGGCGATCCCGTATTACACGCTGGACATTGTGGTGGAGCCGGACACGTATGATCCGGTCAAGGCCGCGAAGGTCGAGGACTGGGTGGACTGAGCCGTGTGGGAGTTTATCGCGCTCGGGGCGAATCGGGCATGTTCTCCCGCAAACGGCAGAATATGGCGTCATGTCAAGCCTCCGAATCTTCTCCAATCCGCATGTTTCCCCACGGTGAAAATCCGGAATGAACCTCGCCGCGGGAAGTTGGGTGAAGTGAAAGGTCAAGGTCAGGAGCCCGGGAGGGTTCCGGACGCGGGTCTACGAAACCGGCCGGCGGCATCTGGGTGCTGACGCGGCCGGCTGCCAAGCCGCGTTGGCTCCAAACGTGAAGGAGTACCGATTATGGCTATGTTTCCGGCTTTGATGAATGACACGATGTTCTCTGATCTGTTCGACGACCCGTTCTTCGCCGGTTGGCGTGACGCGGCTGATGAAGGCCGTCAGCTTGCCGCCGCACAGTCGGGCAGCCTGATGAACACGGATGTGCGCGAGACCGATCACGGCTATGAGGTCGCGATGGATATGCCGGGCTTCAACAAGGACGACATCAACATCGAGCTCAAGGACGGGTATCTGACCGTCTCCGCGCATCGCAATGATTCCAAGGAAGACAAGGACAAGGAAGGCAAGTGGCTGCGTCGCGAACGCTACGCAGGCACGTGCAGCCGCACCTTCTACGTCGGTGACGACATGAAGGAGTCCGATATCCACGCCTCGTACAAGGACGGCACGTTGCATTTGCAGATGCCGAAGCAGGAGGCCAAGGCGCAGGTCGAGCAGGCTCATCGCATCGCGATTGAGGGCTGACGGCCGGATACACCGGTTGACGCTATGTGCCTGACATCCTTGCCGGTCGTGTGAATCAATGATGATGTCGCGCGATGGCGAGTGTTCGCGTCGCCCGCTGCTACGTTGCCTACGCTGACTGATAGGCGGGCGGCGACACATAGCCAAGACCTGATGATGGGGACGGAGGTGAAAGCCTCCGCCCCCATCATTGCGTTTGGGGGGAGAACGGTTTTCTTCTCTGTCCAGCCACGTGTGACCGGCTGGTTATCACCGGATATCAGCTGTTGTTGTATCAGGGGTCTTGCATTTGCCGCTGGCGGATGGCTACGATGGTGTAGCCGCGGCGATGCGTGGTTTGGCGGGCGTTTGAAGCCGGCCAACAAACCGGCGATCAGGAAAGGAGCCTTGACATGTCTCGTATGATGATGCGTTCCATCGAAGGAATCTGCCATATGTGTCATATGACGGGCTTCTGGATTGTCGCGATGGTCGAAGGGCAAGCCACCCGGTAAGAATCGCGGAGAGCGGAATCGCGCAATGATGCCGGTCGGGTCGTTGTTGACTCTCCGGTGTTGCGATGGACGCAACATTCGATGTGTCCGGATTCGCGTGAAGCAAAAGGACGACTGACGCGTATACCCACAGGAGGTGACGAGTATGGAATATCAGGTAAGCGGCGAAGAAACGGAAACGCCGGTGACATGGGAGCGCCGGATCTGGGAGCGCCGGCTGCAAGCGAATGCGGAATGGCAGCGGCACCAGCGTACCCGGCGTCCGCAAGCCGGTCGGCGGACCGGTGTCGGCAGGTATCTGCCCGCGGTGTGATTCTCCAGTCGCATGACGGCCGGGTTGGATGGCATGACGGCTGAATTTCCAGATATCTTGCAGCGATGCAACTGCCGGATCGCACGATGTCGAGGTACCTCACGACCGATCGATCCGACATGGTGTGGATAGACGCTTGTCATCAACCCGCCGCCAAAGCGTTGCCGTTGTACCGGTCCCGTGGTCATATCCCGAAACCCCGAGACGGAATATGAATGCCTGCCGGTAGGATGGAACCATCCGTGTTACGCGCAGGTAAACGCGTGAAACGGCACCCATTGGTGCGGAGTCAGACCGCGCCGGAAACGTTGCCGTGGTCTTCGCGGCACAACCAAGATAAGGAGGAGTGATGGGTCAGGATCAATCATCAGTATTTGATCTCGCGGCAGTCGCCGCAGCGTCCAACGGAGGGAACAACGACCCGCTGCTGCCTCCGGCGCGATTCATCGGCGGCCCGCAGAAGCCGAGCAACATGCCGTACAACAAGTACGTCGCCTACGACAAGCAGGTGCCGTTCGAGTTCCCCGAACGCACGTGGCCGAACAAGAAGCTGCGCCGCGCCCCGCGCTGGTGCTCCGTCGATTTGCGCGACGGCAACCAGGCACTGGTCAACCCGATGGATTCCGAACGCAAGCTGCGCTTCTGGAACCTGCTGGTGTCCATGGGCTTCAAGGAGATTGAGGTCGGCTTCCCGAGCGCTTCGGAAACTGATTACGATTTCATCCGCATGCTGATTGAGCGTGAGCTCATCCCTGACGACGTGACCATCATCGTGCTCACTCAGGCGCGCGAGCACCTGATTCGCAAGACCTACGAATGCCTGCGCGGCGCCAAGCGCGCGGTCGTGCACTTCTACAATTCCGTCTCCGTGCTGCAGCGCGAGGTCGTTTTCCGCAAAGACAAGGAAGGCATCAAGAAGCTCGCCACGGATGCCGCCGCACTGTGCAAGCAGCTTGAGGGCGAAGCCAAAGGCACGGATCTGTACTACGAGTATTCGCCGGAATCCTTCACCGGCACCGAACCGGAGTACGCGGTTGAGGTGTGCAACGCGGTGATTGACGTGATCAAGCCGACGCCGGATCATCGCATAATCATCAACCTGCCGGCGACGGTCGAAATGACCACGCCGAACGTGTTCGCGGACGAGGTCGAGTACGTTTCGAACAACCTCAAGGATCGTGATTCCATCGTGCTGTCCCTGCACCCGCACAACGACGAGGGCATGGGCGTGGCGGCCACCGAACTGGCTGTGCTGGCCGGCGCCGACCGTGTGGAAGGCTGCCTGCTGGGCAACGGTGAGCGTACCGGCAATGTGGATTTGGTCACGCTCGGGCTTAACATGCTCACCCAGGGTATCGACCCGCAGATTGACTACTCCAACGTGCCGGAAATCCGCAAGACCGTCGAGTACTGCAATCAGCTGAAGATTTCCGAGCGTCACCCGTACGCCGGCAACTTCGTGTTCACCGCGTTCTCCGGATCTCATCAGGATGCCATCAAGAAGGGCCTGGAAGCCCGTCAGGTGGCGGCCGAACGTGCCGGCGCCGACCTTGACAAGTTCGTGTGGCTCGTGCCGTACCTGCCGATCGACCCGAAGGACATCGGCCGCAGCTACGAGGCGATCATCCGCGTCAACTCCCAGTCCGGCAAGGGCGGCATGGCCTACCTGCTCAAGACGAACCACAATCTTGACCTGCCCAAGCGCTTGCAAATCGAGTTCGAGAAGGTCGTGCAGGCCTACGCGGACGAAACCAAGCGCGAAGTCAAGGACGAGGACATCTGGCGCCTGTTCAAGGATGAGTACCTGCCGGTCGAGGATTCCGGCGCCACCGCCGCGGGCGCAATCGTTGGCGACCATGGCGATGAGACCCTGAAGCAGTGGGGCCGCCTCAAGCTGCTCAACGTGTCTGTTTCCTCCGGTGAAGATGGTTCCGACACGGTGATTAAGATCAAGCTGCTCGACCGCGGTGCCGACCTCGCCGACAGTGGCGACGACCACATCCGTGAGCTGTCCGGCATGGGCAACGGCCCGATTGCCGCGTTCATCAACGCGGTGAGCAGCCTCGGCATCAACGTGTCCGTCATGGATTATGTCGAGCACACGATGACCGCGAGCACGGACGCCATGGCCGCCTCCTACGTGGAATGCCAGATCGGCGACGAAGGCGACAGCCAGATCATCTGGGGCGTCGGCATCGATTCCTCGATTATCACGAGCTCGCTCAAGGCGATCATCTCCGCCATCAACCGTTCCGAACGCTGAATAGCGCCTAGACTACGGGCATAACATGTGGGCCCGGCCGCCGTCGCAATACGGTGGCCGGGCCCACGTCGTTGTTGAGGGGAACTGACGACGATTCGTGCAGTGGCGCCCCGACAGCATGCCGGGATTCCGGGCATGCCGTATCCGACCGTCTACCGACACTGACACGGCTCCCAACGTCGGCAGACGCTTCTGCCGACACTGACCGGGGTCTGAGCATCGGCAGACGGTTCTGTGATTGCTTCTGCCGACACTGCGGGGTCGTTGAGCGTCGGCAGAAGCAGATTGGGGTCAGTGGATTATTGACCGCCGGTCCCGCCTGTGGTGTTGCCGGTACTGGTCCCGCCGGTGGTGGTGCCGTTGCCGCCGGCATTGCCCTCGGTACTTGTACCGTTGCCGCCATTACTGCCGGCTCCACCGGTACCTGAGCCTGAGCCGCCGGACGTATCAGCGCCGGTATTGCCTGTATCCGTGTTTCCGGTCGAAGGTGCGGTGCCGGTTGCCGGGGTTGTTGCCGTCGCGGATGGACTGCTGGAGCTCGACGAGGATCCTGAGTAGCGCTTCGCGCCGCTACTGCTGCCGCGTCCTGTGCCCCATGTGCCGTCCGGTCCGCCGACTTTGCCGTCATCGGTTGCTGTCGGGAACGAGATGTTTTCAGTTCCGCTCAGTGCCTGCTTCATGAATTCGGTGAACAGGTGTACCGGGTATTCGGAGTGCGTGTACCCGTTGAAATCGACGATTTCCTGCGGATTGCCGTTCGCATCCGGATACCACATGGCCCACGTGCTGATCAACTGCGGCGTATAGCCGACGAAGGATGCCGCATACGCATCGTTCGCGGTGCCGGTTTTGCCGGCGATGGTCCGGCCGATTGACCGTGCTTCCTTGCCGGTGCCGTATTGCACGGTGCCTTCCATGGCTTTGATGACCAGCGCACAATCGTTTTCTTCGAACACGCGCTCATCGCCGGTTTTTGCGGTATACAGCTCTTTGCTGTCAGAACTGAGTACTTTGGATACGCAGTGCAACGTGTGCTTGACCCCGCCGGTGGCGATGGTGGCATGCGCTTGGGTGAGTTCTTTGACCGTCACCGAGTTGATGCCAAGTACATCGTATGGCGAGGTTCCATCGATATCGCTGGTGATGCCTGCAGCATGCGCGATGTCCGCGGTTTTCTGCGGGGTGAGCTTCTCGTTGAGCCGCATGAACGCGGTGTTGACAGAGTAGGCGGTCGCTTTGTACAGGTCTACGTAACCGTAGCTCACGTTGCCTGAATTGGCGACCGAACTGACCAGGCCTTTGAAGGTTTGCGGTGAATTGCCGTTGAACATCGTGTTGAAGCTGACGCCGGCCTGTGCGGCGCCGAGCAGTGCGAACGGCTTCATGGTCGATCCCGGCTCGTACGTTGCCTGCGTGGCGTTGTTGAGCTGGTGGGTCAAGTAATCGTTACCGCCGTAGATTGATTTGATGCTGCCGTCTCGCGGATCCGCCGCCAATGCGCCGATCTGCATGCCTTCCGGCATACCGGACGCACGGTTGTCGCCCACGGATTGCATTTGATTCTGCGTGTTCTGGTCGAAGGTTGTCACAATCTTGTATCCGCCGGTTTCCAGCTCGTCCTTGGTGAACGCCTTGGAATTGACCAGCTCCTGCTCGACCATGGTCAGCAGATACCCTTTGTATCCCTGATAGGTGTTTTCTGTGGTCTGGGTGACGGTTTGCGGCATGGCGGCCTCCTGCGCTTGCGCCGCGGTGATGTAACCGTCTTCTTTCATGATGCGGATGACGCGGTTGAATCGTGACGTCGCCTGCTTGGGGCTGATTGCCGGATCCCACGTGCTTGGCGCGGGGATGATGCCGGCGAGCATCGCCGCTTCGGAAATGGTGAGATCTTTGGCATCCTTGTTGTAGTAGGCTTTTGCGGCCGCTTGGATGCCGTATGCGCCTCGTCCGAGGTAAATCGTGTTCATGTAGTTGCATAGCACGGTGTCTTTGGACTGGGTTTGCGCGATTTTGATGGCGAGAATCGCTTCGCGCATTTTGCCTTTGTATGTGGTCGTTTCACCCAGATAATACCGTTCCGCATACTGTTGGGTGATGGTCGATCCGCCTTGTCTTGACCCTGTACGCAGGTTGGTGACCAGAGCGCGGGCGATGCCGCGTAGGTCGATGCCTCTGTCTTGGTAGAACGTGCGGTTTTCGGAGGCGACGATGGACTGGCCGACATATTTCGGCAGGGTCGAGCAATCGATGATTTCGCGGTTTTGTGCGGCGTAGCTGCCGATTGGCGTCGTGCCGTCGGCATAGTAGACGGTGGTTTTCGCGGCCATCGCGATTTTTTCCGGCTGCGGGATTTCCGTGGTGATATACAGGTAGGCGAATCCTGCGGCAGCGATGGCGATGAAGCCGAGAATCAGGCCGAGTGACCATTTGAGAATACGATGACGGCCTTTGACTCGCGTTTTGGGGCCACGGCCTTCGGCGCGATGCGTACCCGGCCCGCTATGTCGTGTGGCGCCGGCACGGTGCGATGTGGCGCCGGCGTTGCGCCGGCTGTGTGAGCCGTGTGCGCGATGTGATCCGCGCGTGCCGCTGGTGTTGCGGGACGCGGTGCCGAAGGTTTCGTTAGACCTGCGGGAATCGTATGCGTTGCCCCCCCGTGCCGCGCGTGGATGATGCGCTGCGTGCGCTGCGTGGGCGTGATGAAGCACTACGTTTCTGTGAAGCCATGCTTGCCACCGTAGCCGGAGCACCTGAAAAATCGGCTGTTCTCATCGGAATCCACACAAATCGAGGCGGTTGGAGGGCGAAGCATCCTGGAGTGGCCTGGAGTGGTTCTTGTCCGCGCGCCGGTTCACGTGGTGTCGGCAGGATTGCGGGTATTGACGATGGGCGACGAATCCCATAAACCGGTCAATCGGTCTTCATCTGTCTGAACAATGATGATATGTCGCTGCGTGTTCCGTCGATTTGTGATGTTTCTTGCCGGTTTCGACTGTGCTTCTCCAAACGAAACGGTATGCTTGAAGTTTGGAATAACGCAACGCTTAGTTAAGAGGAGTCCAAATGAGCATTCGCGTGGCAATCGCTGGCGTGGGCAACTGCGCCTCGTCTCTCGTTCAGGGCGTCGAATATTACAAGGATGCCAAGGACGATGAGAAGATCCCCGGCATTATGCACAACGTGTTCGGCGGGTACCGGATCAAGGACATTGAGTTTGTCGCGGCGTTCGATGTTGATGCCGCCAAGGTCGGCAAGGATCTGAACGAAGCCATCTTCGCCAGCATGAACAACACGTATCAGTTCTGCAAGGATATGCCGGTTTCCGGTGTCACCGTGCAGCGCGGCCCGACCGGCGACGGTCTCGGTGAATACTATCGTCAGGTCATCACCGAATCCGACGCCGAGCCGGTGGATGTCGCCCAGGTGCTGCGCGATACCAAGGCTGATATCCTCATCAGCTACCTGCCGGTCGGTTCCGAGCAGGCTGACAAGGCGTACGCCCAGGCCGCCATCGATGCCGGCTGCGCGTTCGTGAACTGCCTGCCGGTGTTCATCGCCTCCGATCCGGAGTGGGCTGACAAGTTCCGCAAGGCGGGTCTGCCGATTGTCGGCGACGACATCAAGAGCCAGGTCGGCGCGACCATCACCCACCGTGTGCTTGCTCGCCTGTTTGAGGACCGTGGCGTGCGCCTCGACCGCACGTACCAGCTCAACGTGGGCGGCGACATGGACTTCATGAACATGCTTGAGCGTAAGCGTCTGGAATCCAAGAAGATTTCCAAGACCCGCGCCGTCACCTCGATCGTTCCTCACGAGATGGATCCGCATAACGTGCATATCGGCCCGTCCGATTATGTCGCATGGCTTGAGGACCGCAAGTTCGCGTTCGTGCGTCTAGAGGGCACCACCTTCGGCGACGTTCCGCTGAATCTCGAGTACAAGCTCGAGGTGTGGGATTCCCCGAACTCCGCTGGTGTGGTCATCGACGCGCTGCGTGCCGCGAAGATCGCGCTCGACCGTCATCTGGCCGGCCCGGTGCTGTCCGCTTCCGCATACTTCATGAAGTCCCCGGCTGTCCAGCATGAGGATAGCGAGGCGAAGGCCCTCGTCGAGAAGTTCATCACCGGCGAATCTGAAGCCAATGAGGCCCAGCTTGATGCTGATGTCGCGGCTGCGAAGGCCGCAGGCAAGGACGTGTGGCACGCCTGATCGGGTGCGTTGCGTGTCTGGCGACAAATGATTGTTGAGTTGGCCGCCAGATGCCGTGATTACCCGTTATTGATTACCGTCTGCTGACGCTGAGAGATTTCTCGGCGCAGCAGACGGTTTTTCATTGTGGTGGTGGTGTGGCAGGGGTTCGGTATCTGTCTATGGTGTGATTGCTGTGTCGCACGGCGACGCGATCGGGGCGGTATTCCGGCGCATGTGGGCCATAGTTGCCAGTGATGCGACTGGCCAGTCGCACCGGGATGAGATACGTCCTATGCCCAGTATCCACCGTGGCGCAATACGCAAACGCCGGCATGGAATCAGCAATCCCATGCCGGCGTTTCGGCTGTTTCGGTGCAATCCGGTGCGATGGCCACCCGTCCCGGCTCAGCCGAGCAGCGGGGCGACCTGCTCCTCGTAGGCGGTGAGCGCGGTGTCGATCACATTATGCATGTCGTAGTACTTGTACGTACCCAGACGGCCGCCGAACACGACCTTCGGCTCCTGAGCGGCCTTGGCAGCATACTGCTCGTACAGCGCCTTGTCTTCCGCGGTGTTGACCGGGTAGTACGGCTCATCCTCGCGGGTGGCGAAGCGGCTGTACTCCTCCCAAACCACCGTCTTGTCGGGGTTCTGGGAATCCTTGCGTTCGGGGTTGAAGTTCTTGAACTCGATGGCGCGCGTGTACGGCACGTCGGAATCCGCGAAGTTCATGACCGGGCAGCCGAAATGGTCGCCCTCATCGTAGCGGACCTCTTTGAAGTCGACGGTACGCCACTTGAGATCGCCAAGCTCGTAATCGAAGTAGCGGTCGACCGGGCCGGTGTAGACGACCGGCACCTTGCCGACAAGCGCCTTCTTGTTCAGCGGTTGGGATTCGTCGAAGAAATCGGTGTTCAGGGTCACGTGGATACGCGGATCGTCAATCATGCGCTCCATCCACGCCGTGTAACCGTCCTTGGGCAGACCCTCCCACGTGTCGCGGAAGTAGCGGTTGTCATAGTTGAAGCGCACTGGCAGACGCTTGATGATGCCTGCCGGCAGTTCACTCGGATCGGTCTGCCACTGCTTGGCCGTGTAGTTCTTGATGAACGCCTCATATAGCGGGCGGCCGATGAGCGAGATGCCCTTGTCATTGAGGTTGGCCGGGTCGGTGCCGGCCAGCTCGCCTGCCTGCTCGGCGATCAGCGCCTTGGCTTCGGCCGGCGTGTAGTGCGCGTGGAAGAACTGGTTGATGGTGCCCAGGTTGATCGGCAGGGGGAACACCTCGCCGTTGTGCGTGGTGTACACGCGGTGGACGTAGTCGGTGAATTCGGTGAAACGATTCACGTACTCCCAGACGCGCGGGTTCGAGGTGTGGAACAGGTGGGCGCCGTACTTGTGGATTTCCGCCCCTGTTTCCTTGTCCATGTAAGAGTAGGCGTTGCCGCCGATGTGGTCGCGCACGTCGATGATTTCGACCTTTGCACCGTGCTTTTCAACCGCCTGCTGCGCCACCGTCAGGCCGAACAAGCCTGCGCCGACGATTACCAGATCCGCGTCCATACGTACCTTTCTGCTGTAAACCGCTTACTGCTGGGGCGATACCGTATACGCCCGCCCCGTCCCCCATGCGGGAACCATTGGATTCCAGTCTAGTCCATCGTGCGCCTATTGCCGGGATTGCACGGATGCGACCGGCATAACGGGGTTCAGCGCCGCAATATAAAAGCCCGGTGATGATGCTGGATGAATCGCTGCATCATCGCCGGGCTGCGTGTCTTATTGCCGATCAGGCGAACAGCACCTTGAACAGGAACGCGCCCAGGATTGCGCCCAGAATCGGCGCAACCACCGGAATCCAGGCTTCACCCCAGCGTGAGCCGCCCTTGTGCGGAATCGGCAGCAGCTGGTGCAGCAGACGCGGCATCAGGTCGCGGGCCGGGTTAAGGCCGGGGCCGGTCGGGCCGCCCATTGAGGTGACCAGACCCCACACAATGAAACCGACCACGATGGATGCGGCCGCCGGATCTTTCTGACCCCACGGCATGGACAGGCAGCACAGCGCGCCGATCACCAGCATGAAAGTGCCGAAGAACTCGTTGAGGAAGTAGTTCACGCGGTCGTTCTCGGCGTCGGTGGTGCAGAAGGTGCCGAGGATCGCTTCGGCGTCCTCGGTGTCACGGTAATGCGGGTAGTAGGTGACGTAGACGATGAGCTGGCCGACGACCGCACCCAGCAGCTGGGCGATGATGTACGGCAGCACCTCGTTCCATGGGAACAAGCCGTTGACGGCCTGGGCGAGGGTCATGGCCGGGTTGATGTGGGCGCCGGAGACCGCACCGAACATGAGTACCGGGAACATGACGCCGAAGCCGTAGCCCATGGCGATGTTCAGCCAGCCGGCGTGATGGCCTTTGGTGTTCTTGAGTTCGACATTGGCGACGGAGCCGTTGCCGAACACCATAAGGATGGCGGTGCCGACGAATTCGGTGGCCAGTTTGACGGAAAGTGAGTAAGTCACTGTTCTGCTTCTCTCTCGTTTTTTGTGTGTTGTGTTCTCCGGTTTTCGCGCTTGCGCGACGAAACGAATGGATTCGCGTGCCAGGGCGCCTGTGCCTCCATTGGCCGCACGGCCCTCAACGCGTGGAGCCGGTGGTCATCGCGCTGCCGGCTTCGGGCATGATTGGCCCGTGGCAGGGTTCGCGGATGGATGCACCGGACGTCGGCGCGAGTGCCAGTGTAGCGGGAACCATGGTCTTGGCTGCCTGATACGAGGTTTTTCGCAGACCGGTCAGAAAACGACACGCCGGAGCGGCGCATGAGTTGCGTTCGAATCAGAGACGAGTATAGTAATCATTCGGTTCGAGAAATCGACTAGCCAACTTGCCCCTTTAGCTCAGTTGGTTAGAGCAGCTGACTCTTAATCAGCGTGTCCGGGGTTCGAATCCCCGAGGGGGCACTTTCAACCGCAGCTTCGGCTGCGGTTTTTTTGTTTCTCGGATGATTCGCCGGGTCGGCGTGTCTGGCATTGAAAACCCTGTAGTCTGCAAGGTGCCTCGTGATTGTCTGCCGAAGTTGAGTGGCGTTTCGGCCTCGGTGGAGATGCATCGGCGGGCATACGCGGTCATTCGAGATGTAGGGTTTCGTGCCTCCGCTGGTGAATCAGTCCTTGACATAACTACTGTCGCAAGGGATTGGCCGCATGATAAGCGCTGTTCTTATACGCCAGCCCTCCGAGGAGAGCACTGGAAGATGAGACTTTGAAATCTCTACTATTTTCCCGGTTTTGTGAGATGTTGAGAAGAAAGTCTGAACATCTTACGGCTGGTGCCGGTTTCCGGGAGATCTTGAGATTCCTGTATGTCTTTATCGCTCTGGGGAGATGGATGGAAGCGCGGAATTCCAACGATTCTTGTGTCCCCGGGATTCGTCGTGCCGGTCGGGAGATCTGCAAAAGTCGCGGATTTCACCGCTGCAAAGAGTTCTTCGGAGATTTTCCTGGAAATCTCTTCTGCACTGGCCGGTCCGGTGAGATATTGAGATTGAGTGTGCCCGGATGACATGGGATTCATCGGGCGTAGGAGGATGGGGCTTGTGCCGAATCGTGTGCCCGTCTGGCGTGCCTAGACAGTCGCACGGCGCGCCGTCCGCCCAGCCGCGACCAAGGTCGATATGCCCCAGACTCCACTCTCGGTGGATACACTGATATCATGATGCTTGCAGATTGTGGCTCAGATTTCATTACAAACCGCGCTGCTCTCACACTGGCTTGTGCCGACGACGAGGTTTTCGAGGATTGGGCCATGCCTGACTATCGGCGGATTGCTGCCGAACTGGGCCGCACGCCCGAGTCCACGGTGTTCTCTATCGAGGATAGTGATTATGGCAGTGGCGGCTGGGCGAGTTTTGTCGAAATCCGTCTGGCGCGTAGAGGCGCGGAGCCTGAGATTCGTGACGGATACCAGGTGACCCGGTACGCATCTGTGGTGGTATGCAGAATCGCCCCGTTGGCCGCGCTGATGAAGGTGGTAGAGGCGAGGGTGGCGTTGGACGGCAAGGGGAGCTGTGGCTACCTTCCGGTAGCCGATGATTTGGTCTCTGCCGTGCCATGGGATACGCGACAGCGCATTCCCGGGATCCTGGCGAACTATGGGTATCAGATACTCGCCCCCGAAATCGGCCGCTTGCGTCTGCCTGATGGCTTGGGAGTGGATACCCTGCTGACCAGCAAGGATGAAAAAGACTGCTACATCGGGCATCATGTTTTCGACGCCTGGTTCCACTGGATGGATTGAATGGACTGACGTGATATGCGTGCCGTATGTGCCGTGCGTTCCGTGCGTGCCCGGCGACAGATCGGGCGGCTGGGGGCTGCACGGCCGGATATACGGGCGGATAGACTGCAAGCGTGGAACATTCAGCGGTTATCGGGCGTCTGGCGCCGTCGCCGACCGGGCGCATGCATATCGGCAATGCGTATGCGGCGCTCGCCGCCTGGCTGGGCGTGCGGTCCCGCGGCGGAAAACTGATTTTGCGGATCGAGGATATCGACACTCCACGCGTGGTGCGGGATGCCGACCGGTGGATTATGGATGATGTGCGTTGGCTGGGGTTGGATTGGGATGGTGAACCGGTCTACCAGTCGTCGCGGCTTCACCGGTACGAGCAGGCTGTTGATGCCTTGCGTGGCATGACGCTGAACGATATCATACGCGCCGCGAACCCGGCGTCTGAATCCGCCGTGGATTGTCAAGACACGCAAACGCCGCTGCTTTACCCGTGTTTCTGCTCGCGCGCCGATATTCGTGCCGCCTCCGCGCCGAACGAAGGCGACGGGTTCATCGTGTATCCGGGCACCTGTCGCCGATTGCCTGCCGTTGAGCGGCATGCCCGTCTTTCTCGCGGCGACCGGCATTCCTGGCGTATCGCCGTCCCGCCATCCGGCAGCCCGGCAGGCGTGGTCGGCTTCGATGACATGGTCTTCGGTCCGCAGCACTTTGATTTGGGACGACAACTCGGCGATGTCGTCGTACGACGTTCCGATGGGTTGTTCGCCTATCAGCTTGCCGTCAGTATCGACGATCTGGATATGGGCGTGACGCAGATTGTTCGCGGACGCGATTTGCTGCGATCCACAGCGATCCAGGTATGGATCAGGCGTGCGCTGGCGCAAACAGTGCCGGCGTCGTCTCCGCAATCCCAATCACACGCCATGACGGTTCCGCAGTTCGCGCATTTGCCACTGGTCGACGATACGGCAGGTAAGCGTTTGGCGAAACGTGACCGTGCCCTTGACCTGGGGGTGCTGCGCGAAGCGGGAGTAGGCCCTGAACGTGTTGTCGGGTATTGCGCATGGATGCTGGGATTGCAGGCGCAGCCCACGCCGTGTCGTCCAAGCGACCTGCTCGATGGTTTCACGTGGAACACTGTCGCCAAGCATCGGGACGACCATCGTTGCGATACACGAGACCTACTACGATGAAGACGGGAACACAAGACAACCCGCGGGCCGGCGGCGCCCAAGAGCGGATGTGAGGCATGGCATGACAGCGTATATGGATCACAAGGATCTGGCGAATGAAACGATTGACGCGAATCGCGCCCAGCAGATCACGGATGGCGTGCATCGCGTGCTTGACGGTATCGCCCAAGCTGAAGCCGAGGCCGGCAGGGAGCCGGGGTCGGTCAGGTTGCTCGCCGCCACGAAGACACGGGATGTCGGCGAAATCATGGCCGCCATCGACGCCGGTGTGCGCATGATTGGGGAGAATCGCCCGCAGGAGGTCGTCGCCAAAGCTGAAGGACTGACGCGGCAGTGTGCCCGGCGTGGCTTCTCGCTGGGAGAGGCCGCCAGTGAGGGTGGCGACCCGGAACAGCATATTCCCTTCCATCTCATCGGACAGTTGCAAAGCAACAAAATCGGCAAAGTACTGCCGGTGGTCGATACCATCGAATCGGTTGATTCCCTTGACCTCGCGCAGAAAATCGCCCGTCGCGCTGTCGCTCGTGGCATCACCGCCGGCGTGCTGCTGGAAGTCAACGAGTCCGGCGAAGCGTCAAAATCCGGGTGTGATCCGGCGCAGGCGGTCGAGCTCGCCCGCCAGATCGGCACGATTGAAGGTCTTGATTTGCAAGGCCTGATGACTATTGGCGCGCATGTCGACGATGAGACGACCATACGTCGCGGCTTCACCCACTTGCGGGAAACGCGGGACCGGATTCTCACGTCCGGCGAACCAGGAACCGCACATTGCCATGAGTTATCGATGGGCATGACGCACGATATGGCGCTTGCCATTGCCGAAGGTTCGACTATCGTACGTGTGGGGACTGCGATTTTCGGTCCGCGCGCATTCATCTGATCCGGGATCGGCCGAACAATGACACCGCAGCCGGACGTATCGTCGCCACAACGCGTGCACATGCTGGTAACCGGCATGGTGCAGGGCGTAGGATTCCGCTATTTCACCGTGATGGCGGCACGCCGGTATGGGCTGACCGGTTGGGTGCGCAATCGTCGTGACGGTTCGGTCGAGCTTGAGGCACAAGGTGAGGGGATTGACCTGGAACGCTTCGAACGTGCGGTGGAAGCGGGCCCACGTTGGAGCCGTGTCGAGCATGTCACCATCGATTCATTGACGCCAATAGCGGGAGAATCCGGTTTCTCAGTTCACGCCGACGGTTGAGCGCCAATCTCCTTGCCGCCGGGCTGCGGCATTCGTATGCGTTGCGGTGACACATCAACACGTCTGCCATATGAGGGAGTGACAGCGTATGGGGGGAGCGACGGGGAATAATGTGCGTGCGGGAAGGGTGGTAGGGGGAGTGCCGCAATGGTGCGTGATTCATGATGGCACGCGAATAACGGGGGGAATATCGCGTCATATCAAGCATTTCGGGGTGATGATGGGGGTTTCGCCCCCAGACTGGTTGATTTTACGATGCCGCTATCGACTACTGCAACGGGCGGTCTTGCGCGCAAGCTCCGCCTTGGAGAAAGCGAGGGGCCGGGATGTCACGGCGGTATGGCGGTGGACACCATAGTGGGTGTCGCAAGAATCAATGCATCATCATGCGTGTGGTGACGGTATGCGCCATCGCTATCGCGATGGTCGGCGCGGCGTCGGTACACGTGACGGCATCGCATGCGGATATGCAGCCGGGCGCATCGCCGCCTGATATTCCCACGACGACGGCGATATCCGTTCAACAATCCACCCGAGATCCGGTACAGCTGACGGAACCGGAGCATACGAAAACCGTTGAACGGCTCGATGACGAGCGGTATCGTCTCACGCTGAGCGTGACCGGTGCCGAGCGGTCCGGCGGCACGGTTGAACAGTCCAGCGCGGATGTGGTGTTGCTGTTGGATTCCTCCGGCAGTATGAGCGAGCGAGAGGATTCGACGTGCCACTGGCCGAACACGTGCCTGACCAGGTGGCAGGTGGTGACGCAGGCTGCGAGCGATTTGGCGCAGACGCTGCTCGCATCATCGTCATCAACGTCGGGGCAGACGACTTCGGTGCGGCTTGCGCTGGTTGATTTCGATACCGCTGCGAGCGTTGTCCCGATTGGCGGCAGCCAGTGGACGACGGATGCTTCCGCATTGTCCACGGCGTTGAAGGGGTTGGACGCTTCAACATCGACCGGTGGCGGCACTAACTGGGAGGCTGGCTTATATGCGGCGAATACGCTGTTGGCCGGCAGCTCGGCTGAACGGCGGTATATCGTCATGCTGTCGGACGGTTTGCCGACATTCCGCCAATCATCGATGGGCCATGATGAGGATTGGCTTGACCAATATCAGGCATATGGTAACGGCACAACCGACCCGGATGACCGGTGTTTCAACGCTGCTGTCGACGAAGCGAACCGGCGTCCGAACGGTACGGAGTTGTTCGCGGTCAGTGCCGGTCAAGCCGCTGAGGCGAAGATGACCGCATTCGCGACTGCTGTCGGCGGCGTCCACTTTTCCGGCACGGATTCGGCCAGTCTGGCTGACGCGTTCGACGATATCGCCATCATCATCACTTCCACCGTCCGGTATCGGGATGTGTATATCACCGATACGTTGTCGTCATGGGTGGTGGCGCTCGCGGATGACGGCACGCCGGCCACAAGCGCCGATGCTGCGGTTACGCCGGTGGTCACGGCGACCCGGTTGGATGGTTCCCAAGCATCAGTGGATGGGCTTACCGCAGCTTTTGATCCCGCGTCGGGCTCCTTGAGCCTGCGATTCCCGGAAGGCAAGACCCTTGACCCGGGTACCACGTACTTGGTGTCCATTGATATCACCCCGACCGCTGTCGCGTACCGCAGTTATATCGCGTCCGGCGGGTATCCGGATACCGGTGATGATCATACGGACGCTCCCGGCAATGACACGAGTTCCGGTAAACCGGGGTTTTTCTCGAATGCGGAAGGCTCGGCGTTGCTGCGCTACCGGACCGTCACGGTCACGGTCAGCGGCGACCACAGTGAGGAGAGTGTTTCCGACGAGTTGACCGCAGCGTACGCCCGTCCGGTCGTGCAAGTCGCTGTTCCCACGCTCACCTTGGCGAAAACCGTGGATAACACGCATGCCACCGCATACGTGGGAGCCGAACCGTCCGCTTGGATGCTGTCAGCGACCCAACGTTCCGCTTCGGCGCCGGAATCCGGCGACTCATCAGCGGACGCGGCAACCGGCATCAAACCGTCGGCGCCAACTGAATCCACGGGCCAGTCTGATACGGCATCACTGCCAAGCACGGCCGTTGAACCTGGCACGTACCGGCTGGGTGAAACACGCAATGGTGATTACCGTCTCGACGGCGAACCATACCACCATTACGACAGGTATCAGGCCGGAACCTGGCAATGCGCCGACGCCGACGGTACCGCGATCGACGTGTCTGCGGACGGGGATGTGACTGTTGCACCCGGTTCGCGAGTCACTTGCACCATCACCAATGCCGCAACTCCGGCGCTTGCCGACCAGATCCCGCTGACCGGTGTTTCAGGACCGCAAGCGGCCGCACCGTGGCTGGCTTTCGCCGCAGGATTGCCGGTCGCCGGGGCAGGCATATGGATTCTCCGCAAGACGAGGCGCTCGGCTGGCCGGAGGTGATACGGATGGGCAACACCGATACCGATATGCGTCAACCATGCCGCTCCCCGCCGCCATATCACGCCGACAGGCAAGCGTCGCAACGCCCTTGTCGCACCGCCATACACGCCATTCAAACCCACGAATCCACAAGCATCACTCGTAAGGAGCTCATCATGACATCGTTGGCAAGTATCCTCCGGCAAGCCTGGGGCAAGGCCGCATCAAGGACATCACACTCGGCGTCTCAACAGGGCGGGGCCTCGCCGGTCCGTTCCCTTGCCGCCGCCGGTACCGCACTGCTCGGCATCATCGGGCTCGGTGCCGCCGCCCTCGCGCCAAACCCGGCTATTGCGGCGGAAACCGACAAATCCATTATCATCCAGGCCGGTGATCGCGGCGACATCATCGGGCATACGTTCGCCGTCGCACCCATCGCCATGTTCAACGGCGATGATTCCGCCGAACTGACCACCGTCACCGCGGCCGACACCGCGGTGCGAGAGGCCATCAAGACGGCCCTCGGCCAGGAAGCGCCGGCGAACACCGATCCGCTCATGTGGGCGCAAGCCGTCAGCGGCAACCCCATCGACCAAAGTACCGCCTTCCCATGGTCGGCGACCGCCAGTTCACGCCTGTTCGCTGACGCGCTCGCCGGATACGTCAAAGATCACGGCACGCAGCATACGGCCACGCAGAACCCGCTGACCATCACCGGCCTGCAAGGCGGTCTGTACGCAATCGTCGACGTGACCGCAGGCGATGCCATCCCCGAATCCGTGCGTTCGCTGACCATGCTGGTCGGTACGGAACACAGCATCTTCCATACGGACGGCAGCGTCATCGTGAAAAACGACGCGTATGACGACCCGCCGGGCAAGACCGTGACCGGCGACCAGAACGGCACGGTCCGCGTGGGCGACGAACTGACCTACCACATCATCGGCACGGTCCCGTCAACCACCGGTAAAGACGCCGGATTCTCCTATGTATTCGAGGATTACGCGAGCGAAGGCCTGAGCATCAACACCGCGAAGAGCAACATCACCGTGACCTACGGCGACGGCAAAGTCCTGCCCGCAGCCGACTACACGGTGAACCCCGCGGACACCACGGTCACCGGCCAAGGCGTGGGGGACGGGGAGGCGGCGACCTTCACCGTCACCATCGCCCGCGACGTGCTGGAAACCATGCAGGGCGACGCCGGCACATCGTTCGTCGTCACCTACAAGGCAACCGTGAACGAGCAGGCGGCGGTCGACCAGATAGCCAGCAACCGTGCGCAAGTGGTTGTCGGCGGCGTGGCATCCGGCAAGTCCGACCCGGTGGATGTGTATACCAACACCTTCGAATTCGAAAAGTATTTCAAGGACGGCTCCACCGTGACCGGTGCGCAGTTCACGCTCTATGATGCCGACAACGAGCAGCCCATACAGTACCTCAACAAGGACTACACTCGCGGCGTCGACGAGAACGGCATGGTCACCTTCGTCGGCCTTGAGAACGGAACATACACCGTGCGCGAAACCCGCGTCGCCGATGGCGCGGCGCAGGTGACCGGCGCGTTCACCGTGACGCTCACCTACGACAAGGAGGACAACAAGACGCAGGTCACCTTCAGCGACACCGGTCTTGACCCGTACGACCTGGTCACCGCTGATGCCAATGGGGCTATCCGCGTGCGCAACGTGAAATCCTTGACGGAACTGCCCCTGACCGGTGCCGCCGGCAGCTTCATCGTCGCAGCTGCGGCCGTCGGACTCGTGGCCATCGCCGGCATCGTGCTCGCCATGGTCCGTAGGATGGAACGCCGCGGCTGATGCCGATGCTACACGAATGCGACTCCTGGGCATGCAATCGAACGGCCACCGATGTGCGATTGTACGCCCAGGGCGCATTTCAAGGAATCATCCGGTACTATGCTGCCCCGATGCCGTGCCGGAGTACGCGTACCAGGAGGGGTGACAGGCAGGTGCGTCGCCTATGGTACGCGGCCACGGCACACAGCCCATTGTTGACGTAAAGGAATAAGGAGACGACGATGACGCGAACAGCGCCACATCGCCGACTGGTCTTGCGACAGCTCAGCCGTGCCCGTCAACGGCTCGACCTACCTGACGGGAAATTCACCGCACAGGAACTGCGGTATCTGCGCTCACTGCCGGCGGTCGCCGCAGTGAGTTCGGGACGGATCCGATATGTGGAAGCGTTCAAACGCGAGTGCGTGCGAAAATACCGTGCAGGGGAGTCGCCCGCAAGGATTTTCCGCGCCGCAGGACTGGATTCCGCATTGATCGGGTACAAGCGCATCGAGCGGTGTATCGCCCGGTGGCGCAACATGGACATTCGCCCCACACCGGAGCATGAGGCGGAAGACGACGCCTATAAGAAAGCCGTCGCCCGGTGGCGGCAAATCTTTGTAACACAATTGGCGCACAGCGTCGCAGCGGATATGACCACGGGCACCGCCCAAGCCGCTTCGGCGGCGGAAAGCAGCCGTGCCGCAGTCGCGCGATCCTCGCCGACGGTATCGTCGCCCGTCAGCAAATCAGCGTCCAGTGCCGCAGGACATACGGTCAAGCCGCAAGCGCAACGCGTGCGGTTAAGCCAGCCGGGCGAAGATTTACGTGACCTGCTTATCGCCCAACAAATCAGACGGATCAGAGAGCTTGAACGTACGCTCGAACGCCTGCGGGCGAACTGCACGTGCGGGGCATACCGGTGATGTGGCTGTTCCGGCAACGCACCCGTCTCAGGCCACGCGCATACCACGCGCGTGACTGCGGTAGTGCGGCATCCCGACGCGTCACGGTGTTACGCGCTGTTGCAGGCATTCTTATCGCGTCCGCCATCGCGATCGCCATATCCCCGACCCTGCTGAAATACTGGTCTGCCGGATATTTCGCATCAGTGTCACAGGACACGCGGCGAACAGTCGACGCCTGGCCCAAACGCACCCGTGAACGGGCGCTCGCCAATGCGGACGTGTACAACCGCTGGCTCGCTGTCGGCGGACAGCCGACGCTTGGCGTGGCTGATAATGCCGCCATGTCTGACGAATACGAATCGCTGTTGGATGTCGGCGGCGGAGTGATGGGAACGATCAGCATCCCTAAAATTCACGTCCAGCTGCCAATCAGACACGGTACTTCGTCCGACGTGCTGTCCGCCGGTGCCGGACATTTGTTCGGCACGAGCCTGCCGGTTGGCGGAGCGAAAACCCACGCGGTGATCACCGCCCATCGCGGATTGATGAGAGCATCGATGTTCACCAGATTGGATGAACTGAACGCCGGCGACCAGTTCACCCTTGCGGTGATGGGACGATCGTTGACATACCGGATCGACCGGGTGAAGGTCATCAAACCGGAAGACACGGCAAGCCTGCGGATTTCCAGCGACGAAGACCGTGTCACCCTGATGACCTGCACGCCTTACGGGGTGAACACGCACCGTCTGCTTGTCTCCGGCGTGCGTGTCTCCGGTACGAGCACGGTTGACGAGAGCGCCGCCGATACCGACGAAACCCGCCGCCGGGCGTTGGCATGGGCGGTCACCGTATGTTGTGCGGTTTGCATCATCGGCTGGACCTGCTGTGGTGCATGCGTCCGCGGACTTGACCTTGCCCGACGGTACAGTCGAGATTATTGCGATGTCGCATGCAATACGGGAGGAAGGGCCAACATGGATACCATTGTGCAGTCTGCGGCGTCTGGGGCGCCGGTCACATTCGCGCTGATCGCCATCAATGTCATCGTGTTCATCGTGGAAACCGTTTCCGGCGGCAGTATGAATATCGATGTCGCCCGCCGTTTCGGCGCCATGACGGTCGGTGATCTTGAGCGCGGCCAATGGTGGCGCCTGTTCTCGTCGATGTTCGTGCATTTCGGCATCGTGCATCTGGGGTGCAACATGCTCTCCTTGCTGAACTTGGGCGTCGTTATCGAGCGATACTTGGGTTCGCGTCTGATGAGCGGCTCAGTATTCACCGCGGTGGTGTACCTGGTTTCCGGACTGGCGGGCAATCTGCTGACGTGGCGTGTGCAACGGTCCCGCGGGCAGTATTACGTGGTGTCCGCCGGCGCGTCCGGTGCGATTTGCGGTTTGCTGGGCGTCTATGTGGCGATGCTGCTGGTTCCCGGATTGAGTTCGATGCTTGATTTCAAGGCGGTCCTGTTCAACGTGGCTTTGTGCATCGCACCGGGACTGTCCAACAAGGAAGTGAACTTGTGGGCGCATCTGGGCGGACTGGTCGGCGGCTTCCTTGTCGCGGTCGTGTATTTCTTCCTGTTGCGCGCTTGAATGCCGTGAGCGCGCTGCCGGCGTTCAAGCATCAACAGACGGCCGCGCTATCAGCGGCTGCGTTTGCCGGTGCCATCACGCGTAAACCGACATTGCGGATATCCGGTGCACGCCGTGAACGTGCGATCCGGATTCCCGTTCGCCATGCGCGTGACAAGCGCCTCCCCGCAAGCGGGGCATTGCTCTGGCAAAGGCACGCCGCGGAAAATATTGGGCCGTGACTTGTGCAGTTCGTAGATGAAGCGTGACGGCCGGTCGGTGTCAACCATGAAAAACACTTTTTTCCTGCACCGGGTCATCGCCACATAGAACAAGCGACGCTCCTCGGCATCCGGCATCCGCTCAGCCTCCGGCAGCAGCAGGCCGATCAACGGCTCGGGCGGAATCGTACTGGGGACCCCTTTCATCCCTCCCGTGCAGCACAGCAGGAAAACGTAGTCGCGTTGCAACCCCTTGGACTTATGCACGGTCATGAATTCAATCGTCATTCCTGGTTTTTCGCGGAACACGATCGTGCCGTCATCATTGAACCGGAACAATCCGTGAGCGCTATCCGCCCGTTTGATTGGCATGATATCGCTGTTGTACCGTCCCAGCAGCAGGACGCTCGGGGCTTTCCCTCGTAGCGCCCGCAATTGCTTGACCAGCGCATCGTAGACCGCTTGCGTTCCGTGCCCGCCGAGCACTTTGAGACTGTGGTCAGTGGTCGTCGCTGTACTCCGCAACTGCTTGCGATAGAGACTCGTGTCACGCATGATGAACTCGCCGCTCGCATCAATCAGGCTAGGGCCGAAACGCCTGGTGACGGTCAGCTCGCGCAACGTGGTCGGACCCCAATCACCCCAAACGTTGGCAAAATCAAGAATCAGGCGGATGTCACTGCCGGCGAAACGATAAATCGACTGCCAATCATCGCCCACACAGAACAGGGAAAAATCCCGTTGTTCGCGCAACGCCCGAACCAGCCGGTAGCGTGGCAAAGACATGTCCTGATACTCGTCAATCAGCACATACTTGTAGCCATGCCGGTAATCGCCCGAACGGATGGCGTCGGTCGCGCCGGTGATCATGCCGGCAAAGTCGATACACCGGTGATCGCGCAGGTAGCTCATATACGCGCGATAGACAGGATCAAGCAGGTCAAGGAGCATCCGATTACGGCCGGTATGTTTGCCGCCGCGTTGCTCGTTGAGCCGGCGCAACGCTTCAATATCAAGGTTTTGCGCGCGCATATGCGTGATAACGGTTTTCGCGGTGGCGGACAGCTTGTCGATGAACGGTTTGGTGTCGGCGGTCTCTTGGGCACGAGTGTACTGGCTGTGTCGGGCCTGTTGAGCCTGCTGCTGGGATTGTTGCGCGGCTTCACGGATGCGTGAGCGCAAGTAGTCGGGGAGCAGTGCGAGGAGTGCCGGGTAGCGTTCCGGTTCGCGTAGCATCCGACCGAAAGCGGGTTGGAAGATGTTGCGTTCCGCTTCGGCGTCGGTCAATACCACGGGTTTGCCGAGACGTGATGCTGTGCAGATTTCGAGGCCGAGACTGTGGAACGTGCTGGCGTGTACCGTGCTGCCGGTGGCTTGGCGGATGCGTGCGGACATGTCGTCCGCGGATTTGCGGGTGAATGAGAGCACGAGGATGTCGTCGGGCCGGGCTTTCCCGGTAGCTAGCAGCCAGGCGACATAGCCGGCGATGACCGTGGTTTTACCGGTTCCGGCTCCCGCGAGGACGAGCGTGTTGTGCCCGGCTCCGGCGATGGCGCTGATCTGCTCGTCGCTCAGGTCGTGCTTCTCGATGCGGCCGATGACTGCGCGCGCTTCGTCGATGTCGCGCTGTGGCAGCAGCGGGGGCGGGGGCGGGGCGCCGGGTGCCCGTCGTCTTGGCGTGCTGCGTGGCTTTGGATGGTTTCGTTGGCTGTGCTGCGCTGGCTGGTGCCGTGTTTCTGACGGTATGTGTTCTGGTCGCTGCGGTGTTCCGGCTGGCGTGTGCTTGCGCGCCTCCTCGAGCGCGGGTCCCGGATGCCGCGGTCGGCCGGCGTTTGGACGGTGCCGCCGCTGTGGTATGTCCGGCGGAGGAGCGTTTCGGCCTGGCGGCGGAGGTTGTTGTCGTTGCGGTCGCTGCCGGCGTATCCCATCCGAGCCATGATCGTATCAAGCTCCACAACCCCATCGATGCCAATCCTTTCGCTCCGGCAACACGGCGACACCCGATTATATCGTCATGCATGCAGCCGCGACCGCCATAATGAACCTCAGTGCACGTGGGCCGCGGTTCCTGAGGCTTCCGTCGCCAGTTCCTCGGTGAGTGCCTGTACTGCATACAATGGGACACTGCGGATTCCATGGTCGAATCCCATGTTCTTCGTGCTGATTCGAATGACATAGTCCGGGGTGTATTTGGTTTGGAATGCAGCCAGGCTCCGAGCAGAGACATGTCGCCCCGATTTCACTTCCAGAGGGAGCGCCCACTGGTGAACAGGAGAGGGCATATCCAGCAAGAATTCGAGTTCGCCTTTGCTGGGAGTACCCCAATAGTAGGGCTTGAGCCCGGCGGCGACCAGTGTTTGCATGACGAAATTCTCCGCCACGGCCCCGCGGAAATTCGCGGTTTTGGAGTCTGACGGGTTCAATTGCGCCATCGTGGCGCCATACCGGGCCATCAGAAGCCCAGTGTCTTCCATGTATACCTTGAACGCTGTCGGGTTTTCGAATGCCGCCAGCGGGGAGACCGGCTCCGTGACTTGCGTGCACAGGTTCACAATGCCTGCGGACGCCAGCCAGCCAATTGCCGGCGCGTATTGCACGGCACGTGCCCCCGAACGGATGGCCTTGTACTGGAACTTATGGTTCTCTTTGGCTAATTGCGTGGGAATCGAGCGCCATGCTTCGAAGATTTTCGCGCTGTCTTCGGTTTGCACGTACTTGACCATGTCCGCTTCGTACGCGGTGTTGATGGCGGTTTGCACGGCGCGTGCCGCGGCAAGCGCGTGTGCGGATGGCACATCATTGAGTGAGTGCGAGCCGTTTCCGCGCGCTGACACGAAGGATTGCACCGCTTCGGGCATGCCGCCGATGGTCATGTACAGCCGCGATAGCGTAATCAGCGAGTCATGGAACGCGACGGGAGCATTCGTGGCGAGCCCATGCCGGATGTCGGTGATGGCGTTGGAGAATCCCAGAGCATCGAGGAATTCATGGAAAGTCAGGGGGTGCACGGGCAGCAGCGTAACCTTGCCGACGGGGAAGGAATACTTGTTGCGGTTGACGGCGACGCCAAGAAGGCTTCCGGCGACCGCAACATGATACTCTGGCGCTTCATCGCAGAAGTATTTCAATGATGTCAACGCACGTTCGCACAATTGAACTTCGTCGAAGACGATCAATGTATGCCGTGGAATGATGCTGATTCCCAGGAGTAGCTCGAGTCTGCGCACAATATCCGATGGACGGATTGAGTCTTCGAATGCCGATGCCGCCTGCGGGGTCTGCGAGAAATCAATAAACGCGAGGTTGTCATATCGTCTGTTGGCGAGTTTTTTCAGCGCATGCGTCTTTCCTGTCTGGCGTGCGCCGAGCAGAACGAGCGGTTTGCGTGATGGGCTTGTGGACCAGCGTGCAAGATAGTCATCAAGAGCGCGATGGAATTCCGGCGCGCGCATGAACATGTCGGCTGTCGCGTCTGACGTGATGCTTTGTTCCATACGATTGCTCCTTTTCTAGGCACCCGTACTGTCAGCTACCATCGTAACTCGAAAAAAAATGCCAACATCGACATTTATTTCCGGAAAAAAGTGTCGATTACAACACTTTTTTCCGGAAAGCAGACATGGGGCATGTCGCGTTGAGGAACGCGAGAAGGGAAAATCGCCGTAATGCGAGTGTCGTGCAGACCCGGAAACAACCAATGGCGTATCTGCACTGCACGGGCGCGTCGAGCGTACAGCAGCGGTCGACGCGCCCGGTATCGGCAGTTACCGGTGCTGGTTGATGAGCTTGGCGAGTTCCTCCGCGCGCTGATGACGGCGCTTGGCACGGCCCGAGAGGAAGGGGAACGGTGTCAGGGGGGAATGGGCGCTCGGTACCATCGTCGAGGGTGAGAATCAGGTTGCGGCTGTGCGCATCCTCGCGTATAGAGCTGATCGATCGATAGGGAATGACCTCGGTTCCCTCGGGATCGATCTCCAGCCCCCACACGCCGTCGACCGTCGTGTCCGCGCCCTGCTGCACCGACGCGTCGCTTTTCCACAGGTGCAGCCTGGGGCAGCCGAAAATCGCGTCCTCGAGCATGAAGACATACCCCGATAGCGTGCGCTTTCCGTTAATCGATACGATGTCGTCGTCGCCCCACTCCACGATGCCGTAGTCCACAAGCCCGCTTTCGCCGCTGTGACAGGGGCCGGCGGTACCCGCTGCGATGGCGGCCTCGCATTCGCTGACCGGGCGGTACCCGTGCGTGCGCGCCGTTTCGTCCGCGCAGGCCGGCCAGTAGCCGGTGATGTTTCCTGCCTTCATGGGGGCTCCTTCGCTCCTCGGGTGCCGGGAGTAGTCATTGTCTCACATGATAGGCCCCGCCAGACAAGGGGCGTGGGCACATAGCCGCATCACCGGGTGTTCGATACGGCCCCTGGGGTGTATTTCGCGGTTTGTGGGGTCCTTTTTCGGGGGTGGGGCGAGTATACGGGGCCCGAAAACGTTGAAATTGCGTCGGCGTATCGCGCCGCGGGACCCCACAAACCGGCAGATAGGTTTTCGTCCATCGTATCGAACACATGGCAGATGCCAGAAAACCGCGGAATCATGCGGTTTTGCTTTTTCGTCGACGCACTCGCGCGGGTGTCTGCATAGGCGGGTGGTAGAGACTTCCGACGCGAAAGGGCGCCCGAACGCTTCCTACGGCCTGTCTTCTGCCGTCCCGTCCGCCTCCACCTCACCCGCCCCACCGCCATCGCCTCCTCCAAAAACATCCCGAAGGAATTCCCCGAACTTGACGGCGGTCAATGTTTTCCCGGCGCGTCGCCCGTATCTTGGGCACCATCAGACATCACGACAGACACCACGAAAGGAGGCCCCGCCCATGCAGAGCTTCATCCTGCGTCACAAACCGCAGCTCACCATCATCAGCGGCGTGCTTATCGCCGCCGGCCTGGTCGCGCGCTTCGCGCTGTACTCGCAGCCGGCCTACGCCGCGGCGTTCATCATCGCATCGATTATCGGCGTGCTGCCAATCCTCATCCAGGCGGTGCAGGCACTGCGCGTCCGGGTCATGTCCATTGACGTGCTCGTGAGCATCGCCGTGTTCGGTGCTTTCCTCATCGGCAGCTGGGACGAATCCGCCATTGTCACATTCCTGTTCCTCGTCGGCGGGCAGATCGAGCGATACACGTTGAACCAGACGCGTTCAGCGATCAACGCCCTCACTGGTATGGCACCGCAATCGGCAGCGGTCCGACGGGCCGATGGCACTTTCGAAACCGTTCCCGTCGATGATGTGCGTGTCGGCGACATTGTCAAGGTCACGACCGGTGATCGCATTCCCGTCGATGGAACCGTGATGTCGGGCACTGGGCTCGTCAACGAGTCCGCTATTACCGGCGAACCTATCCCGGTTGACAAAGCCGAAGGGTCGAGCGCCTCCGCCGGCACCCTACTTGACGACGGCATGCTGACTATCCGCGCCGACACGGTGGGTGAGGACACCACGTTCGGCAAAATCATCGAGCTCGTCGAAAACGCACAGGACTCCAAATCCAAGGAGGAACGCTTCATCGACCACTTCGCCACGTATTACACGCCGGCGGTGCTCATTATCGCCGTTATTGTTGGCCTGGCGACGCGTCGCATCGACCTTGCGATCACCATGCTTGTGCTCGGCTGCCCCGGCGCGCTCGTCATCGGCGTACCTGTGTCGAATATGGCAGGTATCGGCAACGGCGCTCGCCACGGCGTGCTCATCAAAGGCAGCGAGGTGACGCACCGGTTGAGTTCGGCCGACACGTTTGTGTTCGATAAAACCGGCACGATTACGGTCGGCGTGCCGCAGGTGACGGATGTGAGACGCTACGACGATGACGGTACGCCGGTCGCAAACGATACGGGAAATGGGGCTGGCGGAGCGCATATTGGCGGTTTCGAGGAAACGAAAGACGTGGCGGCGCGCGATTCTTCCGTTCCCGATGCGAGTGCTCTTGATGCTGGTTCGGATCCAGCCCATGATGATGTCGTGCGGTACCTTGTCGGGGTTGAATCACAGTCTCAACATCCGCTCGCCAAAGCCATCGTGCGGCATTTCGGCGATATTCCTGTCCCGCAGGTGGACGAAGTGTCGGTCGTGACAGGCGGCGGTATCAGCGCCGTACATGACAATCATCGGATTCTCGTCGGCAGTCCGCGCTTTCTGGAAGCAGAAGGCGTAGTACTCAGTTCCAGTATGCGTGAGGATGCCAGTGAGCTTGAAATGCGGGGTGATTCGCTTGTGGCTGTGGCCGTCGATGGCAGCATCCGTCTACTGCTTGGGATCCGCGATCGTCTGCGCCCAGGCGTGGCGGAAGACATCACACGGCTGCGTCGTCTCGGTGCGAAAACCATCGTGTTGCTTTCAGGAGACAATCAACGTGCTGTCGATCTCATGACGGCAAAACTCGGTTTCGACCGCGCGATCGGTGGCTTGCTGCCCGATGAGAAAGCCGCGGTCATTTCCGGTTTGCGCGACGATGGACACCGTGTGGTGTTTGTCGGCGACGGCATCAACGACAGCCCGTCGATTGCGCTCGCGGATGTGGGCATCGCTATGGGAAACGGCGCTGACGTGGCCATTGACACCTCGGATGTGGTCCTCGCCGATTCCGACTTCTCGCGTCTGCCGCACGCTTACGGTCTTGCGAAGCATACGGTACGCAACATGCGCGAGAACATTGCGATTGCAGTGGGTACGGTAGCGCTACTGCTGTCCGGGCTGGTGCTCACCACGTGGCTCACCATGGCCGTGGGCATGTTCGTCCACGAGGCGAGTGTGCTGGCGGTCATTCTCAACGGCATGCGACTGCTGCGTTACCGGACTGGCAGAAATCATGGAACCCGCCACTGGAATATCAGAAAACTTGATGCCTATCAAGGACAGCCGCGGTCCGTTATCGATACTGTGGCGGCATAACCAATGGTCCCGGCTGCCAGCCGGGGATACCGGCCGGTGAACACCACCGGCATGAAAGGAGATACCAAAATGAACACCGCAACACTGAAACTGGATACGCTCACCTGCCCGTCGTGCATGCTCAAGATCGAAGCTGCCGCACGCAATGTGCCGGGAGTCGACCAGGATACTGTGCGCGTCTCGTTTGCGAACAGCAAAGTGACGTTCCGGTTTGACGAAGATCTCACCGATGCGCAAACCGTTGCAAACGCTATCGAAAAGATCGGATATCCTGTGCTTTCCACTCGAACCGCAGTACAACGGTGATAACCGACAAACGTATGGTGCTCGACATTGCCGCGCCCCTACGCATGCACGCCATCACCATCTGATGAGTCACACGGAACCTATGAATTCAACCACTTGAAAGGACAGTTATGACAGCATTCACCGACTATCTCACAGATCATGCAGAGCAACTCGACATGGGTACGCTCGCCATCACGCGCGCACATGGAACCCATCATCCCGAAGTGTTCGAAATACGCAAGCGTTACGAAAACATTCGGGACAGGGTCGCGTTGGCGGATGGTGCGCAGCCCCAGATCGGCGAGGAGCTCGCACGAATCAGGAGTCTCACCAATGGCTACACGATTCCAGATGATGCTTGCTCCACGCTTGCAGCAACGTATCGTATGCTCGAGGAAGCGCATCGCATGTACGAATCCGCGAACGAGAGACGTGTGCAGTAATCGGTCCTGAGCGAGCGGACTCACGAGAATAATCCGGTGTCGGGGTTTCTCCGCCGATTCGCGACGACGATTGCGTGATGGTGCCCCACGTGATGATGGAAGGAGACGATATCATGCCGCATGACTTGTGTGTGCAACTGGTCCCGCTGTTTCAGGACCTCAGTGGTGAAGACCAGTCGAACATTCAACGGAGTACCAGATTCCGCACTTTTCATAAGGGCGATATCGTGTTCTCTCCGCATTCCGATCCGCAATTGAGTATCGTAGCCAGGGGCAGTATGAAGGTCTATCGGATCGCCTCCAATGGTCGTGAACAACTGTTACGAGTGATTGAACCAGGCGGCTACGAAGGCGAGAGCCAGCTGTTCGGTGCGAGCAATCAGAACCTGTACGGGCAAGCGCTCACCGATACCATGGTGTGTGTCCTGCTGCGCCGGGATTTTATGCGTCTGCTGGACGCGCATCCGCAGCTGAGTGTCCGACTGCTTTCCACCATCGCCGGCAAAATGGCGAAGGTGGAAGAGCAGACGCAGTTTCTCACGATGGGACGAGTCGAGGAACGTCTCGCGTCGTATCTGCTGGACCTGTCGAAAAGCGCCGGTGGTTCGCAGCGTGTCCGGATACCGATGACGATGAAGGAACTTGCATCTTTTCTGGGCACCACACCGGAAACGCTGTCACGTAAGTTTCGATACTTGGAAGATCGGCGAATCATCGCGAGGCAACGTCGGGATGTGATCATCCTGTCTTCGCGGCAACTTGAAGAGATGTAACGAAGATAGGAAGTGCGTATTCGAGATACGCGAGATGTCCGGGATATCGGCGATATTCCGGACATCTCGCAGCCGGTGCTGCGACCTGATCCGCACCGTTCAGTCGTTTTCTCGAAAATCGATGCAACGGTCGATTACATCCTTGCCGCGCAGCAGGCGCAACCACTCGTCTGGTATCGCGTCCATCCCGTAGACGATGCCGGCAAGGCCACCTGCGACCGCGGCAGTAGTGTCGGTGTCTTCTCCCAGATTGACCGCCTCGAGTACGCAATCCGAATATCCGGTCGTGTCGGTCAGGCACCAGATTGCTGCGACCAGGGTGTCGATAACGAATCCGCTGGATGCCACATCTATGCGATTCAGCTCGGGAATAATCGTCAAATCATCAACCGGTATTCCTGTGGTAGTGCTTGAAGCGGCCCCTCTCAAACCATGTGCGACCCGCGCGTCGTGCAACGCCTCAAGCGGCGAAGCCCCATCCCGCAACAGCCGTGCATACCGCACGTATGTGACGCACGCTTCGCAACTCATCCGATGAGCATGGGTAATCGCACTGACCGCGCGGATCTCATCATCGCTGGCGTCCGTGAATGCCAGGGGAATGATGCGCATGAGCGAGCCGTTGCCATTGTCGCGCTCGCCGCTGAGTCCTTGCCCTTGTTCCAGCGCTTCCGCTGTTGTTCTGCCGATATCGAATCGCGTGTCCGCGTTGTAATCGATGCTGTCGCGCCAGCGAATGAATGCGCGACGCATGTCGTCAGTGTCTACTCGACCGAGCTTGCGTAGGGAATCGCATGTCGCCAGAGCCATGCCGGTGTCGTCGCTCCATGTGCCCACCGGCTGGTGCCAGGTTCCAACTCCGTCGTCGGCACCGTTGTGCCCGTCCGATGGCCGCCATGCCATACCGGTGCAAGTGAAGGTGTCGCGGGCGTTGAATTCGTAAGGGACACCAAGCGCATCCCCGATGGCTTCACCGTACATGGCGTCGCGAAGAGTGCGGGGTTGGCCGCCTATGTGAGGAGTGTGATGCCAGAAACGGTATTGGGTCATGTTAGTTCCCCTTTCCATCCGCGTCGTAGCGGTTCCGCGTTTGCGGTACTTGATGGAACCATCATAGGACCGCAAGATTCGATTGTTGCGTTCTTTGCCGTTGTTGTTGGGGTTGGTTGTGTTTGGTTGTTTGTTGTTGGGTGTGGTGTGGGTTGTTTTCGACACGCCGGTGTTTGGTTGGTTTTCTGGGGGTTTGTGGGGTGTTTGGTGGTGGTTGGTTTGCGTGGGTGTGGTGGGTGGTGTATGTTGTTCTCTTGCTGCCGCTCGCGGGCCGGCCTTCTTCGGGGGGGTGTGGTTTTGCGGGTGTGTGGTGGGT
>JGZV01000005.1 GCA_000741495.1 Bifidobacterium thermophilum | reverse complement strand
ATACCGCATGTCCGGATACGGATACGAGACCACCGGGAAATGCACCACACGCTCCACGCCCGCGATCGACGCGCGCGCCTGGCCGGAAACCAGCCTGCGCGGCCACCGGGCGCCCACGCGAGCCGCGCGTACCCCCTCCGACTCCGCGCGATGCCGCTCCCGCCACCGCTTGACCCAACGCCGCACCGACGGATACGAGCCCTCGAACCCGCGGCTCGCGCAACCGCTGCCACACCCGCATGACGGTATGCCGCTGCTTGCGCGGGAACCCGGGATCAGCGGCCGACCACCCCTCGACGATTTCGGCATACCCCGAATCGATCAGAGTCCGGCCCGCCCGCCGGACGCGGGGAGAAATCCTCCCTCGAGGCGTGACTCCGCCACCGTCGTGCGGGACCACATGCAGCCCGCGCGCGATCCGCGCATGGCTCATGCCCCGTCCCTCCAACTGCCCCGGTACGCTGTCGCACAGGCATCGATGTCACCGATCCTTTTCCCCCGGGGAACCTCGAAAACGGTTACCGGCACCCGGGAATCTATCAGGAAACCAGACGGCATCGATGCCCTATTCCGCAACCGACCACACCGTCCAAAATGAACGCCACGACTGTCCAGAAAAAGTGACGAAACCGTCCACATCTAAGTGAACACAAACAGGTTGGGACGATTGTCGGGTGAACTCACCGAACTGCCCCGTGTGCGGGGGCCATATGAAGAGGAACGGAAGGACGTCGGCGGGCAGGGTCCGCTGGCGGTGCACGAAGGCCGGCTGCGGCGCGTCGACGACGCAGCGGCGGGACACGAGGGCCCTGCGGCTGCGGCGGGGCTCGACTGGCTGCCGTCCCCCCTCGCCCCAGGGCGGGGACGGGAAAACCACCCATAGATCGAGGAAGACACTATGAAGTACGACCCACCAGACTACCAAACAGGAATTAACAATTCCACAAGCGCACCCCGCTTCCGTCAGGCAAGTCTGCAAAGTCAAAAGACGAATTAAACTGAGCAACAACGAACAATGACGAGCAGTGAAAGAGGCAGACATGGCCGACATCGAACAATGCCTTCGCAAGATGCAAAAAATATACCAGCAAGACCCTGTGAATGCGGTAAGAAGTCAAAACTTCATCCAAACACTACACGCTTATGTTGAAGATGATCTAAATGAACACCTCTCAAACAAAGCAAAGAGAAAAAAGATCAGAGTCGTTCGGGAGGCCCACCTTTTCGGTTCCTACAAAGCTAAAGATGAAGATCTCGCTGTAGTTGATCCAATTAATGGTCCTCTAATCACCGTTGGTGTGAGGAGTCAGATGAGCTCAGTTGCTAAAAATGCTCTCACCTATTATCAAGATATCATCGGTGAATGCATCAGCTTACAGGAAAGATTTCCGATGACGGTTATGGGGTATGTATATCTACATCCGTATCAAGAACTCATCGCGGATCAAAAAACACCCGATCACGAACGTTGGGCAAAGCTCTATGCAAGCATCAGCAACAGAGACGATCGACTTTATAAAAATCAGGTAGGGTCATACGACCAATTTGCATATATGGTAGTCGATTTCAAGGACCCCCACCTAAAGATTAGGGACGACATCGTGAAGAGTGCCGTCCCAAAAATAGATATGCAAATTTCTACTCTTGTCCCTCGACTTGTCCAAACCTTCATCAATCGAAACATTTGGTTAGCTGATTATTTCACAAACGATGAGGTAGAGACCCCGGAGAATGAGGTAGAGACCCCGGAGAACTAACGCATTCTCCAGTGTCTTAGCAGTTGTATTGTGGCCCAGAGATCTTCGACAAATTCCGGTCCGAATTTCTCTGCCAGCATTGAATCGCCAACATGATAGGCTGTATCAATTTCTCCATTAGTAAGGGCTTCCGATATTTTCCTCAAAGTTACTTCATGGAAGCCCTTAGACGGAAGTTTCATGATCTTATTTGCTTCGCGTGGTACCGCAACCAGAACCCCACCACCTAGCGAATGCACTTCCAATTCGATGCTTAGAAGCGTAATTGCGGTGTACCAACTCTCTGCGAAACTTTTGGCATCTACGTCTTCTTGAAGATACCCACCGAGAACACTATTAGAAAATGTCCATTCACCATCATTGATAATCAACTTCGGCGAGTTCGAAAATACAGAAAGCATTATTTCTGGGATATCTACCAAAGGAACCCTCCACCATGGTTTGCGGATTCGGCACTTATACGAAGTATTTACGCCAGTCTCTACACCATACTTTATGTATTCCAACTCGTGCTTGGTGGGCTCCACACTGGGCACCCACAAGAAGTCTTCGCATTCCGATTCCGAAGAAAACAGGTGAATGTTATTCAGCCTACGACTTGAGAGCGCTGTCTTACGCAGCGAGCTACTTGGCAATTCCCATCTTTCTATCTCTTCTGTCGTTGGATGAAAATAGCGTTTATTACCACTCACATACCCGATATGAAATGCAATTTCATCTTTACTCCGAATCACGCTATCTGAACGGAGAACGCTAAGGATGGATTGAGGAACCATCGACCAGTGGAAAGCACGGTTGCCCGAAACCACATCAGCGATTTTCACATTCGCCGTTGCGGAGGAGCAATTCGACATCAAGGAATCCATCGTTTCAAAGCACCTATAACTTATGCTATTTGTTGATGCCCCTTTCTCCATGCAAAGAAGCAAGACAACATCCTGCATCAATTCTCCGAAAATTCTATCCTTCACTCTGATGACTTCTATTGAACGAAAGTTCCCCCCTAGGTATCTCCAGAGCTGACGTGCATACTTCACATATGTAACTTCATAAGGAAGCACTAGCGCAAGGTTCCCGCCTAGATTGAGATGCTGGACACATTTTGCTGCAAATGGAAGCCATAGAGAGGATTCCTCACCGAAAGCAACCGGAGAGCTCTTCTTTCCCATCGCCAAAGCAGCACTCTTCGCTTCTCCTTCCAATGCTCGAATACGCACATATGGCGGATTCCCTACGATTGCATCTACGTGATACGAAAGTGGAAATTCCAAAAAGTCCATCTGGTAAATCGACTTACGCGGCAACAAATGATATTGTTCAGCCAGGCGACAAGCAGCTGGATCGATCTCGACTCCGAGAATATTCTCCTTTGCCACTCCAAATTTAGATAGAGCTTCCAAAAAGGCACCATCCCCGAACGATGGTTCAAGTACCTTTACGTTACCCCTCTTGACAATTCGTCGAACCAAATATTCAGCGATGGTTAGCGGAGTATAAAAGGCACCAATTGCATTACGAAGCGGAGTAGCACCAGCAACTTTAATTTCATTGTCATCGAAGTATCGCGAATATTCATTCACAAATTTGACGGAAATGTTGAGATAGGTGGACGCAACTCCAAGATCCTCCATCTTCATCTGAATCTCGCCTCTCAATATTCGACTGACACGCTGATAATCTTGTCCAGTTTCTCGCGAATATTCGCGCACGGAACCATATTTGTTCCGGATGGCCAGACGCATCTCACACGCGCACTCATGTTGAATATGTGCTGCCGCAAGAAGCGCCCTTTCTGATGACGGCACAGGTTTCCAAGATACGCGGCCGGATTTGCCGAACTGTCTAGTATCCGTCATATAGAAGTTTGGTTTCATCATATGGACCTCGAGAATATGTCATTTTTTGATATATTTTACTTGAGTTTCTGGTAAATCACAAGTAGCGGGACCTCGAACATTTACCCCGAGATAAAACGGCAATGACTTCGATAGCCCATTGGATCATGGAAATACCACGAGATTGTCAGTTGTCCTGCGCAAGGAACCCCGCAACCGATCGACATGAGGCACCGCTAGCACTTCGGCTTCCTCTTCCCACCCCAGCAACTAGGGCAAGCGGAGCGATGCTTCCCCACAAGAGAGCCGGCTACGGGAGACCACTCGTAACCGCACAGCCTACACCGGGCACCGATTCGCTCCGACGCCTTCCGATAACGCCCCGTGAGCTCGACCGTAGGATTCTCCTCCGCCACTTCCCTCGCGAATTCCTCTGGCGATTTCAGATGTTTCTTTGCCGAGCTCCGCTGGCCGCATTTCCGGCACGCGCTGTTCCCTTCAAGAAGCGTGTCCGCCCGAGACGACCACTCGAATCCACAGACCTTGCATCGAACCTGGATTCTCTGATTGGAACCCCTGTATTCCCCAATCACGGCGATTTTGGGACTACGCTTCGCCAGCTTTGCAGCGAATTCATCAGTATTCCCACACACGGAATGCGCATACGCATAATCCTCAACCGCTTGCCAGTCCACCGAACCGCGGAAATCAACACCTGCCGCGGTAGATGTCACCGAGATGAGCAAATCCTGCAACCCCCTGCGATCCCTGTTGATCTTGAAATCATAGGGGACGCAGTACACGTTCTCTGCCTGCGGAGTCTCGTCCAAAGGCACCTCATCGTAGATGGTCACCAGGCGAACGCCTTTGGCGGCACACAACAACCTCTTCCTGGCATCCGTTGCAAGCTTGCTCCTGTGCCACACCCACGAGCCCGGCTCGAATGCAAGGCGAAGACTGGGAAGGTACACGTCCAGCTCCATGCCGATGACGTCCCTGTCCCGTTCCAGAATCTTGCCGATTCCATCGAGCTGTTTGAGGAAACCAATGATGTATTGTTCGGTGAACGAGGTGGACGAATGGACGCATCGCGGGCATCTGGTTCGGGCATCCAGCAAGTTGTGTGGAGTCTGGCTCCACACATGATGGCACCTTTCGCACCTGACACGGATTTTCGTCCTGTTGTTCCGGTACTCCCCTAGAACGGTAATGTCAGGATTCACCTGTGCAAGCTGGTGGACAAACACATCGTGGGTCTTTTTTAACGTTCCAGCGCACGAGGGGCAACCAATGCCGACGCGCAGCGTACTCGGACTTGCCAACCATTCGAAGCGGCAAGTACGGCATCGGACCAGCATCTTCGTAGACGTGTTCCTGTAACTGTCGATCAGTTCAATCCCAGGGTTGGCCGCCGCGATCTCGGATTCGAAACGCTCCGGAGTCTTCCTCTCCTTCCCCGCGCACCTCGGACACCCGTGACCATAAATCAAATCAAATGGATTGGCCTGCCACTTGTAACCGCACGCAACGCACGAAATCGCGACCTTCGTCCTCGCATTCACATACGTGCCCTCGACACGGATATCCGGAAGAGACTGCGCGACTTCACTGACGAACTCGTCCTGGGTCTTCTTCCTCATGCCGCATCAGCCTCCCCGCAATACGATTTCAACAGCCAAGAGTGTACAGAATCATACGCTGCAGCCCCTTCGCTTGTGGACAACCAGATGACTCGCAATGCCACCTCTCACCCCGCCTCACTCTTCTCCCGTTCCTTCACACTCGCGTTCACGTCATCCATCGCTCCCTGCAAGTCTGACTCCATCGTTTCAAGACGGTTGAGATCATAGGAACCAGAATCCACCAGAGCTTGCGCCTAGTTGATGCGATCGGTCAACGTCTGGCGCACCTCGTTGCCCTGGGTCTTGCCCTCGGAGTCGGTGAGCAGCTGCCGGGCTGTGGCGAGCTTGTCGCTGACTCGTTTCCTCGCGTCGTTGCCGAGCTTCTTCTGGTGCGATTCCCGCACGGCGGCGGCATCCGCGTCAATCAGCTGCGCCTGACTCAGGTATTTGCTCGATGCGGCATTCCATTCCGCCGCCAGGTTCTTGCTGTCTTCGGGTTCGTCATACTCGTAGCACGTATCCGGATCCGTCAGCGGCCAGTTGTAGTCGTCCTTGAGCTTCTTCAGCACATCGGCGTCGGCCACGTCGGAGTCCCGGTATCCGATGACGTCCGCCGCGTTATCCGTCGCCTTCAACATCCGCCAGCGCCTCACGGCGCAGCACCGTTCCCAGCGCGAGCTGGCCGACTTCATGGGACTGCAGACATCCGCCGTCTCCATGAAGATGACGGGCAAGACCACATGGTCCCTGGCCGACATGGTCAAGGCAGCCGCCTTCCTCGGCGTGTCCCTCGACGACCTGACCGACGACACCATCATGATCTCCATGGGGGCCGCCCCCACCAAGGAGGAGCTCGAGAAGGCCATCGAGACGGACGCCCGCGAGAAGGCCCGGCGCGCCGAAAAGCGCGCCGCTGCCGCGACCGCGATCGTCACGGCACGCGCCGCGGAAAAGAAAACCGCGGACGCGCCTGCAGGCGGTCCGCGGTTCATCGTGATGCCGGATGGTATGCCCGGCACCGGAACGGTGCCCCGGATACGAGCGCATGACACCACCGGGACACTGACCGTGGCCGGCGGTACGGTGACGGTATGAGTGATATGAATGGCATGAACGACAACGATGCATCACAGGATTGCCGACCGGCGATTCACGGACCGCATGCGCCCGCCGGCAGCAAGCTCGTGTTCATCGATATCGATGGCACGCTGGCCGACGAGCACCATCACGTGCCACAATCGGCCATTGACGCGTGCCGGCAGGCCCAGCGCAATGGGCATCTGCTGTTCATCTGCACCGGCAGGTCGCTCATGAAAATCGAGCAGAGCATCCTCGACCTCGGCTTCGATGGCGTGGTCTCGGTCGCCGGCGCCCGCGCGGATATCAACGGCCGCACACTGTTCGAGCATCTAATCGGCCCCGAAGCCATCGATGCAGCGACCGAGTACTTCCGGGAGCACGACATCCGCAACTACCAGTGGCAGGGGCCGGACGGCATGTACGTGTCGCGCGGGTACATGCAGTATCTGCAGGCGAAAGGATCCGCGTGGAAGGATCCGCAGTTCGCGTCCCGCTGGCATGTCATCGAGGATCTCGACACGCACGGGCAGAGCCTCGGCGCATCCATCAGGGCGAGCAAAGGCTCGTATTTCGCCGATCGTGGCAATCCGACGTCGTTCGAGGACACGTGCAAGGCGCTCAGCCGGTGGTTTACCGCCGTACCGGGCACGTACGGCAAGATTTCAGACAATCATGGGGAACTGCTGATTCCCGGCGCCGACAAGGGCACCGCCGTGGCACAGGTCGCACGCACGCTCGGGTATCGCATCGAGGACACCATCGCGCTCGGCGACGGAGGCAACGACATGGCGATGATTCTCGCAGCCGGCACCAGCGTCGCGATGGGCAACGGGATTGAGGAGATCAAGCAGGCGGCGGACATGGTCACCGACAGTGTGGAGGATGACGGGTTCGCTCACGCGTTCAGCCGACTCGGCTTGATGTGACGGCGCCTGCCCTGCCAAGGAAGTTCTTGCGGGAGAACTCGACGAATCCTGCGTTTCGCGGCTAAACTCCCGCGCGGGACGTGGGAGTTTAGCGCAATCCGGTGCCCCGGCAGATAATCTCCCAACAGGAACGTTGGAAATCCGCGGTTCCGGAAAATCGCCGCCGGAACTGTTTTGGGGAGAAAACCGCCAGATTCGCCCATCCGCGGTGAACTCCCACGAAAAACCGGGAGTTCACTAGCCAGTAGCCGACTCTCGCGAGATCTCCCAGGATGGGATGGAAGTTTTCACTTTGCGATGGATTCCGCAGCGCAAAGTCCCGTTTTCGGCACGGAAATCCGCCACGTGCAAGCCTCTGCCGACGCGGATCACATCCGATCCGGTACGTCACCCCGCTGCTCGTCCGCTGGATTCCGCCACTTGGCCGGCGCACCGACCACATGCGCGACCAGAGCGTCGGCGACCGGCGCATCCACACTGTCCAGTGCCACCGTCATCGGATCGTCAGCGATATACAGCAGCAACGTCACTTGCTCAAACCCTTTGCGCAACATCCATATGGACCCGCTTCGCTGCACGGATTGCACACGATGACGCTTCGTGAACAGCGTGCGGACAGTCAGCAATGAAGCCGTCTGCACGACCAGACGCCGATCCGGCAGCATCGTCCCGTCCTCGAATCCCTGGACACGGATTTTAAGCATATCGAACGCCAGCCACAACCCGATCACTCCGGCAACCGCCACCATCAGCATGATGCCAGGCAGTCCCCAACCTAACACGCGGGCGTTCACACCTGCCGCCACGACAATTGCTATCACCCCAACCCGCAACGGCCAGCGCAGCATAAACCACCGGTGCGTACGAGCCGTATACGTGAACGCCGGCGCATCCCACCGCCACTGTGGCATCATCACACGCAACGCGGCAAACGCCTGTCCTTCCCCAATCACCGGAATCACCCGGGAAATCGTCTCCTCATCCTGCTGCGAAGCGCCCGCCAGATCAGAACTCAGACCGACGGACACGCTCACCAAACCACACAATCGCCTGAGCAGTGAGCGTTCGACACTCACCGATTGGATACGTGCCACCGGTATCGTCACCGCGGTTTTCGTAATCAGCCCTTTGCGGATAACCAGATCACTACCGGCACGCCAGACCTCAAAACCGTAGAATCGCAGCATTGTGCGGATGACGCTCACTACGGCAAGCAGCAGCCACAAGACAAGCAACAAGGCAAGGATGAACATGACACCATGACTGACATAGGAGACGGCAGCGGATTGCGCGCGCGTTTTCCACGAGTCGGGCACGATATCCTCAAGCTGGCTATACAGGCCATACACCACGGCGACAGCGGCGAGAATACCCAGATCAGTAAGCGCATAGACGAGCAGATCCCGGGGTTGCGCACGGTACACCAAAGTCGGTTGCGACGCATTCTCGATTGCGGACGGTTGGCGAAACCCGGACACCGATCCGGGCGCAGACGCGGACACCGGCGCAGATTCAGGCGTGGTTTCGGACGTGGAAGCTGATACCGGTCGGGCAATGATGCCAGTGGTTCCACGGTCCGCAGGATTTGCGGCATCGGCATGATCAGCGTACCGCTTGCGGCGCTCCTCCAATTGCTCGACCAGTTGCCGTGGCACGGCGCGGAGCACGATGGCATCCTTGGCGTCACTCGCGTCGCTGACGGTGATATCGGTCAAACCGAATGGACGCAAGAGCATGTTCTGCTCGCCGTTGACCGCATGGATGCGTGCGTACAACAGTTCACGGTTCGACCGGTTGATCAGACCGGAGCGCAGTTGCAGCGCGTCGGACGTGAAACGATAACGGGTTGTGACGTATTGCGTGACGCGGAATACCGCATCGCCGACCACCAGCAGTGCGGCGAGAGCCAGCCACAGCAACTTCTGCCCGTGCAACGCCAATCCGATAAACGCAAGTACTTGCACCACATTGTCGCGGATAATCCGGTACACGTCGATGACCAGGACGAAGGGGCTTTGCCGGTGCCAGGGTTCGGCGTACCCGGCGGCAGGACGCCCGCCGGCCGGAGTGGATGGGAGAGTTGGATTCACCGGATCGGCTTGACTTGCCGAGTCTGCCGAACCGGCCTGTCCGGGTTGGTTAGGTTGCACGATGATTTCGGGCTCTGAGCTCACAAGTCCTCCTTGGCGAGGCGCACGAGCTCGGCCAGCTGATCGAGCGTCTTGCGGGCAAGCTCAAGTTCGAGTCCGGCGATCACATGACTGTCAACGGCGGTGCTCACCGCGACTTTCACCAAGCCGAAATGACGCAAAATCGGGCCTTGTTCGGTTTCCACATGCTGCACACGCGTATAAGGGACTACGGTGAGCGTGCGGAACATGAATCCGGTCTGCACGCTGAACACGTTGCGGCCAATACGATATGAGGTGAAACGGTACCGGTATTTCGCGCTGAACACGCAGATTGCAACAAGCAGCGCCCACAGCACGATGGCGACAACTGCAATCACCCAGGCAGGAGGCCCGGGAAGTCCCGCAAGGATGCCGGCAATCACCACGGCCACCACGATAAGAACACCGATGGTGCAGCCGATGACAGACCGCACAATCCACACGTTCACAATCGCATGAGGCAACGGGCGGGCTCTGGCAACATCCTGGGTTGCCGTCTGGCTCTGTTGTTCACACTGATCAGATTGCGCCAAGCGAGGTTGAGGTTCTGCTGTGCCGGTTCGTGGTTGCGAGTCTTGGTGTTGGTCTGCTGGTGTCGGGGTGGGCTCAGTCATCGATGCCTTTCGATCATGCCGCGCGTCGGATCGTTGATGTGCGGGACCGCCACGTACGCCCGTATCAAGCGCGACGTGGCGGCATTCTGTCACGTGCTGATTATTGCCGTCCATCGTTTCCCGAGTCAACTCCAATCCCGAAGTGAGGACGGGTGACGGATACAAGCAATGGCAATCAACCCGCTGCCGCTGTTCAGTCCTCAGTTCTGGTCGTAGACGAAGGCGAACGTACCACTGTCATTAACGATGAGCGGGCCGGCCAGCGTTGATGGAAGCGGATTGCCGACTGTGCCATACATCCAGCTTTTCACGTCGTCACTCAGCGCGCTGGTCGCGTATCCGGTCGGATACACGGGTGAATGTGTTGCACGGGGTCAGCCCGTAAATGCCGTCAACGGTTTCCACACGGACACCGTCCTTGATAGTCACATCGCCGACGGTGCCGTTCTGGTGGAACGCCTTTTGATCGCATGTCATGCTGAACGAGCCGTCATCGTTGCGCTTGGAATAGTTGAACTTACCTGTGCCGGACGCGATTGATCTGGATCCATTCGGGTATCCATCGCCGGTTACCCCAAGGTCGGAATCGTGATAATCAGCAGAGAATGTGCCATCTGCATTAACCGTCATTATCGTTGACCATGCGCCAGCACCAGCGGAGAAAATATACTTCCCCTGCACCTGGCGCCAGAATCCCTGCTCTTGCGCGGCGGCTTCGGACACTTTGCCGTTGGCGTCGCAGTCGGGCAGGCTTTGCCAGTCAGGCTGGCCGGATTCGACGAGATAGTAGGCGTTCGCGTCGGTGGGCGCCGGCTTGAACTTCACGGACGCGGAGAATTCGCCGACTCCGGGGACGAAGGGGTCCTGCACCAGCGTCTGCCCGGATGGCACCGGCGCCTTGCTGTATGGAACGCTCGTGGTGTCGTATTGCGAGGCGTCACGGGCGAGGATGAACGGACGGGACGTGTCCGGCTTCGAACCTTTCTTCGCCGCCGCAAGCGCGCTGTCATCGAAATACCCGCTCTTCTCGATGGCATCCAGATTCGCACCGGAAGCGAAGAACACGTAGAAGTCACGCATGTCGAAAGTCGCGCCGGACAAGTCCTGGGAGCCTTGCACGACCTGCTTGCTGGCGTTGCAGCCTTCGTCGTACGGGGAGAACGTGGCCGTACCGCAGCTGGGTGAGCCGCCGAGCTCCCCGAAATCGAAGGCACCCCACTGCTTGGCGATCAGACGCTTCGCCATGCCGCCCTCCCCTGCCGGCAGTTGCGAACCGCCGTACGAGCAGGTGCCGATGTCACCGGCGTTGCCGTCCGCGAAGGGGAAGCACATGGCGAGCAGATGATCAGCATGCCCCTCGCTGTTGAGGCCGGTGTCTTTCGCCGTGACGCGGTACACCGAGCCGTTGTCATCTCGCGCAAGCGTGATGCAATCCTTCGCAGCGTCGTTCACGGTGCTCTTGCAATACGTGCCGGTCACCGCATCATTGAGTTCCGAAGCGTAGAAATACGGGGCGTTGCTCTGCCCCACGGTCGCGTCCTGCACCTTGTCGGCGCCGACACCGTAGTAGAGCGTCACGCTTTCACCCGAGGACAGCACGGTGCCGGGCGCCGGGCTCGAGGAGACTAGTTTGCCGATGTTCTTCTTCGACGAGAAATGCGGCTTGGTGGTGACGTTTACACCCGCCTTAGCGAGCGCGTCTTTCACGCTGGCGATATCCGTGCCGATGGCGTCATAGGGGATGGCCGGGGTCTTGCCGTCGGTTTTCGCGGCGACGCCGACGTAAATGCCGGTTGTTGTGTCGGCGACCGCCTGACCGGCCAGCGGGTAGGTCACAATCACCGTGCCGCTGGCGAGTTTCGAGGATGAGCTTACCGCGACCTGCTTGGCGTGGACGGGCACGCCCATGGTCTTGAGCGTGGTGATTGCCGTGCCGGCTTTCGCATGTTCGATGCTGGCCGGGACGCCTGGGCCTGCGGATTCGCGTACGGTGACCTTGGATGTCGTGCTGATGCGCTGGCCGGCCTTCGCATTGCCGTACCCGAGGAACGCACCCTTGGCGGCTCCGGAGAATTCCGGCTTTTTGATTGCGGTGATGCCGCTGGCTTTGAGTTTCACGACCACCGAATCCGCGGTGACCGTAGCCTTCGCTTTCCCTGATTTCTTGGTGGCGGTCGGGTATTCCGCGGCGATATCGGGCAGGGTCTTGCCGCCCCAGAGTTCGGCATGGTAGGTCAGTCCGGCCGCGGCACCGGCCACGATGATGAGGGCCACCGCGACCATCGCCGCGATGACGGCCTTGGACCGGTGCGCCACGGCGGCCTCCGGAGTATCCGATGCCGGCGACGGAGTGGACGGTATTGCAGCGGTGGGTGACAGTACCGCGGTGGGCGTCGGAATCGTGGTCGTCGGCGTGGAATCGTCGGGTGCCGGCGACGCTGATGTAGCTGGGCGTGGCGGCAATGCGGGGGACGGTACCCGATCCGCGCCGGAATCCACACTGGGATTCACTCCCGGATTCGCCGATGACGTGGGCTGTCCCTGCGCTTCGGCAGCACGATGCAGGGGGCTACCGCATGACCCGCAGAATTGCGCATCGTCGGCGTTCCTCTGTCCGCATTGTCCACAGAACATGACGAATCCCTTCATTCCTGTTGCCTTGAATCCTGACGAGCATCAACGCTCGCCCTTCTTGGCAATACACTTCTCTGTTCAGCGCCATCATAGCATCGCAGCGTGCATTGGCCGGGAATCATCCATGTCCTGCGACGCGCTGATCACACCGCTCTGCGATACCACCCCACTGCCACCCTGAGACCGGCCCAATCTTGTTGCTATGCAACTATTCGATGACACCGCGTCCAAATATCGTCCAGTCATCATGTGGGATCAGCTCATGCTCACCGCCGTGCGACCATCCAGTCACACCACTCCCCGATAAACAGCCGTACACCTCCGCAACCGCTGCTATCACGTCGTCGTGTGACTGATCGGTCACACAAGCTCCCAGATATCCACTCGCACGCCCCGCAAACACACAATGCCGCCCTCCACAATCGGAGGGCGGCACCATCAGATGCGTCAGCTCGTTTGAGCCAGCGATAGGGCTTCAGTCGATATCAGCCCCAAGCGCGAGCAGCTTGCCGCGGAAGTCCGCGTACCCGCGGTCAATCAGCGAAATCCCATGCACGTCGGACGGACCGGAAGCCGCAAGCGCCGCAATCAAATGGCTGAAACCGCCGCGCAAATCCGGCACGTCGATATCGCGTCCGGTCAGCGGGGTCGGTCCGAAAATCACCGCGGAATGCTTGTAGTTGCGCTGCTGGAAACGGCAGGGCAGAGAGCCGAGGCACTCACGGTACAGCTGAATCGTCGCGCCCATCTGTACCAGCGGCTTGGTGAAGCCGAAACGGTTCTCATACACAGTCTCGTGCACAATCGACAGGCCTTTCGCCTGGGTCAGCGCCACCACGAGCGGCTGCTGCCAGTCGGTCATGAAGCCGGGGTGTACGTCGGTTTCAATAGCCACCGGGTGCAGGTCCCCGCCCGGATGCCAGAAGCGGATGCCTTCGTCAGTAATGTCGAATTTGCCGCCGACCTTACGAAACACGTTGAGGAAGGTCATCATGTCAGCCTGCGTGGCGCCTTTAATGAACACGTCGCCATGAGTAGCGAGCGCCGCGGAAGCCCATGATGCGGCTTCAATACGGTCGGTGAGCGCGGTGTGGGTGAAGCCTTGGAGCTTTTCCACGCCTTCGATGCGGAAAGTGCGGTCCACGTCCACGGAGATGATGGCGCCCATCTTCTGCAGCACCGCGACCAGATCCATGATTTCCGGTTCGATGGCGGCGCCGGACAGTTCTGTCTTGCCTTCCGCAAGCACTGCGGCAAGCAGGGTCTGCTCGGTGGCGCCCACTGACGGGTACGGCAGGTGGATTTTCGCGCCGTGCAGTCCGTTCGGGGCGGTGATATGGATGCCGTCCTTGTGTTCTTTGTCAACGTCGGCACCGAGCTTACGCAGAGTGTCGAGGTGGAAGTTGATGGGGCGTCCGCCGATATTGCATCCGCCGAGCGCCGGAATGAACGCCTCGCCCAGGCGATGCACGAGCGGGCCGGAGAACAGGATCGGAATGCGTGAAGAGCCGGACAGGGTGTCCACATCGGCCACGTCAGCAAGTTTGACGTGAGTGGCGTCGATGGTGACGATGCCGTTCTTGCCGTCCACGTTCACGTCCACGCCATGCAGGCGCAGCAGGTCGGAGACGACGTGCACGTCGCGGATTTCCGGCACGTTCTTCAGCACGGATTTCCCCGGCGCGAGCAACGCGGCAACCATGGCCTTGCTTACGAAATTCTTGGCTCCACGAACCTTGATTGTGCCGTGGAGCGGCTTGCCGCCCTCAACATGGAGCACATCGTCTTTCTCTTCGACCACGTCGACCTCTTTCGATTTCCTTGCCCGGATACGCTTGTCATCATGACAGGCGGCCGGCGCTGACACGCTACTGATTCGGTATCACTATGGTGCCACAACGCCTGTGCATAAGCGGTGAACATGCTACCAGCCGAATCGTACGTTTGGCGCGGCGCGGCTGCAATCGCCACACAACGGCGACAACATCGGCCGCGATGCCGCCATCGGCATAGAATATTGCCTGATATGCCGCCGCCGAACGACGTTGCGGCAATGGGATGAACGAGCATGTGGAGGAGCATCACATGAAGGATTCCAACGGCGCGAGCGTGCGCCGACATATGAGCATTACGCGCGGCGTCTTTTCCCGGGAACGTTCCGCAATCAGACTGACTGCTGCGATTCTTGCCGGCATGATGCTGTTGCCGTTGTCCGCGTGCGGCGGGTCCGATACGGACGTTTCGGCGCTATCCAGCGAATCCGCGTCGACGAGCGCGACACCGTCCGAATCCGCTTCGCCGAGTGAAACCCCACAATCCAGTGAAAGCGGGTCAGGTGATGCGTCCTCGCCGTCTGACAGCAACGCGGGTGCTTCCAACGCGTCCGGGGCAGCCGTTGATATGCTGGCGACCTTGCCGGTCAAGGGTCGTGCTCCCAAGACCGGGTATGCGCGCACGCAGTTCGGTGCAGCTTGGTCGGATGTCGACCATAACGGTTGCGATACGCGCAACGACATCCTCAAGCGTGATATGACGAACGTGACGTTCAAACCCGGTACGCATGACTGTGTAGTCAAAACCGGCACGCTCAACGACCCGTACACCGGGAAAACCATCAATTTCGTGCGCGGACAGCATACGTCGACCGCCGTGCAGATCGACCATGTCGTCGCGTTGTCTGACGCGTGGCAGAAGGGCGCGCAGCAGCTCAACGCTGACCAGCGGCTGCAATTGGCGAATGACCCATACAATCTGCTCGCGGTAGACGGGCCGGCGAACCAGCAGAAATCCGATTCCGATGCGGCGTCCTGGTTGCCATCGAACAAGTCGTTCCGCTGCCAGTATGTTGCACGACAGATCGGCGTGAAACACAAGTACGCACTGTGGGTGACGCAAGCGGAGAAGGACGCGATGACCAACGTGCTGTCCAGCTGCCCCGGACAGACCGTGCCCGACGGCGGCGGCGTGGTCGCCTCTGCGCAAGCGGACAGCCAGCCTGTGCAGACACCCGCACCGGCGCAGACACAAGCCGCCCCCCGCACCGGCACCAGCACCGGCACAGACACAGGCTGCACCGGCTCCAGCGCCAGCGCAGCAATCCGGCGGGGATGTTTACTACCAGAACTGCTCGGCCGTCCGCGCGGCGGGCAAAGCGCCGCTGTATCAAGGCAACCGGGGTATTCCAGGAAACTCGACCGCGACGGTGACGGCATCGCCTGCGAGTGATCACCAGGCATTACCAGGCAATCGCACGGTGCATCTCGGCGGATCCATGCGCCCGACCGGCAGCCCAGCCAGGATGCCGGTCGGGCGCATTATCTCACCATCGCCGCAGATCGCCGCGACCGATCGCGCCAATCCATATACTGGGAGCAAACACGGGAGCCGCAAAGGCAGCATGACGGGAGTCCGCAAGCATGACCAACCAGCAATTCGAGCCGTTCTATGATGTCAATCGCACGTATGACGACAATTATCGACAGGGGCCGTTCGGCCTGTTCGCACAGGCGCTGACAGGAGGGACTATGACGGAAACCGACGCTACGTCGGCTTGCGCTGCCGCGCCTGCCAGTGTGCTTGGCTTCCCGGTGAACCTGCCGTTTGGCATTCCCGCCGGCCCGCTGCTCAACTCACGGTTCACGACCGCCGCCTTCCGTATGGGATTCGATTTGGCCGTGTACAAAACCGTGCGGTCACGCGCTTGGGGCTGCAACCCGTTCCCGAACGTGCTTGCCGTTCATCCCAAGGCGGCGGACGGGTCACTCACCCCCGGCAGCGCCGAGCTTGACGAGGGCGTTCTGGCTGATACCCGCTACAATCTGCCGATTTCCATCTCGAATTCCTTCGGCGTGCCGTCACGCGACCCTGACGTATGGCAGCCGGATATGCGTGACGCCATCGCCGCCGCCGGCCCCGGGCAGCTGCTGGTGCCGAGTTTCCAAGGTTCACGCGTCGCCGGCATGAGCACCGACGAATACATCGCCGACCATGTGGCCTGTGCGCGACTCGTATGCGAAACCGGCGCACAGCTCATGGAAATGAACACGAGCTGCCCGAACGAAGGCCATAACCGGCTGCTATGCCACGACCCGCATCTGGTCGGCCGCATCACCGAAGCAGTCAAGAACGAGATCGGCAACCGGCCGCTTATCGTCAAACTCGCCTATTTCCCCTCGGATATCGAGCTCGAAACCATGGTGCGTGAGACCGTCGGACACGGCACGGCACAAGGTTTCTCCACCATCAACACGATTTCCGCGAAACTCGTGGACGCTTCCGGCAATCAGGCGCTTCCCGGCGAGGGACGCGACCGTAGCGGCGTGTGCGGGAACGCGATTCGTGGGGCTGGACTGGACATGGTCCGCCGCCTGTCGGCGATTCGCGAGCGCCTCGGGCTTGATTTCTCGATCATCGGCGTCGGCGGGGTCATCGAACCGGAGCATTATCTCGCGTACCGCGAGGCAGGTGCAGACGCGGTGATGAGCGCGACGGGCGCCATGTGGGATGCGACGCTCGCACAGCGCATCAAAGCCGCCATCGGCGCGTGAATCAGTCTGCCAAGACTGCGGCAGACCGTACGGACATGCCTGTCACGCCAGTCTTCTGCTTCTGCCGACACTGAGCACTTGGTCAGCGTCGGCAGAAGCAGAACGTAGACGGCGCACATCCGGTTAGTCCCGCGAAACCGCGGAGCATCAGCCATCAGCATCCGGAACGACGCTGGTCCCAGAAGGTCTGTACGTCGCGCTTGTCGGCGATAGTGAAGTCGATGATCTGCTCGAGCACCTCCCACGCGTCGCTGCGGCCATAGGGAATCTGGAAGGTTTTCTTGCCACGCTTGAGATGCTGCTGCTCGATGAGCGGCACAGCGTGTTCGAATGCTCGCGGCTCGGGGCCGACGGTCACATGGTTGGTCAGTGCGGTGAACCCGATGATGAAGGTGCCGTGATCGGTGAACATCGGCTGGTTCCATTTGATTTCGCACACCAGCTGCGGCCATGTGGCGTGTACCCAGTTGAGCAACTCGTTGAATCCGTCACGATGGTCAGAGTCGGCGATTGAGTCAAGATATTCCTCGACGTCCGCGTATTTCGCCATATGTTGCTCCAATCCGTTCAGTGGCGCGTTCTGGTTCTCTGCGGCCGCACTGCTCCCGTAAGCGTACCGTATCGGGCATGGCGAATCGCCAGCCTGTGGTATCACCTTTCCTGCTTCCCCACGGTTCGCCGCCCGCTAAACGGTAAGCGCGCGTTGCAGCCCTTTCTTGCGGTTCCCGTATCGTACCGCTTGCAGGACACGGCAGATAGCCGGCCACATGACACACCCTGAAGCAACCGGAGGACTATACCGCAAATCCTGCGACCCGACGGAACCAGGAACCCCAAGATACCCACACATCACCGAACCGCCGTCAACAACAAACCCCCATCATCTACAGATACGACCACATCTGCCGGTTCCTGCAACCGCATCAACCGATGCCATGGACAACCACCCGCAAATACAGCCCTATCTGCTGGTTCCTGTACCGCGCCGCCTACAGGACTCGGCAGATAACAGGCCACATGGCACAACATGCAGCAACCGGAAGACCAAATCGCAGATCCTGCGACCCGACGGAAACAGGAACCCGCAAATGCGACCGTATCTGCCGGTTCCTGCAACCGGCCGAATACACCAGCCTGCAACTGCGACACCCCGCCGCACGCGAGTCAGCATAACGCAAAAGCCGCGGAACCCATGTGGATTCCGCGGCCAACAGCGTATGCTTGGCTACTCCCGGCTGGCAATCGGCCCCGCCCAAGGCTGCGTCTCCTCAGGCTCTCGCGCCGATTGGATCGGCACATCAGGCCAGTGCTTGGCCGGAATCGTCTTCGGTTTGAACGGGAACCTCTCGGCGCGCATCTTCTCATACGCGGCGATGTCATCCTCATGCTGAAGCGTCAGATCGATGTCGTCATAGCCGTTCATCAGACGCCAGCGCACGTAGTCGCCCACCTCGAACGGCAGGGTCACGTCACCGCAGGTCACGGTACGCGCACCCAGATCGACGGTCATGTCGCGGCCGGGTTCCTCTTCGAGCAGCTTCCACAGCAGCTCGACGCTTTCCTGCGGCATGATCGCGGCCAGCACGCCGTTCTTCGCGGTGTTGCCGTAGAAGATGTCCGCGAAACGGGAGGAAATGACCACACGGAAACCGTAATCGCGCAACGCCCACACCGCGTGTTCACGCGACGAGCCGATACCGAAATCCGGTCCCGCGACCAGGATCTTGCCCTGCTTGTATTCGGGGCGATTAAGCACGAACTCGGGATCACGACGCCACGCGTAGAACAGTGCATCCTCGAACCCGGTTTTCTTGACCCGCTTGAGGAACACGGCGGGGATGATCTGGTCGGTGTCCACATTCGAGCGGCGGAGCGGAACGCCGGTTCCGGTCACCACAGTCAGCTTTTCCATAACGATTCCTTTCATCGGCCGGCGGATTGTGCGCCGGCCTTCAGACCGGTCGCCTGTGTTGTCGGCGGCCGGATTGCACATTCAGTACGTCTTGGTTGTTGTGTCGTTTCCGACCGAATCACAGGTCTTCCGGGCTGGAAATCGTGCCGCGGATCGCCGTAGCGGCGGCAACGGCCGGCGACGCCAGATGCGTGCGCGACCCCTTGCCCTGGCGTCCCTCGAAGTTACGGTTCGAGGTGGAAATCGAGCGCTCGCCCGGCACCATCTTGTCTGGGTTCATGCCCAAGCACATCGAGCAGCCGGCGTTGCGCCATTCCGCACCAAAATCCTTGAAGATCTTGTCAAGCCCTTCACGTTCGGCTTCAAGACGCACGCGGGAGGATGCAGGCACCACAAGCACACGGTGGATGGAATCGGCCTTGTGATGGCCTTTCATGATTTTCGCCGCGGTACGTAGGTCGTCAATACGGCCGTTCGTGCACGAACCGATGAATACCGTATCCACCGGGATGCTTTTCATCGGCTGTCCGGGCTTCAAACCCATGTATTCGATCGCGGACTGGGCAGCCGCACGCTGCTCGGCGTCGGCAATATCCTCCGGCACCGGGACGTTGCCGTCGATCGGCACGCCCTGGCCGGGGTTGGTGCCCCACGTGACGAACGGCGTCAAATCGGCGGCGTTGAGCGTCACTTCCTTATCGAACACGGCGTCATCATCGGTTTTCAGCGTCTTCCAATAGGCGACCGCCTTGTCCCACATCTCGCCTTCAGGCGCGTGCGGACGGCCCTTCAGGTATTCGAAGGTCGTCTCGTCGGGGGCGATCATGCCGGCACGGGCGCCCGCCTCGATGGACATGTTGCAGATGGTCATGCGCTCGTCCATGCTCAGCTTGCGGATCGCTTCGCCGCGGTATTCAATGACATGGCCTTGGCCGCCGCCGGTGCCGATCTTCGCGATGATGGCGAGGATGATGTCCTTGGCGCTTGCACTCTTCGGCAGCTCGCCCTCGATGTTCACGGCCATGGTCTTGAACGGCTTGAGCGACAGCGTCTGCGTGGCCATCACGTGTTCGACCTCGGAAGTGCCGATGCCGAATGCGAGGGCGCCGAACGCACCGTGGGTGGAAGTGTGGGAGTCGCCGCACACGATGGTCATGCCCGGCTGGGTGAGGCCAAGGATCGGGGCGAACGCGTGCACGATGCCTTGGTCGGCGTCGCCGAGCGGGTGCAGCCTCACGCCGAATTCCTTGCAGTTGTTCTCCAGCGTGCTCAGCTGGAGCGCGGAAGTCTTGTCAGGGTTCGGACGGTCGATGTCGACGGTCGGGGTGTTGTGGTCTTCGGTTGCGATGAGCAGGTCCGTGTGACGCGGCTTGCGGCCTGCCAAACGGAGTCCTTCGAATGCCTGCGGGCTGGTGACTTCGTGCATCAGCATCAGGTCGATGTAGATCAGGTCCGGCGCGCCGTTTTCGCCTTGCCGTACGAGATGGTCTGCCCATACCTTTTCGGCCAATGTGGTTCCCATGCTGTCTCCTTTGGCGGAATTTCAACGTTTTCGCCCTAAAATTACTTCAGCCATGCGTTTCCACATGGCCCTCTGTACTCCACTATGTCGGTTTTCAGTGTGCGCCTGCTTTTGCGTTTCGATATGTGAGATGGCATAATCCGGAATATGACTTCTTCCACATTGCGCGTCCCCGTAGGATCGGAACGCTTTGACACCAAGGATTTTATGGGTCCTAACCTCGCTCAGAACCAGTCGCAGCAATCCGACGGCGACATTCATTCTGGCGTTGGGGTACTTGACAAAACCGTGAAAATATTGGATGCGCTCGAATCCGGGCCCGCCACTCTCGGCCAGTTGGTCAACGAGACCGGCCTGGCTCGACCGACCGCGCATCGTCTGGCCATCGCTTTGGAACGTCATCGTTTCGTGATTCGCGACCAGCACGGTCGCTTCGTCTTGGGATCGCGATTCGCCGAGCTCGCCGCCGCCGCAGGCGAAGACCGACTGCTCACCGCCTCCGGCCCAATTCTGCAGACCCTGCTCGACCGTACCGGCGAATCCGCACAAATCTACCGTCGTCAGGGCGACCAGCGCGTATGCATAGCCGCCGTGGAGCGTGCCAGTGGTCTGCGCGATTCCATCCCCGTCGGGGCGCTGCTGAGCATGGAAGCCGGGTCCGCCGCGCAAATCCTGCTCGCCTGGGAAGATTCAGAACGCCTGCATCAGGGCTTGCGCCACGCGAAATTCACCGCCGCCAAGCTTGCCGCCGTACGCAAGCGCGGATGGGCGGAATCTGTCAACGAACGCGAAGACGGCGTATGCTCCATCTCCGCGCCGATTCGCAACCCCTCCGGCCAGGTCATCGCCGCGATTTCCATCTCCGGGCCGACTGGCCGCATGGGTACGACCCCTGGCCGCCGGTACGCCCCGCTCGTGATGGCCGCCGGCAAATACCTCACCGACGCTCTGCTGCGCGCCAGCGGCGAGCGGTGACACCCGGCATCTGGACTTCAGATGACTTTTCGCCCGTCACGAGCCGGTTGTGCCGGCGTGTGACGGGCTTCGCCGTTCCGCACCAAACAGATTGGTTGCCGATTTGCTTGGTGTGGAACGGATACTAAGGGGATTGGGCGAGACAGCGTCTTCGGCGAAAAGACGAATCGGCTCTATTATGCGGATTTGAGCGATATCCCCGATGAGGATTCCGGGCGTATCGTACCCCCGCCGCTCCACACCCGAGAAGTATCCGGAAGACTCGCATCGTGTGGAACAGATACCAAGCAATCCTCTGGTATCAGCGGAATCCAGGAAACCGCCGCCAATGCCCTGCCGGCACCACCGACCCCTCCCCTCGACTGTGCATTCCACGTGATCGTGCACTACTGTTGACAATATGATTGACAAGCAACGCCCCGACAGCCGACATCGGCCGGTATCCGTATCCACACGTCTGGGACGCCTGCAATTCCATGAATCCGGCAAATTCCGCGTCCTACAGCTTTCCGATATCCAAGATGGGCCGAACGTCTCAAACGATACCATCCGCCTAATTGCCGCCGCAGCGGATGCCGCACGCCCGGATATCGTCATCTTTACCGGCAACCAGATCGCCGGGTACGACAGTGCATACGCCGACACATTCCGAAAGCGCACGTGGCGCACCCCGCTCGAGCGCATACGGCAGAACGAGGCGAGCCGCGAGCAGCTTGACCATACGCGTGATATGGTGCGTGAAAGCATCCGACAGTTCCTGCAGCCGCTCATCGAGCGCGGTATCCCGTGGGTGGCAACGTATGGCAACCATGACAGCCAGTGCGGGCTGAGCCGCGAGGATATGGACGCCATCTACCGCGAATTCCCCGGGTGCCTCAACGCCGAATCAACCGCATCACGCCCCGACCTGCCGCGTACCCGGCCAAGTTCAGGGCTCCCCGACCAGCGCATCTACCCATGCGAGGCGGGAACGCTCGCCCTGCCGGTTATGGATGTGGAGCGCAAACGCACGGTGCTGGCGCTGGCCGTGTTGGATTCCGGTGATTACTCCCGTTCCGGCGGTTATGGTTCGCCGTCGGATGCTGCGCTGCATTTCCTTGACTTCATGCCCGGCGTTCTGCACACCCGCATGATGGTGTTCCAGCATTTCCCGCTCCCCCAGTATTACCGACTACTCAAGTCAGTGCCGCCGAATGCCGCGCACGCGGTGGAGGGATACCGCGTGTTTTCCGGTCATCATTACGTTTTGAACGAAGATAACACCTTGCCCGGCAGCTACCTGGGTGAGGGCATCAGCTGTCCGGACGCGGACAGCGGCGAATACGCGATTCTGGCGAAAGACCGGCGATATTTTGCCGTTGCCGCAGGGCATGATCATCGTAACGGTTTCGCTGGCGAAGTCGATGACATGCTGCTGGTCGCATCCCCCACCTGCGGATTCGGGTCATACGGTCCGGCTCCGGCGCGGGTCGCTGCGCGATTATTCGAGTTTGATATCCGCCACCCGTATCATCCGCGTACGCAGCTGCTTGAATTCGGCGATCTGGTCGGCAAACCCAACTCGCATAAGACCTACACGTTCGCGATTTCCAGCGAGGCGGACCAGCTGGGTGAATCCATGAACCTGCTGCGACGCCCCGGATGGTTCGAACGCTTGCGACGCGCGCTGCGCTCCCGCTGAACCGGATTCGGGGCGTGAACTGACAGAGCCCTCAGCGTCGGCAGAAATAGAAACCCAACCTTCCACCGACACCGACAGAACAGTGAGCGTCGGCAGAAATAGAAACCCAACCTTCCACCGACGCTGACAACACACTCAGCGTCGGCAGAGGGTTATGGTTACGAATCGGTGAACAGCAGAAAGCTGTAAGCATACGAAAAAAAGCCACCGCACTCGCGGTGGCTTCCCGTTGGCTGGGGTACCTGGACTCGAACCAAGAATGGATGAACCAGAATCACCTGTGTTGCCAATTACACCATACCCCAATTGGCAGGCGCCGCAGCTCTTGGAACTGCTTCGTCGGTCGTACCCCCGACCGGATTTGAACCGGTGTTGGCGCCGTGAGAGGGCGTAGTCCTAGACCGCTAGACGACGGGGGGCGTTTAGTTATCTGTTTACGTCTCTCGACGCAACAGTTGAATAATATACAGCGGATGACATCGCCACGCAAATCGCTGGCAACATCGGCGTGTCGCAATAAGGAAAGCGGTCTGGAACATCATGCTCCAGACCGCCCAATCACTACTGCCGCAAGGGCTTAGCGGCCAGCCTCGGATTGCCGCCGCCATGCCAAGCCCCGCGTACAGGTGTCACAGGTGCTCGCGCAACCCCTTGAGGCGAGCCACCGTCACCGGCTTGCCGATGATTTCCATCGACTCGAACAGCGGCGGGGACACGCGGCGGCCGGATACGGCGACACGCACCGGACCGAACGCCAGGCGCGGCTTGTAACCGGCATCTTCGATCAGCGCCTTGTTCAGGGTCTCGTGCAGAGGTTCAGCCTTCCAATCGGCCTCATCTACACCCTCAAGCGTGGCGATCGCCTTGTCGAGCACGTCGCCTGCGGAATCCTTGAGCGTCTTGCGCGCATCCGCGGCGGGCTCAATGTAGGGCTCCTCGCTCAGCAGGCTGCCGACCATGCCGGACACCTCGCCAAGCAGGCGCACACGCGGCTGCACCAGTGGCGCGGAAGCAGTGAGAATCGCGCGCTCACGATCAGTCAGAGCATCCCAGCTGTCGGCGGACACCACGCCGTCACGGTGCAGATACGGCACAGAACGGTTGAGGAAGTCCTGCGGCTCGAGCATGCGGATATGCTCCGCGTTAATCGAAATCGCCTTATCCAGGTCGAAGTGGGCGGGGTTCGCCTTGACGTCACGCACGTCGAACTTCTCGATCATCTCATCCATCGAGAAGACATCACGGTCAGGCGCGATTGACCAGCCGAGCAGGGCGAGGTAGTTGAGCAGACCCTCAGGAATGAAGCCGTTCTCGCGGTGCAGGAACAGGTTGGATTCTGGGTCGCGCTTCGACAGCTTCTTCTTGCCTTCGCCCATGACGTACGGCATGTGGCCGAACAGCGGGACTTCCTTGGCGATACCGAGCTTGATGAGATACCGGTACAGCACAATCTGGCGCGGGGTGGAGCTCAGCAGGTCTTCGCCACGCAGCACGACATTGATGCGCATCATCGCATCGTCCACCGGGTTGGTCAGCGTATACAGCGGGTCGCCGTTCGGGCGGACGATCACGTAATCCGGCACAGATCCGGCCTTGAACTCGATACGCCCGCGGATCAGGTCGTCAAAAGCGATGTCCTCGTCGGGCATGCGGATGCGCAGCGCCGGCTTACGGCCTTCTGCGCGGAAGGCGGCCTTCTGCTCTTCGGTCAGGTTGCGGTCGTAGCCGTCATAACCAAAGACCTTCGGGCGTCCGGCGGCGACATTGCGGGCCTCAATCTCCTCAGGAGTCGAATAGGACTCGTAGGCGTACCCCGCCTCAAGCAGCTTGGCGGCAACGTCCTTGTAAATCTGGGTACGCTCGGACTGGCGGTATGGACCGTCCGGGCCGCCGACTTCGATGCCCTCGTCCCAGTCGATGTGCAGCCACTTGAGCGCGTCGAGAATCTGGTTGTAGCTTTCCTCGCTATCGCGCTGCGCGTCGGTGTCCTCGATGCGGAACACGAAGGTTCCGTGCGTGTGGCGTGCTTCCGCCCAGTTGAACAGGGCGGTGCGGACCATGCCCACGTGCGGCGTGCCGGTCGGCGACGGGCAGAACCGCACACGCACGTCCTTCGGCAGCTCGGGCTTGATATCCTTGCTTTCTTTGTTGTCAGCTTCGGTCATACGCTCTATTGTGCCGCGCGTGAGGGACGTGGCTTCTCCGGCCATGCCCGGCTGCGTCGCACTCCTACCGCGTCATACGATGCCGACACCGCTTCCGCCGCACCGATCCCGCCGCAGCATCATCGCGCCGTCACTGTGCGGGCTTGGAGAATTTCGCGGCGAGCGCTTCACGGTTGCGTCGTTCGTCATCCGCCTTGGCCTGGCGTTTGGCTTCCTCTGGATCCCACAGGACATCCTCGGTATGTTTCGTCCATTCCTTGCGGGCCGCCGGGGCGAGGATGCCGGCGAGCGCCTGCCATGTTGTGGTCGTATCCTCGGTTTGCAGGCCGTCAGCGTATACTGCGTGTACCGAATGCAGGGCATCCGCGGCGAGGAAAATCCTGGGGATGGACAGCGTCTCGCACAGCTCGTCGGCGGCGAGAATGGCTGCGATGACATCAGCGAGTGTGGCCGGTGCCGGTACGGCACGCAGGATGGCGTCGACTGCCGTGATGACGGCCGCAAGGCTGCGGGCGATGCGCGACTCGGCTTCGGATGTGTCGTCGCGCTCGGATTGGATGACGGCGAGCGTCTGACGGCATGGTGCGAGCACGGTCTCATCCCATGTCAGGCCGAGCTCCATGCCCGCTTGGGTGAGCAGTCCGGGGTCTTGGGTTTGCGAATAATCAGCCATTGCGTCACATGCGGCGTTCGCGGCGAGTAAGGCGTCCACGATGTTCTGGGGACGTCCGGGGATGCTTTCGGCTCCTTCGTACACGTATTCCGCGTCAGCGATGGTGACGTCCTCACCGGTCAGCACGGCGGCCATGACGCGGGTTTGTCTGACTTGCAGGTTTTCCGCGTATTTGGCGTCGTTGGCAAGTTCGCTGGCTTTGGTCAACGGCCACAGGGAAACGAGTTTCGCCCCCTGCTGTGCCGCTTCGCGTACATCAGTCCTGGCTGTTATGCGCTCGATACGGGTTGATATTGCTGTTGCCTGTGTTGGTTTTTCCGTTGCGCTCATCATGCTCCTTTGCTGGTGCCTGCGTTCTACGCCCTAGCGTACATCTTTCGCCGGGTCGACGTAGGTGATGGACAGCATCTCGCCGGTGTCGCTGTCGTAGGTGATGGAGGTGATGGATGCGAGGGCGGTATGGCGCAGCAGCATGTTGTGTTCGGGGTGTCCGGTTTCCAGCAGGTGCCGGTAGGACCAGATCGGGGATTCGTGGCTGACGGCGATGATTTGGCGGCCGGCGTATTGGCGGACTTTTTCTTGGGCGAATTCACCGACACGCTGTGCGATATGCCGGTAGCTTTCCCCCCAGCTGGGTGTCCACAGGTTGCGTACGAGTTTCCAATTGCCGTTGCGCCACAGCGCCCCTTCACCATGGCCGATGCGTGTACCGCGGAATTCATTGCCGGCTTCGATGATGCGGTCGTCGGTGATGGCTTCGAGCGACTCTTCGCCGCGTTCACCTCGTGTCTTGTTCAACGCTTCTAGGATGATGCCTGCGGTTTCCCGCGTACGGTCGAGCGGGGAGCAGTAGACGGCTGCGACGGTGTTCATTTGCGGGCTGCGGGCAATGTAATCGGCGGTGGCTTGGGCCATGCGGGCGCCGATGGTGGACAGGTGGAATCCGGGAAGACGCTCGTACAGCAGGTGATCGGGGTTGTATACCTTGCCGTGGCGGATGAAATGGATGGTGGTTGCCGGCATGGTTGGCCTTCCTGTGACTGGGCCACGCCTGATTCGCGTGGCAGGCGGTTTGATTCCAATGTACCGCGCGTCATGCCCGCACGTCAGATGGCGAAGGTGGAAACAGCACATTATTGGTGTGCGAAAGCCGACACACCAAGAGATGTACCGGTTCAGTAGACGGTAGTATGGCAGCTGACCACAATGAAGCAGAACACCACAGGCCGGCAGGATGATGGCAGAGCGACGTCGGAAACGTACGCCAACCGGCATAACACGCTGTGCATGAGCTGAATGTACGAGGAAAGACGGGATATCTATGAGCAACACGTTCACCGCGGGAATCAAGGATATCGGGCACCGGGTGTTCGGCGGGTACGCCGAACTGCTCCGCATGCCGCACACCGCACGTTTCGCCATCGGTTCGGTTATCGCATGCATGCCGTTCCCCATGGTCGGCATGACCATCACCATTTCGGTGCAACATTATTACGGCAACTATGCGCTTGCCGGCGCGTTGACCGCGATTCAGGCGATTGCGACCGCCATCGTCTCACCGATTCTCGGCAAGCTTGTCGACCGGTTCGGTCAGCGTCTGGTGTCAGTGCCGACCATCATCGTATGGATGATCGCCTCGATGTCCCTGGTGACAGCCATCACTGCGCATGCCCCCGAATGGGTGTTGTATGCCATCGTACCGTTCATGGCGGCCATCCCGCCGTGGGGTGCGATGAGCCGCAGCCGGTGGACGCGCCTGCTGCGGGGTGATGCGGAGCGCACGAATCGGGCGCTGTCACTGTCCGGCGTGCTGGACGAATGCATGTGGGTGATCGGCAATCCGCTCGCGTCGACCCTCGCCGTGATTTCAGGCGTGCTCGCGTTCTCGTTCACCGGTGTATGTGTGCTCGTCGGAGCGCTCATGTTCCTGACTGAACGGTCGACGGAACCCCCGTCGCAAACCGACCTCGCCAAAGCGGCCGGGCTGACACGGGCGCAATACCGTGAACGTGAAGCACGTGAAGCCGCCCGGCTGCGTGCAACAGATACGCCGGATACCGGCACGGGCAACACCGCGAATTCCCAAGCGTTCTGGAGCGCTGGACTGGTAGCGGTGTGCGTCACATGGTTCGGGCTCGGCGCATTCCAGTCGGCGGCCGGCATCTCGATTATCGCGTTCGCCACTGAACAGCAGTTGAAACAGTACACGGGCTTCGTGTTCGCCTGCTTCTCGCTCAGCTCGCTGATTGGCGCACTGTTCTATGGCGCCAAAAACTGGCAAATCCCGCTGTGGAAGCGTTTCTACTTCTGTCTCGCGGTCGTCAATCTGGGTATCGGATCGTTCATGTTCGCCCACAACCTGTGGACCATTATGATCATCTACCTGCTTATCGGTGTGTGCCAAGCGCCAACATGGATCAACGGCAACCAGCTGATGCTGCATCTGGTGCCGCCGGCACGATTCACCGAAGGTATGGCGTGGATGGGCGCGATGAACTCCATCGGCTCATCCGCCGGATCGGCGATCGCCGGCCAGGCCATCGACCGTATGGGTGCGCATGGCGGTTTCCTTGTCGTCACCGCACTGGCGTTGGGGTCGCTGGCGGTCGCATTCGTCGGTTTACGGCAGATCAAGCACAGTACCGAAACGCCGACGCTGACCGAAATCACCGTCTGAAACAACAATGCGGGCGCATCCAGCTGAGGATGCGCCCGCTACAGGCCATCAAGCACACTTTACTTCGGCCAGCCTTCGGGAGTGTGTTCCAGCGACCAGCGGCCGAGACGACCGGCGAAACTGTTGTAGTGCTTCTGTTCAAGCTGCTCAGGGGTCAGACGATCCTCGGGCTTGCGCAGACGGTTGAAGGCATCCGTATGCGTGCTGTCAAGCAGCCATTTGCGGATGACGAAATTCCATATGGCAACCACCACAGTGGCGACCAGCTTGCCGCCGTTGGTGCGCAGCAGATACTCCGCATGCTGGGTGATCATCGCATCCTTGTTCATGCCGTAGGTGCTCAGCCAGATGATGGCATCATTGATGAGCAGGCCGATCGCGGATGATACGAAGAAAATCACGATTTCCATCCAACGCGCCATATCATCGCGATGTTTGAACACGTATTTCATACTCGCCAGATAGTTGAACACCAGCGAAATCAGGAACGACAGCGTGCTCGCCAGCACATTATGCATGTGGAAGACGCCGACAAACAGGTTCAGCAGGCCGAAGTCAATGACAAAGGCGATGATGCCGACGATTCCGAATCCCATAAGCTGTTCGATGAGTTTTTTCACAATGTTCCATTTAACACGCCGTATCTGACCGTCTGCCGGGCGGCATGGTTTCCGCACGCTACGCACACGATACAGCATGGTCTCGCGCTTAGAATGAGAACGACGAATCCGCAATCCATCAAGGAGGTCACATGCCCGTCATTCACACCCATGTTTCCGTTCCCACCACGCCAGCCCAACGTGAAGCGTTGAAAACCGCGTACGGCAAAGCCATCACCGCCGTCCCCGGCAAGTCCGAAGGCTGGCTGATGTGCCCGTTCGAAGACGATATGCCGATTTATTTCGGCGGTTCTGACAGCAAGCCCGCCGCGTACGTGGAAGTCAACGTGTTCGGCAATGATGTGCCGCGTAGCGCGTGGGAGCAACTGACCGAGCAGATCATGAAAGCACTCAACAGCGAGCTCGGTATCCCGATGAACCGCACGTACATCCGTTACACGGCCACCACGGATTGGGGCTGGAACGGCGGAAACTTCTAGCAGCCGTTCGTCAAGCGCTGACAGCAGGAGGCCTCGCGCACTTTGATGTACGCGGGGCCTCCTGCAATGCAATACCGCATGCGTTGCATGCGCTGCATGCTGTCAGAGTCAGACGATCTTCGGCATCGGCGTGGTCAGCGAAGTGGTCAGATTGACTTGCACCAAGCCGGCACCGGCGTGCACCTCGACCTTCTTCAGGGTCACGGTGCGCTCATCGGCAGGCGCCGAATCGTTGTCGGTCATGGTGGCCGGGGACTTCACGGCAACCAGCGCCAAATCGTTCAGGCTGAACCCGGCGTCGGCGCACAGCTGCTCGGCCTCGGCGAGCGACTCGTCGAACCCGTCACGCTTGACGACACGCTCGGCGGGTACGCCGTACGCATTGCCGGCAACCCAACGAATGTCATCGATCAGCGGCATGCCTTTATGACTGTCCGGGCTCGCCGGAGCCTTGCCGTCGCCAACACCCAGCACGTCGACGAACGCGTCCAGCTGCGGGGCGAGCGCCTCACCGCCGTCACGGAACAGGTTGCCGATGATCGGGTCGCGGAACTTCAGATCCTTCGCGGTCGCACGCAGCGAATCAATCTGATCGTCCTCGCCGCTCCACAGGTTGATCAGCGGGAAGGTCGGAATGTTCAGCCCCTCGAGACGCTGCACATGGAACGGATAACGCCATTGCAAGGCCGGATCGTCACGCCACGTGGTGGCACGGGTAACCACGACCGCGGCGGATGGCCATTGCGCGCCATACTCGCGGCAGGCGATATCCAGCCACTTCTGGGCGCCCGCATCAGCGCCATAGCCGGCTTCGACGATGACAACGTCATGCAGCGCACAGGCAAGCTCAACAGACACGAGCGTCGGGATGCCGATGGACACGTTCGCGAACGGACCGCCATGCACATACACCGGCGAGCCGTTGACCGTCTCGGTGAGCGCCGGCTTGACAGCATCGCCCAGGATGCCGGTGATACGCCACAAGTCAATGAACTCGCCGAACTTGACGGGCTTGCCGTCCTTCGTGCCGGCGATCATCGCGGCGACACGCTCGGCGATCTCGTCCATGGAGCGGGAAAGCACGACAATCTGCATGAGCTCGCAGGTCGGGGTGAGCACCACGCGCTCGGCGACGTTGTTCTTGCCGGTATCGACGGTGATCTTGCGCAGCGAACGGGACGGAACCTCGGAGACACGCGGCACGAGCACGGTGTCGAGTTTGCCTTCGTCCACAGCCTTCTCAGCGAAGGAGACGAGCAGGTTTTGCGCGGCCTCGATTGCGGCCATTTCGCCGCACAGGCCCCAGTCGATGAGTTCCGGGTGGGTCAGGGACGCCTTGCCGCCGCCGGACGCACCGCCCTTGGAACCGGCTGCGGTGATGCCCATGCTCGGCTGGCGCAGCACGGCGGTCGCGTCGATGCCACGTGCACGCAACGCGTCGATCAGTGCGATGGTGGTGGTGGTCTTGCCTTCGCCACGGGACGCCTTCAATGGCGTATCAGCGGTGACGAGCACGATTTTGCCATGTTTACGCGGCGCTTCGGGATGCATCTTGAGATAGTCGAGGTAGCCGTACGCGTCGATCTTGCGGACCAGTCCGTACTGGCGTGTGTAATCCTCGATACCGGTCATGGGGACTCCTTACCTGTCGGTGATACTGCACCGTCGGCGGCCGCCGACGGCAAGTCTGGTCGGGCAAGTCCACACTGTAGACGCAATGCTACAGCCACAAGCAAGAAACCATACGCAAGCCCGCGTTGCGCACGTCTTCACTATAATCGATGGCCCTGTCAGCAACGCCGGATTGTCCGGAAAACAGACAGCACCCGCAGCGGACAGCGCCGCGAACGGCGTGTGCCGGATGCACGGACGGATATCCATGCTTCCGGCGCACGGGTTGACATACGCTCACCTGGCGACACTCGCGATATCGGCCGCCTGCGACCGGTCAGTTGTCGGAACGATTGAAGCCGTTCTTCATCTTCATGCTGGTGATGTACAGCACGGTGTCGAGCAGCTTGTCGGTTTCTTCCTTGATCCGGTCGGCCATGGTCTGGTTGGCGGCAGCGAGCACGTCGCGCACCTCCTGGTCGCGCACGACTTCGATGATCTGGTCGGGCTCGAGCGGTTCGACATCGCCTTCCAGATTGTCCGCCTCGAACTCGTCTTCCAGCTGCTTGGCTTTCGCCTCGTTCTCGCCGCCGAGACGGGATACCTGCTCGTCGGTCGCGGCGATCAGACGGTGGGCCATGCCGCCGGTCTTCTCCTGATAGCGTTCCACCGCGTTCGCGGTGTCGGAGAACGCCGCGTCGCACAGCGCCGCGATGATGCGGTTCTCCCAGTAGAAGTTCTCGGAGGTCACACGCGTGGTCGTATCCTCGAAATACTTCGGGGTCGTATCCACGTTCGGGAAGAACGGGACCAGCGTGTTGAACGGGTTAGAACCGTAGGCGAGCCACTGGATCGCACGGTTGGACTGCGGACGGTACGGGCGGATCTGCATGACCGACAGCTGGCTCTGCCGGTTGATGCCGATCGTGCGGTACATGTGCCGGGTGTGTTCGTCGCCCAGATGCCCGTACGGGTCGAACGGCGTGCCTTGGTAATGCGAGCTAAGCACGTATTTCACGTCTTCGACCGTGATCTTGCGCTCCGGCTGGCGAGCCCACGGGATGTCGTTGCTTTCCGGTGTATGGTCCGCGTCCTTGCCGTCCCACACCTCGTCATACGGGTTGAGGAAGCGCTGCATGTACCATGCACGCGGCGTGTTGTACACGTGGTCGGAATCCGAGTGGGAGCCGAACGCGTCACGCGGGTTGAATGGGGAGGTTGATTCCACCGACAAATCAAGATGATTGTGTTCGATGAACTCAGCCAAATCAGCGGAGCACATATGCTCTTCCTGGTCGCCGAGGGCGTCATCCAGATCGAACTCGTCGATACCCAGCTGGTTCGGCATAGTCACGTACGCTTCATCCGGCACGCGCTTGGCGATCCAATGATGCCCGCCAACCGTTTCCAGCCACCAGATTTCATGCACATCAGAGAATGCGACGCCGTTCATCTCATAAGTGCCGTACTGTTCGAGCAGCGAGCCGAGCCGCTCCACGCCCTCGCGTGCGGTCTTGATATACGGCAGGACGAGGGTGAGGAAATCCTCCTCGCCGATGCCGCCAGGGATTTCCGGCTTATAGCCATCCTCGCCGGGCTTGCCTTGGGCGGCGATGAGCTCGACGAACGGGTCGGCGCCGAGCACGCGCTCATTGGTGGTTAACGTTTCAGTCGCGCTCATCGCGACGTTCGCCTCGTTGACGCCGGCCTCGCCCCAGATACCTTCCTTGGTGTCGGCGTTCGGGACGGCAGTGTATTGCAGCGGATTGTCCGGCAGGTCAACCTCGACGTGGCTCAATACGCTGCGATAATGCCGCGGCTGTTCGCTCGGGCGGACAACAATGAACCGCTTCGGATTGAATTCGCCGTTGGCGGAATCCTCGTTGCGGGCGATGATGGTCGAGCCGTCATAGCTCGCGTCCTTACCTACCAAAATCGTGGTGCAGGCCATGGTGTTCCTTTCAGTTTTGCCGAATTTCCAAGCCTTTGCGGCCGCATCGGCGTGCAGTGCCAGGGCGATGACCTGACGTTGTACGCATGCGGTCGCGTCATCGAATTGATTGAACCGGCCATGCGCATTGTGCCACGCAGACCATACGACAGCAGATGCCGAGCGTTCCAGCGTTCAGGCGCGGCCGGTGAAGAAGGCACCGCCTTGATCGACCAAGCTGTCGGTCTTGCGCAAACCGTGCAGCATCTCGTTGAGCCAGAATCCCTGGTTCAAGCCGGGCAGCTCCTCGCGGGTCGCCCACACCTGCAGCAGATAGTCATGGTCCTTGTCCGGCGGCTGCGGGCCGTTATAGCGCATGGTCACCGCCGGGTTCGTCGAACCGACGAACTTGCTGGCCGCCGACGTACGCCCCTGCACAGCTTCGGGAATCATCGCGGGCAGGGAGCGGGAGAAGTCGGCAGGAATTTGCAAGGCGTGCGAATCGTTGAAGTCAAACATGAGCGCGTCGACCGGCACGTTGGCGACCGCCCAGTGGATCCACTCGAATCCGCACACCGGAATCGAATCAGGATCGGCAAGCTCCCAGTGCAGAAACATCGCATCCGGGGCGAGGTCATCAATGTAGAAGGGGAACGAGACGATAGGCGTGCCGTCCACACGGTTCTCGGCGGGCGCCTGCTTGGCGAACTCGTCGGGGACGACCGTAAAATCAGCGGAAATTCTCATGATGCCAGTATCGCGCATCGTGATGACGTGGAGGTGAGCGCGCGGTGAATGCGTTCGCGAAATTGCGGGATATGGAAGAGGGACGGAGTGGTGGGACCCATGGAACGAAAGCATGACGGAATACCGCGGTTTTCGGGAAAGCACCCGTCACTGGAGTGTCTCAAGGCACCGGCGAACGTTCCATACGATGGATTTCGGCTGTCGATTCGCATGAAGCGGAACCAGCAGGCCGCAGCCGCTCCACCAGTCGCCATATGCAGCGGGCCGGCTCCCGTACAGGAACCGGCCCGCTGCATTGTCAACGTGTCAAGCCTGGGTTATTCCGCCGGCTTGTAGAAATCGCCGTTCAACGCGGCGGCAGCCTTCTGCTTGGCTTCCTCGAAAGTGACCGAAGCGAGCTGGGCGCGCACATCGTCCAACGCGACCGGGGTCATGGACAGCGAGTTGACGCCGATACCGGCGAGCACAACCGCCAGATCAGGATCAGCCGCAGCCTCACCGCACACGCCCACCGGCATGCCGTTCGCGTTGCCCGCGTCCGCGATCAGTTTGATGGCGCGCAGCACCGCCGGATGCCATGCGGTCTGGTAGTGGGCCACGGAGCCGAGCGTACGATCGGCCGCGAGCGTGTACTGGGTCAAATCGTTCGTGCCAATTGACACGAAATCGGCGACCTGAGCGACTTTGTCGGCCATCAGCGCGATCGACGGGACTTCAGCCATGACACCGACCTTCTTCAAACCCTTGGATTTACCGAGCTTGACGAAGTAGTCGGCCTCCCACTGGTCAGCGACCATCGGGACCATCACCCACAGGTCGGCATTGGTCTGGGCGTCGGCCCGAGCGATTGCCTCAAGCTGGTCCTCGAGGACCTTCTTGTGCACGCGCAAGGTTCGCAAGCCACGCAGGCCGAGCGCCGGGTTCGGCTCATCCTCAGGCGTCAGGAACGGCAGCGGCTTGTCCGCGCCGGCGTCGAGCATACGGATCACGACTTTCTTGCCAGGGAAGCGGCTGAGCAGCTTGGCATACGCCTCAGTCTGCTCTTCGACGCTCGGCGGCTCCTCGTTGCCGAGGAACAGGAATTCGGTGCGGAACAGGCCCACGCCTTCGGCACCGTATTCGAGCGCCGGGTCGGCGTCCTCCGGCTTGCCGACATTGGCGAGCAGCGGAATGAGATGACCGTCCTTGGTCTGGCCGGGCTCGCCGCGCAGCTCCTTGGCTTTGGCGGCGTTCGCTTTCGCTTCGCGGGCTTCTGCGATTTCTGCTTCGCTCGGATCGACGATCACCGTGTTCTTCGCGGCGTTGACTACGACGGTCTGCCCGTCCTTGATGTCATCCGCCCCTTGCGCGGACACCACAGCCACGATGCCGCGGGCGCGCGCCAGAATGGCGGTATGGCTGGTCGGGCCGCCCTGACTGGTGACGATGGCGAGGGTCTTGTTCAGGTCGAGGGCCGCGGTGTCCGCCGGAGAAAGGTCCTCTGCGACAAGCACGAACGGCGTGTCGCTTTGCGGAACACCCGGGGCGGGCAGACCCATGAGGTCCGCGATAACGCGCTGGCCGACATCATGCAAATCAGCCGCACGCTCGGCTTGATAGCCGCCGATGGCCTTGAACATCTCTTCGACCTGTCCGAAGCCTTCCAGCACTGCACGTTCGGCGGTCTTGCCGTTGGCAATGAGATTCTTGATGGATTCGGCGAGCGACGGGTCGGAAGCGAACATCGCGATAGCCTGCAGAATCGGTGCGGCTTTCTTGGTGGCTTCATCACCGTTTGCGGCTTCTTCTGCGCGACGGTTGAGATCGGCGTTGACGGTGTTGAGCGCCTTGATTGCGCGATCGGTTTCCGTCTCGACGCTTACACCCGGATTCCTTGGAGCATCGGAGGGTTCGGGAAGCGGGGCTGCCATGCGAATGACAGGACCGACTGCGACACCACGTCCGATACCAACACCAGTGATGACCATACGAGCTCCTTTTGTCTTGTTGTCGGTTCCGCCAGCGGAAACCGTCTTGGGAAGTACTCACTTCATCGCGAGTACGCCTTTTCTGTTGTATCTCATTTTATACTACAAAATCCGCGACGCAACGCCGGTAAACGTTTTCTCTATTTCGGAAAAAGTATGCTATGCTGAGCTGTAGGGCGTCACACCAGTTGCGCAGCAGCTGCGATGGCGCGCAGCGGGAGCCCCGGCAACCGCGTATTGAATGACGTAGACTGACGCAAAGGAGTGTCTATCATGGCAACCGCAACCCGTACCGCAACCATCAACGATCCTGTCGGCATCCACGCACGCCCGGCAGCAGAGTTCGCCCAAGCGGCAACCGCTTCCGGCTGCGCGGTCACCATCGCCAAGCAGGGCGGCGCACCGGTCAACGCGAACAGCATCCTGTCGGTGATGGGCCTGGGCATCAAGCAGGGCGACACCATCGAAATCACCGTGGACGGCGAGAACGCGGACAGCATCGCGGACAATCTCGTGGCCACGATCACCAAGGCCTGATTGCGCCATCACGTAGTACGCATCGCCGGTTTTCGCCGGTATCACGCGTCTGCGTATCCATCAGACACGAATCACGAACCGCCACGGCCATACACCGAGGCGGTTCGTTGTATTCTCATGTCGAATCCAAGATGACTGGAGATGCACCATGACATCCGCCCGAGGCAAGCGGCCGAACGCGTCCATCACCAATGTCGCCGCCCTCGCCGACGTCTCCATCGCCACCGTTTCACGCGTCCTATCCGGCAGGAGAACCAAAGACGACGATATCGCCCGACGGGTGCGCCAAGCCGCAATCGAACTCGATTACGCCGTCAACAGTGCGGCGAGCGCACTGCGCAGCGACACAAGCAATATCATCGCCTTATCCTTGCCGGCAACGCCGAATCCCCTCCATGCCGGCATTGTCGCCGCAATCAGCGATGCCGCAAGCGCCGCCGGCCGGCAACTGCTGGTCGGCACTGACAGCACTCCAGCGGGGCAACACCAACGGATCAAGGCGTTCATCAGACGCAACGCCGACGGCATTATTGTGCTGCCCTGTCCGCGCTCCGGCGCGTCCATCGCGCGCGGGCTGGCAACGGCGGATACGCCCATCATCCAACTGTTCGGCTCCACCAACCTGCTGAGACACGATTGGATCAGTATCGATAATGGCGCGTCCATCGAACTGGCTGTCACCCATGTGGTTGAACGCGGAGCGCATTCCATCGCGTATTTCAGTGACACGGTCGGCTCCAGCGAGGGGGCGCAAACCCTGCTCGCGTTTCAATCTTCGCTCAATATGCTTCACGCGCACGCCGACAGCGATTGGATCACCATCGCCGATGGTACGACGCAACGCGGGTTTGCTGACACCATGCGGATATTCGGCGATGCATCGCGCGAGATTCCCGAAGCGATCATCTGCGCGTCCGCCGATACGGCTATCGGCGCGATGATTGCGCTCAGCCAGCTTGCCATTGACGTACCGAACCGGGTACAGATCGTCAGTTTGCAAGATGACACGGCGGCCGCGACCAGTGTACCTTCCTTGACTGCGATGCGGGCTCCCCTACCGCAGATGGCCGCGGAGAGTCTGCGATTGATCGCCAATGCCGGTGCCGCGGCATCCGATGCCATGACGGTCGCGAGATTGCGCCGTCATGTGGCGTTCCCACGGCGTGTGGTGGCCAGGGGGTCCACCCGGCATGCTGCGGTCGCATGATGGTGTGGGTGCCGCTCGTATTCTGCATGTGTGACGGCGTCTCCCTGTGCGGTTCGGCATTCCTGCGGTCCCGTCCCCCGCTGTTCCTCGCTCGCTCCTCCACGCCTGTGGTATCGGGATCCGATGTACATCGTATGGAAAGGATACTATGGCGCCGTGTGAGCCGCGGCATGACACTGAAGCCGGTATGCCGGTGCAACAAGCCGAATCAGGCGAGCAGCGAGCAGAACAATGCTTCGAACACCAGCAGCGGGTTGCCGTTGCCGGCAAGCCGGCGTCGTGCCGTCGCGATGTCTTCCATCCGTCGCACCGCGTCACGTCGCGTGAGTTTAACCGACAATTCGGTGATCGCCGTCCGGTTTTCAAGATTCACCAGTCCGACCGCATCATCGGCGTTGTTCTGCAATACTGCGACATCCCGGTAAATACTGGCTACCGTAGTCAGCGCGCGGTCGAGCACATCACGCGAACGTCTGGTGGCGCGGCGTTTGAGATCATCTTTCTTGCTGATCGCATGGTAGGCGGAACGCAGTTTGGGCGGAATGCGATCCTTCTCCCCCAAACCGTTCACGCGCCTGAATTCCTGCTCGTCGCGTGCGGCTTGACGGTCGACGTCGGCTTGGGCTTGGGCTTTGGCGTTGTCGGTGAGTCTGCCGGCGAGCAGCACGGCGTCCGAAGCCCTGCGCATGCCCAGCACGCCAACCACCAGCTCGTCACGGTCGGCGAGCACCTGATCGTCCTTGGCATACAGCCGGGCGATACCGATATGCCCTTCGGCGAGCCGTGCCGAGCGTGCCGCCAATGCCGGATCCACGCCGTCATGCTCCTCAAGGAACTGGGCGACCGCACGGTTGGATGGCACGGCTAGGTTCACGATGCGGGTACGCGAACGGATGGTCGGCAGCACGTCCTGTGCGCTCGGGGCGCATAGCAGCCAGATGGTGTGTTCCGAAGGCTCTTCGATCTCTTTGAGCAGCACGTTGGTAGTGCGTTCAAGCATACGATCGACATCTTCGATGATGATGATACGCCACGGCGATATGCTCGGCATCTGTTCGGACACGCCGATCAGCTCGCGTACTTCGTCGATACCGATGGTCACTTTATCGGTTGACAGGACGGTGACATCCGGATGTGTGCCGGCGAGTACGAGATGCGTGACACGGGTCGGCTCCGCACTCAGCCCATGGTCGGGGCTTTCCAGGGCGGCGGCGAACGCTTTGGCAACATTCGAGCGTCCCGATCCGGGCGGCCCGCAGATCAGCCATGATTGGGCGATGGCTTTGGGGTCGCCTGCGGCGATGGCGCTCAACTGGCTGACCACAGGTTGCTGTCCGACAATCGAATCCCATACGCTCATGGCCTGCGCTCCCCCGCCTGTCCCGTCGCCGGTGCGGTTGCCGGTGCTCCAAGCAGCGTCTCGATATCCGTCTGGATGGTATGCCAGACCTCCTCAATACCGGCGGACGCGTCGACAATCAGGAAACGTTCAGGGTCGGCTTGGGCAAGCTTCAGGAATTCTTCGCGCGTACGGCGTTGGAAATCCGCTCCGGCGGCTTCCATACGGTCTTCCCCGTGGGCGAGTCTGCCATGGGAAATCACAGGGTCGATATCAAGCAGGTAGGTGCGTCGCGGCAACAATCCGCCGGTCGCCCACATGCTCAGGTCTCGTACATCGCCTGCCGTCAGTTCGCGTCCACCGGCTTGATAGGCGAGCGAGGAGTCAAGATACCGATCCGTGATGACCACGGCACCGCGCTCAAGCGCCGGCATGATGACCTGCGCGACATGCTGCGCCCGATCGGCCGCGAACAGCAGGGCTTCAGTGCGTGGAGCGATATCGCCGCCATGCAGCAGTATCTGGCGAAGCTGTACGCCAAGCTCCGTGCCGCCGGGCTCACGCGTCACCACCACGGTTCGTCCGCGTTCGGTGAGATATGTACGCAGGCGTTCGACCTGTGTGGTCTTGCCCGCCCCGTCAACGCCTTCGAAGGAGACGAACAGGCCTGTTGGGGCGTGTGCGGTCATTACTCCTCCTTGGTGGCGGTTGTCGTGCTACGCTTCGCGCGTGTTCTGGTGGACGCCGACGATGCGGCGGTTTTCTTCGCCGCGCGCTTCGTAGCAGTGGTTTTCTTGGTTGTCGTGCGCTTCGCCGTGGTCTTCTTCGCGGTGCTCTTGCGGGTGCGACGCTTGGATGGACCGGCGGCACGCTTTTCGGCGAGCAGACGGAACGCTTCCTGCGGTTCGATGGATTCCGGCGTGTACTGTTTGGGCAGCGTGCGGTTCGTCTCACCGTCGGTGATGTACGCCCCGTAGAAGCCGTCCTTGATGGTCACTGGCTTGCCGGTGTCCGGATCATTGCCCAGTTCGCGTAGCGGCGGCTTGGCTGTACCTCGGCCACGGCCACGACCGTACTTCGGCTGGGCGAACAGTTCCTTGGCTCTGGTGATGTCAACAGTGAAGATTTCGTCCTCGCTGCCGAGTGACCTAGTGTCGGTGCTGCCGTCGGCTGCGGTTTTGGTCAGATACGGGCCGTACCTGCCGTTGTTGGCTGCGATGGTCACTTGGCTGACTTCACCGGTTTTCGCGTCTGTTTCTTCGAACGTTCCGACCGTACGCGGCAGACTCAACAGTTGCAAGGCCTGTTCAAGCGTGATGCTTTCCGGTTTCATCGATTTGAACAGTGAAGCCATTTTCGGCTTGGGGGCGGCGGCTTTTTTACTGCTCTTGCGCGTACCGGATGCCGTCTCGGCCTGTTCGGACTGCGGTATGGTCAGGGACACGTAGGGACCGAATCGTCCGTTGCGTACTTCCACGATGCCGCCGGTCGCCGGATCGGTGCCCAATTCGCGCGGACCGCCGGCATTGCTTTCAATCAGCTGATGGCCTTGTTCGACCGTCAGCTCGTCAGGGGCGAGCGTGGGCGGCAGGGAGGCGCGCTTGGGGTTGCCTTCGGCATCCAAGTGGTTCATATCCTCAAGATACGGGCCGTAGCGTCCCACACGCACGTGCAGGCCGTCGCCGATTTCAATGGTGTTGATGGCACGGGCGTCGATGTCGCCAAGCTGGGCGACCTGCTGCTGCAAGCCTTCATGCGCTTCGTCTGCATTCGTCGCCGCGCCGTCGCCGGATCCGAAGTAGAAGCGGGTCAGCCAATCCTTGCCGGTTTCCTTGCCGCGTGCGATGCGGTCGAGGCCGTTCTCCATATCCGCGGTGAACTGGTAGTCCACGTACTTCGGGAAGTTCGTTTCCAGGAGTTTGACCACGGCGAACGCCAGCCATGATGGAATCAGCGCCCTGCCGCGCTCATACACGTAGCCGCGGTCGATGATGGTGGAAATAATGCTCGCGTAGGTTGACGGGCGGCCGATTTCCTTGGCTTCCAAGGTTTTGACCAGCGATGCTTCAGTATAGCGTGCCGGCGGTTGCGTCTCATGGCCATCGGCGTTGACTTCGTCGGCGGTAAGGACATCACCCTGACGCATCGGCGGCAAGGAGGTGTTCTCATCATCCTTGGCGGCTGTTTTCACGGATGCAGTGCCTTTGGCCGCGGTTGCCGGCTGTGCGGCACGCTTGCCTTCGCCGGTCGCACGCATGAAGCCGGGGAATTCGATAACCGTGCCAGATGCTTGGAATACCGCGTCGCCACGGGGTCCGGCCGGTGCGCTCAGTCGCACAGTTGCGGTCGAACCAGTCGCGTCAGCCATTTGGGATGCGAGCGTACGCTGCCAGATCAGCCGGTACAGTTTCGCCTGATCGGCGGGAACCTTGCTCGCCACATCCTCAGGGTCACGGAAGCTGGAGCCTGCCGGACGGATGCATTCGTGCGCTTCCTGCGCGCCAGCGGTCTTGGTCGCATACTGCTTGGGGGCGTCAGACAGGAACTTGGTGCCGAAGTGGAATTCGACGGCGTTGCGTGCCGCAGCAATCGCCTCTTGGGACAGTGTGACTGAATCGGTACGCATATACGTGATGAAACCGTTCTCATACAGGCCTTGGGCCGCTCGCATCGTCTGACGGGAGCTCATACCGAGACGGTTTCCGGCGGTTTGTTGCAGTGTGGACGTGGTGAACGGAGGCAGCGGACGCCTGCGGTAAGGGCGGGTTTCCATGGATTGCACGGTGAATGCCGCTTCACGCAGCGTCCGTGCGACAGCGGCGGCGCTTTCGGCATCCAACTGGCAGACGTTGTCGGCGAATCCGGCGGGGGTGAGCTTACCGTCCGCGCCGAAATCCTTGGACGTGGCCAGCCGCTTGCCGTCCAGCTGGATCATGCGCGCATCGAATCGCACCGGTTCGCCTTCCGCACCCGGAGCCGACAGGGATGCCACGACATCCCAATACGGGGCTTTGACGAATGCCATACGCTCACGCTCACGCTCGACAATCAGGCGCGTGGCCACCGACTGCACGCGGCCGGCCGACAGTCCCGGCCCTACTTTGCGCCACAGCACCGGGGACAGCTCATAGCCGTACAGGCGGTCAAGTACACGACGCGTCTCCTGCGCATCCACCATATGGTCATCGACATCTCGCGTCTTGGTCAGTGAGGCTTTGATCGCTTCAGGGGTGATCTCGTGGAACACCATGCGCTTGACCGGAACCTTCGGCTTCAACGTTTGGACCAAATGCCAGGCGATCGCCTCGCCTTCGCGATCCTCATCAGTCGCCAGATACAGTTCGTCAGCGTTCTTCAACGCCTCCTTGAGCTGGGAGACGGTTTTCTTCTTGTCAGGGCCGACAATGTAATACGGCTCGAACCCGTCATTGACATCGACACCAAACTTGCCATACTTCTCTTTCTTGGCAGCCGGCACCTGGCTGGGCTGGGCGAGGTCGCGGATATGACCGACCGACGCGAGCACGGTGTACCCATCACCCAAGTATCCCGCGATCTTCTTCGCTTTCGTCGGAGACTCCACGATAACAAGCTTTGTGCCGGCTGCCATTGCCCCTCCTTAATACTGTGTACGGAACGCCATCATACTCACGGAGCATGGCCAACGTCGTATCTGGTGTGCCGTGTTACTTGGATGGCGGGGCCGGCGGAGCGCCGACCAAGCCGAGTTTCGTCAACGGGGATGCGGTCAATTGTCGAAGCGCGAGCACCAGACCGAACACCAGCAAAGACGCTGCGGAAACCAGCATCACCGTCGCCGCGCACGCCCCCGCCTGCGTCCACTGCGCCCGCAGCGACAGTCCGGGCGCAATCTGCCACAGCAGGTATCCGCCATACAGGGCAATCATGATACCGCCGGTGATCATAACGCTGCCCACAATCTGGATACTCGCCGACGCCGTACGCGTGCCGATCTCATCCATGCCGGTCGTACGCGTGAACGCCAGCATAAGCAGCGCCCAACCGCCGACAATCAACAAGCTCATCACCACATCCGTAGGACGATGCCATTTGGCCGCCACCAGCGACAGTGCGGTAAGCAAAGCGTACGCCGACCCCACCAGTGCGCACACGGCACGCCATGCGCGCGGCACTGCACACACCAAAACAACAGCGGCCGCCGCAGCAAGAATCGTATGCCCCGAAGGCGCGGTGTTATTGGGCGAAGAATCAATATTTTGCAAGTATGGTCGCGGCAACACGCCTTTGAGCAGCTCAGAGCCGTAACACAGAGCCGTAAACACGACCAGTTGCCCGAGCAGCCACCAGCGTCGCCGTATCGCGGCAACCGCCACGCCTACGACGGCGAGCGCCACGCTGATGATGATAATCGTGCTTGACGCGGTCAACATATGGACCATCGCACGCAACCACGAAGGCAGTGAGCCGTCCAGCAGCGTCCACACTTCGTCATCAAAATTCTGCCCGTTCGCCGTGCGCACGCCCAACCACCACACACCGGCCGAAGCGGCGAGCAGCAACAGGCCGAACACCACGCACAGAATCCTGCTGGAAAGGCGCGGGTGGACGGCAAGCGGGTCAAGCCTGGCAAGACCTTTGTCCATGCCTTCGACTGCAAGATCGCCGTCCCCTGATGCCGTTGCGTTGGCTGGGGACAATCCCAGGGCTTCCGGGGCGCGCCCGTCCGGACCGACGACACCATCATCATGGCCGTCTGCGTTCGCTCGGTTACCACGGATGCGTTTTGACGAGGATGCTTCAAGCGGGTCGGACGGCCAGAGCGCTCTGGTCTCAAGATTGTCGTCATCGCTCTGTGTGCCGGGCAGCGGAGTGAACATCGGCTTTGCTGGCAGCCGGTGCGCTTGTTGCCCCTGAGCGTCATCGGTCTGCGGGAAGAGCATGGATGGGCGAGCGCCGGATTCGGCTTGGCCGGTATGGTCTGCGGGTTGGCTGGCCGACGTGGTGTCTGCCGGCTGTTGTGGAACTGTTGACGTTACCGAGTCTGAAGCACGTTCTGGCGACGCTGGTCTGGCAGGGTTTGGCGCATCGGGGAATGACGGCTGATCCGGTTGCGATCTAGTGGCGCGCACGGATACTGACGGGAGCGGAGGCATCGGCGGAACGCTGGGAACGCTGGGAATGTCGGGGGTGTGAGCGGCGAGGGCACCGTTTGTATCGCCTGATGCGGGTCGAATCGGCGCGGCCAGGGAAGTCGCCGAAGACGGTTCGGATGCCGCAAACTCGCCGGACGGCACAGATGCGCCGGACGATGGCGCACCCGGAGCAGTATTCTCCCGTGTCGGAGCCGGTGCCTCAGACATCACCGGGGCAACCGGGGCTTGATCCTGCTGTGTCACGTGCGGGTCTTGTTCATTCTCGTCCATAATCATTGACTATACCTGCCAGACCCGTACGTGGCATATCTGTGTGCATGTATGGAAACCCTTATTCAAACGATACGTCTATGCGCTATCCATGTTGCAATGCCCCAATCGGACTAATGCGTGATGCTCGAACAGCAGGGCATATTCCTGCCGCTACCCCAGATATCACACCGATGACAGGGCCAAGCAACAGGAGCAACGGATCGACTACCGCAGTCCATGATTGTGAAATGCTCACCACAACGATGATCACCAATCCGATATTGCCGCCGAGTAATCCACCGATAATGCCGATAACAGCGGTTTCAGTGATAATCTGTATCGCGATATCAGTTGTTCTGGCTCCAAGAGATCGCCTCAGACCGAACTCAGGAATTCGTTCGGTTACCGATGCCATAGTCGCACCCGCAATGCTCACACAACCAATCAGCAATGACAGCCCCGCCAGACCAGCAACCAGACCAGTCATCGACTTGCGCACTCCGCGTGTTGCCTTTGACCAGTCTTGAGGTGCATCGGCAAGTGCACGTTCCGGGGCATCAGCACGCAATGCGTAAGGAGCTTGACGCGCGATGAGTGAAGCTGCCCCCGTTTCCGTTGAGGCCACGGCACGAGCCGGATTCCGCTGTGTCGGTGCACCCAACCAGCCAAGTGCTACCGTATCGGGAATCACCACAGACGTGTCGAGCTGCGGAATGCGCGACGAGGGTGACATGATCCCGATTACGGAAAATGACTCTCCGCCCAGATAGATAGTTCGTGGGACAGCCAAATCTGTTATTCCCAACCGTTTCGCAGTTTGAGATCCCAGCATCGCGGCTCTGACGCCTGTATCAACCTGAAAGGCATCCAGCGCCGATCCCGCGGTCATGCCGTGATCGGCGAAACCGGCTATATGGTTATCCGCTGCAATCACGCTATAGCCTGGAAGCATAGACGCCTCCGTGTACGGGTCCGTTGCAATCGAAAGAGGGTGTGCCTCGTCGTCAACGACCCACATCAAAGTCGCATCCGATACACCGTTGAGATTGCACAGACGCTCCGCCGTATCGATCGGGAAGCCCAGAGATGCGTCACCTGCGAGTTTCGGCTCCTGATCGGTGACCCTTACTGTAGTCGCTTCGAGTTGCGAGAATCCGTCGCTGATTTGTCCAGTGGCAGTCTGAACGATCCCGGTGACCGCGACGAAAGCCGCCACGCCCAACACTGTTCCGAACAAAGTCAATATTGTGCGTCCCGGCTGAGCACACAACGACGCAACAACTTCGCGGAACACATCAACGCGTCGAATGCTTGAGCCGCGGTACCGGTCTGGCCACGAACCATTCTCCGGATGTCCCGCATGAAAGTTCCATTCGCTATGCATCGGTGCCCTTGCTCACAGACTGTGCGCTGTCTTCGATAATCATCCCGTCGCTCATGTGTATCGTGCGATGGGCGAACCGCGTCTGCGCTTCATTATGCGTTACCATCACCACGGTTTGGCCTTCACGATTCAGGTTGCTGAAAATCTCCATGATTGACTCCGCGCGTTGTGAATCCAAATTTCCTGTCGGTTCATCACACACCACGACCCTCGGGTTGTTGCAAATTGCCCTAGCAATGGCGACGCGCTGACGTTCGCCTCCGGACAAATCCAACGGACCGGCGTTCGCCTTATGTTCCAGTCCTACTTTGGAAAGTGCCCGCCGAGCGCGCAACATTCGTTCCTGAACCGCGACCCCTGCATACAACCCCGACATCGCGACGTTCTCTTCGACACTGCGGTATGGAAGAAGATGAAAAGCCTGGAATACAAAACCAATGTATTGGGCTCGTATTTGTGATTTTCTTCGCTCAGGCATATCGTCTGTCCTCAAAGCGTTGAATCGGTACGTGCCGCAGGTCGGAGCATCAAGCATGCCAAGGATGTTGAGCAACGTCGATTTACCGGCCCCGGAGGGACCAAGAATCGCGACAAACTCGCCTGGCATAACGGACAGTGAAACATCACGCAATGCTTCAGTTGGCACGGGACCGGGGTATCTCCTGCCAACGTGTTCAAGTTCGATGAGCGGCGTCACCATCGTGTTTCTCACGATTTTCCTCCCACTACGACAGTTGTCCCCGCACGTATAGAACTGCCGTCAGTCCCTGCGATTTCAATCCGCCCGTTTGCATTCAGACCAGTCGTGACCGGGATACGCAGGAGTCTATCGCCTTTCTTGCGGACAATAACCGTTGTAGTACCGTCCGGAGCTTTACTAACAGCAGATAGCGGCACTGTAAGCACTTTCCCGTTCGAGGCGCGCCGGATTATTGTGGCGTCTACGGTTGTATTAGAGGGGATTGCATCCATTCCTCTGTCGCATGAAACCGTGACCATGGTGCTCGTGCCAGATGCCGTGCGAGCATCGCTGATGTTTGATACAGAGCAGTTCTGCATCTCTGATGCGTCAAAAGTCACTGTCATTCCCTGTTTGATGGTTGCCGCGACAGCGGAATCGACCGATGCACGGTATACTGTCCCGGAAGTTGATAAGGATACAACAGTCCCGGATGCATTTGCCCCCACTGGCACAGGCAACTCGCTCACTGTCGCCTGCGAGGAAGGAATAAAACTGATTTCACCAATTGGCATCATAATGCCGGTCCGCCGTTCCAGCAGAGACAATGCATCTTGCGCATCGACAAGATCCTGAGTTGCGTCTTGAACGCTGATTACGCCACCGTCACCAATCGTGCAGGAAGTATCATCCGTTTCCGATTCGCTCCCCTTTGATGAATCATGATTTGTACATGTGGCAGCAGTTTGAGCTTGTTGCAGCTGTCTGCGTGCAGCGCGTACAGCTGCGCGGGCCTGCCGTAAAGCCGAGTCATCGCCGTCATCGGTGCGTTCTGCCCGATAGCCGTGTGAAGCATATAATGTGTCGACCACATTCCTGGTTGCAGAATCGAAAACGGATGTGATCTGCTTTTCCTTAAGCAATCCCATATCCACTAAAGCGCGCTGCAGCTGCGCTATATCCGGACCCTGATCGTCCGGTTTGATATCACGGTATGCAGGTATCGTCCCATGGAAAACAAACAGTGGACGTCCCGAGATCTCCGCGACGACTGTACCGTTGCCTACGCTGTCTCCGACCGCGACAGGCAGCGACGTCACCACCAATGACGAAGATATCGTCTCCTGCGATGTTCCAGCGGATGATGCTGAATCATGCGTCTGGTTTCCGGAGCTTGTCTGTCCCGAACCCGCACCATCTTGGCCTTGCCCAGTCAACTCGACAATATGCTCGGGCTGTATTGTCCCATGTACGTCCACACCATCGACCAGTTCTGTTTGCGTCACCGTTGCAGTGATTAACGATGGCTCCGGTTCCTGCTGAGATGCGGCAACATCCTGGGGAGAACGAATCGTTGACCCTAACATGAATCCGAAAACAGAAAACAGCAAAGAGCACGCCGCAACCACGATAATCCAATGAGCCCTCAACCAGCGCCCTATCGCATTTTTCCGCGTGGTGTGTACTGCCTCGTTCATGGGAACGATATCTTCCCTCATGCCGGCATCGGTAATGTGTTCGCGTTTGCTTCGCTTCTTACGCATTGTCACCTGTTTCACCGATGCTATGCAAGTTCTCGTTTCGCATTGGCATATATGGTTTCGGATAGTTGTTTTATCTGGTCCATCGTCGCTTGGTTGTCCGAAACCGCCTGCCGCTCCGCTTCCGCGTATGATTCGCGAATTGTCTGCATGAATCCTGTGGATACCTTGCATGCGGCATCAGCCATGGCGGCTTTCTGCTCCGCAGTGTCCGGCGAAGTCCCCGCCTGTCTGTCAGCGTATTCACCGACCAATTCTCTCGGATCCTTGTTGGTATAACCACGATTTGCCATGCAAGTTCCCCACTGCTGCATCACTCGATGCACTTTGTCCGCAGCGAGAGCCTTGGCATCTGCATCATCGCGGATTTTCTCATATGCCCCCATGGCGGAGAACCAGGTATCACCATAACCCAGTCGAGCATCGGCCTGGTCAATGCACCCGGTGTTCTCCTCGTTGATCAAGGCATGTATATAGCCCGAGGGATAGGATGCTGAAGCCGCTCCACCGCCTTCGCTGTTTGCCGTGATCGGCGCGGCGTATCCATACTGTCGCGCGGTATCCTCATCAGAAGGCCCCCATGTTGCAGCGAAATCAGCGTCTGCTTCACCTGCGGATTCGTCAGAGGCGCCCACATCACCTTGATATTCAAAACCTTGGGAAGTCATGCAAGCACGTACAAGACGATCTCGCGCCTGATCGACGACATGTTCTCTTTCTCCTTCGAGAAAATACGTGTCAAAGGGGGGAAACCCATGGTGCAGCGTCCTCCGCTTGGGATGTCGTTGTCGACGACGGCTGACTCGTACTTTTGTCAGTATGCCCGGAACCGTATAAATCTGCGGCGCTGAGCGCATTGTCGTTCGTATTGTCAGCCCCGCAGGCAGCACACGAGATGCACAACAGCATCGTGCAAAGTACAGTAAGCGAGCGACGGCATGTTCCCACGATATTTCCCCCGTATGTTCCTTGACTATCGGATAACTCGCAAATCAGTAGCAGCCGTGCGGCACGAGCCGATCCACCCGCAGATATCTTCCGAGGGAATACCCTTTGATGCGTGTCCTTCTGTTTTGATGATAGAACCAGTCCCCACTGTTTTCTTCGTAATTCCATTCCTCACAGTACGCCGTCAGCCGCTGGCCGGGATACCCTGCACCAAGCACTCTGCTACGCCTTACTCCTGTGGAATTACGAATGTTTACCCCAGCCGCACGGTAATCACCTGATGATGCTGCATTCGCTGGAATTGCAAGGCTGCATGTCAACAATGCAATCAGCACTGACACAGTTCCTTTTTTTCTTATTCATATTGCTCCTTCGTGATGTGAATAAGTTTTATTACGCTAACATTCATTGTTCTCACTGAAAATGGTATGCCCGCCATTCGGACAGTCGATGCATCCACAACTGCCGACACCCAGCACGGGTGGAAGAAACGCGACGATAGCAGCAATCGACCGGCATCGGCACGTCCAATGACCGAAACTGGGTCTAGAACACCACGTTTTTTCCTATACGCCCGTTTTTCCTATACGCCCGACTCCACGTGCCCCTATGCGCAAATGGTAAAAGAAAACCTCCGCACACCCGTCAGAGGCCACTTACCCTTGCTGCATTCCTGCCCTGGGGGAGTTGGGTGACATAACGCCATGCGGAGGCGTATGCGAGTATACACCAATGGTGGGGACAACACGAATCAGCCGCGCGCAACAGTTCAACCCACGTCGCCACGCCCCTACCCGATTACCAGGGAATGATGTTGTCCCGCGAGTAGTACACGTATCCCGGACGTGGATAGCGGTCAATCAATTCCGTAATCGTGACCGTCCTGTAGCCTTTCGCCCGCAAGGCATCAAGGATATGCGGTAAGGCCGCAGCCGTATGGCGGTGAATGTCATGCATGAGTATGATCGAACCCGACCGCACTTGGGCGGTGACCTTCCACTGGACCGACCTCGCGGTCGCGCCAACCGCCCAATCATAGGAATCGACATCATACAAGGCAATTCCCACGCCAAGATGGTCGGCAAGATACTGTCGGCTTGCCTCATCCGCGACACCATGAGGGGGACGCAGCAGGGTGACCGGTCGTCCGCTTGCCTGAGCGATACGTGCCGATGCCTCGTCGAATTCCCGATGCTCAGCTCCTGAACGCATAATCATCGGCAAATCCATGTGGGACATTGTGTGGCTGCCCACCGGCATGCCGTACCGCGTATCATTGCGCAGCATCGTCTGTGTGGCATCGTTAACCGCCCCGCCTATCGCGAAGAATGTGGCCTGATCTCCTGCCCGTCGCAATGCCGCTGTGACCTGCTGGCTTGTGCCGGCGCGAGGGCCGTCATCAAAGGTGAGCGCCACGCACGCTGTACGTCCACAATCAATCCCCCCGCTCAATATTCCGGGCGTGCACCGCCGCATCAGCACGCGCGAACAGCTGTCGTTCCGTATCGAGCAGCGTTCCGTACGACGCCTGATTCGGCTTATCCGTCACGGATTGGGCGGCCTCGATAGCCTTATGCAGCTCGCGGGAAACGCGATGGTCATGTAATCCTGTGGTTTCCCGGGCCAGTTCGCGCACGCCCGGCAATGCTGCACGGATCCTGCCGGCTGTTTCATCCAGCGTCTGACTGTCTTGCGCCAGCACGCGCACGGCCACCGGATGTTCAGCCTTGCGCAGTCGCCCCACCCACGGTTTGAGTGCCAGAGCCGCATCACGATAGGCGTCGACATGCGATCGAAGTGCAAGCGGCGACTGTTTCGCCCGGCATGCCGACGGGACATCGCCAACCGTCTGCACCGATGCCGCGGCCTGCCGGCGCTGCGCTGACGCCTGCGCTGCGGTGGCATCGAGCTTGTCCAGCGATTCGCGGTCCGCACCCTCCGCCCGGGAGGCTCGGTCCGAGAGCACGGCGGCCTGGCCGGACAATGCGGCGACATGCTCGTCCATCAGCCGATACGTATTGCCCCATTCCACGCAGTCCGCCAGCGCGCGGCGATACCATGCGTACGCGGCCAGGCCGGCGAACAGGAACACGCTCGACGACAACGCCACGACAAGCACCGCGGCAACCGCCAGTCTGATGCCCCGTGCCGGCGTCGCAGACACGGCACGGGGGCGTGTGGAATCCGAAGTCTGTGTGGTATCGCCTCCGGCCGTCATGGTTCTCCCCTTCCACGCGGATTCACACTGCACGGCGAGCCCAGCCGGCCGCACCACTGTCGCATCGCATACGCCGCGATGTCCGGCCATTGTCCCATGGGGCCGTGACGGATCGGCGCCGTGGCAGGTTCGCAATCGGCGATGCCACCATAGGCGGTGCTGCGGGTTCCGTGTGGGAGACCGGCGCCAAACGCGGCCCACCGCCACCGACTCGTGGATTGCGTTTGGATTGCGTTCAGGCACCGGTGCCGGCAGGTGGTCCGGAAAACACGAAAGCCCCCCGGATTCGGGGGGCTTTCGCATGCTTAAGCTCAGACTAACTTGACCATGCCATTCGCTGTAATCGGCGGCACGGCCGGAGTCTGGAATCGGTTACTCCGCGACGACCTTGACGGTGAAGGAAGCGGAGATTTCCGGGTGCAGGGCCACGGTGGCGGGGAATTCGCCGGTGGTCTTGATGGTCTCAACCTTGATGGACTTCGGGCTGATTGGAGCCTTGTCGGAAAGGGCGGAGGCGATCGCGTCAGCGGACACGGCGCCGAAGAGCTTACCGGACTCGGACACCTTGGCGGCGATCTCGACGACCGTGCCTTCAATGGCGGCCTTGGCGGCGACAGCGTCCTCGCGGGTGGCGAGGGCCTTGGCCTGGCGGGCGCGCTTCATCGCTTCAATCTGAGCGGCGGCACCCTTGGTCCACTTGAACGCGAGACCCTGCGGGAAGAGGTAGTTGCGGGCGTAACCCGGACGCACCTCGACAACGTCACCGGCGTGGCCCAGGTTGGCCACGGTCTGGGTGAGAATGATCTTGGTTTCAGCCATGTCGATATCCTCCTGTTCAGCGACCGGTGGTGGCGTACGGCAGCAGAGCCATCTCGCGGGCGTTCTTCACGGCCTTCGCGATCTCGCGCTGTTCCTGGACGGTCACGCCGGTGATACGGCGGGAACGGATCTTGCCGCGATCGGACACGAACTTGCGCAGCAGCGCAACGTCCTTGTAATCAATCTCGGTGATCTTGGCGGCCTTGAGTGGATTCGGCTTCTTCTTGAACGGCTTGACCGGCGGTTGCGGCCTCTTGCGTGACATCTGATGTTCTCCTTATGACAAAACTTGATTGATTGCTGGAAGCAAAGCTCGGCGTCAGAACTCGGGTTCTTCGGAATCGTTGCCGAACTCGTCGCTCGATCCGAAGGATCCGAAGCTTGATCCTGCTTGGCTGGAGCTTGACGTGCCCCACGGGTCGGCCGCAGGGGCGGCAGGCGCCTGCTGGACGGCAGGAGCGGCGGAAGCGCCACCGGCATAGCCGCCTTGGTAGCCTGCGCCACCCTGGTAGCCACCATTGCCGGCGAATCCCGCATTGCCACCGTTGCCTTGATTGCCCGCGAAGCCGCCGCGATTGCCGGCGAATCCGGAACCGGAGCCTTGACGGGTCACCTGCGCGGTGGCGTACCTCAAGGACGGGCCGATCTCATCGACCTGCAATTCGACGACGGTACGGTTGGAGCCGTCCTGCGCCTGGTAGGAACGCTGCTGGAGTCGGCCTTGCGCGATGACGCGCATGCCTTTGGTCAGCGACTGGGCGACATGGTTGGCCATGTCACGCCAAGCCGAGCAGCGCATGAACAGCGCCTGTCCGTCTTCCCACTGACCGGTGTTGCGGTTGTAGGAGCGCGGAGTGGAAGCAATGGTGAAACTCGCGACCGTCGCCCCGCTGCCGATAGTGCGCAGTTCCGGGTCGGCGGTGAGATTACCGATGATGGTGATGGTTGTTTCGCCTGCCATGACGCTACCTTCTTACCTGTGTGCACGTGCTTTCGCGGCTTGCGGAGCCTTGCTCAAGCAATGCTGAACGACTTACTTATCCTTGCGAAGGATCTTCGTGCGGATAACGGACTCGCTGAGGTTAAGCAGACGGTCGAGCTCATCGCTCGTGGCCGGCTCAGCGGTGTAGTTGACGACAACGTAGTTGCCTTCGGTCTTGCCCTGGATTTCATAGGCGAGCTTGCGGCGACCCCAGTAATCGGTGCCGTCGACGGAACCGCCCTCCTTGGTGACGATCTCCAGATACTGCTCGGTCAACTTCTTCAGACCGCGCTCATCCAGCTCAGGATCGGCAATGAACATCAGTTCGTACTTATGCGCAGACATCACCCACCTCCTTCGGACTAAAGGCCGTGGACCTTCCACGGCAGGAGTGTGTATGCGACTGTCCGCAGGTGCTGCGGACAACCCTGTCAGCATACTCCCGATGGCTGACTTTCGACGCATGTTCCGCGACGCGCCTGATTTGCCGCCCACCGCGAAACCACGCGCGTCGGCTTATGCCCGAGCCTTGTTATATTAGGTGATGTTTTCATCCCATCAATCGACCATAGGGTCGGGAAGGCGCAAGATGTCGGCAATTCTCGAAGGCAAACCGGACAAGCGATTGGCAGTGGTCACGGGACGCGCCTACCCGCAGCTAGCCCAGGAAACCGCCGAATACCTGGGAACCCACCTGCTGGAGACCACGGCGTACGATTTCGCGAACGGTGAGATGTACATCCGATTCACTGAACCGGTTCGCGGCGCCGACGTGTTCGTCATCCAGTCACACACCGAGCCGATCAACAAGTGGCTGATGGAGCAGCTCATCATGGTCGACGCGCTCAAACGCGCTTCAGCGAAATCCATCACCGTGGTGGCGCCGTTCATGGGCTATTCACGCCAAGACAAAAAGCATCAGGGCCGCGAACCGATCACCGCTCGCCTGATGTTCGATCTGTTCCGCACGGCGGGCGCCGACCGTATCATGACCGTCGACCTGCATGCCTCCCAGGAGCAGGGCTTCTTCAACGGCCCGGTCGACCATCTCACCGCCATGCCGGTATTACTTGATTACGTGCGCAATTCCATGCCCATGGAAAACGCGACCGTCGTCTCCCCTGACGCCGGACGCATCAAGGTTTCCGAACAGTGGGCGGCGAAACTTGGCGGCCTGCCGCTCGCGTTCATCCACAAAACCCGTGACACCACGCGCCCGAACCATGCGGTCGCGCATGGCATCATCGGCGAAGTCGAGGGGCGCGATTGCATCGTCGTCGACGACATGATCGACACCGCGGGCACGATTTGCGAGGCCGTGCGCACATTGCGCGACGCCGGCGCGAAAAGCGTCACGCTGGTCGCCACACACGGCCTGCTGTCCGGACCGGCCATCGACCGGCTCAAGGATTGCGGCGCCCGCGAAATCGTACTCATGGACACTGTCCCTGTGCCGCAAAGCAAGCGCCTGCCCAATATGACCGTCCTGTCGGTCGCGCCGCTGCTGGCCGCCGGCATCCGGTCCGTCTTCGAATCCGGATCGGTGACCACGCTGCTCAACGGGCTGCCTGACGATATGCGCCCACGTAATATCTACGCGTAAGACCCACCCGGCTCGCAGCACCGCAACGACGCGGTCTGCGAGCCGTGAGCCTTACTGCCGGGCGGCCGGCAGCCGACCACGATATGAAAGCCGGATGATTGCTGAGCATGTGTTCTGCTAGCATGGCTCGCACACGTACACGACCGAAGGTTCGGGCATTGTACTGCGCAGTAACCCTTGCAATCGAAAGGCCATAATGTCACAGAAAATCAAGGTCGGCATTCTCGGCGCAACCGGCATGGTCGGGCAACGCTTCGTCACCCTGCTCGAAAACCACCCGTGGTTCGAGCTGGTCACCCTCGCGGCGTCGGCGCACAGCGCCGGCAAAACCTACGAGGAGGCCGTCGGCGGGCGTTGGAAGATGGAAACCCCGATGCCTCAGTTCGTCAAGTCCATGGTCGTCAAGGATGTGGCGGATGTCGAAGGTGTCTCCGCGGATGTCGATTTCCTGTTCTCCGCAGTCAACATGCCGAAGGACGAGATCCGCGCAATCGAGGAGCAGTACGCGAAGACCGAAACCCCGGTGGTGTCCAATAACAGCGCCCACCGTTGGACGCCGGATGTGCCGATGGTCGTGCCAGAAATCAATCCGCAGCATTTCGACGTGATCAAGTATCAGCGCAAGCGTCTGGGCACCACGCGCGGCTTCATCGCCGTCAAGCCGAACTGCTCAATCCAGGCGTATACGCCGGCTCTCGCCGCGTGGAAGGAATTCGAGCCGCACGAGGTCATCGTCAGCACGTATCAGGCGATTTCCGGCGCCGGCAAGACCTTCAAGGACTGGCCGGAGATGGTCGGCAACATCATCCCGTACATCGCGGGCGAGGAAGCGAAATCCGAGAAGGAGCCGCTCAAGGTCTTCGGCCATGTCGATGACGCGACCGGACAGATCGTTCCGTTCGAAGGCCCGCTGCGCATCACCTCGCAGTGCATCCGCGTGCCTGTGCTCAACGGTCACACGTCCACCGTGTTCATCAATTTCGGGAAGGACCCGTCCAAGGAGGAGCTCGTCGACCGTCTCGTGAACTACACGAGCGAAGCCGCCAAACTCGGCCTGCCGCACGCGCCGAAGCAGTTCATCCAGTACCTCACCGAGGACGACCGTCCGCAGGTGAAGCTGGATGTCGATTACGAGGGCGGCATGGGCATTTCCATCGGCCGTTTGCGCCCGGATTCGATTTTCGATTGGAAGTTCGTCGGCCTCGCGCACAACACACTGCGCGGTGCGGCCGGCGGCGCGCTTGAATGCGCTGAGATGCTGCACGCGCTCGGCTATATCGAAGCCAAATAAGATAGCGTCGGCAAACACCGATAACGGCGGTATCTGCCTACCCGCGTATGTCACGGCATGCGCGGGCGGGCGGATACCGCCGTTTGTTGTTGCCGTAGCCTATCCGTTCGACCAGTTGCGCATGACGAGACATACGCCATACGCCAAATGTGACAATGCCCGCCGCCGGCATACAACCGACGACGGGGCTTTCGCCACATTAACGCCCTACTGCCCCGAGGCAGGAACATCACCGAGTTTGCGGCTCAGCAGCTCTCAGTCCAGCGGTTCAGCGGCCGGTGCCGCCGTACACCACGGCCTCCACCTGGTCGGCGTCAAGGCCGTACGCCGTGTGCAGCGCGCGCACCGCGTCATCGAGCTGGTCGAGCGGGACCAGGGCCGCGATGCGAATCTCGGACGTGGAGATCATGAGCACGTTGATACCGGCGTCACTCAGCGCGTTGAAGAACTTCGCCGCCAGACCGGCATGCGTCTTCATGCCCACGCCGACCACGGCGACCTTGCCGACGCTCGTGTTCACGTCGAAGGACTGGTAGCCCAGCTCATCATGCTTGTTCTGCAGCAGATCCTGCACATGCTTGACAGCGGTTTCCGGGACGGTGAAGGAAATATCCGCGGTGCCGGTGGAGGCGCTCGCTTGCACGATCATGTCCACGTTCACGCCGACTTCGGCGAGCTTGGTGAACACCTTTGCCGCCATGCCCGGCTCGTTCGGCACGCGGCGCACGGTGACCAGCGCCTCGCTGCGGTCGTGCGCGACACCGGAGATGACCGGGGTCTCGGGACCCAGGTCAGGGAACAGGTCGCCCATGGATTTGTTGTCGTTCTCGTTCATTGTTTCCTCGAATCAGTGCAACGTACGTATGTGTTGCGGTCGGTGGGATAAGGGTACGGAAGTTGTGTCCAGCGATCAGCCCGGAACCGTTCGGCAGGGTTTCTCGCTACTCGCGTGTGAGGTTCGGCACCGATGCCGGGCTGATGCCCTCAGGCAAAATCAGTGTGCCGTTGCGGTGGGAGAAGGAGCTGCGCACGTGCAGCGGCATGCCGAAACGTTGCGCGTATTCGACACAACGCAAGGCAAGCACCTTCGAACCGCAGGATGACATTTCCAGCATGGACTCGTAATCGATGACGGGAATGCGGCGGGCGGTCGGGACGATACGCGGGTCGGCGGTGAACACGCCGTCAACATCCGTGTAAATCTCGCACACGTCGGCGCCAAGCGCGACAGCCAGTGCGACAGCGGACGTGTCGGAACCGCCGCGGCCGAGCGTGGTGGCGTCGCCATCCTCGTTGATGCCTTGGAATCCGGCGACAATCGCGACACTGCCTTTTTCGAGCGCATGACGGACACGATCAGGCTTGACGGCGCGGATATGCGCCGCACCGAACCGGGCATCCGTCATGAACCCGGCCTGGGAACCGGTGAAGGAGTATGCGTGCGAGCCGGCGGAATGGATCGCCATGGACAGCAGGCTCATGGAAATACGCTCGCCTGCGGTCATGAGCATGTCCATTTCACGGGCCGGCGGGGTCGAATCGATGCTCATCGCCTGATCGATGAGGTCATCGGTGGTGTCTCCCATAGCCGAAACCACTACAGCAACGTCGTTGCCCGCGTTCTTCGTCTCGATGATACGCTTGGCAACACGCTTGATCGAGTCAGTATCGGCGACCGAGGAGCCGCCGTACTTTTGCACGATAAGAGCCACGATTGTCCAATCTTCTCTAAAGGAATATCCTGCGTCCATATGATACGCAAGTGTGACGATTATACGAGCCGCGCAATACGGCCGGATGTGGGGTGACCAGCATGCGGAACGGCATACCGGCAGCTCAGGCTTCACGTCTGCCGGTGAGCGCACGTCCGAGGGTGATTTCGTCCGCGTATTCGAGGTCGCTGCCGACCGGCAGACCGCTGGCGAGCCGGGTGACTTTGATGCCGAGCGGTGCCAGCAGACGGCTGAGATAGCTGGTGGTCGCTTCGCCTTCGATATTCGGGTCGAGGGCGAGGATGATTTCTTTGATGTCAGGGTTTTGCAGGCGTTCGAGCAGTTTGGCGATGTTGAGGTCCGCCGGGCCGACGTTGGCCATCGGGTTGATGGCACCGCCGAGCACATGGTACAGGCCGTGGTATTCACGCGTGCGTTCGATGCTCATCACGTCCTTGGGCTCTTCAACCACGCAGATCATGGATTGGTCACGCCGCGGATCCGAGCAGATCGGGCAGGGGCTGGTTTCACACACATTGCCGCACGTGTCGCAGAATCGCACGTGTTCTTTCACGTCAATGATGGCGTCGGCGAGGTTGCGCGCCTCGTCTTCGCTTGCGGACAGCAGGTAGAAGGCGATGCGCTGCGCGCCTTTGGGCCCGATGCCGGGAAGCTTGGCGAACGCGTCGATCAGACGCTGGATGGCGCCGTCGTAGGCCAAAGCCATATCGTCATTATCCTTTCTGCATGCGGTGCGATTGCCGGCTTGCGGTGTCTAAGGTATCAGGCGTTCCGGGACCGGTCATGCCGTTGTACGATTCGGCGGCTGGATGTTCTTCGGGTTCTTCGGGTCGTCGGGGGGCGAACTGTTCGACGGTTTTCACGTCGAAGAGTTCTGTGAGTTCATCAATACTCAACGCTGTGGCCGTACCGAGCGATTCGTCGTTCAGTGAATACTCGTCGTCTTCGGGGGCGACCGGCGATACGGCAGGGGCGTCGGGCTGCGCCGCAGGATCGGCGGCGTTGATATCTCCGGGCTGTTGCGCCCACGGATCGTCCTGCGGTTCGACGGGTTCCGGCATACTTTGCGTGTCGTCATACGGCTGGGGCTCGGCTTGTGGCTGATCCGGCATCGTCTGCCACACGTCGCCGGCATGCTGGACGTTCGAGACTGTTCGGGCGCTGTGAGTGCGGTCGGCTGTCGGATTGCCGGCGTCCGCCCCGTTTGGGATGCTGTCGGATGATGTCGCAGGGACGGATGATGTCGCCCACGGGTCGACGCCGTCGCTGATATCGGGGACAGCCACATGCTTGCCATGATGGCTTGGCGTTTCGGGTGTTGCAGACACTGTCGGCCCGCCTACAGCCGCGGCGGGGGCATGCGATTGTGACAGGGACGGTGTGGGCAGCGGTTGCATCCACGGGTCATCCTCGTCGAACGTCTGATCAGATGATGCCAGCTGTCCTGCCAGCGGCGTCGAGGCGGGGCTCGGAGATGCCGGGCCGCCGGTCACCGGAGCGAAAACCGCCGCCGCGGAAACGCCGGCATCGCCTCGGTGGCTCGGATCGTCCTGATCATGTGGTCCGCCGTCCGCCTGTGCCGGGGTTTTGGCTTCCTTGCCGGCGGCGCCGTGCATTCCGACAGTCACCGCGGCAAGTGTGGCCGCACTCTGTTTGGCCCGTGCGAGCGCGATTTCGCGTTTGACCTGGCTGACCTGCTCCGGCGACATCCGTCTGATGGATTCAACGGTTTCGCCGTTCGCCGCGGTCGGTGTCGGGGAAATCCGCGTTCCCTCGCCGAACACTTGTTTGACCACGTCCTGTACGACAATCGCCGCTTTCTTACCGTCGTAGGCGTCGTCGGAGGATACCGCGAGCGCGAACGCATGCTGGTCGATCGGGCGGGCGAAGGTCATCAACAGTTTGGATTTCCCCGCCGGGCCGGTGATCAAACGCACGGATGGCACTTGCTCGCGTCCCACGTATTCGCGGACATCCGCGGGGAGTGCGGTGAGGACATCCTGCCAGCGTTCCTCGATACTGCGCGGCTCCTGGGTTTGGCTGACGGCCGCTGTCGGGCTTGTCGGCGACGGTGCGGCTGTATTCGCCGTCATGGTCGCCGTGGATGATTGTTGTGGGGCGAAGGATGGGGTGGAGTGCTGCGCCGTCTGTTCGGCTGCCGGGACTGCCGTATGACGTGGTGTCTCCGCCGACACCTGCTTGTTACGCTTGTTACGCGTCGAATCGATGAATCCGGTGCGGGCGGCCGGCTGGTCCGCCTGTGTCGGTGCCGCGCCGTTGTGTTCCGACGACGCCGCGCCGGGTGTGCCGAAAACGTTCTCCTCGCGGCTGGCGAGCAGGCGTGCGGCAAGCAATTCCAGCCGCATGCGCGGCGATGTGGCGCCGGACATTGTGCCGAGCGTGTCGTTGATCGTGTCGGCGATTGTCGTCAGCGAGCGCAGGCCAAGGGCTTGCGACTGCCGGTGCAGGTCGTCGATGTCTTCGACGGCTGCATCGTCGCTGAGCACGCTTTCCGCACGCTCGCCGCCCAAGGTGAGTACCAGGAGGTCGCGTACGCGGGCCAGGAGGTCTTCCACGAAACGTCGGGGTTCGAAACCGCCGACGACGACTTTTTGGATGACACCGTACAGTTGTTCGCCGTCTCGGTCGATGATGGCGTCAATCGCTTCGCCGATCAGGGAGTCCGGGGTGAATCCGAGTAGCGCTACGGCGGAATCGTGTGAAATGACACCGTGTTCGGAGCCGACCATGAGCTGGTCGAGTACGGAGAGGGTGTCACGCACCGAGCCGCCGCCGGCACGCATGGCGAGTTTGAGGACGCCGGGCTCGGGTTTGATCTGCTCCTTGTCGCAGATGCGTTCAAGGTATGGCCCCATGACCTCAGGCGGGACCAAGCGGAACGGGTAGTGGTGGGTGCGTGAACGGATGGTGCCGATCACTTTGTCCGGTTCTGTGGTCGCGAAGATGAACATGACGTGTTCCGGCGGTTCTTCGACGATTTTGAGCAGTGCATTGAATCCCTGTTGGGTGACCATGTGCGCTTCGTCGAGGATGAAGATTTTGTAGCGGTCGCGTGCGGGGGCGAATCCGGCGCGTTCGCGTAGTTCGCGCGCGTCATCGACGCCGTTGTGGCTTGCCGCGTCGATTTCCACGACGTCGATGGAGCCGGGGCCTCCGGTGGCCAGGTCTTTGCAGCTGGGGCATTCGCCGCACGGATGCGAGGTGGGGCCTTTCGCACAGTTCACGCATCGGGCGAGGATGCGTGCGGAACTGGTTTTGCCGCATCCTCGCGGACCGGAGAACAGGTATGCGTGGGTGAGTCGGCCTTGGTCGAGTGCACGGCTGAGCGGTACGGTCACCTGGTCTTGTCCGATGACCCCGTCGAACGTATCGGGACGGTACCGTCGATACAATGCCAACGCCATGTCCAACTCCTTCATCAGCAGCAATCGTGCCTTACCAGCATACGTGGCACGCGCTACCGGTCTTCCAACCGGTCGCCCCGGTTTTCAATAAGGCGAACGCGCCACACCGGTCACTGGCATACGACGGGGCCGGCGCGTGACGTTTTGCTGATTGTCATGTCCAGTTGCCCGCCGATTCGGCGGATGGCGGTCACGGTGACGTCTTCGCCGTCGATGACGCATGACGCCATTGTGCCGCCTTCCGCGCTGATGACGCGATCCGCGACCGGGCATGGGTCACCGGTTCCGTAGCGCAATGCGCTGGCCGCTGACACCGCCGCCGTGTCCGCCATGGCGAGCGCTTGTCTGGACGCAATCCACACGTGCCCGGTACCCGCCGCGATAAGCAGCGCGAGGCAGGCGATGCCCACGACGCTGAGCATGAGCACGGTTCCCGACCCGTGTTCCCCGGTACGCGTTGCGGCGTTCATGAGCCTGCTCCACTCGCCGACCCGTTGACCATGGTCGGCAGGATGTCTGTCGCTCCCGGAACAACCGGGCACTGTGTGCGTACAGTGACCAGTCCCCCATCCTCCGAGACGGCGGCAGTGGTGCCTTTCCCCACGACCGCGACGGCGGCCGTTGACGCGATACGTTGCGCTTCGGCACTGCCGGCTGGCGTGCGGGTGATGACCAGTTCCCGCACTGCGGCGGAAGCGGCGTCCTGGCAGGCCATGGATGTGGTCACCACGCGGGTCAGCGACAGGAGCAGGATCATGAGCACCATGGCGACGGGGAGCACCATCGCGAATTCCGCGGTGATGGCACCCCGCTCGCCACGCTGCGGGCAAGGATATGAACGGTGCCGTACGACACCGGTGTTCCCCAACCGTTGTCCCCCTGACAATCGTGTGAGTTCCGGTACCGATGCATCAATCCCCCCGCTGATAGCACGGTAATCCCCCGATACGCCAGACTCCCCCTGTCCGGCGTGATGGTCACCGGTTGACGGCACGAACACCCGTTCATATACGTTGCGCATGTCAGCCCTTCTTCAACTCCATGGCGCCTTTGATCAGGTTGATCACCAGGGTGCGCACGAGATCCGATTTGATGACGGCGAACAAGACTGCGGCGAACCCGCAGGCGGCCACGAGTACCATCGCGTACTCCGCGGTGGCGGCCCCCTTCTCCGGTTCCATCGCCATCAGTCGTATTCTCGCGTCAATCATGCAGGCCCGTTCGCGCGCTTTGCGCGCAGCCGTCATGGGCGCCCGGCGCATCGCTCCGATGAACGAGCCGCCGCGTCTTGTGGCCGATTGAATGTGTGTCATGGCTGTTCCTTTCATACCAACCCGGTATCCGGGTATCGCCCGCTGTGGCGATATATCCCAGTGTGCCGGAGCCTGATCGTGACCGGAACGCGGGCAGATGATTGTGGTCAGAAGTCGTCAGTTATCCACATGTGCGGGAACGAGGTGGTATGCGGCAGGCGTATCAGCCGGCCATCAGCGACATGGCGGTCGGCACGACACCTGTGGCGACGAATGCCGGCAAAAAACACAAGCCCATCGGCAGCAGGATTTTCACCGACAAGGCGGCCGCCCCCTCACGCATCGCATGATCAGCGTCACGGTCGGCACGTTCAACCGCCAATTGCAAGCCCTGCACGGGTGACGAGCCATGCTCCCAAGCGTCACGCAGCCCTTCAGCGATCAACACGCACACCGGCGGGCAATCATCCCCGTCAACCAGCCATGCGTCACGCCACGCAACGCCACGGCATAACGCCGACGACACCACGCACACGACTCGCCCTTGAGGCCCGCCAACCGCCGTCCCCACGGCTTCAAGAGCGTAAGGAATCGACGCGCCGCCGCGCAACGCCACGGCAAGCATCTGCAACATCAACGCGTCACTGGGGCGCAACCCGCCGTCCGCCGGACGCATCGCGGCCCGTACACGGTCAATCCGGTACGTTCCCACCCATCGCAGCAAGTGGCACAACGCCACGCACCAAGCCGCAACCGCCGCATACACGGGCACCACTTCCACACCCATATCCGTTCCCCTCCCGTATTCACTCGTGTTCCAACATCGCGTGCAGCATTGCACGCACCCAGCACGCGCCGGCCGCGTACCCGCCCACGCCCAGTACCAGACACGCCCACCCGACAGGCGAAGCGCATAACACCGTCAGCGGGTTCGCGCCGAGCAGCATATCGAACGCCCACGTGCCAGCAGGCAAAGCCAGCAACAGTTTCACGGTCGCCTTCGGCATCGCCGTCGTCTGCGCGACCAACTGGTCACGGCCGACCTTGCGACGGAACGAAACGCCGACAGCGTCGAGGCAAGGCCCCAGCTCGCATCCCAGTCGTCTGCTCAACCGAGCGGCGGCACACACTTCCACGGCAATCTGCCCAAGATACGCCGACTCACCGTCACGGGCATGACCGGCGAGCGCCCGGACCACCGTAACCCGGTCCACCACCATGCCCGCTGCCGACGGTTCGCCCGACAGTCTGGACAACGCGTCCTCCAACGTGCCACCCGCACGCACGCCGGCGGCAAGCATCGCCAGCGCGGCATCCAATCCTGCGGCGGCACGGGCTGCCACACGTCGAGATCGAGCTGTGTCACGCAATCGTCGCCGGCGGACGGCACAATCCCATGACGGCAACAACGACAACACCGCACAACATATTGCAGCAAGCATCGGCCACGACACCATCACGCTGCCACCTCCTTCGGCGGACAGTCACGCCACGACGTTGTCGACGATGCCAACCAACGCGCAGCAAAATCCTGCCACCCGTCAATGGCCAGCGGCTTGCCGACACCATCCCACGCAAGCAATGGCATTCCGACCAGAGCGCCCCGAACCAGCGCGAGCGTACCTACTTGCGCGATATGCCGCCCCGCCGGCGAGCGTTCCACATGCATCACCACGTCGAACGCACCCTGCGCCAGCATACACAAGGCACGCGTGTCAAGCCCCGCCAGCAGTCCCAGCGAAGTCAGCCGTGCCGGCACACGCTCCAAACGGTCGGCATGCAAAGTGGTCGCACCTCCACGATGCCCGGAATTGAACGCGCGAAGCAGGTCAGCGATCTCCTCGCCACGACATTCGCCAAGCACCACACGGTCAGGACGCATCCGCAACGTCGCCTTCACCAGTTCAGGCAAACCGACCGCACCGACTCCTTCGATATTCACCTCGCGCACCACCAGCGACACATGATTGCCGCCGGACACCGCCGCCAGCTCGCCAAGCTCGCGCACCTCCTCGACGCTGACAATGCGCTCGCCGATCGGGCAACGTCCGAGCAGCGCTTTGAGCAGGGTGGTTTTGCCGGCTCCCGTACTGCCGGTGATGAGCATTGAAGCACGGCCATGTACCAGACCGTCCAACAGTGCCAGCCATGCCGGTGGGAACATGCCGTGTGCGCATAATGATTCCAAAGTCGGCGGCAGACTGCCTGGCAAGCGGATTGAAATCGAGGCGCCTTGCGGCACAATCGGCGCGACGACCGCATGAACGCGAATGCCGTCCGCTGTGGACGCGTCGGCGATCGGGCAAGCGTCATCGAGTCGGCGGCCCATCTGCGCGCATAATTGCACGGCATAATCACGTACGACTTGCGGCGAACGGAACGGCACGGCGATACGGCACGGCAGCATGCCGGCACCACGGTCAGCCCAGACACCGCCGTCACAGGTGACGGCGATATCAGTGATTTGCGTGTCCTGAGCCAGCCATTGCAGCGGGCCGAACGTGATAGACAGCATTCTGCGGGATTCGGCCTGCGGGCAACCGGCTTGGCTGGCGCTTGCGTCGTTGCCGTCTTCACCGCTGATCATGCGCCACCCCTTGTGCCCGTGTATCAAGCCATGACACCATGGCGCGCAACGCTTTCGCGTTCGCCCGGTTCGGTTTGAGCGCACCTGCCCCTTCAAGCGCCGCCGCGCATAATCGTGCATCAGGACGGATACTGCACACCATATCGATGCCGAGGTATTCCGCGGCTTCTTGTGCGCCGACCACACCGCGGTCGGTTGCACGGACGGCCGGCGGCAGTACTCCGACCAGTGCGATATCGTCCTCGCAAACGGTTCCCTCAGTGCTCCGGCTGACACGCGTGACCTGGCCATCCGGGCTCCGACGGCTGCCACGGCCGGTCAACGCTTCGATGCACGCGTGGGCGCGGGCGGTGCCGAGTACGGACAGTTCGACCAGCAAGATGATCGCGGCGCCTTTAATCGGCAACGGGATCGCTTGACCGGGCGTATATCCGGCACGCCCAGCATCTACGACCACGGTGCCGTACATGTCAGCGAGCGCACACACCGCCACGGCGATTTCCCAATCCTGCGGCATCGGGGCGACCCAGGGGCGGCTGGACAGGATGCCGACCCCATCCCACGTGGCCAGCCGGCGACGCAACGCCACGCCATCGATCTCGCCCAAGGGGGCGGTGACGGCGTTGAGCAGCACCCCGAGATCGCTTTCCATGCCGAGGAGGATGTCCAGGCAGCCGCCGGATATGTCGGCGTCCACCAAGGCGCAATCCCTGCTGTCATGCAGTGTCCGTGCCAGAAGCGCCGCGAAGGTGCTGGCGCCGAGCCCGCCGGACGCTGACAGTACCATCACCGCGTTGGGGGCGCGATACACCGGCAGCGGGCATGATGCTGCGAACGGTTCGGCCCCGGTCCGGTATGCCCGGGGGGTTGTTGGTTCCCGCACGGTGGCGGATGGCTTGTTGTGATTGATGGATATTGATATCTGTGGTCATACCGTTCAATCGAACACGGTGCAATCAGCAGGGCGCCACTTGGAACCGGCAATGTGGTCGAAAGATGATGCCGGCGCGTGGATTGATGGTCTGGCCTGTCGTCACGCGGATGTCAGCAGGTCAGGAATGACACGATCTCCTGTGCGTAGTCGCGGGCGAGACTGTCCCAGACCAGTGTGACCGCGATATCCTGTCCTGTCGGGATATGGTGTGCCGTCAACGCCGCGATATTGCAGGTATGCTTCCGGATCATCCTCGATACGGAATACGAACCCGTCGCACTGCGCCGTCAGTCCGAGCCAAGAGTAGGGGAACATACGCGGCGTCAGGAATGGCCCCATCTCGCGGTCATACTGCTGTTTGCGGCGAGACCACAGCATTTCGAGGTTCTCGGTGTCATCGTATCCGATACCGAGCGCGCATGCCGGCAGTTGTGCCACGGCGTTGACGGTGTTCTCGTCGCCGCCGTCCAGTATCAGCGTGGAAACCGACGGGAAGCATGCGACCACCGTGTCCCCCCGGCCACATGCCAAGTGTGCTGACGCGAGCCACGTAGCAGCCGTCCGGATGCAGGGGCGTGTCGTCCCGGTAGTACGTGTCGGCTGTGCCGCATGCGATGGCGTATTCGATGTTCCTCCCATTGCGCAACATTTCGAAATCGCCGAGCGGGGTGGCGAATCATGCAGTCATATTGGCGTCTCTGCTTTCGTGTCGTTACCGTCTCCTGCTTCTACCGACGCTGACGGGTATCCCAGCGTCGGCAGAAGCAAGGGGATTGTCGGCCGGATTCCGGCAATGAGCCGGAAGCCGCCGGGAGTGTGCGGATCAGAGCGAGTGGGGGTTCGCCCCGCACAAACGAAGAGGCCCGCCGAAGCGGGCCTCCCGTACAAGGATGAACACACAAGCAGAATCTCTTCACAACACCATCGTTGTAACGGTAAGTCTATCCAATGCCCGTCCAACGAAACAACCTTTCGTGGCTATGCACTACTGTGGGCTTCTGCTCTGTTAAGTTTTCCTTGTAGTTGCTATTATGCTCCGATTCGCACGCACCGCAACCCGCATCCGCCCCCATGCAGGCGGATTGTTCGCTTCTTTGCGCAAGTGTTCAACAACACATCACGAAATCGCCAACCTGCTGATTATTGTGCGCATCGAACCGGTTCATATGTGCGGTTGTGTGCACACCTCAAGACACGCCGGTCGCGGCGGTGCGACCACCTCGCCCCAAACGAACCACACCCGCACAAACCCGCACCAGAACGCACAGCCAGATCACTGCACGCCACGCCCGTTGCACGCAACACACCCGACGACACGCGCAGAATGTAAACAGCGGCTAAATTTTCCACGTTTCCCCAAGACAACACGAAGACAAGTGCCTAGAGTAGGAGTATGGCACAGATTTTTGACGCACCCTCAAAGGCGATCCTGCGCAGCCAAATAGCTGAGCACATCGCCGAAACAGACAAAAACGACAAGCGAGAGACCCAGGAAGGCGAACAGCCGTTGCCGCCCGACCGGTTCTTCGACCGCGAGCTCAGCTGGCTGAAATTCAACAAGCGTGTCCTCGAGCTCGCCGAGAACGAAGACGTTCCCCTGCTCGAACGCGCCAATTTCGGCGCGATCTTCGCATCCAACCTCGACGAGTTCTTCATGGTCCGCGTGGCCGGCCTCAAACGCCGCATCGACACCGGCATCGCCGTCACCTCGCCGAGCGGCCTGAGCCCACGCCAACAGTTCCGCGCCATCAGCGAACAGGCCCACCGCCTGCAAGACGAACACGCGCACTACATCATCGACCATATCCTGCCGGCGCTCGCCGAGCAGCATATCGTCCTGCTGAGCTGGGACAAGCTCACCACCGCCGAACAGGAGCGCCTGTCACGCTACTACCGCCAGCAGGTGTTCCCCGTGCTCACCCCGCTCGCTGTGGACCCCGCGCACCCGTTCCCCTACATTTCCGGCAACTCGCTGAATCTCGCGGTGCTCGTCGAGAACCCGACCAGCGGCAAGACTCATTTCGCCCGCGTGAAGATTCCGGGCAACCTCAACCGTCTGGTCCCGGTCGACGATCTGACCGATGAGGAGAGCCGCGAGGAACGCTACGGCTTCATCACGATGGAGAACCTGATCATCGCCCATCTGGAATCCCTGTTCCCCGGCATGATCATCAAGGAGGCGCGATCCTTCCGCGTCACCCGAAACGAGGATATCGACGTCGAGGAAGACGACGCCGAAAACCTGCTCAACGCGATGGAGAAGGAGCTGCTGCGCCGTCGCTTCGGACCTCCGATCCGCCTCGAGATCTCCGACGCGACCAGCCCGTTCCTCTCCCAGCTGCTCGCCGACCAGCTGCGCGTCAGCGCCGACGAGGTCTACCGCCTGCCCGCCCCACTGGACATGACGGTCCTGTTCGAGCTGCAGGCCATCGACCGCCCGGACCTCAAGTACCGCCCGTTCATCCCGATCACCAACCGGCAGATCGCGGAAGTCGAATCCAGCCATGCGCAGGACATCTTCGCCGCCATCCGTGAGCGCGACATCCTGCTGCACCACCCCTATGATTCCTTCTCGACTTCCGTGCAGGCGTTCCTCGCCCAGGCGGCCGCCGATCCGAAGGTGCTCGCCATCAAGCAGACGCTGTACCGCACGTCCAGCAATTCGCCGATCATCGACGCGCTGATCGATGCGGCGCACGCCGGCAAGCAGGTCCTTGCGCTTGTCGAGATCAAGGCGCGTTTCGATGAGGACGCGAACATCATGTGGGCCCGCAAGCTCGAACGTGCGGGCGTGCACGTGGTGTACGGCATCGTCGGGCTCAAGACGCACTGCAAGCTCTCGCTTGTGGTCCGCCAGGAGGCCGATGGCCTGCGCCGCTACTGCCATGTGGGCACCGGCAACTACAACCCGAAGACCGCCCGCCTGTACACCGATCTCGGCCTGCTGACCTGCGACCCGGTGGTCGGCCAGGACCTGACCCGCCTGTTCAATCAGCTGTCCGGGTATGCGCCGAAGTCCAGTTTCCACCGGCTTCTGGTCGCTCCGCGTACCGTGCGCACCGGCCTGATCCAGCGCATCCGCCGCGAGGAGGATGCCGCCCGTGCCGGCAAGGAGGCATGGATCAAGATCAAGGTCAACTCGATCGTCGATGAGAAAACCATTGACGCGCTGTATCGCGCGAGCCAGGCGGGTGTGAAGATCGATATCGTCGAGCGTGGTATTTGCGCACTCAAGCCCGGCGTGCCCGGACTGAGCGAGAACATCCGCGTGCGTTCGATCCTCGGCCGGTTCCTCGAGCACAGCCGCATCTACGCGTTCGCGAACTCCGATGGTCCGCAGATCGGCGAAGGCCCGATTTCCGGGCCCGAGGTGTGGATCGGTTCCGCGGACCTCATGCACCGCAATCTCGACCGCCGTGTGGAGGCGTTGGTGCGCATCACCGCACCCGAGCAGGTGGATGAACTCATCCGGTACGTTGATTTGCAAATGGCCGACTCCACCATCTCGTGGCATATGCAGGCCGACGGCGCGTACGTGCTGCATTCGCGTGATGAGGAAGGACGCCCGCTGGTGGACAGCCAGGAGTACCTGATCCGCAAGCATCAGCGCAAGCCGGGTACCAATACTCTGGCTCACTAACCACCTTTGGGGCTGCACGCGTGCCATCGCGCAGCCCCGGATATGGATGATGGCGGCAGGCCCAACCGGCAGGCCGCCATCATCCATGTTCGGCGGTCGGAACAACCGTGGGGTGTTCCGCAGTATCCGTACAGACGACGGGACGCCAAGACATGACGGAAAGGAACAAGCATGCCAAGAATCGTGGAAGCAGCAGGCGGCATCATCTACCGCGCACGTCAAGATCAATCCGGCGTGATGAAGTTTTCCGACAACGGGAGCCTGCCTCAAGGCGCTGACCCGTCGGCGGCGCTGGACGCGATCGAGGTGTGCATCGTCCACCGCCCCAAATATGACGATTGGAGCTGGCCGAAAGGCAAGCTGGAGAACAATGAGACCCATCGCCATGCCGCGGTGCGTGAAATGGGTGAGGAATCCGGCGTCCAAGTGCAGCTCGGCCCGATCATCGGGGATATCGAATACCCGATTGCAGACGAGGGACGACGCAAGCGCCGCACGAAAGAGAAAACACTGGACCAGAAGCATGTGGTGTTCTGGATGGCGACGCCGCTTGACGATCAGGAAGCACGACGACGCCATTCAGCGTTCGGACCGGTGCTGCCCGCAGACAAAGACGAAATCGATACGGTAGTGTGGGTGCCGGTCCAGCGAGCACGCAAACTGCTGACCCACATTCTCGACCGCAATATCCTGGACCGCTTCGTGGCACTGGTGAAAGCGGGAGCGGCTCAGGCTCGCACCCTGCTCATTGTCAGGCATGGCAAAGCCGAGGCTCGCAAACAGTGGAAAGGCGAGGACGGCAACCGGCCGATCACGCCGCGGGGCGCTGCGGCAGCGTTCGCACTGGGCCGGGAGCTCGCCTGCTATAGCCCGGACCGGCTGGTCAGCTCGCCATGGTTGCGTTGTATGCAAACCATTGAGATTTTCTCATGGCAGACCGGCCTGCCGATTATCGCCGCCGACGAGTTGACGGAGGATGCGTTCGCCGCTGACCCGGATGCGGCTTGGCGGCGGTTCAGCCAGGAAATCGATCACATGTTGGATACGGGCATGGACACTGCGGTGTGCATGCACCGTCCGGTCATCGGCGGCATCTTCACCCACTTGCGGAATATCTGCGCATCAGAGACACTGGCGAAACGGCTTATCGCGAAATCACCGTATATGCCGACCGGATGCGCGATCGTACTGGCTATCATCAGAACGGGCGACGGCCCACGCATCATCGACATACAGAAAGTGGCTCCACTTGTCTACTGACTCTTATCGTTCAGGCTCAATCCAATCCAGCCGGACTGGCTTCCTCGTTTCCCCATCGGGTGCGTCACGTCCGGCACGACCGGCGCAACTCGACCCGGCGATTCTGGATCATCTCAGCGGCGGCCTCGACCCGGAGAAAGTCAGCGAAATGAGCCATGCCTCCGCCGCGGCGCTACTCGACCGCGTGCACCACACCGAAGACCCGCAAGTGGTGCGCCGCGTCATCACACTCGTGGACACGGAAGGCGTGGACGTGATCGCACAACTGTGGAGTGATGCGGAACCCGATTCCTTGCCCGGCATCATGTGGCGCCTGTACATGCTGCGCACGTGGATGCAACGCAATCGCGAGCACATCGCACGCCTGTGGCGGCTCGGCGAGCCGGTCGCGACCACGGCCTCAGCCATCGCCGGTGTCGATGAGGCCCCGGACGCCTCGGATATCGCACGCACCGCGGATTCGATTCTCTCCGGCGCGTTCACCGGGGATTTCGCCGTGGCTTTGGACCGAGCGAGCGCGTTCACTGATGTCATCGCCGCCGGAATGCGCCTTCAAGCCAAACGAATCACCGCGATGGAGAAGGAACTGGCGGCCAGAGGCAGGGAACGGGAAACCCTGCACAACGCCCAGACTCGTGCCGCACGGCTGATGCACACCGCCGCGAACCTGCAAACCACGTCACGGGATTTCCGCGAAGGCGCCCATTTGTGGCGCCGGGGGCGATTGGAATAACCGGCGTGACCGCTGTCTCCGCCCGCGCGACCGGTCACAGACGGTTGCGCCACGCCGTGGCGGAAGCCCGCAGAATACCGCTATACTGGACTGTTGCGTCGGGCCGTGCTTAAGCCCCGGGCTCCATTTGTTGCCGCTGCGAGCGGCGTTTGCGCCGACAGGCGCTTTCGCGGTCCGGCGCATTGCTTTTCCAAGGTGTCGTCCCATATCTTCAAAGTCGAGACCCCGCCACGCCGTAATGCCGGTTCGCCCAAAGGACGCAATGGGGCTAATCTGGGAAGCATGGAATTGCATGTACTCAACCACCCGCTGGTGGAACACAAGCTCACCGTGCTGCGAGATAAGAACACCCCGTCCAGCACCTTCCGCGAGCTCATCTCCGAACTCGTCATGCTCGAAGCCTACGAAGCGACGCGCAATCTTGACGTGGTCGACAAGCCCATCGAAACCCCGGTCGCCCCGATGATCGGCAAGCATATCGCTGAACCTCGCCCGATCATCGTGCCCGTGCTGCGTGCCGGCCTCGGCATGCTCGACGGCATGACCAGGATGATCCCGTCCGCCGAAGTCGGTTTCCTCGGCATGAAGCGTGACGAAGACAACCCGACCAAGCAGATCACTTACGCGAACCGTCTGCCGGATGATCTCACCGGACGCCAGTGCTTCCTGATCGATCCGATGCTTGCCACCGGCGGCACGCTGGTCGCTGCGACCCACTATCTGGCTGAACGTGGCGCGAAGGATGTCACCGCAATCAACATCATCGCGGCACCGGAAGGCCTGAAATTCGTGCAGGAGCAGATCGATCCGAGCATTGATTTCAAGGTCGTCGTCTGCGCTGTCGATGAGAAGCTCAACGACAAGGCGTATATCGTGCCGGGTCTCGGTGACGCTGGTGACCGTCTGTACGGCGTGATCGACTGAGCGGCGGACTCTCTGTCGCCCACAACACGACGAGCCGGGGACTGGCATGGGTTGTACCGTGCCCGTTCCCGGCTCGTTGCGCTATCAGAAGACCTTCCATCGAAGACGCCCGGCGATGACGCTCAATGGCGCCTGTTCAGGATGAATGGTTCTTGAAATCGGGGATGAACGCCTCGAAGATGTGGCGGTCGAACCACCGGTCGCTGACCTCCAATTCGGCACGACTGCGGATGGTCCATGATACGGCGGTCGCACCCATCGCGCGGGCTGCGCGCATTTGCGGCAAATCACCGCCCTGCCAATCATATGCGACGAAATCCGGACGGCTCAGCCAATCGAAGCCGAGCAAACCCGCGAGCCAGCCTTTCCAGTCGGATCGCCCGGGCTGCGGCGGCTCAGCAAGTTGGCCGCGGCACACTTCCGGACGATGCTGCCGGTACCATTGCACCGCCGCCGGGTGGAACGACTCGATCACATACTGGCCGTCATAGCGGCGCAGCAGCTCGTCTCCACGCTGCATCAACGCTTCATCACGTTCGCTCCACATGGCGTTGTCAGTGAACTTGTATTCCACAATCAGCGGTACACGGCCGTTGATCACGCGTAGCACGTCGGCGAACAGCGGGACATGCTGATAATACCCTTCCGGCGCTTCACTCGGCGTGACCGGCGCCGCGCCGGCGAAATCAATCCGTGCGGCGGCCGCGTCTCCCGGAGCCGCCGGAGCGGGGAACAGCGGGATACGGGTCAACTCGTCATAAGTGAGATCCTCGATGCGACGCGGATCGCCTGCAACACGCAGCAGATCGCCGTCATGCACGACGACGACCTTACCGTCCCGGGTCAGCTGCACATCCAGTTCAATCCCGTATCCGGCCTCGCAGGCGGCGGCGAAAGCGGCCAGCGAATTCTCCGGGGCTATCGGACCGGCCACGAGCGGCGAGCCATACCCCGCTTGCATGGCCATGCGGCGGGCGAGCGCCACATACTCGCCGCTTTCGGCCGCATACCGTGCCGTCAAGCCGGAACCGGCATCGTGCAGACCGCGGTGTGCGTACCACACGTGTGGCACGACAGGGACGAAATTATTCCGTTTATCGTTGAACGACCGTGGGGCGAGCGCCCACGCCGCGGCTCCCGTCACGGCGGCGGCGCCGAACAGCAGACGCGTCAGATGCGTGTTACCGGCCATGTTTCCTCCTCGTGGACATGCTTATTCGAGCCTACCGCATGTTGCGAACCGAGGACCCACAGCCCGGTGAACGAGACGTAACCATCCGGCGAACCGCAGGCAATCCGTGGAACGCCTGCACCATCAGCGCTTCTTTTTGCGGCCTTTGAAATAGATATCGAAGACGATCCATACGGATAGGACGAACGCGACAACGTATCCCATGAACCCGACGACCGGGATGCCGAAGATGATCGGTTTCATGCCCGCGTAATACACGATGGACGAGCCGATGAACAGGCCGACGACAATCAACGCCATGGTCAGTCGGTTCACCATGTCGCTGAGCAGTTTGAACGGCTCGTCAAAGCCGACAAGCTCCATGTTGGTGCGCAATTGCCCGCGGGTGAGCATCCGCGAGGCGGTTTTCATCTCCGCGAGCGTCTGCAGCGCGCCATGCAGCGCCTTATGCCCTTCGATGCCCAGCGTCTTGGCTTCGTCTTTGACGGTGTCGCCGGTTTTCTTGCCGTTGGCGATATGCTGCGAGATGATCTCGATCATGTTGACATCCGGGATGAACTCGTCGAGCAGGCCTTCCAGTGTCACCAGCGCCCGGCCGACCGTGGTCACCGAGCTCGGCACCTCGATGCCGTGCCGCTGGGCGAGCTGGGTGAGCGCGGTGATGAAACTGGCGATATCCAACTCGTCAAGATCGACCGTACCGTATTCTTCGACAATCAAATCAAGATCGGCAAGCAATTCCGGGTAATTGTCCACGGCGGCGCCGGTTGCGGCGAAACGCAACAGACCATCGGCGAGCGCGGGCGAATCCTGTTTGGCTACCGCGAAAATCATGTCCCGCATCACGGCGCGGGTCTGCTTGTTGAGCCGGCCGGTCATACCAAGGTCGATCAGGATGATCTTGCCGCCGGAAATAATGATATTACCCGGGTGAGGATCGGCGTGGAAGAAGCCTTCGTCCAGCACCTGGGTCGCATAGTTGTCGACGAGTTTGGTGCCGATTTCTTTCAGATCATAGCCTTTGGCGACGAGTGCGCCCGGGTGTGACAGTGAAATGCCTTCAACATAATCCATGACGACCACATGCTCGGTGCACAGGTCCATATACGGTTTCGGGCAGTCCATATAGGCGAATCGTGAGCAGAAACGCTTGAATTCCCGCAGGTTGCGCGCTTCGAAGAGGAAGTCGGTTTCCGATTCGAAGGTGTCCCACAGCTCTTCGACGACCCCCTGGAAGTCGACGACCTGCGCGTTGCGCATGATCTTCGTAGCCCCCCTGGCGATGGTGCGCATGATGGACACGTCCTGTGCCATGGTTTCGCGTACGCCCGGGCGCTGCACCTTGACGGCCACGTCCTGCCCGGTCAAGAGGGTCGCGCGATGCACCTGGGCGAGCGATGCAGAGCCGAGCGGGGTCGGGTCGATGTCCTTGAAGATGTCTTTGACCGGCTTGCCGTATTCGTGCGTCAGCGTGTCCAGTACGGTCTGGTACGGCATGGGGTCGGCGTTGGCGCGCAGTTTCGCCAGTTCATCACGGAAGGATTGCGGCAGGATCTCCGACCGCATGGACAGGATCTGCCCGACTTTGACGAAAGTGGGGCCGAGCGCCTCGAACATGAGCCGCATATTGATTGGCGTCAGCCCGTGGACGGCGTCGAACTGGCGGGCGATGCTGACGATTTGGCGGAGGCGTTTGAGTTTGCCGCGCCGGGTGAGATGGTATTTCTCCGAGAAGCTGTTTCTGCGGCTGTTGAACAGGCCGATACGCTCGTCGGCATGCCGCGAATCTGCATACGGGGCGTCAGCTTGCGATCGGTCTCGGGTGAGCGGCGTGTTATCGGGGGTGGAGGGGGTGTCCTGTTGTGACGATGGCTCTTGTGCCGTAGCGGTGTCGCCGACCGCCGGTTGCGACGGGTGCTTCGGCTCGTGCTTGGCCGTCTCCTGTGGTGCAGTACTGCAATCGTCTGTCATATCACTCCCACCCCGTGGGCATGCCACAGCCGCCGGCCGCCGAACACGCTGGTTTGTGCTGGCGGACGGCGGCATGGCAGCCAGCCGGGGTCAGTCCTTCTTGTCTTCGGAAGCGGGTGCGGCTTCCTCAGCCTTGGCTTCCTCAGCCTTATGCTTGAGTTCGGCGTTCAGCGCCTTACCCTGTTCAACGGTGATCTCACCCTTCTTGACAAGATCATCCACGATTTCCTGGCTCTTTTCGACCGTAGTCGCCAGAGCGCCGACACCTGCGAGGAACACCTTGTGCAGCAGGCCGTCATTGAAGTTGAAGTCAGCCATCATTACCTCCTTGTATCAGGTCCTTGCATATTCCACCTTACTCCACGAATGTCACGGACGGGAGGTCTGACACTCCCGTATGCGCGTCGCGAACAGGAATATGTCGCCGATTGTCTGCTTACCGGGGGCGTGACGCGGCGACATCACGCGCGTGCTGTGCGATATCGTCGATACGACGCAGCTCGGCGGCCTGCTGGTCGTCCTGCCGGGGAGCGAACGCGCCATAGCGCCGTTCAGCGGCGATTCGAATCAAACCGTCCGCTAGGCGAGGGTTCTTCGGCAGAACCGACCCGTGCATGTATGTGCCGATCACGTTGCCGAACCGCGCGCCCTCGGTGTGGTCGGTGCCGTTGTTGCCGGTACCGTCGGCGTCCACGCGGCCCAAGGGCTTGGTGTCGCCGGTCAGGAAGGTCTGCCCAGAATGGTTTTCGTAGCCGATGATGTCGCCAAATTCCTCGCTGTGCTCGACCAGATTGCCGATCATACGGTGTTCGCGGCCCACGGTGTACGCACCGAGGATGCCGATGCCGTCAAGCCTGGTGCCGTCCACGGTTTCGAAATACTCTCCGAACAGCTGGTACAGGCCGCAGATCATGAGCATCGGCACGCCGTCCGCGGCGAGCGCACGCAGGGTGTCCGCGCGGGCGAACAGGTCGTCGGTGATTTTCTTCTGTCCGTTGTCCTGTCCGCCGCCGCCGAGAATCAGGTCCACATGTTCCGGCCACGGGTCGCCCTGGTTGTATTCGTGGAGAACCGGGTCGTAGCCGTACAGCGACAGCCGGCGCATGACTGTGAGCACGTTGCCCCAATCGCCGTAGATGTTCATATCCTTCGGGTACAGGGACACGACGTCAATGCGGCGGCCCGGACGCGTGTCGGCCTCGGTATCCGCAAGGTTCCGGGTTGCTTCGTTCATTGCTGGCATGACAAGCTCCTTCATATTTCGCTGATTGCGTCCATGCATTTTGCGTCTATGCATGATGGCGATGGCGTCGCGGGCGCGGTCATCTGCCGACGCCCGCGTCCGCGACATCGGTGATATGCGAGAGTTTCGCGCGCGTGCGCAACATCGCCGTGTAGGTGCAATAGATGCGTTTCGGCGTGGACGGGTCGGCGGCGACGAAATCGGCGACCGCCTGTTCGAGGTCGGTATCGACATGGCTGACCGGCACCTGGTCGTATTCGAGGCGCAAGGCCATATCCCAGGCGCGCGTGCCGGACACGGAGGCCACGCCGGTGCCGCGAAGCCCAGTGAAATCAACGTCCCACAGCCAGCTCATATCGCGGCCGTCGGCGTATTCGTCGTTGATGATGATCATCGTGTCGTGACCGGCGGGCGGGAACGAGGCAAGCGACAGGCGGAAGCCCATCGGATTCTTGACCAGCAGTAGCTCGACGGGCGTGCCGCCGACGCTGATGGTCTCGCCGCGGCCGAACGCAGGGGTCACGCGGGACAGCGATGCGATCAGATCGTCATCCGAAGCGACGCCTTGCGGGGTGTCGGCGGTGACCGCGCGCACGACCGTCGCGGCAGCGGCTGCGTTGAACAGGTTGTAGACGCCTTCGAGTTTCACGGATGTGGCGATGTCGTGATCGGCAATCCGGTACGTGGCTTCGTGGTCGCCTACGTGAGTGAGAGTCACGTCGGCATTGAGGCGGTCGGGGACGTAGGCGCTGCCGGCGTTTGCGGGCTGTGTTTCGACGTCCTGTACGTCTCCTGCATGTGCGTCAGCGGCCCGCATGTCGGCATTGTGCATGTCATCATCGGATGGGAAATAGCTACGCAACGCCTGGGACAGGCCGAAATAGCGCACTTGCACGCCCGGCTGCACCTCGTCGGCGAGCCGAGCGATACGCGGATCCTCGCGGTTGAGCACCACGGTCCCGGTGGTCGCGCGCGCCACGTGGGCGAGCAGGCGTGCCGTGTTGTCGATTTCGCCGAAGCGGTCAAGCTGGTCGCGCATCACGTTGAGCAGCAGCGCGTAGCGGGGGCGAACCTGCCGGACGAAATGCACGGCGTACGCTTCGTCAAGCTCCAGCACCGCGATATCCGCGTGCAGATGCCCGAAGGCGCTCACCTGAGTGAGCAGGGAGGAGACCACGCCGCGCGTGAAATTCGAGCCGGTCGGGTTCGTGAACACGCGCAACCCCATGTCGGAAAGCATGGAGGCGACCATGCGGGTCGTGGTGGTCTTGCCGTTCGTGCCGGACACCAGCACCACCCCGTACGGCAGCGAGCCCAAGGTGCGAGCGAGGAAGCCCGGGTCGATGCGCTCGACCACCTTGCCGGGCAACGCGCTGCCGCCATGATGCAGCAGGCGGGACGCGTGCCTCACGGCCCGGCCGATTGTCGGTGTTGCGAACGCGTACCACGGGCGCTTGGGCGCGGGTACGGACTGGGCGGGCGCAGACTGGGCGGAATCGACGGGCGCGGCGGAATCCTGCCGTCCGCCCGATACCGGAGAAAGCTGCTGTGTCATATCACACCTCCTGCTGTTGCTGGTAATCCTGCGGCATATCCTTGAACTTCGATGTGGCGCCAAGGAAGGCAAGATGGAACGTTTCCGTCGGACCGTTACGATGCTTCGCCATGATGATATCGGCCTCACCAGGGCGGTCCTCCTTGTCGTAGAAGTCCGGGCGGTGCACGAGGAACACCACGTCGGCGTCCTGCTCAATCGAACCGGATTCACGCAGATCGGACAGCTGCGGCTTACGATCGTTGCGCATTTCCGGGCCACGGTTCAGCTGGCTCAGCGCGACAACCGGCACCTCAAGCTCCTTCGCAAGCAGCTTCAGGGCGCGGGAGAATTCGGAAACCTCCTGCTGGCGGCTTTCCACCTGCTTGCCGGAACTCATGAGCTGCAGGTAATCGATCACCACGAGTTTCAGGTCGTTCGTTTGCTTGAGGCGACGGCATTTCGCGCGGATTTCCATCAGACTCATATTCGGGCTGTCGTCGATGAACAGGGGCGCGTCCTGCATCTTGTTCCAGAAGTTATTCAGCGTGTTCCACCGTTCCGGTGTAATGTCGTCCGCGCGGCGCAACGCGACCAGCGGAATGTTCGTCTCGGCGGAGATGATACGTTGCGCAAGTTCCACGCGGCTCATCTCAAGGGAGAAAATGATAGTCGTCATATTGTGGTGCAGCGACGCGGAACGCGCGAAATCAACGCCGAGCGTGGACTTGCCCATAGCCGGGCGGCCGGCGACGACAATCATCTGGCCCGGCTGCAAGCCCTGCGTCACGTCATCGATATCGCGGAAACCGGTCGGCACACCACGCTCGACCTCGCCGTTCTGCAATTTGTCGAGCTGGTCGAGCGCGTCATGGACCACCGGGCCGATGGCCGAATAATCCTGACGGACCTTGCCCACGCTCATCTCGTAGACCTCGGCCTGGGCCATATTCACGACATCCTCGGCCTGCGAGCCTTCCGCTGAATAGCCGAGCTGCGCGATTTTCGTGCCCGCCGCGATCACATTGCGCAAAATCGCGCGCTGATGCACGATTTCGGCGTAATATGTGGCGTTCGCGGCGGTCGGGACGGAGGCGACCAAGCTGTGGAGGTAATCGGCGCCGCCGACCTTTTCTAGGTCCCCGTTCTTCATCAGCTCATTCGCGACGAGCACGGCATCGACCGGCTGCGAGGCTGAGAACAGGTCGATAATCGCCTGATAAATCGTCTGGTGTTTCGGCTGGTAGAAATCAGACACGCTAATCATCTGCGAAACTTCGCCGATGGCGTCTTTGCTCATAAGCATGCCACCGAGCACGGCCATCTCCGCGTCATCGTCATGCGGGGGCACGCGGTCGAACACCGCGTCGCGGACCGGGGAACCCGTCTCCCCTTTCACATAGCCGGTGCCTTGCTGCCGGTTGTTATCCCATGGATTGCCTTCTGCCATACCCTTGAGTATAGGGGGCGTTGAGTATAGGCAGCCAAGTGTTTGCTGTGACGGAAACCGCACGACGCGAAGCCGATTGCCGGTACGATGCCTCCGGGTTCCCGCGCGTGCCCGCGTGTCATCGGCGGGAAGGGATGAGGGAGTGAGATGGGAGGGAATGCCGGCGGTGTGTGAGCGAATCCTCACACACTGGCACCTTCCATTCCCAGCCAGCAGCAATCACGGCGCGTAACCCGCCGTTGTGCGAGCCGATGTTCGCACGCCGTTTACCTGTACGACACGCGGATGACGCGAAATGTGGATAGAAAATCAAGTTATCCACATTGTGGGGATAACCGTGTGGATAACGCATAAAATTATCCACATATTGGGGATAATTCTGTGGATAGCTTGGGGACAATCCGCCGGCCGTACCGGATCGACTTGCATCAATCTCGTCAAAGTGCTATGTGCAACAATCCGAGCGGAACGCACGCCCACACCGCCTGCCCTGCGGCCGGTCATCTGCAAATGCCCATCACCATCACGTTCCCTGTATGACGGCAATAACTTTCGGAATTATTGACGCTGGCGTCAGAAATTCCGAAAGTGATGGACGATTGCTGCGACGGGCGCAGGGCATGGGAAGGGACAGTTGCGCGAGTTCGGCAGCCCGACTCGATCCAGCCCGATTCAACCAGCATTGCCGCCATCCGGCCCACCGTTCAGCCCAGCTCCAGCCGACTCCGGCAAGCTTCACAACAGCCCCGTCAGTCTGGCCCGTCTGAGCCCAGTCCAGCTCAGCCCTTCATCGCCTCCCGCGCGGCTTGGTACATCATGCGCACGGGTCGCCTCACGCCAGCGCGACCAGCCGTACTGCTTGGTGATCGCCTCGCCGGAGGTGGCGCCCAAGGACGAGCCGTCCGCACGCGTCAGGTCGAACAGCATGTCAAGGAGCACCGGATCGTTCTCGACACGTTCCGCAAGCTCACGTCCGACCGCAGGATCTTCCGGATCCTTGCCTGTCGCGAACTGGGAGAGCGTCAGATGCTCACGCACCAGCAGCGTCGCTTGGGCGATTATCGGCTTGTCAAAACCCATGCGCCCCAAAATGACCGGCACGTGCCGCGCACCCTCGGCCGCATGGTCGCGCACGCCCGGACGTTTGCCGATATCGTGCAGCAGACCGGCCAGCAGCAGTGTCGCGTATTGTGTGTCATCGTACCGCATCCCACTAGGCGCCTCGCGCCCAAGCCGTGAGACGACTTCGATCATATGGCGGTCAATCGTGTACCGGTGCGCCGCGGACGCGGACGGCCGGTTGCGTACGCCCAGCCACTCGGGCATCCACCGTCCCGGCAAATCAACGAAATCAAGCTCCTCCCATACAGGCGGCAGCGCTTCGCCGGCGGCCAAGAACCGGATGAACAGTTCGCGAGTCTCATCATCCCAGCCTTTATCGCTGACCGGGCATTGCTTGAGATTGAGCAGCGTTGACGGATTGATCGGCAGACCGTATTCCGCGGCCGCCACCCCGACCCGCAGCGGCAGGGTTGCGTCCCCGCTCGGATCGACGCCCACGGCGAGCGCCACCTCCTGCTCATGTTCGACCACGCCCGGCGCGATGGTGTTGAAGGTCGGCGCCTCGCGCTTGCCGCCGGAACGCGGCTGGAAGATCTGGAAGAACGCGAAGCGCGGCTTCTCATGGATCAGCGTGTGCCGTGCGTGCGAGGCCGTGGAATCCAATGAGAACGCAATACGACGGCCCAACGTGGCCAGCAAGGTTTGCAATCCTTCGACAGCGTCCGCCTCGCGCTCGCCCTCCGGCAGGGTCGGGTCAGCCAAGCCGAGCATCGCCGCGACTTTCGGCTGGTAGGCGGGCAGCAGCAGATTGGTTTCCTTGCCGGCGACCACGTGCAGACAGTCGCGCACATCCAACAGCCGTTCGACCGCCTCGTCATAGGAGCCGTGGGGCCGGTCGGTAAGCCAAGATGCCGCGAGCGCGGACACGAGCACCGTGTCGCGCAGGCCGCCACGAGCCTCTTTGATATCAGGCTGGTTCAAGTACGGGAGCCTGCCGAACTCCTCAAGACGTGAGGACGCTGAATCGAGCAGTTCCTGCAATCGTTTGCGCGCCGCTTTGCGCCATCGTTCGAGAATAGATTTCGCTGTGTTTTCTATCAGAGCCGTATCCCCTGCAACCGGTTGCACGAACAGCCATCCCATGGCCGCCGGCAGGTCATGGTCAGTCACCGATTCGCATTGCTGCCGGGTGCGGACCGCATGGTCAAGGTCAAGGCCGCTGTCCCACAGCGGATACCACAGTTTGTTCGCCAGCTGGTTGAGCTGGTCGTCCTTCAGGGTGTGCGGCTCGACCATGAGCACGACGTCAATGTCGGAGCTCGGACCGATCTGCCCACGGGCGAGCGAGCCGACGGCGGCGAGCCCCACGCCATGATCCGGCACGTCAAACGGTACTGATTCGACCGCTTCCCGCCACAAGTCCCGCAGGCTGGACATCGCAATATCCGTGCGCTGCCTGCGCTTGTCTTTGCCGTGACGGTAGATACCGTCAACGTCGGGCTTGCTGACATCCATGAAGCGTTGTTTCAATCCATCTACCGCAGAAGCCATGTCCCCCCTCCAATGAGCCATGTTTCCTGATTCCCGGGCTTGTCGCGCAGTTGCCGCGGCCAAACGCCCGAAAACGGGTGAGCTATTCCGGCGCTTGCCCGCAGACGTGGGTGTATAAAGAATCCCCGCACTGCGCCAGCACGTGCGGGGACCTGTCTTATCAATACCCGACCGTCAGTGCCGTGGCAAAACAGACGAGACCACGACACCGGGGACGGGAGCTTTCAGATAGCGGCCGAACCGGTTTCGCCGGTACGGACGCGGGTGACGGAGTCAAGAGGCGTGACCCAAACCTTGCCGTCGCCGATGGTTCCGGTGCCCGCGGCTTTCACGATCACGCCGACCAGCGTTTCCGCGTCGGCATCATCGGAGAGCACTTCCACGCGGATCTTCGGAATAAGATCCACCGTGTACTCGGCACCGCGGTAAACCTCAGTGTGGCCGCGCTGGCGACCATAACCATTGGCTTCCGAGACGGTCAGGCCGTGCACGCCCGCGGCTGCGAGCGCCTCCTTGACATCATCAAGCTTATGAGGCTGAATAATAGCGGTAATAAGCTTCATCTCACTTCACCTCCTTGAGGACAGAGCTGGCAGTGCCAGCGAAATCATATGCGCGCTCGCCCTGGTCAGCCATATCGATGCCGGAGACCTCCTGGGCTTCGGTGACGCGCCAACCCATCGTCTTCTCAAGCGCGAAGGCGATGATTGAGGTCACCACGGCGGAGTACAGGATGGCGACCAGAGCCACCAGGATCTGGACGACCAGCTGCCGCCAGCTGCCGCCGGTGAACAGGCCGGTACCCACGCCGAAGAAACCGATGAGCACGGTGCCGATCAGGCCGCCGACGCCATGGACGCCGACCACGTCGAGCGAATCATCATAACCGAATTTGAATTTCAGACCACACGCCAGGCAAGTGACCACACCGGCGATCGCGCCGATCACCATGGCCCACAGCGGGGAGACCACATCAGCTGCCGGGGTGATGGCGACCAGACCGGCCACCATACCGGATGCCGCACCGACCGCAGTGAAGTGGCCGGAACGCACCTTTTCGGTGAAGCCCCAGGCGAGCATTGCTGCGGCTGCGGCAGCGGTCGTGCTGACCCACGCGTAGCCGGCGACACCGTTCGCGCCGAACGCGGAACCCGCATTGAACCCGAACCAGCCGAACCACAGCAGGAACGCACCGAGCATGACGAACGGGACGTTGTGCGGACGAATCGGCTGCGTGCCGAAGCCTTTGCGCTTGCCGATGATCAGCACGATGACAAGAGCCGCGGTAGCCGCGTTGATATGGACGACCGTACCACCGGCGAAATCATGCGCGGCGGCGCCGAGCGCCTGCGAGATGGCACCCGTCGGGGACAACAGGCCGCCGTTCCAGACCATGTGCGCCATCGGGGCGTAGTCGAAGGTGATCCACAGCGCCACGAACAGCATCCAGGTGCTGTACTTCACGCGCTCAGCGATCGCGCCGGTGATCAGCGCGACGGTGATCATCGCGAAGGTGGCCTGGAATGCCACGTCAATGCTGCCCGGATAATCCCCGGACGTGTTGGCGGCGGTGAACACGCCGTCCTTGGCTACCATGGAGTCCTTGAGCAGGAAGCCGGTGGCCGGATCGCCGAAGATCCCGCCGATATCCTTACCTGCATAGGCGATCGACCAGCCCCAGAACGTCCAGATAATCGCGGTGACCGAAATCGCGGCCGCCGACAGCATCAACATGTTCAGGACGGCCTTCGCGCGGACCATGCCGCCGTAGAAGAACGCCACACCAGGCGTCATCAAGAAGACCAGAGCCGCGGATGTCAACATCCACGCTGCATTTCCGGTGTCCATACATTACCTCCCTCTCCAGCATCCGCCTTGGACGAGGCGGACGGGGCGAGCGAACCACTCACTTGTAATCCCCATATGGGGACCGACATGGTCATGGAACGCCCGCCGGGTTTTCGAAACGTTACGGAATGTTACGCCAAAGTTACAGCGTATTGGACATTTCCGCGTTCTCGTCTCGAATTCCGCGCTTTGCGGGGGACTGTGAGCGGGGCATCCCCGCCCATGTTGATGACCACATTGTGGGCATTGTCCAACGGCGGGCCACAGGTGACGGGCCAGAGGACGTGCCTGTTTTGCTACTTGGCGGCGGCGGCCTCCTTCGCCGGGGTGCCGGTGGCGGCAGCGGCTTCAGCTTCGCGGGCGATACGGGCCTCATAGGCGTCCTCACTCTTGGTGAGCACGCTCGGCTCGAAATCGGCGTAGGCGGCGACCAGGCCATGCTCAGGCAGGTCAAGACCGGACAGCTCCTCCTTGGCGGAGACGCGCAGACCGATCGTGTGCTTGATCGTCCAGAAGATGATGATCATGGTGACCGTGGTCCAGGCCGCAACCACAACCACGCCCAACAGCTCCACGCCCAGCAGCTTCAAGCCGCCGCCATAGAACAGGCCACCGTCCTTCGCGAACAGGCCGACCAGCAGGGTGCCGCCGGCACCGCAGCAGCCGTGGGCCGCGAACGCGCCGACCGGGTCGTCGATCTTGAACTTGTTCTCGACGATGGACGCGGCGTACACGTAGATGAACGCGCAGATCAGACCGATGAAGAAGGCGCCGACCGGGCTGACCACATCGCAGCCCGCGGTGATGCCAATCAGGCCGGCGAGCGCGCCGTTGATGGTCAGGCCGACATCCGGCTTGCCGTACTTCTTCCACGCGAGGAACATCGCGGTGAGCGCGCCGACAGCGGCCGCCAGGTTCGTGGTGATGAAGATGCTGCCCATCTCCACCCAGGTGTCCTTGCCGTCAGCGGTGATCGTGGAGCCAGGATTGAAACCGAACCAGCCGATCCACAGCAGGAAGATGCCGAGCATGGCGAGTGTCATGCTGTGGCCGGGGATCGCGCGGGCCTTGCCGTTCTTGTCGAACTTGCCGATACGCGGACCGAGGAAGATCGCGCCGATCAGCGCGGAGATGCCACCGACCATATGCACCACGGTGGAGCCGGCGAAGTCATGGAAGCCAAGCTGGGCGAGCCAGCCATCCGAGTTCCAGCACCAGTGGCCGGAAATCGGGTAGACGATTGCGGAAATCAAGGCGCTGTAAATCAGGTATGCGGAGAACTTCGTGCGTTCCGCCATGGCGCCGGAGACGATGGTCGCGGATGTCGCGCAGAACACGGTCTGGAACATCAGGTACACCATCGTCGGAACGTACTGGTTGTACTGGTAGCTGCTCGTCACGAAGAAATCAGGCTTGCCGATGATGCCGCCGATGGACGGGCCGAACATGATGCCGAAACCGAAAATCCAGAACAGAACCGTGCCGATACAGTAGTCCATCAGGTTCTTCATGGCGATATTGCCGGCGTTCTTCGCTCGCGTGAAGCCTGTCTCAAGCATCGCGAAGCCGGCTTGCATCATGAACACCAGCGTCGCGGCGAGCAATGTCCAAATGACATTGGTCGATGACATGGCACCCACTTCCTTTCCTCTCTTGGGGATGGTCATCTGAATCCAGCGTGGCCGCACCATTCACAGATCGGTTTCGACGTCTGCCGAATCGGTACCCCCTGTACCGCGGATTCTGGCAACCATGCTAAACAGGCGGATTTCTTGAGAGCGTAAGCCTTGTTACCGTCACATCACGTACGTTGCACGCAGGTAACATGCGATACGGCAGCGAGATTACAGTGATTCCTATATATTCGGCAATCGGTATCGGTCGCTTGGTTTTTCCGCGTCTGGCGTCTTGTACGATTGCACAGAACCAGCCGGATGCCGATGCCCGAAATGTCCAACCACCGAAGAGAGAAGGTTCCGAATGGCGGTGTTCGTCGCGACATTGTGCGCAATCCTGGTGCTGACCATGCTGTCCGGCGCGATATGCAGGAAAACCGGGTTGCCCGAAGTCGTCGGCCAAATCGTCGTGGGCATCATATTCGGGCCGACTGTCCTCGGGCTGATGCATCCGAGCAGTTCGACGGAATTGTTCAGCAATATCGGCATCATCGTGCTCATGTTCCTCGGCGGCGTGGGGTGCGACCTGGGGCTGCTCAAACGCTACTCCAAGGCGGCGCTCATCGTGGCGTGCATGGGCGTAATCGCGCCGGTGCTCATCATGGGCGGGGTGAGTATGGCGTTCGGGTTCGATCTCATGTCATCCCTGTTCATTGGCGTGGTGTTCTCCGCAACATCCGTGTCCATTTCGGTGGCGGTGTTGAAGGAGGCGGGGCGGCTGGATACGAAGGAAGGCGCGTCGATCCTGGGCGCGGCCGTGGCGGACGACGTGATCGGCGTAATCCTGCTCAGCGTGATGAGTACGCTAATCAGCACCGGCAGTGTTTCGATTCAGCAACTTGGTCTGATCGCGCTCAAGCAGGTCGCGTTCTTCGCGCTGACCGTGGTCGTGGTGCTGTGGGTGGCGCCATGGCTGATGACATTCGCCGCACTGCTCAAAGCGCCGAGCGGCATCGCGATCATGGCGACGATCATCTGCCTGGCGATGGCCTGGTGCTCGGAACTCGTGGGATTAAGCTACGCGGTCGGCGCGTTCTTCGCGGGCATCGCCGTGAGCCGCAGCGACTACCGCGAGCAGGTGGACCGCGAAATCGAGCCGATCGGCGACTGCTTCTTCGTGCCGCTGTTCTTCGTGAGCATCGGATTGAACACCGAGGCGGTGCATGACATGCATCTGGTGTGGTTCATCGTGGCGATGACCTTGCTGGGCGTCATCACGAAGATTGTCGGCTGCGGGCTGGGCGCGCGAATGGCCGGCTTCAACGGCCGCAGCTCCATCATCATCGGCACGGGCATGATTCCCCGCGGTGAGATGGCGCTTATCACCGCACAAATCGGCTTCTCGCAGCATATTCTGTCGGACGATTACTATTCGACGATTATTTTCACAATCTCGCTGGTGACACTCATCGCGCCGCTGTTCCTGAAGGCGGCGCTGCGGGGCGCTCCAGCGCGGGATGATGCGGCCGGGGTTGATAGCCCGGCGAACGAGGCCGGGGCCGGGATCGGGGTCACAGCGACAGTCGCCTGATTGTTTGCACCCCGGTCGGTCATTATTTTTCGGGGCTCGGCAGCGAGTCCGTCGACGGTGCTCGACAGCGGAACCGCCTGCGGGTTCAATCAGCGAGTCCCGTCAGCAAGATTTGTCAGCGAGTAATCATCGTGACCACGAAATCTCAATATCTCGTGATTTTGCCTTGACAAGCGGGATTTTCAGAAAAAAAAGTCTGAATATCTCGGTGATTGCGTGAATCGCGCGAGATTTTGAGATCGAACCGGCGACACGGCAACAGGGCGACACCCTAGATTCCTTGAAATATCAAGGATTTCTGATGATGCGGCCGGTAGAGCCCGCAGCGCAAAATCGAAAAATCTCTTGGAAAAGACCGAAACGGCGAGATATTCAGAAATATCTCTCAATATCTCAATCCTGTGCCCCAAAATCACGAGATATTGAGATTTCGAATCGCAAGGAAACACGACACAGTGGATGAGGGTGCCGCCGATGCGCTCCGTTGCGCACGGCGGCACCACTCCGCACCGCCCAGTGTCAGGCGAGAATGCCGTCGACGAAGTCCTCCGGATTGAAGGGCGCCAGATCGTCCGGACCTTCGCCCAGACCGACCAGCTTGACAGGCACGCCAAGCTCCTTCTGCACGGAAATCACGATGCCACCCTTCGCGGAACCATCCAGCTTGGACAGCACGACACCGGTGATGCCGATCGCCTGAGCGAACACCTTCGCCTGCTCCATGCCGTTCTGGCCAGTGGTCGCGTCAAGGACGAGCAACACCTCATCGACCGGCAGGTTCTTTTCGGTGACGCGGCGGATCTTGCCGAGCTCATCCATGAGATTCGCCTTGTTCTGCAGGCGGCCCGCGGTATCGATGATCAGCACGTCGGCGTTCTCGTTCTTCGCGCGCTGCGATGCCTCGAACGCGACGGATGCCGGGTCGGCGCCATCCTTGTCGGAACGCACGACCGGCACATTGACCTTCGCGCCCCAGGTTTCCAGCTGGTCGGCCGCCGCCGCGCGGAAGGTATCCGCCGCGCCGAGCATCACGCTCTTGCCGTCGGCGACGAACAGGCGCGCAAGTTTGCCCGCGGTCGTGGTCTTGCCGGTGCCGTTGACACCGACCATGATGATGACGCTCGGCTTGTGCGCTTCGGGCTTGTCAGCGTTCAGGCGACGGTCGGTATCCGTACCGACCATCGCAAGCAGCTTGGAACGCAAGGCCTCACGCACCTGGGCGGGGTCATGCGTGCCGGTGATGCGGGCGTCGTTGCGCAGCTCCTCGACCAGCTGCTCGGAAGCATCCGCGCCGACATCGGCCATGAGCAGTGTGTCCTCGACGTCCTCCCAATCAGCCTCGGACAGGTGGTCCTTGGCGAGAATGTTGAACAGGGCCTTGCCGAAGGGGTTCGCGCTGTTCGCCAAGCGCGCCTTCAGACGGGTCATGCGGGAGGTCGCGGATTCCGGCGTTTGCGGCTGGGATTCAGCGGTCTGGGAAGCCCGGCTCTCAGGTTGGGCGGATTGGGCCGAACCGGCGGATTCGGTTGACGAAGCCGCTGATTGTGCTGATTCGGCTTGTTTCGTCGATTCAGCCGATTCAGCTCCCGACTTCTGATCGGACGGTGTCGACGCAGCCCCTGCAGCGGATCCGGCTTCGGAACCGGCAGCCTGTTTCGCCGCAATCGCCTTGTCGGCGGCCGCTTTCGCCGCGGCCTCGCGGTCTTCGCGGGCCTGCTCGGCCGCATCGATACGCTTCTTGCGCGAACGGTCAGCGAGCACGCCGGCGATAATCAACGCGATGGCGATAACCGCCACCACAACAATCGCAATAATCTGTTGAGTATTCATGCTTCCAGCCTATGGTTTTCAAGGGACAGGCGGGACTATACGAGGCATGCACCACGTATGGCTCAACGCCACGCCCATCCGCCTTGATACACTGGGATGCAACGGAAACCACATCGCTGTATTCCGCATCAACCGCTGACGGCAGGACATGACATGAACACCAAGCATGCGCTCACCGCACTCACCGTATTCGAAGCCGCACAACCCTACCTGTTCTGGTTCATGTTCAGTGTCTGCGCGCACGTGTTCGAAGATGCCGACTGGTTCTCCGACAATCTCCCGCTGATCGCGACCATGTGGGTGCTCACTACGGGAATCATCGGGGCGCTGTACATCTGGCTTTCCTGGAACAGTGAATTCCGCTCGCTCGCACGCAATGCGATGATCATCAAACTCGCCCATATCCCCTACTATCTGCTGGTGTTCGCGTGCGCCGCGCTGTCAATCATCCTCTCGTTGAAAATCCCGTTCATCACGGTGGCGGTGTGGGCGTTCTGTTTCATCGCCGACGCGACACTCATTGTGACGAGCGGATTATATGAACTTGCCGCAGTGATTGTCGGAGTGCGGCGCGGCCGACTGACACCTGTACAAAGCGTGATGTACGGCATCGCGGGATTCCTGTTCTGCGTGGATGTGGTGACGGCGATTATCCTGTTCGCACAATCCCGACGGGGCCTGTCAGCGCGTGGGGCGATGCAACCCTCGGCGGCGGGGAGTTACGTGCCCGGCGGGACTTACGACCCCCGGCAGATGGGAGCGTAAGTGTGCAAGGCCGTATCGTTGCGGTCGCAGGAACCGGGAGATAGTGGCGCATCCCCCACGGCATCGGTATGATACGCACACAACTGGCAGTTCCTGTGCTGGATTGCGCCCGGCAAACGCAAGATGGGCGTGCAAGTACGAGACGCCGCTCCACCACCCCCGCAGCAACCCGAAGATGGGCACGCGATTCCGGCAACACCGATGAGATACGCACACAATCGCCGGTTCCCGCACCACCCCACGCCCGGCGACCGGCAGATGGGAACGCATCCCGGACTTGCCGGCGTCGTCCAACCGCAGCAACCCGCGAATACGCGCGCATCTCAACAGCACCGGCGAAATACGCGTCCATCCGCCGGTTCCTGTGCCGCAGGGCGAACAGGAACCTCGGGATACACAGCTATCCTTGAGTGCCCGCGCCCGGACCAAAACCCGCGCTCCACCATCCCTCCCCACAGCTGAAATCCACAAGGGGTGAGAAACTAGACACTATGGCAAGTAGTTCGAGGATGACGTCGTATCAGCGGCGCGAGCAGCTTATCGAGATAGGGCGGTCGCTGTTCGCGTCCAAAGGGTTTGAAGCGGTGAGCGTCGAGGAAATCGCCGCGAGCGCTAAAGTCAGCAAGCCCATCGTCTACGAGCATTTCGGCGGCAAGGAAGGCTTGTACGCCGTGGTCGTCGACCGCGAAATGCGCGCATTGACCGACGCGCTCATCGGTTCGCTCAGCGACACGGATGCCCATCCCCGGCAGATTGTGGAACGCGCCGCCCTCGCACTCCTCACCTACATCGAGGAGAATCCGGAAGGCTTCCAAGTCCTGGTGCGGGATTCCCCCAGCACCGACCCAACCGGCTCGTTCAGCTCGCTGCTCGGCGATGTGAGCTCAAAAGTCGAGCAGATTCTCGTCGAATGGTTCAAACGCCAGCATCTTCCCGTCAAAAGCGCGCCGTACTACGCGCAAATGCTTGTCGGCATGACCGTATTCACCGGCCAGTATTGGGCCGACCGACCCAAGCTCGGCAAGGAACAGCTCGCCGCGCTCATCGTCAACCTCGCCTGGCACGGCCTGTCCCGCCTCGAAGCCAAGCCGGAACTGCGCTATGAGGGCGCGAAGGCCAAGCGTGCGCGCGAAGCGGCTGAAAAGGCGGCGCAGAAGACGAAGCGCGACAATGGCGGCGAACAGCGCAATCCGCCCGCCGCAGACACCAACTCCGCCGACACCGCGGAACCGATTCCGCCAACTGCTGCAAATCAAGCGGATTCTGTGCCCCCAGAGAACGCAACCCCGGAGAACGCGGCATAATCCGGGCACCTTCCGCGACTTGAACCTGCAGTAACGCCTTTGTGAAATCCTCATGCAAATCAGGCGCCGAAACCCACAAATCGGGCAAGCCCCGCCACGCCGCCACACTCCTCGTGATAGCCTTGCACGGGACATACAGAAGGTGGAACAATGACTAATTTCACGGACGCCACGCCGGATTCTCACCACAGCGTTCAACGGGGAACGTCACAGCAGGCCAAGACGTTGACGTTCGTCGTACCCGCGTACAACATGGAGCAGTATCTCGAGCGTTGCGTCGCTTCGTTGATTGACACGCCCGATACCGGCGATATCGAGGTGCTCATCGTCGACGACGGGTCATCCGACACGACTCCAGAGCTTGCCGACCGGCTCCAGGCAGCGCATCCGGGCGTGGTCAGGGCGATCCACCAGCCGAACAAGGGGCACGGCGGCGCGGTCAACACAGGCATTCGTGAAGCCGCCGGCATGTATGTGAAGGTCGTGGACGCTGACGACTGGGTCGGCAGCGATTCGCTCGGTCAAGTCATGGAAACCCTGCGCGCGCAACGCTTCGAACGGGAACCCATCGACCTGCTGGTCACCGATTACGTCTATGACAAAGTTGGCAAACGCAACAAGCATGTTGTACATTTCAGCAACGTCATGGATGCGAACCGTAGGCTCGGCTGGGACGATCTGCGGCATTTCGGCATCTCGCAGTACATGATCATGCATGCGCTGACCTTCCGTACCTCGGTCGTGCGAGAATCAGGCATGATTTTGCCGGAGCACACCTTCTATGTCGATTTCATTTACTCGTATCAGCCGTTCCCGTGGGTGCGCAGGCTCATGTACCTGGATACGCCGTTCTACCACTACTTCATCGGGCGCGAAGGCCAGTCTGTGCAGACCGATGTGATGATCCGGCGTGTGAGGCAGTTGCAACTCGTCAACCATCTCATGCTTGAGGCGACACCGGAGCGCGGCACCGTGCCGGACGGGCTGTACCGGTACATGATCCACTTCCTGTCGATTAACAGCGTGGTGACCAGCGTGTTCCTGATTCTGTCGCGCGACCGTGAAAATTACCGTCAGAAGGACCGGCTGTGGCACGAAATTGATGTCACTTCGCCGCAAATTGGGCATGACGTGCGGCATAAACTCGTCTCGCGCGCAATCAACCTGCACGGGCGGACCGGGCGATTCATCATCCGGCACGGCTACAACATCGCCGAACACGTCGTCGGTTTCAACTGACGACCGTTGCCCCGGGCCGGCTACACCGCAACGGGTTTCGGGCGGTAGCCGGCCCGAGAGCCTAGGGCGCTCAGCGGTCGGACATGGCGAAGGCGTTGCGCATCAGGTTGCTGGACGTGTACAACACCTTGCTGAGCAGCTCCTGGGTTTGCGAGCGCAAGTAATCCGCCATCCGCTGGTTCGCTTGTTCAAGGGCGTCGCATGCAGTACGGCAATCGGCGGATTCTCCGGAAGCAGCATCGTCGGCCGCCTCGACGGCAGCATCCACGCGCACCCCGCTATGCTTGATGCCTTCGACATCCTCGATATCGGCGCAACTCACGGCATGTCCGGCACCAGTACCAGCATCGGCGCTCGCACCAACACCCGTCGCACCCCGCAGCGCGGCATCAACGCGAGCGACATGCGCGTGCCCATGCGACATGACGTTCTCACGGTAATGCTCAATCGCGTTGCTATTCGACACATAATGCGGGTCGGCGAGCGCCGCGATGATGCGGCTCGTCCAATAGAACGAGTCGGTCGACACTTCCGCGCTCGTATCGCGCAGATACGCGGGCGTGTCGCGCACATTCGTGTAGAACGGTGTGAGCGTGGTGAACGGGCCGGAACCGTATTGCAGCCACATCACCGACCGGTTCGCTTCCGGCTCGTATGGGCGGATTTGCAGCAATCCCATCTGCCCGGTGCGGTTGATGCCGATCGGGCGGTAGCGGTGCCGCGTCTCTTCCGTGCCGAGCGTGCCGTACGGGTCGTAGGGCGTGTCCTCGAAATGCGAGGCCATGAGGAACGCGACATCCTCGACCGTCACGCGGTTCTCCGGCCGGCGGCACCACGGAATGTCATCGGATATCGGCGTGTACCGGGCAGCAGGCGAATCCCAGTCCTCGCTCGGGTTCAGATAGCGCTCCATATACCAGGCACGCGGCGTGTTATAGATATGGTCTTTCGTCGTGCGTGTGCCGAACAGCGTGCGCGGATTGAACCGGCCAACTCGGTTCAAGCTGTCTGCGCCCATGCCGCGGTCGAGATGATTCTCGCGGATGAACTCCGCCAAATCGGCGCTGCACATATGATTGCGGGCATCGCCGAACGCATCCTCTATATCGAAATCGTCAAGCCCCAACTGGTTGGGAATGGCGGCATAGCAGTCATCCGGCACACGCTTGGCAATCCAATGGTGTCCGCCAATCGTCTCCACATACCACACGTCGTCCACATCCGAAATGGCGATGCCGTTCGCCTCGTACGTGCCGAACCGTTCCAGCAGCTCGCCCAGCCGGTGCACGCCCTCACGCGCGGAATGCACGTACGGCAGCACCAGTGTGATGAAATCCTCCTCGCCGATACCACCGGGGATTTCCGGCCGGTAATCATCATCACCGGGATTGCCGTGAGCCGGTTGCAATTCGACCATCGGATCAGCACCGAGCACACGCTCATTCACCGCGATCGTCTCGGTCGCGCTCATCGCGATATTGCGCTCGCTGATCCCGCATTCCGCGAGGATTCCGCGGCCGGGCAACGCGTTCGGGACAATGCTGTAGCGGCACGGGTCGTCCGGCAGGTCGATGCTCACGTGGCTCAGTTCGCTGCGATAATGCCGCGGCTGGTCGCACGGGTTGACGGCGATGAAGCGTTTCGGATCGTAGCGGCCAGAACCGGAATCGTCGTTGCGGGCAATCATGGTCGAGCCGTCGATAGTGGCGGATTTTCCGACAAGAAGCGTAGTACAAGACATGATTCCACTGTAGGACGGCATCGGGATGGGCGGGCGTGGGCGGGCGCTGATAGCCTGCAATAGGCGATTGGTATAGCCGCGCCGGAAACGGTCACCGGCCCGGCCTATACAGTTGATAGATACAAATCCGCCATATAGGTCCCGTGAAAGGAGCGTCAATGATCACCATCCGCGACGTGCATAAACGTTTCGGCGAGCATGATGTGCTCACCGGTGTCGATCTTGATATTCCGCACGCGGCGACGGTCACCGTCATCGGTCCGTCCGGATCTGGCAAATCCACGCTGCTGCGTGTCATCGACGTGCTCGAACATGCCGATAGCGGCACCATTGATTTCGGCGACGGCCCGGTCGATTTAGCGACCCGCGACAAGGCGACGATCCGCGCGATCCGTTCACGCATCGGCTTCGTGTTCCAGAACTACAATCTGTTCGCCAACAAAACGGCGTTGCAGAACGTGACCGAGCCGTTGATTTACGCGCAAGGCAAGTCGCGCAAGGAGGCCGAAGCCATCGGGCGCGAGCAGCTTGACCGCGTGGGGCTCGCCGACTTCGCCGACCGCTACCCCAGCACCCTGTCCGGCGGGCAACAGCAGCGCGTGGGCATCGCACGGGCCATCGCCGCGAAACCTGAGCTTCTGCTGCTTGACGAGCCCACCTCCGCCCTCGACCCGGAGATGGTCGGCGGCGTGCTCGAAGTCATCCGGCAGCTTGCCTCGGACGGCATGACCATGCTTATGGTCACCCACGAGATGCGATTCGCCCGGGAGGCTTCCGACCATGTCGTGTTCTTTGAGCACGGCGGCATTGTGGAGCAAGGCACGGCAAGCGACATTTTCGACCATCCGTCGCAGCCGAGGACCGCGGAATTCCTGCAATCCTTCGCTTCCTGACCCTCGTTTCAGGCCGCATGCAATCGACTGCCTGCCAGCGCAGTCCCCGCAATCGGCACATCTCTGCCATATGCCAAACGTTAAACGTCATACGTCATACGTCATCGTCGGCAATCAATCACCATCAATCACAACAAGGAGAGCAACCATGACCACACGCACACGCCATACCCTGCGGCTCGCCGCCGCGGCCCTCGCCGCCATCACCCTGATTGCGCCGCTGGGCGCTTGTGGCTCCTCCAGCTCGTCCACGAGCGCGCTGCAGGAAGTCAAGAACAAGGGAACGCTAGTCTTCGGCACCGAAGGCACGTACGCGCCCTACAGCTACCATGATTCGAAAACCAACAAGCTCACCGGCTACGACGTGGATGTCGCCACCGCCGTCGCCAAGGACCTTGGCGTGAAAGCCGAATTCTCCGAAGCGAACTTCGACTCACTGCTCGCCAGCGTGGATTCAAAGAAAACCGATAGCGTGGCCAACGAGATCACCACCACTGCCGAACGCAAGGCGAAATACGATTTCACCGAGCCGTACGCCTACTCATACGGCGTGGTCATCACCCGCAAGAACGACAATTCCATCAAATCCTTCGACGATATCAAAGGCAAGAAAGACGCCGGGCAAAACGGCAGCAACTGGGCGAAAGTCGCGCAAGAAAAGGGCGCGACGCTCGTGCAGGTCAACGATTTCTCGCAGGCCGTGGAAACCCTGACCTCCGGACGTGCCGACGTGATTGTCAACGACGGGCTCGCTGTGCTCGACTACCTCAAGCAGAAGCCGAACGCCGACATCAAAATCGCCGTGAAAAGCGAGAAAACCCCGGCCGCACACTTCCCGCTGCGCAAGGGCAGCGACGACCTGACCGAAGCGATTAACAAGTCCATCGCCAAGCTGCGCAAGGACGGGACGCTCAAGAAGATCTCCGAAAAGTACTTCGGCGAGGACATCTCAACCAAGTAACCCTCGGCAAGTAACCCTCGGTTGCGCTGGAAACTGAAAACCGGTATAGATTACGAAAGGAGCCGCAATGGACGGCAGGGTCTGGCAGATAGTCGTCGATTCATTCGGCAAACTACTGATTCCAGGAATCACGGTGACGATTCCACTCACCCTGGTCTCCTTCGCCATTGGCTTGACGCTGGCGATCATCGTGGCGCTCACCCGCGTGGCACGTACGCCGGTGCTCACGCAGATCGCGCAATTCTACGTGTGGGTGTTCCGCGGGACGCCGCTGCTCGTGCAACTGTTCGTGATCTTCTTCGGCCTGCCGTCCATTGGCGTGACCATTCCGGCGATTCCGTCCGCTATAATCGCGTTCTCGCTTAACGTGGGCGCCTACGCGTCCGAGACCTTGAGAGGCGCGATTGAAGCGGTGCCGCGCGGACAGTTCGAGGCCGGATACGCAACGAATATGTCGTATGTGACGATCATGCGCCGCATCGTACTGCCGCAGGCGTTCCGGTCGGCGTTCCCCGCGCTGTTCAACACGTTCATCTCACTGGTCAAGGACACGTCGCTCGCCGCGAATATCACCGTCGTCGAGATGTTCATGACCGCGCAGCGCATCACCGCCGTGTACTACGAGCCGCTTGCGCTCTACCTTGAGGTCGGGGTCGTCTATCTGCTGTTCTGCACGGTGCTCACGTGGGTGCAGCACTGGTGCGAACGGCGACTGGCGGCGCACAGCTGATCGCGGGGCGGGTGCGCTGCGGTCGGGAGGTGCAGGGTCGTGCTGTCCGGCGGGCTGTCTGTTTTGCGCGGACTGCGAATCCTGATGCCGGACAGCTGCATCAGCCATCGTTTTGCTTTAGCATAGGCAACCAACGCGCGGGGCGAACGGACGGGAGCCCCGTCGGCAACCATCAACGAAAGAAGGAACCATGAGCGATATCAACGTGTACGGCGCAAGCTGGTGCGGCGACTGCAAGCGGGCCAAGGAGGCGCTAAACCGGTTCGGCGCGGCGTTCGACTGGCATGACATCGAGCAGGAGGACGGCGCCGCCGACAAGGCCGTGGAAATCAGCGGGCAGAAGCACATCCCGGTTGTCCAGTATGCGGACGGATCGTTCCAAGTCGAGCCGTCGGCCAACGACATCAAGGCGAAACTGCAGGAGCTGGGCGCGCTGCCGGCAGAGGCGTGAAGCGTGGACTGTCGGCCGTATCCTGAACCACGTGGGACGCGGCCGACAGTCCGCGACAAGCCGTGACACGGCGTGCCGGTCGAGCCATGGTGTACAATACCGTTTGTTGCCCCTCTAGCTCAATTGGTTAGAGCAGCGTCCTTTTAAGTCGTGGGTTGTGGGTTCGAGTCCCACGGGGGGGCACTTTCTCAGAGTTCACATGCGGCGCAGATTCGCCGCGCATACCGCAGATCCCTACAAGGATTGTCGCCAATCTGCCACGTATGAGACTGCTTCCCCAAACTGCGTTGATACAATAAATGATACAAAACGCGGCAAGGATGACCGCACATCTGTATCAAGAGTGATGAGAACTCCCCCTTCCCTTCCGCCTGATGGCTGTTGGGCGATTTGTTGCGATTTTGCCGGGTTCCTGACTGATGACAGCGAATCTGCACAACACAAATAAGCATGACAAGAAGCGAGGCGAGTCTTGCGACGCGGACTGCGGGGGGACTATCGTGACAACCACGGTATGTTCACAGCGACAATCACCGAGGATTGTTGCGACAACCGAAGTACGAAGTGGGGGTCGGAGATGGACGATAAACACAGCAACAACCGCAACAGGGCGATTCGTGCGTCTTTGGCGGCGGTAGTCGTCGCCGCGATGATCATCGCGGCGACGGTCGCGCTGACGAGTCTGATCGGCGGACAAGGCGAGCGCGGCGGGCAAAGCGCACATGCCTCGAAAGAGCAGACTTCCTCAGCGGCGAGCCCGTCAGCTTCACCAAGCGGCGCGACGGAAGGAAGCACCGGCGGCAAACAAAGGCCGGCTCCGGAGCTTCCGGCATCATATACGCGACAGATCGAAGAGTCGCTCGACGCCGGCAAGCAGGCAATCAATAACGGCGACAGCCAGTCCGCAGGTGCGGAGCTTGCCGCGCAATTCGGCCCATCACCCAGCTATTCCGCCGGAACATACGGATTGCGGCAACCCAATGTCGCGCGCAATGTGGAAAACCTTCAGATCGAGGCGGGCACGTATCAGCTGACGGTGTACTGCATCGGCACAGGCAATCTGACGGCGGATTTCGAAATCGGCACCACCGCGAAACGCGATACCGTACGGTGCGACGACAAGCGGGTGAAGCAAACCACGTTGAGCATCGACTCGGACGGCCACGATACCACCCGCATCGTCACCATCACCCCGTCCTATGGCACCGCCTGCGCATATGCCTACCAGATTCTACGCATCCCGCGGTGACCGGCCAAATAGGAGGTAGCGCGTGGTGGATTCCCGGCGATGTTGCGGGAACCCGGCTTATGCGTGACGGATTTCGGATGATTCCGCAGGGTCTGGCTTACTCGTGGTGGATTTGCGCCGCATGTAAGACTGCCAGGACCGCCGCCCCGGCGTTGCGGGCGGCGAGTGTCATGTCCGACTGGTGACGGTTGAGGTCTTCGTAGGCCTCGCCGCAGCGGTTGCTCATCGCACGCACGGCCAGGAAGGGCACGCGGTTCTTGGCGCACACGTGGGCGGCCGCCGCGCCTTCCATCTCCTCGCAGTCGCCATGCCAGACGCGGCGGGTGCGCTCTAGTACGTCGGGATCGGTGTTGAACTGGTCACTGGTCGCAATCGTGCCACACACGTACCGGCGGCCAGAACCATTGTCAGCGACGGCCGCGCCAGCAGCGGCGACATCGCCCATCTCAGCGAGCGACGGCACACGGCGGTACCCCTGCCTGTCCAGAACTTGGCAGGCAAGCGTACAAAGACGGTCATCGGACGCATACGTGTGCAAGAAGGGATCGCATTCGGCGATGATGTCGTTATTGGTCTCCAGATACACCAGCGAACCGCCGACCACAATATCCCCGACCTCCAGCAGCGGGTTGAGACTGCCCGCAATACCGCTGAATATCAGGGCTTCCGGATGATATTCACAGATGAGCATCTGGGCGGCGGCGCCTGCTGCGACCTTCCCCATACCGCCCACGCACACGACGACAGACACCTCGCCAAGCTGCCCGGTGACCAGATCCGTACCGTACCGACTGCTGCGCTCGATTCCATGCAAGCCCTCGATGATGGGTTCAGCTTCCTGCGGCAGCGCACACAGCACCGCAATGCGATGATGAGTCTCCATACACCGATCGTCGGCCACGGTTGCGACATTCGGCGGGCGGCCGACATGGCAGGCGGCGGGCGGATGGCGGACGAGACCTGGCCGTTGTGCGACGCGGCAGTCGCACAACAAGCAGATAGCCTGATGGCAGAGCCGTGACCCGGTGATATCCGGCCGCCCTGCGACACGACAGTCGCACAGCGGAGAGATACCCCGGCCGTAGAACCAAAATCCGCCGGCACCTGGCAGCCATGCGACTGGGCAGTCACACAACAGTGCGATATCCCACCGCCGCACCGCCACCGGCCAGTTTGGCGCGATACGCCAGTCGTGAAATCGGCATCGCAGCGCGGGCGGCCACGAAACCAAACACCTCCCCCACACGTATGATGGCAACTATGAGCAACACACCAACCTGGACCAACCCGCTGCGCGACCCGCGCGACCTGCGTCTCCCGCGCATCGCCGGCCCGTGCAGTCTGGTGATTTTCGGCGTGACCGGTGATCTGGCTCAGAAGAAGCTCCTGCCAGCCGTCTACGATTTGGCGAACCGCGGCCTGCTGCCGCCGAGCTTCGGACTGACCGGATTCGCCCGCCGCGACTGGACCAACGAGCATTTCATCGAATTCGTCAAGCAGGCAGTCAAGGCCCGCTGCCGCACCCCGTTCAAGGAATCCACGTGGGATAACCTCGCCAAGGGCATCCGCTTCGTGCAGGGTACCTTCGACGACCCGGCGGCGTTCGAACGGCTGAGCAACACTGTGCAGGAGCTTGACCGCGACCGCGGCACGCAAGGCAATCACGCCTTCTACATGTCGGTGCCGCCACGCGCGTTCCCGCTCGTGTCCAAGCAACTCGCTGCATCCGGCCTGTCACGCTCCACCGAGGGCGCGTGGCGTCGCGTGATCATCGAGAAGCCGTTCGGCCATGACCTGGAAAGCGCCCGCGAGCTTGACCGCGTGGTATCCGAGGTCTTCGACCCGAGCTCGGTGTTCCGCATCGACCATTATCTCGGCAAGGAAACCGTGCAGAACATTCTCGCGCTGCGCTTCGCGAACGAGATGTACGAGCCGATCTGGAATTCGAACTACGTCGATCATGTGCAGATTACGATGGCCGAGGATATCGGCATCGGCGGCCGCGCCGGCTACTATGACGGCATCGGCGCCGCACGTGACGTCATCCAGAACCATCTGCTGCAGCTCATGGCGCTCACCGCGATGGAGGAGCCGGTCAGCTTCTCCGCACAGGATCTGACGGCTGAGAAGACCAAGGTGCTGTCCGCTGTCCGCCTGCCGAAGGACTTGCGCGCTCACACCGCGCGCGGCCAGTACGCCCGCGGCTGGCAGGGTTCGCACGAAGTGGTCGGCTATCTGGACGAAAAAGGCATCGACAAGTCAAGCACCACTGAAACGTATGCTGCGATTCGCCTCGACGTGGACACCCGCCGCTGGGCCGGCGTCCCGTTCTACCTGCGTACCGGCAAGCGTCTGGGCAAGCGTGTCACCGAAATCGCCGTCGTGTTCAAGCGCGCCCCGCACCTGCCGTTCGAGCAGACCGCGGTCCGCGAGCTCGGCAGCAATGCGGTCGTGATTCGTGTGCAGCCGGACGAGGGCGTGACCATGCGGTTCGGTGCGAAAGTCCCCGGCGGCTCCGCGATGGAAGTGCGCGACGTGTCCATGGACTTCAGCTATGGCCGTTCCTTCACTGAAAGCTCCCCCGAAGCTTACGAGCGCCTGATTCTTGACGTGCTGCTCGGCGATCCGCCGCTGTTCCCGACCACGGAGGAAGTGGATCTGAGCTGGAAGATCCTCGACCCGATCGAACAGTTCTGGTCGACGCTCGGCCAGCCGCAGCCGTATCGTGCCGGCACGTGGGGCCCGGCGGAAGCCGATGAGATGCTGGCCCGTGACGGCCGCCATTGGAGGATGCCATGATTATCGACCTGCCTAATACACGAACCCGCGAAATCTCCGCGAAAATCGACGAACTGCATGAGGAGCGCGGCGAGTCGGCGACCGGGCGCGTGCTCACGCTGCTGATTCGTACCGACGATGCTGAGCTTGAGAACTCGCTGGAAGTCGCGAATGCGGCGAGCCGTGAGCATCCTTGCCGCGTGATTGCGATTGTGCCGAACACGCACACCACCATCGCTTCTGGTGCGGTGTCAGCTGAAGGCGAAGATGGCACTGACGGCGAAGGCTCCAGCACCAAGACTGCCGACGAATCTAATCTCGATGCGCAAGTGCGATTCGGCGCGGACGCAGGCGCCGGCGAAGTGATTGTGCTCCGCCCTCGCAACGGCTTGGTCGACCATCTCGACACGCTGGTCATCCCGCTGCTCGTGCCGGATGCGCCGGTCGTGGCCTGGTGGCCGACGAATCCGCCGTCCAACCCGTCGAAGGACCTGTTGGGCGCCATGGCGTCAAGCCGTATCACTGACGCGATGCGTTCCAGCAACCCGGAAGCCACCATCGAACGGCTCCGTCGCAACTGGTCCGCCCAGGATGTGGACCTGTCGTGGACGCGTCTGACCGTGTGGCGTGCCATGCTCGCTTCCATGGTCGACCAGCCGCCGCACATCCCGATCGTGCGCGCCCGCGTCACCGCACCGAACGACTTCCTGCCCGCGGACCTGCTGTGCGCGTGGCTGCGGCTCAAGCTCAACGTGCCGGTTGATTTCGAAGCCGACGAGCATGCTGAGGCGGTCACCGGCGTGTATCTGACCCGCCAGGACGGCGGCGTGCTGTCGCTGGAACGCCCGCACGAGGACCAGTCGATCATCAGCGTTCCCGGGCAGACCCCGCAGCCGATCAGCGTGCCGGTGCGTACGCTCGAAGACTGCCTGACCGAGGAGCTGCGCCGCATGGACCCCGACGAGGTCTACGCAGACGTCATCAACAAAGGCTGGGATCTGATCTGGCACTGAGCCGGACAGGATTTCTGCCGCGTAAGGCATGCTGGCTCAGGAACGCCCGGTCGTATAGCACTGATGAGCAAGTGTTGTATGACCGGGCGTTCTTGGTATGTAGCGGCATAATCAACCCGCTCTTCCATCGCCAATCAGTGGGCGAACGCCTCGCGGATCACGGATTCGGCGGGTTTGTTGTAGAACTCGTAGTAGCGGTCGGAGGCTGCAGCGTCGGCGCTGTACAGGACCGGCGGCCAGCTCCACAGCACGCAGCCGCGAATCCAGTCGCGCGAGGCCATCGCGTCGAACAGGCTGCGATACCAGTCTGCCTGCGCTTGCAGATCGACCGGGCCTTCAAGCGTCCACCTGTTGGGGATGTGCTGCGATCCGGCGGTCCCACGAAGACAGTCACGCATCCAGTCACCCGCCCGGTTACCGCGCTGCGACTATGCTGGCTAGAAGATTGAAAACATGCCCGCCGAACGCAACCGTTGGTATGAGGCACGCGGAATCAGGAGGAATCATGGTCCAACGCACACTCGTGGTATATCCGACCAAAGACGCGGTCGCCCAAGCCGGTGCGCAACGTCTGCTGCTCGCCATCGCCGACCTGCTCGGCGAACGGCTCGCCGGCGGCAAGACCCGCGCCCGCGTGGATGTGGCACTCACCGGCGGCTCAGACACCATCAAAGCGTTGGAATACATGGCATCCAACCCGTTGACCGACACCATCGACTGGACGCGCGTGCACCTGTGGTGGGCGGACGAACGATTCGTCGCCGCCGATGACGACGACCGCAACGCGCTGCAGGCCCGCCGCATGCTGCTCGACCGGCTGGTCGCCGAAGGGCGGCTCCCTGAAACCAACATCCACGAGATGGCAGCGGATACCCGGAATGCCGCGGATATCGCGGCGGCAGACGACACGACGACCGATGCGCTGCTCGATGAGGCGGCGCGCGCGTACGAGCGCGAACTGGTCCGCGAGCTGGGTGTCGTACCGGTGATGGATATCGCCGTGATGGGTATGGGTCCGGATGGCCATTACGCATCGCTGTTCCCGGGGCATACCGAGGTGTCCGTCACCGACCGGCTGGTCGTCGGCGTGAATCACTCCCCCAAGATGCCGCCGTTGCGTCTGAGCATGACCGCACCGCTCCTCGCGCAAACACGACGCATGTGGTTCCTGACCGCCGGCGCCGGAAAGGCCGACGCGCTGGCCCACGTATTCGCCACACGCAACGACCCAGCATGGCCGTCATCCTTCGCAGATGCCACCGGCGAGCTCGTCTGGTTCACCACCCCCGACGCCACCACACAGCTGTGAAGCGCCAGATGCGTGCGCAACAGGTCTGCCACCGACAGTCTGCCCCTGTGCACGAACGTAGGCTGTGGGATATCCCGGGTTACGTGCCGTGGTTCACGGCGGACACTGCAACGGCCGTCGGCGTAGCCCTGCGGTATCTGGCGGTCTCCCTGATCGGCTACAAGCTCACCGGATCGACCACGGCCGCAGGTTGGTTGGGATCGCTGGCCGCAATCGCGCAGCAAGTGACCGCCGTGTTCGGAGGCACATTCGTCGACCGTCACGACCGCAAAACGCTAATCATCGTGAACGCGACCATGGGCGTCATCTGCTGGGGGTCAGTCGCCGCGCTCCTCATGGCCGGCAGGCTGGCCTTCCCCGTGCTGCTCGCCATCGCGGTGCTCGAATCCGCGGTCAACGGGTTCCTTGGCCCCGCCTCGGATGCGATGCTCAAATCCATCGTCGATATTCGCTCATATCCGAAAGCGCGCAGTCTCAACGAAGGTCGTGACGCGACCATCAATATGGCCGGCAGCCCGGTCGGCGGACTGTTGTTCGGCATCGCCCCGTGGCTGCCGTTCCTGTCGGCGGCGGTCATGTATCTGCTGGCAGGTGTGGCTGCGACACGCATCCGAGTCGGCGGAAATCCGCGGAACAGCAGCGATAGCGGCAACGGCGATAGCGACGATGACGGTGGAAAAGCGGGCGGTGCGTCATTTTTCCGTGATTTCACCGAAGGATGGTCATGGTCGTTGCACCGCAGGATGCTGGTGCTGACAATGCTGTCGTCCGCACTGGCGAATTTCGGGGTCAATGGCTTCCAATATGCGATTCAGTTGCATCTGATGCGCACCGGCGTGAACGCGACGCTCATCGGTTTCGTGAATACGGGCGTATTCCTCGCGATGCTGGCGGGTGCGTTCATCGCTGGGCGAATCAACGATACTGTGCCGGTCGGCCCGGTGACATGCTGCGGATTCGTGTTCATCTGCATCGCTTCGCTGCCGATGCTGCTGACCGACAACTACTGGGTGCTGCTTATCGCCAATGCCGTGATGTGCCTGCCGTTCCCGATCATCAACGCGTTGCAGCTCGGATTCATCTTCGGTAAGACGCCCGACACGATGCAGGGGCGTATCACCGTGACACTTACCGTTCCGGCGCAGGCACTATCCGCGTTCTGCTCGGCGACGGCCGGAAGTCTGCTGCCCGCTTTCGGATTCAGCGGGACGATGCTAGTGTTCTGGACGGTGATGCTCGTCAGCACGCTGCTGGTTGTCAGCTCGCGCAGCCTGCGCACCATCCCGCGCGCCGACCAGTGGGATCGCACACCGCTGGAGTAGCCGCGGAGGGCCACACAACAAACCGGACTGTGCACCGATGCGCTGCTCTCCGCACATGTCCCCCATTCCACAAACTGGCTGCACTGACAGGCCGCGCGCGAATCACTCGCATCTCTATACATCGCATCTCCGCCCCGCAATCCTCGCGCCTTTCTCCGCACCCTCGCTTCGCAATCCTCACTTCGCCACTCCCCGCGTCCTCGCTCCGCAATCCCTGCGCCCCTTCTTGCGTTCCTTACGCAATCCCCATCTCCTCTCCTTTGCGAACCGCCGTATCGTCAGCTCCTCATATCCCTTCTCTCACAAACTGGCTACGCTGAGAGGGCGATGAGCGTAACCAGTTTGTGAGGAATCTAAAAATCTCGATTCAGAAGGCTTGATTTACGAGTTATTGAGACTTCAGTCTGAAAATCTCGACTGGAAAGGCAGATTCCGAGAGAAATTGAGGGATCGGGATGGCCGCCTCTACGGCTGGCTCCGCGAGAACCGCGGAATTCCAACGATTTCGGGACAGGTGATTGAGATGGCATGAGCGCGGAATCTCAAAAACTCAGTCAGATGGCGATTGCTGCGAGATTTTTTAGATTTTTTCTCTAAAAATCTCGCAGCAAGGGGCCGGGATTGAAAGATTTTAGGATTATTGAGATTGGCTGCTGGGTATCGAGCGTCCCAGTAACTGAACGGGATATGGCCGGGCGAATATGGCCGGGTGAATATCACCAAGACCGATGTGGGAGTTCTGTTACGAATCGCCACGAGGACAGCAAACTCCCGGATATCCCGGGAGTTTAGAGCGGAAGCATAGATCCGGCGGAGTTCTCCCGGGAACGACTTTGAGGCCGATTTTTGAGAATCGCGGAATTCTAACGTTCTTGTTGGGAGATTGTCCGTGAGAGCGCCGGATTTTCATGAACTCCCACAGTCGATGCGGGAGATTAGCGACGAATTCCGGAAATCTGCGAAAACTCCCGCAGATTCTGGGAGATTACAGCCCGACGAGGCCTATCGGCGTGAACTCCCGGATTGACCACCGTTCAGCAGACGGAAACGACCATAACATCGCAGCCGCCAGCATCCCGACGACCTGATTACACAAACTGGTTACGCTGAGGGATTCGTCAGCGTAACCAGTTTGGAAAAGCAGTGAACCTCTTGGTCCTGCGGCGCACTACCATGCGCGCACCACAGCCGAAGCCTAGGAGCGGCTCACCTGGCCGGTCCGCTGGGACACGATCACGAAGCCGCAACCACCAGGCCGGGCCACTTGGCCGGACTGCGGGACGAAATCACGCGGTGATTTCAGGACGCCCCGGCTCGCCTTCGGCCCTGCAATTATTGACCGGCCTACGGCCGGGCTCAATATTTACTGCGGCGCGCGATACGGCGCGCCGCAGCCGAACCCTAGACACGGCCCACCGGGCCGTGCCTACCGTCCTGAAATCACGCAGTGATTTCAGGACGGCCGGGTTCGGCCCACAACGTGTGGAAGGCGCCGGGCTGGTCGATGCGGCCGTAGGTGTGCGCGCCGAAGTAGTCGCGCTGGCCCTGGATCAGAGCGGCGGGTAGACGGTCGGAACGCAGGCCGTCGTAGTAGGACAGCGAGCTGGCGAACGCCGGGGTCGGCATGCCGTTCAACGCAGACTGGGCGACCACGCGGCGCCAGGAATCCTGCGCCTTGGCGATCGCATCCTTGAAGTACGAGGCGAACAGCAGCGACACGTTCGCTTCGCCGGATTCGAAGGCCTCGGCCACGCGGTTCAGGAACTGCGCACGGATGATGCAGCCGCCACGCCAGATGCGCGCCACCGCAGCAAGATCGATATTCCAGCCGTACTCCTTGGCACCGGCCTGAATCTCATCGAAGCCCTGCGCGTAGGCGACGATCTTCGAGGCGTACAGCGCGTGGCGGATATCCTCGATGAACGCGGCACGCTCAGCCGGCGCGACATCAAGCTTCTGCTCAGGGCCGGCGAGATGCTGCTTCTGCGCTTCGGCACGCTGTTCGGTCATGCCGGACAGGCCACGCGCGAACACCGCTTCGGCGATGCCGGTCACCGGAATCGCGAGCGACAGCGCGGTCTGAACGGTCCACGTGCCGGTGCCCTTCATGCCTGCACGGTCGACGATCACATCCACCAGCGCCTTGCCGGTCTTCGCGTCCACTTGGTGCAGCACTTCGGCGGTGATCTCGATCAGATACGAGTTCAGTTCGGTCTTGTTCCACTCTTCGAACACGTCACCGATCTCGGCGGCGTCCATGCCGAGCCCGCGGTGCATGAGATCGTAGCTTTCCGCGATGAGCTGCATGTCCGCGTATTCGATGCCGTTGTGGACCATCTTGACGAAGTGGCCGGCGCCGTTCTCGCCGATATGCGTGACGCACGGCTCACCTTCGGCGACCGCCGCAATCGACTTGAGAATCGGGCCGAGGGTCTTCCAGGATTCCTCAGTGCCGCCGGGCATGAGGGACGGGCCGTTGAGCGCGCCTTCCTCGCCGCCGGACACGCCGCAGCCGACGAAATGCAGGCCGCGTGCGCGGATATCCTTCTCACGGCGAATAGTGTCCTCGAAGTAGGAGTTGCCGCCGTCGACGATGATATCGCCCGGCTCCATGGCGTCGGCGAGCTCGTTGATCACCGCGTCGGTCGGGCCGCCGGCCTTGACCATGATGATCGCGGTGCGCGGACGCTTGAGGGAGGCGACGAACTCCTCAACGGTTTTCGCGGGCACGAACTTGCCTTCGGTGCCGTGCTCGTTGATGAGCTTTTCCGTGCGCTCGTAATGCCGGTTGTACACGGCGACGGTGTTCCCGTGATGCGCCAGGTTGCGGGCGAGGTTGGAGCCCATTGCCGCCAGTCCGACGACGCCGATGTTTGCAGTAGCTTCTACGGCCATTACGTTACCTTTCCCAAGTCCGATGACACGTTTGGTGATACAAGCGCGGCGAATCCGCCGCCTACGCTAGCTGCCAGTCTATCGCGAGCCTTGGGCGGAGCGTCGGGACCGTTTCACGAATACGCCCTGAGCGACATCACAGTCGGTTCCAGTGTGCGCTGCGACCTGTCAAGTCCGGATGGCGTATTTGTCGGATACCTCACATTTTGCCCGCCGTTCGGATTGGAATCGGCAACGTCCTCATGTGCCCCGGAATCGTTCTGCCGACTATGTTGAACGCCCCCGCGCATCACTAGATGTAGTGGCGACACGCTCAACACGCCACTAGTTGTGGTGGTTTTTCGTTTCCGTTTGGTCATGTAGCGTTACTGTTCCAGACAGCGCAACCGCAGCAACAGCAGCAACCACAGCGAGGAGGATCCATGACCGTCACCGTGTTCACCAAACCGCAATGCCAGCAATGCGAGGCGACCAAACGCCGTCTGAACGAGCGCGGCATCACATTCGAAACCGTTGATTTGAGCGAAAACCCGGAAACGCTCGCCCAACTGGTACACGCCGGATACCGACAGGCGCCTGTCGTGATCACACCGGACGCGTCATGGTCGGGTTACCGGCCGGATCTCATCGATGAGCTCGCCGAAGCGCTCGCCCCCTCGCGCACATCACTCGCCACCGTCGGGAATCAGGCATGACCGACACATCCATAACACCGGCAGCACCAGCGCAGGCACTGACAACACCGGAGTCGGCCACACAGCCGGCTACACCCGAGGCCGCCACAGCAACCCCAGCCGCCCCAATCCCGGCACGCCTTCCGAATACCCCGGAATCAAGCGCCACCGCAGCCCATATCGGCGCGGTCGTGTACTTCTCCTCCGCGTCGGAAAACACCGCGAGGTTCATCAAGAACTGCCACCTGCCCGAAGCCGGGCTCAACGTCTATCGCATCCCCTTGCGCCCGAAGGACGGCCCGCTCGTCGTCGACGAACCGTTCGTGATCGTCGTGCCGACGTATGGCGGTGGTGACATTGCGAAAGCCCTGCCGCCGCAGGTGCGCCGTTTTCTTAACGACCGCGGCAACCGCAGCCTGCTGCGCGGGGTCATCGCATCCGGTAACACAAATTTCGGCGACGCGTTCTGTGCGGCGGGCGACGTGATCGCCGCGAAATGCCACGTGCCGTTCCTGTATTCCTTCGAACTGACCGGCACACCCGAGGACATGCGCAAGGTCCGAGAAGGATTACGCGATTTCTTCCTGCGGCTTTCGGATGGCAGAACCGTCTGAGCCCCAATCCCATCACCCGCAACGACATCACGCTGAATCACATCGACCAGAAAGGCCAATCATGACCGCAACCGCCACATCGCCCCAGTTCGCCATTCCGCAGGCGGCCCCCCGACTATCACGCGCTCAACGCGATGCTCAACCTGTACGACGACAACGGCCGCATCCGCTTCGATGCCGACCATCAGGCCGTCGACGCGTATATGCAAGACCAGGTCGAGCCGCGCACCATGCGGTTCGCCTCCACCCGCGAGCGCCTCGCGTATCTGCTGGACAACAACTATTACGACCATCGCATCTTTGACCAGTATTCAGACGATTTTCTGGACGGCTTCTACAACCACGTAGAGCACCAAGGCTTCACCTTCGAGACCTTCCTCGGCGCGTTCAAATTCTATGCATCATACGCGTTGAAGACCTTCGACGGCTCGCAGTATCTGGAGGATTTCCCGCAGCGTTGCGCCGCCGTCGCTCTGGAGCTTGCGGACGGTGACGAGCAGCGTGCGATTGAGTATGCGGACGCCATCATTTCCGGCCGCTACCAGCCCGCCACGCCGACCTTCCTGAATCTTGGCAAGGCGCAGCGCGGCGAGGCGGTGAGCTGCTTCCTGCTGCGTATCGAAGACAATATGGAGTCGATTTCGCGCGGTATCAACGCGGCTCTGCAACTGTCCAAGCGCGGCGGCGGCGTGGCCCTGTTGCTGACGAACCTGCGCGAGGCGGGCGCCCCGATCAAGCGCATCGAACACCAGTCAAGCGGCGTGGTCCCGGTCATGAAACTGCTCGAGGATTCATTCAGCTACGCGAACCAGCTGGGGGCGCGCCAAGGCGCCGGCGCGGTGTATCTCAACGCGCATCACCCTGATATCATGCGCTTCCTCGACACGAAACGCGAGAACGCGGACGAGAAGATCCGCATCAAATCGCTGGCCCTCGGCGTGGTGATCCCGGACATCACCTTCGAACTGGCCAAGCGCCGCGAACGCATGGCCCTGTTCAGCCCGTACGATGTGGAGCGTGTCTACGGTGTACCGTTCGCCGATATTTCGGTCACGGAACACTATGACGAGATGCTGGCAGACGACCGCATCCGCAAAACGTATATCGACGCGCGTGAATTCTTCATGACGCTTGCCGAATTGCAGTTCGAATCCGGCTACCCGTACATGCTGTTCGAGGACACCGTGAACCGCGCGAACCCGCTCAAGGGCCGTGTGACTATGAGCAACCTATGCTCCGAGATCCTGCAGGTGCAGGAGCCAAGCACCTACCGCGAGGACCTCGACTACGAGCATGTGGGCCGTGATATCTCCTGCAATCTGGGCTCGCTCAATATCGCGAAGGCGATGGACGGGGGTCTTGCCGCTAGTGTCGAAACCGCCGTCCGCGCGCTCACTTCGGTCAGCGACCATACGCGATTGGACTGCGTACCATCCATTCGGCGCGGCAACGAGGAAAGCCATGCCATCGGGCTGGGGCAGATGAACCTGCACGGGTTCCTCGGCCGCGAGGGCCTGCGGTATGGCAGTGATGAAGCGCTTGATTTCACTGATATGTATTTCATGACGGTCGCCTACCATGCGTACCGCACCTCGCATGTGATCGCCGCCGAACGCGGTACCCGTTTCGCTGGGTTCGACGACAGCGCGTATGCCAAGCCGGCCGGCGAAGGCAACTATTTCGACAAGTACATCGACGGCACATACCACACCGAACCGCGGACCGACACCGTACGCGACCTGTTCAATCGCTTCGGCGTGACCATCCCCTCCGCCGACGATTGGCGCGAGTTGCAAGCCCAAGTGCTGCGTGACGGCATCTACAACGCCTACTTGCAAGCCGTGCCGCCGACCGGGTCGATTTCGTATATCAACCATTCCACGAGCTCGATCCACCCGATCGCCGCGCGCATCGAGATCCGCAAGGAAGGCAAAACCGGCCGCGTGTATTACCCGGCGCCGTACATGACCAACGAGAATCTCGGCATGTTCGAGGACGCGTACACCATCGGCTGGAAGGCGATTATCGACACCTACGCCGAGGCCACGAAGCATGTGGACCAAGGCCTGTCGCTCACATTGTTCTTCCCCGACACCGCCACGACGCGTGATCTCAACAAGGCGCAGATCTACGCGTGGCGCAAAGGCATCAAGACGCTGTACTACATCCGCATCCGCCAGCAGGCGCTCGAAGGCACCGACGTCGAAGGCTGCGTCAGCTGCATGCTATGAGCGGCGCCATTGCGCCAATCCTTGTCCCATGAACCCATGAACTATTGAACCGAACGAAGGAACATCATGACCACTACGACCCCCGAACCCCCACCACACCCCGCACCGTCCGCATCGCCGACGACGCGATGATGGACGCGTCCATCACCCCGGCGCAATACCGCTACCATCACGGTTCGCGCGTGCGGCCCATCAACTGGAACCGCATCACGGACGACAAGGATCTCGAGGTGTGGAACCGCCTCGTCGCCAACTTCTGGCTGCCCGAGAAAGTGCCGCTGTCGAACGACGTGCCCGACTGGCGGGCGCTCAGCGAGCGCGAACGCACCGCCACCGTTCGCGTGTTCACCGGGCTCACGCTGCTCGACACCACGCAGGCAACCATCGGCGAAATCTGCCAGATCGAGCATGCACGCACCGAACACGAGCAGGCCGTGTACACGAATATTGCGTTCATGCAATCCATTCACGCGCGCTCGTATTCGTCGATCTTCTCCACGCTGTGCTCCAGCGAGCAGATCGACGAGGCGTACCGCTGGGCCGTGGGCAACGACATCCTGCAGGAGCGCGTCGACACCGTACTCGAACAGTATGAGAGCGACGACCCGCTCAAACGCAAGGTCGCCGCCACGCTGCTCTCGTCGCTGCTGTTGTACGCGGGCTTCTACCTGCCGCTGTATTTCGCGGCTCGCGGCACCATGATGAACACCGCTGATATGATTCGTCTCATTCTTCGAGACAAGGCGATCCACGGGTATTATTCAGGCTACAAGTTCCAGCGCGGACTTGAGACCCGCAGCGCCGAAGACCAGCAGATGCTGCACGACTTCACCATGGACCTGCTCGACCGCCTCTACGAGCTGGAAATCGAGTATTCCAAGGACGTGTACGCGGGCTTCGACTTCCTGCCCGATGTGCTTGCGTTCGTACGATATAACGCGAACAAGGCACTCATGAACCTCGGCTACCCCACACGCTTCACCGCCGAGGAAACCCAGGTGAGCCCGGAAATCCTGGCCGCGCTGTCACCTTCGGCGAACGAGAACCACGATTTCTTCTCCGGTTCGGGCTCGTCCTACGTGATGGGCAAGGCCGAGGAAACCGACGACGACGATTGGGATTTCTAGAGGCTGGAGGCTCCCGGCTCGGATTACCTCCAGCCGGGAATCGTGTTGGCGATGCGCCCAAGGCGGCAAGGCCCCTGGCGCACCGCCGGCACGTCACTACCTGATGCGAGCGCCGTCACTTGCCGTACAGGTGATAGTGCAGCTCGATGTCGCAACTGGTGATGACACCATACGGCCTCGAATACTTCCCATGCGATGGACCGTCCCCGGGCGCATAGTAGCCGCCTTCGCTATCCCCTACAGAGGCGGGGACCCGATCGGGGTTATTCTCCTTGGTCAGCTGTCCGGTCGCCGAATCATAGAGATAGTACACGTCAAGATTGTTCCTGTTCGTGCCGTAAATCCGATACGTCAAGCCGTTTGTCGCCCCGAAAGCACTACTGCCGCCCCTTATCGGCCTTCCCTTCTTGTCCAGGAAGGTGGTGTCCGACGTAAAGCACAGCGCCACATCGGGCGACAGGGATATCTGGGCATTGCCTATCGGCTTGTTGCTGGTGTCGCCCCAAGTGAAGCTTTTCAACGTATAGATGAGATTGGGATCGCCCGCCTTACGCGCCTGCCGTTCGAAACTCGCCGGCAGCCTGCCTCCCATGTCGACGCTCGCCGTCTCTATGGTGAGCTGCGCGTTCTTCACATCCGACTGGGCGGCCGCATTCCACGCTGTCCTGCGCACGTTCAGATAAATCGGCACGGCGATACTCGCCAGGATGCCCATGATCAGGATGACCACCAGCAGCTCGATGAGCGTGAAACCAAGCTCGCGACGCACACGGCTGCAGGCGTGCCGCCGGCTCGCGTATATACCACGCATGACGCACCATCCTTCTTCACCGCGGAACCGCCTCGCTGCGATTCACGTATCATCCGACGCTACAAAAACGTCTACTGAAGGTATGGGGCTGACATTCTCGCTTCCATCAACGTCTTTGTCGTTTCATGCACTTTTCCATTATATCGTCACGACCGCGGCATCGCGCGGGATACACCGCCCGGCACCGGCATAGAACGGTTGACGATTTTCGGTGTGTCGCATGGTGTCGCGAACATCACGCCACACGGCCGGACTTCGACGGGTCGATGGTCATGGTCTGGAACCGGTGCTGCATATACGCGTCATCGAAATGCTCGGCGAAGAACCGCGTGACCGGGGCATCCTGCGGCATGCCGGAAACGCGGCTATACCAGCAGTCCAACGCCATCAGCGTCATGACGATATCAACCAGCATCAGCGCCGCGCACACCGCGGTCAGCGAATACCGGACCTGCCAGGGAATCCGGTTGATGAGCCGCAGCAGATATGGCAGCACGAACTTAATCCAGGCAAGCCCCAGCAAGCCCCAGAACACCATGTACTTGCCCGAGGTGCGACCGCCAATCGACAGCCACTGGCCGGTGTAATCCCATGCGGTGATGCCGAACGCCGCCTCCATGAACCAGCTGACAAAGAACTCGAACGCGCCGCCGATCACCGCGCTCGCAAAGAAGATCAGCACCGGATTCTTACGCCACAGGCGGTTCAGGCACACTGTCAGGATCACCGCACCGCAACCATAAATCGGCGAGAACGGGCCCCACAGAAGCCCCGCACGATCCTGGTATTCATGCACCAGCGCGAAATGGTACACCGTCTCGATGCCCAGCCCGACCACGCAACCGACGACGAACAGCCAGAAAATATTGAAGAAATCAAGGGAAATATATCCTTTGCCGCTCTGATCACGTCCGAGCATATCCGCTTGGACGGCCCTGTTGTACGCGTCATACTCATCCATGCGTTTGAGATGCCACTGCAGTTGGCGTTCCTGCAGCAGTGCCGGATCAAGCGTCACCGACAGGGCGACCAGGATGGCCATCTGCACGAACGGCCCGAGCAGATTCTGACCGAACCCTTCCAATGCAAGCGACAGCATGCCATGCGCGAGCGTGAGCGGCATCAGCGCGTACGCCCACCGGGCGGCATGCCGGCGGCGGCTGCGCAACAGTTGCACGCCGAACACCGCCATGCACGCGGCGTTGGCGATCAGCACCACCACTTCAACACAGGAAAGGATGAACGGCAGGGCAAGCGCATCAATCGTGACGTTGCCGTCAAGAACCTGTCGGATCCCGTATGCAAGTTCGTAGATGATCAGCGGGATAGTACATACGCCAAGCAGCATGACCAGGCCGCCGTAGAGGCGGGTGATAAAGGGCAGAACCTGCCGGGTGTCATCGTCTTGCGCCAGGTTGTCAGCCGATTCGGTTTCAGCCAGTTGCTCGACAATCGCGGCACGGGCCGCATCATCCACGGTTTGTTCGGCAACGACGGAGGCGACGGTATCCGCATCGTCCTGCGATTGCGGGATAGGTGTTGTCTGCGCCATATCGGCCTCCGTTGTTCATCGTGTGTGTGCAAGCGACATCCTCGGCATCACGTGTCACGCGCGGTTCCACGCCTCCTCCACCGTAGCATCCAGCGGCGCTTTCAGGAATCATTCAAGGATTCAGCAGTATGTTATGTGCGGATTCTTGGTTGCCTGCACGGTATTTTGCAGTGCCCGCGAGGGTTGACGCGGTTATCTTAAACCAACAGCAGCACATCGCACCGCAACCGGTGCGCCGGACTCAACATAGCCGGCACGATGAAGGGAGTCACAGATGAACGCGACCGAGAACCATACCAGCACGGACAAGACGACTTCAACGGCGAATACACACGCCGAAGGTGCCACTCAAGCCGCAGACAACATCACCAACGGAACCACCAGCGCTGCGACCACGCCAGCGACCCCATCCGCTGCCACAACGCAGCCGCAGGAAATCGACGGGGTCAGCTGGAATTGGGCGGCAACGCATCGCGGGGAGCCGCAGCCGGCGTACCATCGCACCCGTCCGGCAACCGACGCGCGCCAGGCGCCGCAAGGACAACCGCATCAGACGGCGGACGGCGCAACAAGTATGGACGGCGCAGCGGCAGGCACGGCAACCGCGGCAGGTACTGGAACAACCGGGAACGCCGTAGGCGCAGGAACCCCCGCGGATGCCCGAACCACCGAGCAGCCCAACAGATACCCCGCCGGACAGTATCCGCAGCCCCCGTACCGCAATCCATACGCGGCCCCCGGAGCGTACCCCGCGCCGGCAATGGGACAACAGCCGCCGAAGAAACCGTCGAAAATCAAAGCATTCTTCGCCAGTCTCAACGCGGGCACCATTATATGCGCGGCCATCGCGGCCCTGCTGTGCGGCCTGATTGGCGGCATCGCGGGCGGATACATCGTGCGCGCCACCATGCCCAGCCGCCAGCAGCAAACCATGCAACCCTACGGATACGGGCGCATGATGCCCGGAAGCTCGAACGGGAACAGCGGGTTAGGCAGTTCCAGCGATAACAGCGAATCGAGCTCTTCCGGCAACGGATACGATTTCAGCAGCATCTTCAACGATGCCGACAGCATGTGATTGCGAATCATTAGGAATCATTGGGCTTGGCGGGATTCCGGTTCAGGGATCCCACCGCTCGTCCGAGAACGGCCGGCGTTCGTCATACCACGATGACGGATGCCGGCCGTTCGCTTGAGTATCCTTTCCATACGATGCAGATCACCTCGTGAAATCACGAGTCCGGAAACGATCCTGCGGCATTGCCGTCTCGCACCCCGATCGAATTTAGACACTCCAAACCGACATGCGCAGGAACCACAATCTGACAGCGAAGTCATCGGCCCCATCCATTACGCTACATCATTCGTAGCGCTACGTGTCACGTATCGCTTCTACAATGACTGGCGTACCATCAACCGAACAAGGGGCCACACATGAGAAACGCATTGAGAATCCTGCGCCGCGATCTGCTGCGCTGGATCAAAGCCCCCACCGCTTGGGTGATTGCTTTCGGATTGTGCTTCATCCCGCCCATGTACGCGTGGTTCAACGTGCGCGGATTCTGGAACCCGTACGGCAACACCGTCGGCATCAAAGTGGCCGTCGCCAACAACGACAAAGGCACCGACAGCGCCGTCATGGGCAACATGAACGTCGGCAAGCAGGTCATCGACCAACTGAAAGACAACAAGCAAATCGGCTGGACGTTCATGAGCGAAAGCGAAGCGATGGACAGCGTCGAATCCGGCCGCGCCTACGCCGCGATCATCATCCCCTCGAATTTCAGTGATTCGCTGGCAACACTCGCCACAGGAGGGTCGAGCCGCCCGAAACTCAACTACTACGTCAACGAGAAATCCAACTCCGTAGCCACCAAAGTCACCGACACCGGTGCGACCACGCTCGACCAGCAAATCAACAGCAGTTTCGTATCCACCGCCAGCAAAGTGGTCATCGACATCGTCAATAAAACCGCAGATACCATCGAGGCCCAAGCCTCCGATGCGGGCGGGAGCGTCGCCAAAGACCTGGCAACCACGTCGAACAATCTGTCCACCATCAGCACGACCATGCATGATCTGGACACGACACTCGGTCAAATACCGCAGAAAACCGCGGCCGCACGGTCGGCGCTCAGCACCGCCACGCAACTGAGCAGTCAGGCGGGAGCAGGCCTGAACACCGCCTCGCAGTTGCTGAACAGCACACAATCCGGCATCACCGCTTTCGCCACGCAATCCTCAACCGCATTGGACAACGGCTCAAACCTGCTCTCCCAAGCCAGCGCGCAAACCAATCTCACCGTAGCGGCCCTCGGCACGGCGTTGACCGACGCGAACGGCTCCGTCAAATCCGCCATCAGCACCGCACAGGATGCCAGCGACACCAATGCCGCCATCATCGCCGAACTCACCGAGCTCAACACCGACCTCAACAACGCCGGCATCACCACCGACACCAGTACAGCCGCCCTCAAACGGCTCCAACAACACAATCAGGCACTCCAACAATCAATCGCCGATTTAAGCAAACTCAACCGCGACATCAACACCACCGTCGCCGCAGGCACCAAGGCCTCGGATTCACTGAACTCCGCCACACAAACCACACTGCGCAACACCGGCAAGGCACGCGCCGCCATCAACTCGCAAGCCCTGCCCCAGCTGACCGGAGGTCTGAACACCCTGTCCTCGACCAGCGCGTCACTCAGCGCGTTGATCACCGGGCAGGGATCGCTGATCGCTCAAGCCAACGCCGTACTCGATCAGCTCGACCAAGCCGCATCCAGCACGCGAACAGCACTGAGCAACGCGAACGGCGGACTGGACCGGCTTCGCAGCAAAATCGACTCTCTGTTCACCGATTTGACCGCGTTGAGCACATCCAACACACTGAGCAACATCCTCGGGGAAAACGGCAAGCTTGACGCCAAGAAAATCTCCGACTTCATGCTGTCACCAACCGTGCTGTCCACCAAAGTCCTGTATCCGGTAAACTCCTACGGTTCCGCGATGGCGCCGCTGTTCACCGCGTTGTCCCTATGGGTGGGCGCGTTCGCACTCACCGTGATCCTGCGCACCGAAGCCGACGACGACGGCATCGACAACGTGACGGCAGGCCAACGCTATTGGGGCCGCTGGATGCTGCTGGCGATCCTCGCCGCCGGCCAGGGCATCACCACAACCGTCGGCGAAATGCTGCTCGGCGTGCAAACCGTCAACCCGTTCGCCTTCGTGGCCACCGGCATCCTCGTGGCGCTGGTCTACCACAGCATCATCTACTCGCTGGCGACCACGTTCCTGCATATCGGCAAAGGCATCGCTGTCGCTCTGGTCATCGTGCAAATACCGGGCGGCACCGGCCTATACCCGATTGAAATGATGCCGAGCTTCTTCCGCACGGTCTACCGGCTGTTCCCGTTCACCTATGCAATCGGGGCATTACGCGAATGCATCGCCGGATTCTACGACGGCCAGTGGTTCACGAATATGGGCCATCTGATGCTATTCGCCATCGCGTTCTTCATCCTCGGTCTGTGGCTGCGTCCGAAAGTCGCGAACGTTAACCGGCTGTTCACCCGACAGCTCGAAGAAAGCGACATGGTCATCAGCGAAACCATCGAAATGCCGGGCCGCGCGTACGGACTGTCGCAGGTCATCCGTGTGCTCGCCGGACGTGACGAATACCGTGAGCGCATCGAACGCAGAGCGGCACGATTCACATTGCTGTATCCGAAACTGCTGCGAGCCGCCCTCGTCGCCGGCATCGCCGTTCCTGTCATTCTCGCCGTCCTGCTGTCGGTCCTGACGCCGGGCAGCAAGGTCAACGCGATGGTGATATGGCTGGTGTGGATTCTGTTCATCATCGGTTTCCTTATGACCGTCGAACTGCTGAAAGATAACATCGAGCGGCAAACACGCCTCGGCAACCTCGATGAAGCCGCAATCCAACAGATCCTGCTCGACGAGCAGAACAACCGGCAGTCCCGCACAGGAAGGCACTCCGCATGAAAACCGCTTGGAAACTGTTTATCGGGGACATGCGCCGCATGTTCAGCAACGTCGTCACCATCATCATCGTGATCGGACTGGTGGTTATCCCCGGCCTGTTCACATGGTTCAACGTCGCCGCCGCATGGGATCCGTTCGCCAACCTCAACCAGTTGAAAATCGCTGTAGCGAACACCGACAAAGGCTACAAAAGCGACCTGATACCGGTGCGGATCACCGTAGGCGACAATGTCGTCAACGCATTGCGTTCCAACGACCAGCTTGACTGGACCATCACCAGCAAGGATGATGCGATCGACGGGGCGAAATCCGGCAAATACTATGCAGCCGTCATCATTCCATCCAGCTTCAGCAAAGACATGATGACGTTCTTCTCCAAAGACGTTCGGCACGCAAAACTCACGTATTACACAAACGAGAAAATCAACGCGGTCGCACCGAAAATCACCGGACAAGGCGCCGACCAGGTAGCAGCCCAAGTGAACCGGACCTTCGCGCAAACCATCGCGAGCGTCGCACTCAGCGTCGCCAGCGACTTGTCCAACGAATTGAACAGCCCGAAGGCAACCAAACTGCTCACCACGTTCAACGCGAATATCGGCGATATGGCCGGACAGCTGAACGACGCCTCCTCCATGCTCACCACATTCGCCGGCTTGACCGGCACCGCACAATCCCTGCTATCCAGCTCAAACCAGCTGCTTGACAACCTGTCCGTAAGCGCGAAAAACGCCGACGACACCTTAGGCGGCACCGAGCAGGGCGTCAAAGACATCACCGGGGCGATGACCACCTCGTCCAAAGCCCTGACCCGGGCGTTCAACACCAGCAGTTCCAGCTACCAAGCGGTCGCCGACACCATCGGGACCACGCTAGACAACGCGGGCGCCAGCGCTTCCGACACGTCGGCAAGCCTGAGAAGCCAAGCCAACATCATCAACCAGCAGATCACCGACTTCCAGTCGCTCAGAAACAGCATCGCCTCAATCACCCTGCCGGACATGACCGATACGGCCGCGCACGACCGTATCATCGCTGCACGTGACGCGGTGCTCGGCAGACTCGACACCGCCATCGCCACACAAACCAAAGTCCGCGACGCCATCAACGCGGCCGCCGACACCGTTGATACGGGCAAGGCGAACGCCGAATCGCAACGCGACGACATCACCAAACTCGCCAAACAAGCACAACAGGCGATCAGCGGCCTGAAAACCAGCTACACGAAAGAACTCAAGCCGCAAATCACCTCACTGACCGACTCCATCACCAGCGTGAGCACGACGTTGGACAGTGGATCCGACACACTGGATTCCACGCTGAACGATTTGGACACCACCACCCAGACGGCGGGCGACGCGTTGACCAGCATTCGCAAGGTCCTGACCTCCACGGCCACACTGCTGCACGACAACGGCACACGGTTGAGCAAACTCAATGACAGTCTCGCGCAAGCGCTCAACAGCGGCGATATGAGCGAAGTGCGCAGTATTCTCGGCAACAATCCGGAAACCCTCGCCACCTCACTCGCCGCACCGGTCAAAGTCAGCAGGAAAGCCCTCTTCCCCATCGGTTCGTTCGGCACCGGACTGACGCCGTTCTACACGTTCCTCCCGTTGTGGGTGGGAGCGCTGCTACTGGCCGTCACCTTGAAAACCCAGGTGTCGTCACGCATCCGCAAAGAACTCGGCAATCCGAAGCCGCACGTGCTGTTCTTCGGCCATTATGGCGTATTCGCAGTGCTCGCACTCCTGCAAAGCACGTTCTCATGCGGCGGCACGCTGCTGTTCCTACGCGTGCACGCCGTCCATCCGCTGCTGTTCATGCTCACCGGATGGTTGAGTTCACTGGTGTACTCGTTCTTCATGTACGCGATGGTCGTGAGCTTCTACAATGTCGGTAAAGCCATCGGCGTCATCATGCTCGCCATGCAGATTTCCGGGTCTGGCGGCGGCTACCCGCTGCAAGTTCTGCCGCATTTCATCTCGCAAATCAGCCCGTTCCTGCCGGCAACGCATTCCATCACCGCCATGCGCGCCGCCACCGCCGGAATCTACGGCAACGAATACTGGATTGCCATGGGCAAACTGGCGTTGTTCTTCATCCCCGCACTGCTGGTCGGTCTCGTGATCCGCAAGCCGGTGATGCGATTCAACCGTTGGTATGCGCACACGCTTGAAGAGACAAAAGTCATCCAGTAATCCGGCAATCCACGGCGGAACGCGATCGGCCGTCACGGCCATCCGCCGGCACCACAAGCAGAGAGAACAGAACACGAGGCAACAACGATGAGCGACATAACGGAAGATTCAAGCCAAACCGGCGAATCCTCCATGCTGGAACATGCCACCGCCGTAGCGGTCGATTCGCCGCGGGCACGGACACTCGAACAGCGGAGGGAACGGCGTCGGGAAGAAACCGATAAGAAAATCCTCCAAGCCACGTTGCATATCGTAGCCACGCAAGGCATTGGGGCTGTGACCATTGAAGAAGTCGCCCGACGCAGCGGAGTCGCGAAAACCACTATTTACCGCCGATATCGCAATACCGACGATATGCTGCGCCGGCTGAGCACCATGCAATGGCCCGCAAGCATCATCACTCCCACCAATCTCGAGCCCAGCCGCGGCAACCTGCAGCATATGCTCGAAGCCGCCACAACCCGCTTCGACGAGGAAATCGGGCTCAAAGCCGTCGGCGCGGTACTGTCCGCGAACAACGGGTATTTCGAGCAGATCGTCCAGCAAGTGATTCAGCCGGTCAAACAGCGATTCGCCGAGTTTTTCGCACAAGGACAGCAGGCCGGAGTGTTCCGGGGCGGATTGGATTTGAGTTTCATTTTCGCGACCATTGTCGGATCGATGATGGCGAATCAGGCACTCACCGATGAAACCGGCATGTCGTGGGCGGCGAAGATGACCGACCTGCTGTGGCCGATGATCGCCGCGTGAGCGCCGGCGTGATTGGGAAGTGATGGCTGCCGCGATGCGATAGTGCCATCGGGAGGATTCTGCTTGCGGTGTGATTGTTTGGTCGCACCGCGGGCCGGTACCGGTGAAGAACCCGGCATCCGACCCAGCAACCCGGCCGCTGTGCTACCAACCAGTCACACCCCGGGCAGATACCAACAGAATCACACCGGCAAACACCGCCAACCGTCCGCCATGCAACCAAACAATCACACCGCAGGCAGATATTCCCTACCGGCATCTACCGTCACTGAGAGGCTTGCTCTCTGGCTGTTTCGAGGGCTTTGTTGAACGCTTCGGTCGTCCAGCTCGCACCGGCAACAGTATCCACGCTCAACCCCTTGAGTTGTTTGCCGACCACCACGCCGGGAATCGCCTTGGCGAACGCATCCTGATGCTTCTTGGAAACCGGTGTGAACGGGTGTCCTGTCACCTTGATATCCGTAATGCTCTGATCCTTGACCGTAACCTTCACGTCAATGGAATCCTCGCTCACCGGACCATACGTGCTGGTCACGTCGTACGTGCCGTCACGGTAATCACCGGAATCCTTGCCGTCTGCTGACGCGGACGCCGATGGGGATGACTGCCCGGATAGCGACGACCAGCCGGAGGAGCCGGCGGCACCGGCCGTATTCCCGGAACCCGACGAGGCCGAGGCATCCGGGGAAGCGCTTGATTCGCCCGAGTTGCCCGCATACTCGTCGTTCATCGGAATCGCCTCTGAGCTGCCGCACCCGCCAAGCAAGGAGGTTGCGGCAACTAGTCCGACCGCAACCAACGCCACGCCACGACGACCGCGCCCGGCCGCGCCACCAGCCATGCCACCGGCCACGCGCCCGCCATCATGCCCCGTCTTGTCCGGTTCAACAGCCGGCCCATCATTCTGCCGTTTCCACATCACCGTACGTCACCTCCGGTTTTCGCTGTTTTGGTGGGATCGTTGAAATCGACCGGCAGATCACCATGCTGTGCACCCTCCACCTGGGCACCGGTGGATGCGGGACGCCCACCCATCGCTTCGTACTGTGCGCGAGCCTCGTCACTATTCCACTTCTCCCCGACCAGCACTCCGTGGTTGAGCATGATTTCACGCTGCGCACACGAGGCGACGAGCGCATCATGCGTGACCACGATGATTGTGGTGCCTTGCTCGTGCAACGTACGGAACAAGTCAAGCACGATACGCTCGTTCTTCTCATCCAGATTACCGGTCGGTTCATCCGCGAGAATCAGTTTCGGACAGTTGATCAACGCCCGCGCGATGCACACGCGCTGCTGCTCGCCACCTGACAGCTGGCTGGGCAGATGATGGGCACGATCCTTCAACCCGACCTTGTCGAGCGCTTCAAGCGCCTGTCGCTCGTCGACCACGGAATGGTAGTATTGCGCGACCATCACGTTCTCCACCGCCGTCAAATGCGGCACAAGATAGAACTTTTGGAACACCAACCCAATAACATCTTTACGCACGTCGGCAAGCTGCCCCGCGTTCAAATCCTCAAGCCGCCGCCCTTCAAGCCTGACCGTTCCTTCAGTCGGCGTATCCAGGCATCCGATGATGTTCATCAGCGTGGTTTTACCCGAGCCTGACGAGCCGACAATCGCCAGCCATTCGCCCTGCGGCACGGTGAGACTCAAATCATCGACAGCATGCACATCCCCATAGATCTTCGAAATATGCTCCAGTTCCAGCACCATGCCGCCATCGTTGACAGTACTGCATTCCGATTGTTCCTTGTTCATTGCCACTCCCTGATATGTGCCGTATTGTGTTGATTCCGATTGTCTGATCCCGTTCATTCCAGCCGCGCTTATTCCTCCCGCAACACGACCGCGGGATCGATTCGTGAGGCACGCCGCACCGGCGGCACAGACGCCAGCACCGCCACAATCACGCTGAGCGCCAGCGAGCCGACAGCCAGCGGCCAATCAACGCCAAGCGTCCGCCCGAAAACCGCGGAAGTCAGCAGCCGGGCGAGCAGATAACCGATCGCCGTACCCAACAATCCGCCAACCAAGCCATACAACGCTGATTCCACATAGAATTCAGCACCGATACTGCCCGCGGACGCACCAAGCGCCTTACGCAAGCCAATCTCATTGCGCCGCTGGGCGACGATGGACGAAATGGTTGTAGAAACACCAACCAACGTCAACGCAAGCACCACGAATGACACCATCCAGAACAGGGTGCGCAGCATGGTGATGATACGCGTGTCCGATGAGGTGATTTTGGTAACTTGTTGCGCTCGCACGTGCATCGAGGTCATATCGTTGATGGTGCGCACGACTTGCGAAACGTCCGCCGCACCCGACGAGTATTCGATGACGTCCACGCCTCGCGTGCCGCCGGCCAGATTGTCGACGTCTGAAGCGAGCGCGTAGATGATGGCGTCTTCTGAACCGCCCGTGTCGACGATGCCGGAGACACGAAATTCGGTGCCGTCAGTGCCGAGCATACTTCCCGAATCGTTTGACGCTGAGGATGCCGTACGATGGTTTGGCGCACCGGTGTTGTCTGCCGCACGATACCCGATGGTGATGCGCGAGCCGACGGTCAATCCCATTGTGTCGGCGACGTCACGCCCGACCATCACGCTGCCGGCTTCCGGCCACGCCCCGTTCACATTCCAATGGTGGTTCAGGTTGCGTACTTGGGTGGGGTTTACGCCGGCCAGCACGTATGACGACGCATTCACGCGAACGTTTTCATACCGGTATGTCGCGTATGCCGCTGTCCCTTTGGCACGCACCATGTCGGTCGTATGTTTGACCATCGCTTGGCTGATCCCGGTTTTCCCGTTGCCGTCCTCAATGGGCGTGACGATCAGGTTCGCGCCGTATGAGCGCATTTCCTCACTCATCCGCTGTGGTACGGCGATGCATGTCGCAGCTAGGCAGAACAGTGTCGCCGCCCCGACCGTGGACGCGATAACCGCCATGACCGCTCTGCCGCGGCGGCGGAATATCGCACCCCACAGCATGACGAGGAACATCCGCGTGTTGGTCATCGTCGTCGTGTTAACGGGTTTGTCTGTTTTACCGGCCATGCAGCACCTCCGCAGGATGAACGCTCAATATGGAACGAATGGATGACAGTGAGGCGACGCACACCACGACCGCCAACAACACGAACACCAGCAGGTAGACCATCGGCCGCATGGTGATGCTTGAGCCGAAGACCACGTGGCCGATGATTTGCGCCAGCCCTGAGCCGACGGCGCCGCCGACCAGCGCACCAGCCAGGGACACGGTTGCGGTTTCCGCGAGCATCAGTCGTGACACTTTGCTGTCGGTCGCGCCGAGCGATTTCAGGAGTGCCAGTTCGCTGGAACGTTCCGTGATTGAAGCGGCCATAAGGTTCGCGACCGCGACCGCCGCGGCGATCAGAGTGAGCGCGGTCATCAGAATCATGACTGCCCGCGTCTTGTTGAGCACGTTACCTTGCAACGCGGCGACTTGCCGCACCTGTTTGGCAACGGCTCCTGGCAACGCCTCTTCGATCTGGTAGGCGATCGAACTGGGGTATGCGGTGCAATACCATGTTTCCCATTCGTCTTGGCTGAGCGCCGCCGGGTTTTTGGCGGCTTTGCGAGCCAAATCGTTGTCCGGTGTGGTGAGTGCTTTCACTTCGATCTTGTTCACGCTGTCAGGCTGCCCGGCGAGCGTCTGGGTTACCGTGGTCGGCGTGTAGATAGCGTTGTCGTCGTTGTCGCCGGACGTGTATTGTCCGACGATGGTGATGGCTTGTGTGCGCCCGTTTTTACCCAGTGTGATGGTGTCGCCGGTTCGCACGCCGAGTCTGGCGGCGGCTTTGGATCCGATCATGCCTTCTGCCGCACTGTCTTTGGGCCACCTGCCGCTGGTTTTCCACCATGAGCGCATGCCGTCTTGGACGCCGACGACGGTGGTCTCGCCTGAAGCGAGGTGCAGGGTTTTGTTGAACCATGTGCCGACGAGCGGGGTATCCGTACCGTTCACGCTGGCGTGGATGGTGAGTTCCGGTGCGAAATTCGTGATGTTGTACGCCCAGAAGATCGTTTTGATGTTGCTGGCGTCGGATTCGTAGAGGAAGGCGGTCGGATCCTGGCTGGCGACCGCCCCGTTGTTGCCGTTGTCTGTTCCGCCGCCTCCTGCGCCGTACAGGTCGGAGACAACGGCGTTGGCTTTGGGTTGGACGACGATATTCGAGCCGTACGTGGTCAGTTCGGCGGTGAGTTTGTCGCCGACGTCGAACACGACACCGAGCATGGCGACGGATACCGCGGCGGATAGGCCCACGGTCAGCGCGATGAGCAGCCGTTTGCGTAGCTGCCGGCTGAAGGAGCGGGCCACCATTCGCGTAAAGAACATGGGGTCTCCTTGTGGTTATTGGAAGTGTAAGCTGAGCGCGTCCAGGTCAGCGGTTTGGATGGTGATCTTTCCGCCGTCTGCCTGGTATGGCAATGGCACTGGGTTGCACCCGCCTTTGAAGCCGATGGTGGCGAGGTTGATGGCGACATCGCATTTCTTGCAAATGATTTTGCCGTCTTTCTCGTAGTATCCGGCGTCACCGCAGTTTTCGCACGCGTCCAGGCCGACACCGTAAGCGCCGCCGTTTTTCTTGATGATGATAAAGCGCATCACCGTGCCGTCTTTTGCTTTGTATTGGAAGCGGTGCAGGTGTCCGTCGGCGACTTGTGCGACGGTAATGGTCGCTATGCCGCTTTTCAGCGAGTATTGTTCCGGCGGGGACAGTGTGATGGTCTGCCGGGTGGCGGCAACGCCGACCGTCAATGCGAGGCTCACGCCGATCATGGCGATCAGGCTCCATACCGCCGCGGCGATTGCGTGGCGGCGGAACGCCCGGTGTTTGCGGTCTTGTGCGGCATCCACACCGTGTGCGGGCATGCGCATCCCCGCCACGATGGACGCGATAGCCGGAACGGCGAACACCCATGCTTGGGCTTGGATGAGCCAGGACGCGTGGTTGATGAGCCAAACCAGCATCCGGAATATAGTGCCGTGCAGCATCACCATGCCACCTTGTGCGATTTGCAGGATGGCGGTCAGATGCTGGATGGCGGTCAACACCACTACGACCGCTGTCGCGAAGGTGAAGGCGGGCTGGCCGGCTGTGGAACGCATGGTCCGGCAGATTGCCGCCACGATGATGGATGCGCCGATGCCGAGCAGGAATCCGAGTGCGCGTAACAGCATGTCCGAAGTGAAGGGGGATTCGCCGGGTTCGACGAACGCGGTCAATTGTAGGATCACGTCCGGTAGGGTGTAGAACACGCTGAGCGCGATGCATAGCGCGGCAACGGCGTTGGCCGCGTGAAGCAGGCCGGCATGCTGCTGCCAACGTGTGGTGAGGCGACGTGAGTTGATGACGATGGCAACGGTCGCGATATCCATGATTACGGCGGCGAGCAGCACGGGGAAGTTCACTGCCGACCGCTGGTTGATTATCGAGGTCGCGCGTGCAGCGGCGAAGATGATGGCTGCGAGCAGACCGATGATCAGCCCCCAACGGCGCCATGCGGCGCTGGCGGGCTTGTCTCGGCCTTCACCGATGTCAAGTGTCACGCTCAGGCTCATCACCAGTAACGCGACGGGCAGGGTGCCTGGCATGGCGTTGACGAATTGGTTGAGCATCTGTTGCCTCTCTTGCTGTGCTTGCGGTATGTGCGATACGTGTGCTTGGTGTCGCAGGTTGCATCGGATGTGCCGCGGCGGCGTGCAACGCGAAACCCTTCCTCGCTGTCTTATGCGTCAATCCGCATAGTGAGACGGCGGGAAGGGGTCGCGTCGTGTTCGCAGCCTGCCGTGGCAGGCGGGTCATAGGTTTGACGGTGTTACCATTGCCGCGGCGTGTAATCCCAGTTGTCGAAGGTCACTTCGATCGGCTCGGTCCAGAAATGCCCTTTGACGCCGGTCTCCTTATCCACGTGCAGCATCCATCCTTTTTTCGCCGGGGATTCGATGGACAGCTTGAGTTTGTAGGATCCTGCCCGGTCAAGCTTGATGTTGGCGCCATAATGCGGGCCGTCGGACGCGTTCATTTGCATGAAGGTGCCGGACTGCACGGACTTGTCGGTCGACTTGTCGACGATGCTGTAATTGACGGTCAGGTCGGGAATGAAATCGCCTTTGCCGTAGCCGAGCGACGTGCCTTTCTCGTTTGCGTGGATATCCGCCTCAAGGTGGAAGCTCGCATCCGCGGCTTTCAGCCCCATGCCGGACGGCTCCATGTCGACCGGCTGGAAGTAGACTGCGCCGACCATCAGTGGGCCGACTTCCTGATCCTGATCCGGCCCGACGGGCACCTCTTCGAAGCCTGCACTGTTCGAAGAGTTGGCACTGTCATCGGACGAGGATGCCGACTTCGAAGAGCTGGATGACGCCTTCGTGTTCGTTGAACCGGAGCTGGAATTAGATGAGCCGCAGCCGGCGAGCGCGAAGACCCCGGACAGCACCAGCGCTGCGAGCGCGATCGCCTTGTTGTTGTTCTTCATGTGGTTTCTCCTGATTTCTTCTTGTAGTGAATTGGTTGAGGTCAGATAAGTCAGTCTGCATCATTCGCGGCGACGGGTGTCGCTTGAATGTCTGCCGGGTCAGCTTTCGGTTTTTCCTGCCAGCTGCCGGCTGGTACGCGCCTCTTTGATGAGCGCTACCGCCGTCAACGTAATGACCACAATCGCGGCAGCGGCTTGTGCCACAATGGTTTCGGCATACGGGTACAAGCCGAGCCAGTCGCTGGTCGGCACGCCCTTGAGGTAGGTGCCGTTGACGGCGTCACCTTCGATGAGCGCGTGCACACCGCCGCCCGCAAATATCACCACAAGAACAGCCATGAAGACGCTCGTGACAATGAAGAACGGCCGGATTGGCATGTTCACGGATGTACAGCGAATGAGCAGGAACACGATCACCAGCACCACTGCGGCGCATGCGGCGCCCCACCAGATGCCCGACGTACTGCCGGAGACCATAGAGAAGATCGCCTGATAGAAAATCACCGTTTCGGCGCCTTCACGGAATACCGCGAGGAAGCTCAACATTGCCAGTGACAGAAGGCTGCCTTTGGATACTGCCGCAACGGTTTTGTCTTTGATATACGCGTTCCAGGCGTGTTCGGAGGAGCGTGACAGCATCCAGTTGCTCGTGTACAGCAGCATGAGCATGGCGATCAGTGCGACCACGCCTTCGGTGATTTCCTGTTGGGGGCCGGAGCCGCCGAACAGCGCGTTGAATACGACCGCCAGGATGCCGCTTGCCGCGAGGCCTGCGGCGACACCGAAGTAGATATACCGGGTCATTGACTTGTTGCCGGTTTTGATGAGATAGGCGATGATTGCCGCCACCACAAGGATTGCTTCCAATCCTTCGCGCAGCAGGATGATGAACGCTTGGCCGAATGCGCTGGTCACGAATGCGGTGAACGGGTTGACTTTGCCGGCTGCACCGCCGTCAAGCGTGGCCGCGTCTTCGACAAGCATGGCTTTGAGGCCGGTGACGTACTGGCGGGCATGCTTGATCGGCTCGCCATTGTTCATCGCCTGCCGGCTTTCCTTGAACTGGTATTCGACTTGTGAGACGCGGCCGCCGCTGATGGCGTTCATCACGTTTTTCTCGAAGCCGAGTTTTTCATAATACTGGTAGTAGGCGTCGTTCACATAGCCGGCGCCTTTGGCTCCGTCACCGTGCTCATAGGCGGCAAGCGCCTTGTCGAGGATGTCGCCCATTTCCTTGGCGACTTCGCTCCAGGTGCGTGTGCCTTTGCCGTTGTTCGTTGTTTTTGCGGCGTCGAGTCTCTTGCGGTCGGCTTTGATTTGGGCAACGAGTTTCCGGGCGTAGACGTCGGGCTTGTCGAGGCTCGTGTTCGCGTCGAGGGTGGTTGCGGCGGCATGCAAATCGGTGTTGAGGGCGACGACCTGCTGTGCGATTTGCGCGCTGTTGCCGGTGGTGTAAGACAGGCTGGTGATGGTTTGGAATTGCCGCTGATGGTCGGCTTGCCGGTCCGTGCCGAGTGTGTCGTGGACGACGGTGGTGAAGTTCGAGCCGACGTAGATGGTGTTGTAGGCGGCCATGAAGTCCGAGGAGGCGCCCGCCGTATTGCTGTCGGCGTACTTCTGTTCGCCTTGGTTGAGCTGTGCGGCTATTGCGTCGGCTACTTGTCGCCATGTGGTGTAGGTGACTTCCGCGGCGTTGGCGCGCGATGGCATGATTGTCGGGGCGAAGATGGCGAAGACTGTCGCGCATACGGCTACGATGACGAGCAGCGCGCCGGTACCACTACTGGTGGTTCTGCCGCCTGTCGCCGTCGTGTTCATTCGCATGAGTCTGCACCTCGGTTGTTGTCATGCCATGGCGGGGCGCCGTGACCGGCGACCGCTGGAAGATACACGTATCCCCATGTTTTCAAGGATTGTATTGAATGAAGTCCGCAGCTTGTGGCCGTGAACAATCCTGAGTGTAAGAGAAAAATCCTTCAGGCAACAGTCTTGTTTTTTCCAGCGATATGAGGTATGGGGTGGGTCACCCATGCACGGCGGGATGCCTGATTATCGACGTGTCGCCAGGTGTGATGATGTTCGCACGACGCTGAGAAGTCCAGCATATGGACGCCTGTATATCGAAACGTCGCGCCGCCGATAGATAGCGTCCGCCCGTCGCCTGATATCCGGCCTATCTGTTCGGTGTGTAATCCGATCATCGCACTGCGGCCAGATACCGATACGATTCGTTCCGGACGCTGTGTCTATCTGCGTCTATCCGCCTGACGTGCGACGGTATCGTCACACCGCAGCCCGATAGCCCGCCATCAAGCCCCGCAACTGAAGCTATCTGCCCGCCGTGCAACCGGACGGTCGCAGGGCGGGCAGATTAGCTCCTCACGTTCAGGATTCAAGCACGGACAGCACTTTGCGTTCGTCATAGGACGCGAAGATGATGCCGCCGATCGCGCACAACACGGCCGCGCAGATCGCCGCGACACGATACCCAGTTCCGGCGGCCACGCCGATGGTGCTCACGCCGGTGAACAGCAGCATCGCCACGCTCTGCCCCATTTTCATGGCAAAGGTGCGGGCGGCATAGAACATGCCTTGGCGGTCCTGACCGGTGGTTTTGGAACTGGCGTCGGCGATATTCGCGACAATCGCTTGCGGCAGGATGCCGAACGCGGCCATCGGCACCGCGCCAACCACCGACAGCAGCACGCCTTGCACCATCGGCGGAATCGCGCTGATTGCACCGGATCCGAGTATTCCAGCGAACGCGAACGCCACCGTGAAGATCACGAACGCCACCAACAGCAGACGCTTCTTACCCACCCGGTTCGCCAGCATGTCCACCGGCACGTAGAACAGCACGGACACCGCGGTCATGAGCACAAAGTACACGGTGGTCACTGATTCAGGCAGTTTCAGCAGACTCGTCACGAAGAACGGCAGTCCGGTTTGGAACGTGGTGATAGCAATCCAGTAAATCACGTCAGAGCCTACAAACCGACGGAATTGCGCGTCGCTGAACGTCTGTTTCAGCGATTCGACAGTGGATTCGCTGGTCGGCTGCGAACGCACATACCGTTGTTCATCGATGGTCAGCGGCGGGACGAGCATGCAAATGAACGCGATGATCGCCATCAATGTGAACGTGAGCCGGATGGCGGGAACGCGACCCATCATCGGCATGAATGCGCCCCAAATGACGGGCGCCACGTAGGCGAGCGCCGTGCCGGCGACCCATGTGAACGAAATGGTGGTGGAAATGGTGAGTTGCTGTTTGGAACCGTGGCCGAGTTCGGCAATCAACGCATTGTACGGCGTGCAGTAGAAGGTGAGCGCCACATAGTAGGCGATGACGGCGATGAACAGGAAGACCGCGTTCAGCCAGCTGGTGCCGTTGATTGGGCTCCAGAACACGATCACGGTGATGATGGCGAGCGGTAGCGCGGCGAGACGCAGGAACGGCATACGACGGCCGCGAGGCGAGCGGCAACGGTCGGACAGGCTCGCGACCGCCGGGTCGACGAACGCGTCGAAGAACCGGGCGAACGCGGTGATGGCGCCGACCACAGTCACGATGCCAAGCACGGCAAGGCCTTGCGGCACGAACACGGTTTGCCCTTGGCGGATGGTTTCAGCGTCCGGCTGATAGAAGTACACGAGCCAGTTGGAAATGATGCCGGACAGGAGCGCCCAACCGAACTGGCCGACGGCGAATGCGCGGATTTTGGAGCCGGGCAGGGATTCGGGCGTTTCGGACACCTCTGGTGCTTGAGACATTTCAGACGTATCAGGCGTATCAGGCCTGTCGCCCGCGGGTGTTGTCGTACGCGCGGCATCGTGAGCGGCATCGTTGCCCGCTGCGGTGCTCAGCGAAAGTGTTGTGTCATCCATGAGCACACCTCCGTGACCAATATTGTCTTCTTGTAGTCTATCGCTGATTCTTGGGTGCCGCCGTTGCGTCAGTCACGGCAATCGTGCCCGTACGTCCGGGCGGTGCGGGGCGGTGAACCGGAAACGACGAGAGCCCTGCTGCCTGGATACGGAGTGGTTCCGCATCCGGGCAGCAGGGCTTCCCTAGAGGGGCACGAACGGCACGCGCTCAACATGCCGAACGCGTCATCGTAGCGTCGTCACGCGGTCAGGACACGAGTTTGGCAGCCTTGCGCGCACGGGAGGCGAACACGCCAGCCAGCGTGATCACCGCCGCACCGATCACGGTGAAGAACGCGATACCCGCGGCACAACCAACCGTGCCGTTACATGCGGCGTGTACACCTGATGGAAGGCATCATCGCGATTTGTGCGATGAGTGGCCCGGGCGACCCCACGACGAGAAAGAGGCATACATGTCATTCGCCAACGCGCACGATTTTCTACAGGCCCGTGGATACGCCGACCGCATCATCGTATTGGAAGCCGCCAGCGGCACTGTCGCGGAAGCGGCCGAGGCACTCGGCACGCAGCCCGAACGTATCGCCAAATCCCTGTCGTTCCTGCTCGACGGCCAGCCGATCATCATCGTCACCAAAGGCACCGCCCGCGTCGACAACCGCAAGTACAAGGCCATCTTCCACAGCAAGGCGAGCATGATTCCCTTCGGCGAGGTGGGCGCATACATCGGGCATGAACCGGGCGGCGTGTGCCCCTTCGGCATCAAGGACGGCGTGCGCGTCTACCTCGACCGCAGCCTGCGCGAATTCGACACCGTCTACCCTGCGGGCGGCGACGACCATAGCGCGGTGAAACTCACGCCCGACGAACTCTACGACGTCTCCGGTGCCGACGAGTGGGTCGACGTGTGCAAAGAGTAGCACCACCGGCAGTGCTACACGACCTGCCGACCACAAAACCAATCCCCAGAGAGGCGCCGATGCCATCGTGTGAGGATCGGCTCACACAACGACGTCCGCACAATCAGCAGCTCCGCCCATGGCCACCCGTATCAGCCGCATCCTCCCGCAATCTACTCGTCATCTCCTGCTCCCGCCGCTCCCACTGTTACCCACTAACGCCCCTCCCGCCCACTCACCGCTCCCCCATTCCCATACCCGCGCGCGGCTTGTACGATGGTCGGCATGAGTGAATTGCAGGAGCGGATGCCGCACATCACGGCATTTCCGGAAGCGCTGGGTACCGGCATTATCGTGCGGAGCGCGCAACCGATCGACACCACGTTGAAGCGAGACCTGCAGTCGTTCATCGGCGAGTATGACATCACGCTCTCCCGGTTCCGTACGGATTCGTTAGTCGGGCTCATGGCGGCAGCGACACGCGGCGGTTCGTTCGATTTCCCCGACTGGGCGCTGTCGCTGTTTGATCTCTATGATGCGTTGGATGTCGCGAGCCGCGGGGCGATCGACCCCTGCGTCGGCGAGGATCTGATCCGACTCGGGTATGGCGCCGACATGACGTTCACCATCGAACCAGACGCGCATGAACATACCGGCAGCATCCATGGACGACCCACATGGCGAAGCGACGTGGAGCGGCACGGCACGACGCTGGTGACGCGTCGCGCAGTGCATCTCGATTTCGGTGCGTGCGGCAAAGGCTATCTGGTTGATCTGCTCGCGAGACAGCTGCGGCAGAGCGTCGGAAACGACCTGCTGATCGACGCGGGCGGCGACATGACCGTCAGTGTTGCCGACGCCGCACGGCCGGTGACAATCGGTTTGGAAGACCCGGCGGATGCGTCGAGCGCGGTCGGCATCGTGCACATGGCGGACGGGTCGTTGTGTGCGTCGGCACCAAGCCGGCGGCACTGGGGAGCGGGGTACCAGCTGCATCATTTGCTCAACGCTATCGACGGACTGCCGGCACACCGTGTCGCCGCATCATGGGTGGCCGTGCCGCGTTCTACCACAACGCTTCCAGACCGGTCGGGCGTCCCGGCCGGCACTGCGACCGGCACTGTGGCGGACGCGACATTCGCAACGTTTCCGACCGCCATCGCTGACGGACTGGCGACCGCCTTGTTTGTGACCGAGCCGGATCGGCTCGCTGAATATGTTGCGTTCTCCTGCGCGCTGTTGACCCCTGACCGTCGCGTGATACTGAGTCGCGGGTTCCCCGGCCGTTTCTTTACAGCGTAGCCGGATTGTGTGGATGGTCTCGTCACGATTACCGTGTTGTGGCAGTCCGCCCATCGGGCGGCACTGGTGCCGGATTCGGCGTTGCACGGTATCAGGCGGACTGCGGGATCGGCGGCCGGCAGCAATGGTCGGATGCTGTGTTCAAGCTCAGGAAGTGACCGATTGTGCCCCGACCGGTTACTTCTTCATTCGGTATCGGACAGTGATGTAACAATTCGGTCGCACTGTAGACGGGTGCCGTGCCCGTCGGGGCGGTATCGCGACACTACCCGCCTGCCGTGCGACCGAACAGTCACACCGCAGACAGATACCGCGCGCCCCCCAGCTCAATCATGACACTATCTGTCCGCCGTGTAACTGAACAGTCGCACAGCTGACGGATACCGCGCCCATCAACCATAATCGTGACGCTATCTGCCAGCTATGTGACGGGATAGTCACACGGCGGGCGGAATCAATCAGCCCGCAAACAGGAATACCCAAACCAAGAACCAAAAGGGGAGAAAACAGGAACCCCCATTCTCTCCCCTTCACGTGCGTGGCATCCGCTCACGCGCCGAGATACGCCTTGCGCACCTTCTCGTCATGCAGCAGGTCGCTGGCCTTGCCTTCCATGGTGATGCGGCCGGTTTCCAGCACGTACGCCCGGTCGGCGATCGACAGGGCCATTTTCGCGTTCTGTTCGACCAGCAGCACGGTGATGCCTTCATCGTGCAGCTTTTCGATGATGCGGAAGATCTCCTTGACCAGTTTCGGCGACAAGCCCATCGACGGTTCGTCCATCAGAATGGTGTTCGGGCGGCTCATCATCGCCCTGCCCATGGCGACCATCTGCTGTTCGCCGCCGGAGAGCGTACCCGCCAGCTGGCGACGACGCTCCTTGAGCCGCGGGAAATACGTGTACACCTTGTCCAGATCTTCAGCCACATGCGAGGTGTCCTTGAGGCTGTACGCGCCCATTTCGAGGTTCTCCTGCACGCTCATGCGGGTGAACACGTGGCGGCCTTCGGGCACGTGCGCCATGCCGAGGGTCACAATCCGGTTCGCCTTGGTTTTCAGCAGGTCCTGGCCGTTGAACATGATGCTGCCTGATTTGGCTGGCACCAGCCCGGTGATGGTGTGCAGGGTCGTGGTCTTGCCGGCGCCGTTCGCACCGATCAACGACACGATCTCGCCGTCATCCACGTGCAGGCTGATGTCCTTGACCGCGTCGATGGCACCGTAGGATACGCTCAGGTTCTTGATATCAAGCATCGTGCTCCTCCTTGCCATCGGCCGCGTCGCTCTCAGCCGTATCGCCCTCAGCCTCATCAGCCGCGTCATCCTCGTCCTCGTCGCTGCCGAGGTAAGCGGAAATCACCTTCGGATTGTGCGCAATCTCCTCAGGCAGACCGGACGCGATCGTACGCCCGTAATCAAGCACCTGGATGCGCTGGCACACGTTCATCACGAGGCTCATATCATGCTCGATCAACAGAATCGCAATGCCAAACCGGTCGCGAATCGTGTTGATGCATTCGAGCAGGTCCTCGGTCTCAGTCGGGTTCATGCCGGCAGCCGGCTCGTCAAGCAGCAGCAACTTCATGCCGGTCGCGAGCGCACGCGCGATTTCGAGCTTGCGCTGGGCGCCGTACGGCAGGTTCGCCGCCTGCGTCTGGGCGAGGCCTTCGAGCTTGAAAATCCGCAGCAAATCAATGGCTTTCTGGTGCATCTCGCGTTCCTCGCGCCAGAAGCGCGGGGTGCGGAAAATCGCGCCACCCATGTGGTAGCTGAAGGATTCGTTGAACGCGACAAGCACATTCTCTTCGACGGTCATCTGCTTGAACAGACGGATGTTCTGGAAGGTTCGGGCGATGCCGGCGCGAACGACCTGATAGGTTTTCTTGCCGTTCATCTTCTCGCCGTCCAGCCAGAATTCGCCGTCTGTGGGCTTGTACACGCCGGTGAGCAGGTTGAAGACGGTCGTCTTGCCGGCGCCGTTCGGACCGATCAGGCCGACCAGCTCGCCCTTGTTGATGGTCATGTTGAAATCGTCGACAGCACGCAGACCGCCGAAGGTGATGCCGAGATGCTCGGCGCGCAGGATTGGTTGTTCAGCCATCTCACGCCTCCTTTCCGGCGGATTCGGCGGTCTTGTCGGCAGCCGTGGCTCCAACGGTTCCAGCGCCTTCTGCCGCGATGGCCGCCTTCGCCGCGCCGCCACGACCGTTGCGGTAGATGATGCGGTTGATGAGCTTCGGCAGCGAGAACTCCCACGAACCGAAGATGCCTTGCGGGCGGAAGATCATGAACACGACCAGCACCACCGAGTAGGCGAGCATGCGGTAGTCGGAGAACGCGCGCAGCGCCTCCGGCAGAATCGTGAGCACGATGGCCGACAGGATCGAACCGGTGAGCGAACCCATGCCGCCGAACACGACCATAATCACGTAGTTCGTGGATTGCAGCCAGCCCGCGTACGCCGGGGTGAGCGAACCCATGTACTGCGCGTAGATGCCGCCGGCGAGCCCAGCGAAGAACGCGGAGATCGCGAACACGAGCACCTTGAGGTAGGTGACGTTCAATCCGGATGCGCTGGCCGCGATCTCGTCGTCACGGATCGCTTTGACCGCGCGGCCGTAACGGGAACGCGCGAACATGAACAGCAGTACGACGGTGATTACGGTGATCCAGAACACCACGTACAGGTTGGCGATACGGTCGATGCCGATCAGCGCCTGTCCGGCCTGGCCCTTATCAAGGCCGACACCGCCGGCCGCAGGAATGTTCTGCAGCACGACGCGAATGATCTCGCCGAAGCCGAGCGTGATAATCGCGAGGTAATCGCCATGCAGACGCAACGCCGGAATACCGACCAGAATGCCGAAAATGCAAGCGATCACAGCACCCACGAAAATCGTGAGCAGGAAGCGTGCGGTCGGATCCATCGCAATACCCTTGGCGACAATCAGCTTGCTGAGCAGGGCGGCGGAATAGGCGCCAATCATCTCGAAACCGCAGCAGCCGAGGGTCAGCTGGCCGAGCACGCCGACCGTCAGATTCAGCGACGTGGTCATGATGACCGCGATGCAGCAGGTCATCAAAATGCCCTTGATATACGTGTTCGCGGCACCGGATTCGCATATCGCCATGAGCAGGCCGAACAGGACGGCGATACCCACAGCGCACACGATATAGGACTGTTTCATGGAAAGCGCGGATTTTTTCATCGTCACACCTTCTCCGTCTCAGGCTCGCCCATCAGGCCGGACGGGCGTACCAGCAGCACGATGATAAGGATTGCGAACACAATCGCGTCGGAGAACGCGGACGTGATCACGCCGCCGGTAATCGTGCCGATATAGGCTTTCGTGAGGCTTTCGATCAGGCCGATCGCCAGGCCGCCGACCATAGCGCCCGGAATCGAGCCGATACCGCCAAGCACGGCCGCAACGAAGGCTTTCAGGCCGAGCATCATGCCCATTGTCGGGGAGACCTGCGGGTAGGACACGCAGTACATGAGCGCGGCGATAGCCGCAAGCCCCGAGCCGATGGCGAAGGTCAGGGTGATGGTGCCGTTCACGTTGATGCCCATGAGCAGGGACGCTTCCTTGTCTTCGGACACCGCGCGCATGGCCTTGCCTTGCTTCGTACGCTTGACGTACAGCTGCATGGCAACCATCATGACCACGCCGAGCACGATGGACACGATGGTCGCACCGTCGATCTTCAACTGGCCGATGGTCAGGGTGGGGATGGAAACAATGGTGGGCACCGTCTTGTAATCAGCGCCGAAAATCGCCTGCGAACCGTTTTCCAGCAGCAAGCTCATGGCGATGGCGGTGATCAGGGCGGTCATGCTGTTGCCCTTCTCACGTACCGGCTTGTATGCCAGTCGTTCGACGAGCACGCCGACCAGCGCGCAGACCAAAGTCGCGGGAATAACAGCCGTCCAGGCGGGCATGCCCATGGCGGCGAGTGCTGGAATGCTGAGCATCAGCGTGTAGGCGCCGATCATGATGAAATCGCCGTGCGCGAAGTTCAGCAACCGGATAATGCCGTACACCATCGTGTAGCCGAGCGCCACAAGCGCATACACGCTACCGATTTTCAGGCCGTTGAAAATCTGGCTGATGAACATGACGAAACCGCTCATCATTCCTCCTTTCGTGTGTGTGTCAATAGTTGGGGAATGGGATGGATGAATAGAACAATGATGTGTGCCGCACCTCGTGAAAACCGCGAAAGCCGGCAAGTACGCGAATGGAGAGGGCCGGAACGACCCTCTCCTTCAACGCGGATTGTGTGTGTCTCACCGCGCCGGCGTATCGGTACGGCAGACGGTCAGCCTCACTTGGTGGACGGCTGGATGGTGGTGCGGTACGTCGGCTTGCCGTCCTTGAGCTCAAGGACGATGACGGACTTGTTCGGCGAGCCCTTCTTGTCGAGGGTGAACTTGCCGGTCACGCCGCTGAAGGACATACCGGAGATCGCGTTGCGCACCTGCTCGCGGGTCGGGTTCTTGCCGGCCTTATCGTAAGCCTGCTTGAACATGTACACGGAATCGTAGGCGAGCGCGGTGAAGGTGTTCGGCTCCTGGTTGTTGTTGGCCTTCTTGTAGGACTTGATGAAGTCCTGCACCTTGGTGTTCGAGGTGTCGTCAGGCGAATAGTGCGTGGTGTACAGCACCTTGTCGTACTGGGACTTGTCGCCGGTGAGCTTCAGGCCGTCGTAGCCGTCGGGGCCCATGACGTAGCCCTTGTAGCCGAGGGCGCGGGCCTGCGGGATGATGTACGGGCCAGCGACCGAATAGTAGTACGGCGCGTACAGGAACTCAGCACCGGACGCCTGAATCTTCTGCAGCTGCGAGGAGTACTCGGTGTCGTCGGCGCTGGAGGAGTTCTCCTCGTCGACCACGTCGAGGCCGTTCTTCTTGGCCGCGGCGGCGAAGGCCTTGCCCACGCCGGAGGAGTACGGGTCGCCGGTGCCGTACAGCACGGCGACCTTCTTGACCTTCAGGGTTTCGGCGGCGAACTTGGCCGCGATTTCACCCTGATAGGAATCCTTGAAGCAGGTGCGGAACAGGTAGCCGCCGGTGGCGATGGAGTCGGAGGTCGCAGCCGGTGCGATGGCCGGGAGCTTCGACTGGTCGGCCAGCGGGGCGACGGCCGCGGTGGTCGAGGAGATCGTCGGGCCGAGCACGGCGAGCACACTGTTGTCGCCGGCCAGCTTGTTGAAGGCGTTCGACGCTTCGGTGGCGTCGCCCTTGTCGTCCATGCTTTCCAGCTTGATCTTCTTGCCGTTCAGGCCGCCCTTGGCGTTGATCTCGCTGATGGCCAGCTTGAAGCCCTTGAGCTCGGCCTCGCCGTACGCTGCGGCGGTGCCGGAGTTCGTGGTGATGCTGCCGAGGGTGATGGTGTTGCCGCTGGCTGCGCCTGCGGAGCTGCCGGAATCGTCCATGCTGCCGCCGGAGCAGGCCGCCATGGACATCATCATGGTCGCGGCCGCTGCGATGGCGGTCGCCTTGCCGAAGAACGTTGCGTTCATCAGGAATCTTCCTCTCTACAAAAGATTCGGGGAATAATCGTGAGAATTCGTCGGGATGCCTTGGACGTGCGGCATGTCATCGGATCAATCCGCCGGTCAACGTCTGGCAAAGGTTCTTCGGGCTTTTGGCCTTACTGGAATCGAACTCTTCTCAATCTATTGCTGAACTTCTTTTATACGCGAGGATTGCGGGGATGTAAACGGCTTGTCCTTATATTGAACGCTTCGATGGCTTCATATTGAGACAATTTATGTTCACTATGTGAACATACCGTTGGGAAATCGGCTTGATGACGCGATTGTGCCTGACGGTATCGAGGTGGTGTGAAGGTTGCGACTGGCGGATTTCCCAGCTGTCTGTAATGTTGCCGACGTATTGGCGCGGGGTAACGTGCTGCCGGCGGACACATGGGCGTGATGTGGAGTGCTGAGTGCGGGCTCTGACCCTCACACGGCATACCGGCCCGCCATGTGACTATCCGGTCACACCACAGCCGGATAGCGCGGGGAATGCGTCCTAAGCCCGAGGTATCCGCCCGCCGTGTGACGCACCGGTCGCATCACAGCCAGATACCCAGAGAAAACCAGCCCACGACCAAACTACCGGCCCGCCGTGTGAGCCAATCCTCGCACAAGGACCAGCACGATTCGCTCACCCAGTCCGCCTGCGCGAACTCGCCCGCCCAGACCCTACTCACTCCCCGCAACCCAAGCCATCACCCAGACGCGCGCTATTGCGCACCTTACTGCCGACGAATCATCTCGGTGTACTCGTCCAGCGCACCCAAGACCCGTCGCTCCTCCCAGACCCGCCCCCCGTTTGCCGCCAGACACTTCCACCAGCACCCCGGCACGCTCGATTTGGCTGATGGCGCGACTCGCCGACACCGGCACCGCGCTTATTATCACTTAGCGGCTAAGTGATAATAACATCGCCTCTTATTATCACTTTGCGGTGAAGTGATAATAAGAGGCGATGGAAGAATCACCTTGGGCGACGCATCAGACACGGTGCAAGGCACTGCGTCGCGTGCATGGCCTCACGCGACAAGCGAGGCGAACTGGCTGTTGTACAGGTCGGCGTAGAAGCCGCCCTTGTCAAGCAGTTCCTGGTGCGTGCCGCGTTCGATGATGTCGCCGTGGTTCATGACGAGGATCATGTCCGCGTTACGGATCGTGCTCAGGCGGTGCGCGATCACGAAGCTCGTTCGGCCGACGGCCAGCTGGTCCATGGCCTTCTGGATGAGCTCCTCGGTACGCGTATCCACCGACGATGTCGCCTCATCAAGAATGAGAATCGGCGCGTCCTGCACCATCGCGCGTGCGATGGTCAGCAGCTGCTTCTGCCCCGCGGACAGCGCGGCCTTGTCGTCAAGCACCGTGTCGTAACCCTCAGGCAGCGATTCGATGAACCGGTCAAGCCCCACGGCCTTCGCCGCGGCACGCACCTGCTCGTCGGTCACGCCCTGCTTGTCGTACACGATGTTCTCGCGCACAGTGCCTTGGAACACCCAGGTGTCCTGCAGCACCATGGAGAACTGGCGATGCACTTCGGAGCGCGGAATCGACGCGGTCGGCACGCCATCAATGCGGATTTCGCCGCCGTCCAGCTCGTAGAAGCGCATGAGCAGGTTGACCATCGTGGTCTTGCCCGCGCCCGTCGGCCCGACGATCGCGACTTTCTGCCCGGCTTTCACGGACGCGCTGAAATCGTGGATGACCGGCTTGTCAGGCTTGTAGCCGAAACACACGTGGTCGAAATCCACATCGCCACGAGCCCGATCCCCAAGCGCATCACTGGCATGCGCATGGCCTTGTGCCGTCTCGATTTCTGCGCGGTGTTCGGCGAAGCTGCCGGTCGCGTCAACGCTCATCTCCGGCTCCTCAAGGAACCCGAACACACGTTCCGACGCGGCCGCACACCGCTGCAGGTTCTGCGTTGCCTGAGCGAACTGCGCCAGCGGTTGCGTGAACAGGCGGATATACATCATGAACGCCACGATGACACCGAATTCGATACGCCCGTCCATCGCGAGCGCCGCGCCCACCACGCACACGGCCACATAGCCGAGGTTGCCGATGAAAGTCATGAACGGCATCATCAGACCCGACAGGAACTGCGACTTCCAGCCGGATTCGTACAGGCTGTCATTGTAGCGTTCGAACGTGCGGATGGAGTCGGCTTCACCGGAATACGCCTTGACAATCAGATGCCCGGCATACATTTCCTCCACATGCCCGTTGGTCTGGCCCAACGCAATCTGCTGCTGCAGGAAGTACTTCTGCGAGAACCGCATAATCAGCGCCATAAGCACGAGACCGATGATGCTTACGCCGACAGCGGTGAGCGTCATTGTCACATTGTTGGCGAACATCATGATGAGCGCGCCGAAGAACAACGTGACCGACGTGACGAGCGCGCCCAGGCTCTGGCCGAGCGTCTGGCCGATGGCATCCACATCGTTCGTGATGCGGCTGAGCACATCGCCGTAGCTCGTGTTGTCAAAATACCGTAGCGGCAGACGGTTGATTTTCTTGGAAATATCGTCACGCAGGCTTTGCGCGGTACGCTGGCTGATCGTCGCCATAATCCAGCTTTGCGCATAACTCAACAGCGCGTAACCCACGTACAGCGCCACCAGCGTGAACCCGATACGGCTGACGGCCTGCAAATCGATGCTGCCGAACACCGGCTTGCCGTGCACGATGGCAGGCGTCACACCTTTGATGATCTCATTGGTGATGTCCTTGAGCTTATCCGGGCCGACAATCTGGCAGACCGTGCCGGCGGCACCCAGAATCAGCGCGATGATCATCGCAGGCAGGTAACGCTTGCAGTATGCGGCAAGCTTGCCCATAACAGCATTGAAATCCTGCGGTTTTTCAACCACTCCACGAGCTCCCGGCCCATGGCCCATTGGTCTTGGCATATCTTGTCCTTTCACGAAGCAAAAACGCGGGATACGGCATGCGCCGGGCGCATGTCAGGAGGCGAGTTCCGCCTCGCTCAACTGGCTTTCAGCGATCTGACGGTACACATCACAGGTGCTGAGCAGCTCCTTATGCGTGCCCTGCCCCACGACACGACCCTGATCAAGCACGATGATGCGGTCGGCGTCCATAATCGTGCCGATACGTTGGGCGACGATCAGCTTGGTGGCATCCCCCGCCTCACGGGCGAGCGCCTCACGCACATCGTGGTCGGTGCGGAAGTCAAGCGCGGAGAACGAATCATCGAATACCAGAATCTCCGGATGGCGCCACACGGCGCGGGCGATGGACAGGCGCTGCTTCTGGCCGCCCGACACGTTCGTGCCGCCTTGGGCGATATCGGCCTCATACGTGCCGTCCATACGCGTCACGAATTCGTCGGCCTTCGCCACGGCGACAGCCTGGCGCACGTCCTCCATCTGGGCGTCGTTCAACGCCTCGCCATCGGCGGACTGTGCCAGCAGCACCTTCTCACGCTCACGGCCCTGCGGCGTGGACGTGTCGGCGAGCTCGACATCAGCCATGCTGTGGCCCTCAGGGCGCACACCCGCTTGGCTTTTATCGCCGAACGCCACATTCGAGGCGACCGTGCCCTTGAACATCACGGACTGCTGCGGCACGTAGCCGATCTTGTCACGCAGCGACTGCACCGTGTAATCCTTCACATTCACCCCGTCGACAAGCACCTGGCCGTCGGTGGCGTCATAAAAACGCGGCACGAGGTTCACGAGCGTCGTCTTGCCGGAACCGGTGGAACCGATGAACGCGACCGTCTGGCCGGGTTCGGCGGTGAAGTTGACATGTTCAAGCATCGGCTCGCGCGAATCAGGGTAGGCAAAGCTCACGTCGCGGAACTCCACACGACCGCGAATCGGCGTGCCGTCAGGATTGTCCGCGCCTTGCGTGCGATCGCCGTCAGTGATGCGCGGCTCGGTGTCGAGCACTTCGAGAATGCGTTTGGCGGACACGTCGGCGCGCGGCCACAGCACGAACACCATGCTCATCATCAGGAAGCTCATGATGACCTGGATCGCGTAGCTTGAGAACACGACCATGTTGGAAAACAGGGTGAGCTTGTCCGTCAGGCCGGCCGCGTCGATCAGGTATGCGCCGATCCAGTACACGGCGAGCGTCAAGCCGTTCATGACGGAGTTCATCAGCGGCATCATGATGGACATCATGCGGTTGGTGAACAGCTGAGTGTCGGTCAGATCGGTGTTGGCCTTGTCAAACTTCTTCTGCTGGTAGTCCTCGGCGTTGTAGGCGCGCACCACGCGCAGACCGGTGAGATTCTCGCGGGCCACGCGGTTGATGTTGTCGGTGAGGGCCTGCATACTGCGGAATTTCGGCATGACCAGCACCATGATGATGGCGACCGCACCCATGACCAGCGCGAGGGATACGCCCGTTGCGGTTGTCCATTCGACACCCTTGCCGGCGATCTTGGCGATCGCCCACACCGCCATGATCGGCGACTGCACGAGCATGAGCAGACCCATGGTGAGGAACATCTGGATCTGGGTCACGTCATTGGTGGAGCGGGTGATCAGACTCGCCGTGGAGAAGCGGTTCAGCTCTTCGGGGCCGAAAGATTCCACGCGACGGAACTGCAGCGAGCGCAGACGCTGGGTGAACGAGGCGGACACGCGTGCGGTGATGAACCCCACGGCGACGGTGGTGAGCATCGCGCCGAGCGCCACGGCGAGCATTTTGCCGCCGGCGACCCACACGTCATGCATCTCGCTTCCGGGGGTTTCCACGAGTTTGGTGATGTCGGCCATATAGTCGGGCAGCTTGAGCTGGAGCGCCACACCGCCCACGATGAACAGCAGACCGATGAACAGTTGGAACCATTCGGCCTTGGATAAGTATTTGCAGATTCGTACCACAATATGTCCTTTCGGATACGAGGATCGACGGTGATTGTTGAACGGGTTATCCGCGTTGGGGCGCGGCGGCGGGTGCGGCGGCGTCTTGATCGGTGTGAGCAACGGCGGCGTGTGTAGCGGTGTCGGCAACAGTGCTCGTATCGGCGAACGGGCATTCTTCCGGCTGGGCTGCCGTCAGTGTGATGTTCTCGCGGTCTTGAGCCGGCCGGTATTGCAGGCCGTTGTCTTCGAAGGCCTTGGCGATTGTCGCCTCATCAGGGGCTTGGGCGCCTGGGCCGCACAGGCTGGTGTAGGTCATGAACTGTGCGAGCAAATCCAGGAATTCCGCGGTGCGACGCTCCCCCCATCTGCCGAAGATCCAGCGCAGGCGTTCCTCTCTTATCTGCCGGTGGAGCGCGACCAAGTTGCGGCCTTCCGGGGTGATGCGCACGATAACCCGCCGGCGGTTTTCCGGGTCCACCGTGCGGGTCGCCCAGCCTTTTTTCTCCAGCGCGGCGAGAATCGCCGAGATACGGCCGGGGCTGTTTCCAGTCGCCTCGGCAAGGTGGCCTGGCGTGCATGCGCCTCGGGCGGCCAGCTCGCGCATCACCGCCGGTTCGCCGCGATGGACGCGATTCATGTGCTCCATCATGGCCGAATGACTTCCGGACATGATGGTGTGCATGCGTTCGAGCGCGTCATCTTCAAATGCCACAGCAAGCTCCTTTCTGGTATCGGGTTCTGGCTATCAATCCAGATTGTTTATACTCTTCATATTTTGCAGTGTCAAATATTTATGGTGCCAAATATGCCGGCAGGAAAAGCCCGGAAATCAGACGGGCGGCGCCGACACCGGCACCGAGCGCCGAGGCCGAGTGCCACCGTGTGAGGATTGGCTCACACAACGGGGCACGAGACGCCCGAAACCCACGGATCCGGCCGCCCCACACCCGACTTTGTGAGGAATCACTCGCACAACGTGTGCCTGACGCCGCCGCGACGCACGGGATTGGGGACCGACGATTATGCCCACCCGCCGAAGCCCAGCCGAAAGCCAAAGAACGGCTTACGCCGCTCGACCTTCCGGCGATACCGATTGCGCGTTGACGATCTCGTCGAGTGCGAGATAGAGGCTATCGAACAAGTCGAGACTCTGCTTGGCGATTTGGTGCCCGGGCTCAGTCAGCGCGTACGTGCCGGCGGCGTCATCTTTGACGACCAGACGGTCTTCGGCCAGTGCGGCGAGCGTCGCGGACAGCATGCGGTCGCTGATGCCATCGACCCGCTCACGGATCTGCCCAAAGCGCAACGACCCGTCCAACAGCGCGGCGAGCACGAGGATGCTCCAGCGTCGCGTCACGTCATTCAACAGTTTGCGTGACGGACATGCCGCGGCGAAAACGTTGAAACGATGCGGATTCTTTGGGTTTTCGGAGGAAGTCATGCCCTCCATTCTACCGACGACACGCCGGAAGCGCTAACAAAAAGTAAGTGATAGCATCATCTCAGTGCTAACAAATTGTTAGTTAACCGCCGGGCACATACGAACACGGCGAACCACAACGCAAGCGGCACACGCCCGCACGAAAGGAACTACCATGGCAACCATCACGATCTTCGGCACCGGCAACATGGGCACCGCCATCAAGGGCGTCTTCGAGGACGCCGGCGCAACCGTCCAGTCGCTTGACTCGCACTCCGAGAATCCGACCATCGAAGGCGACATCGTCGTGCTCGCCGTCCCGTACCCGGCCCTCGCCTCCATCGCCGAACAGTACGGCGACCAGCTGGAAGGCAAGACCGTCGTCGACATCACCAACCCGCTGGACTTCTCCACCTTCGATTCGCTCGTCGTGCCGGCAGACAGCTCCGCCGCCGCCGAATTGCAGGCCAAGCTCCCCAAGTCGCACGTGCTCAAAGCGTTCAACACCGTGTTCGCCGCGAACATCGCCTCCAAGAAGACCGGCGACGCCCAGTCCACCGTGCTGGTCGCCGGCGATGACGATGCCGCCAAGGCCGCGTTCATCGACCTGGTGAAGGCGGGCGGCCTCGACGCCATCGACGCGGGTGCTCTGAAGCGTGCGCGCGAGCTTGAAGCCTTCGGATTCCTGCAGCTGGCCCTCGCCGTGCAGAAGAAGATCAGCTTCACCGCCGGTTTCGCGGTGTACCGCTGACACCGCTCGCGGTTTTCGCAGCCCAGACAGCGCGCGGAAATCGCGTCACATATTCGACAGGCCGTCTGCATCCCGCAAAGTACGGGTACAGACGGCCTGTCTGTTGTTACCGGGCGAGCGCCGACGACCGCGAGCGGCCACCGGCGCCAGTTCGGACATTCACACCGCAACGTTCACGACATCGCGCTCATCCGCGGACTTGCGATCACGCATGACCAGCAGGATTGCCACCAATGCGACCGCGTACAACACGGCGAGCACCGGAATCAGGCCAGCGTAGCGGTGCGATTGGTCGGCGGCGTGCGTGACCACGAAGGACGCCAGCTGATTGCCGGACAATCCGGCGAACGCCCACGCGCTCAGCGCGAGCCCGTGCACCGTCGAAACCGAAGACATACCGAAATGCTGCTCCAACAGCACCGGCAGCGTGGAGAAACCGCCGCCGTAGCCCGCGTTGACCAGGAACAGCATCATGAGAATCATCCACAACGTGCCGTTGTCAATCGAATGGAACACCACCTGCAATAGGCAGACGGCAATGGACATCACGAAAATCACCACGTAGCTGGTTTCACGGCGACGGCAATGGTCGGACAGCGTGGAGAAGCCCAGTCGGCCTACCGCGTTGAACACCGCGTCAACCGCCAGCACCGTGCTGATTACGCCGGCGGTCGCGGCGGCGAAGGCAGCGGTATCAAGCCCGGCGAAGCGCGGCACCACCGCAAGCGCATCATGCAAAATGTCCTTTTCCTGCGAAATCAGCGCGAGGCCGCACGTGATATTGAGATAGAAGGCGAGCCAGATTGCCCAGAACACGGGTCGGCGCATCACCGTGCGACGCCTGACACGCGCGGCGGCGGAGTACACGTAGCCTGCGGGGCGGCGGATCAGCAGGAATCCGGCGAACATCATGACCGCGTACACCACGGCAAGCACGTAGAACATGTTCACGAGGCCGACGGAGGCGATGAGCCAGGTCATCACCGGGCTGGCGATTGCCTTGGCGAGACCGAAGCCAGCGACCGCAATGCCCGTGGCCAGGCCTTTATTGTCGGAGAACCACAACATGAGGTTCTTGACCGGCGTGAGATATCCGACGCCCAGACCGACGCCCATGATTGCGCCATAGCAGATGAACACGCCGGGAAGCCAGCCGGCGGCGATGCTCGCACCCGTGCCGGCGAATCCGGCGACGAAGCAGACCAGGCTGATCAGCGCGGAACGGCGGATGTCCTTTTCCACGACCGGTCCCAAGAACGCGGCGGACATGCCGAGGAAGAAGATTGCGAGCGAGAAGCCCCATTCGATGGTGCTTGGCGCGACGTGCATCTGGTCGGCGATGAGCTGTTTGAACACGCTCCAGCAGTAGACCGTGCCGATGGAGATGTGGATGAGCAGCGCAGGGATGACCGCGCGCATCCAACGATTGTCGAGGCGGCTCGGGGTGCGGGCCGCAGGGTTTGGCGCGACGGGTGCAGCGCCGGACGGACGGGTGGATGATGGTGAAATCGGCTGGGTGGTGGTTGCCATAACTTCCTCTCCGCAGCGAGTGCAGAGATGTTCGGTTAACACCTCCGCATCCCTGCCCGCACGACTGTATCAGGCTTTTTCCACGGTCGCAGGAATGTGAGTGGCGTCACATGCGAACAATCAAAATGTTCGTTTCCGTGATGATTTCCGGACTGATTGTGCGGTGCTGCGCGGTTCCGACGAGCGATGATGTTCAGTTGCGATTGAGGGTGGCGTTTCCGGCAAACCGGCGGCCGACAGGCAGAACATCCCGATTTATACGGACTTATACACCGCTATACGGCGCTATACATTCCTATACACCGCTATACAACGCTATACACTGCGATACTTTTCTATACTCGTGGCAAATATTGCAGAAACACACCCATCAGTAAAGTCGCAGCATTCCCTCAGATTACGCACGACCGCGACTAGCAACCAGCATCACATTCCAGCGGCCATCGTCTGCCGTCGGGTGGCGACGGAGGCGTTGAGGCGGGCGAGGTCGTCCGGAGTGAGTTCGAGCCGCGCGGCGGCGAAGGAATCGTGGATTTCCTGCGGATTGCGGGCGCTGGGGATGGTGAACAGACGCGGGTATTGCGCCAGCTCCCAGGCGAGCGTCACCCGCTGGTGGGAGACACCGAGTTCCGCGGCGACCTCGCGGAACGGGTCGTACGCATGCTGATCAACCGGGTCAAGAAACCCACCAAGCGGACTCCAGCACACGAACGCCAACCCCAACTGTTCGCAGTATTCCAACGTATGTTCCGGGTCGGGGTGTGACGGCGAGAACTGATTTTGCACGGCGATCAGCCTGTCGCCAAGAATCCCCCTCGCGATATCGATCTGTTCGCGGTTCACGCGCGAAATGCCGGCATACCTGATGACGCCGGCGTCCAGCAGATCACGCAGGGCGCCGATCTGGTCGGCATACGGCACTGCAGGATCAGGGCCGTGCGAGTACAACAGGTCGAGCGCGTCCACACCGAGATGCCGCGCTGATTCCTTCGCGTCGCGGATCATAGTTTCCGGCCGCGAATCCGCCATCCAGCCATATCGGCTTCCTGCCGCTTGAAGATGCTGGCGTTCCGGCACGCCTTCCGCCGAGGGTGTTTCACGTGGAACATCGCCCGTTTCACGTGAAACACTGGAGCAATTGGCATTCACGCTGCCGCTGTCCTCTGTTTCACGTGAAACATCCACACAGCCAGCATCGCCAGCGCCCGCTGTGACGGCTTCACAAGTCCGCCGATATCCGGTTTTGGTGGCAACCAACACGTCTCCACGCGGCCCATCCCACGATGCCAGCGCATCACGGACCAAGAGCTCGCCATACCCCGAAATCCCCCCGGCTCCCCCATCCCCGGACGACTGCAGATAGTACGACCACGCCGTATCCAAATACCGGACACCTTCATCGAGTGCGGCATGGATTGTCCGTATCGCTGTCTCACGGTCCGGACGCCCCTCGATGGCGAGCGCCATCGTGCCCATGCCGATGCGCGGGATATCAAAGCCCGCGAGTCGTCCGTCGCATGCGTCACCCTTGCCATGCCTCGTTCGCATGCCGGCAATTTCACCCATATCGGTCATTCGCCCATCACCTCGTTATTCCTCGTTGCAACCCTGCACCGCGGCCCTGTCGCTTTCCGCTCCACCCCACTCAGGCGCTCGGGAAATCCCCCAATTCGATGGTTGGGGTTGGCATGCCCAGCGCACGCATCTCGACTATCAGGTTCGTGAATTCTCGCTCGCGGTAGATCAGGCCGTCCCGCATTTCGAACGAATAGATGAAATGATTGCGGTAGAACACCGGGTCATGGCCGGGAAGGTTGATATTGCCTTCGCCGTCGCACTCCGCCCACACACGGTCGGGATCATCCGTTGTCCAAATCGTGATATTGCTCCATGCCCAATCAGGGAAATGCTCGGACGACCATACGTCATATTTTGCAATATTCTCGCGCCCCTGGGCGAAAACCGGCTCGCCGGAATCCGATGTCCACAATCCGGAAATCCCGTCTTCGCAGAATAGTTCATGACGGTGCAGCAGCGCATCGCCGTGTCCGGAATGCAAGTATTTGTTCACCATCGCACGATTGTGTTCGCGGCGTTCTTGTCCATCATCGAAACTCATACCCACCACTGTCACCACGACGTCGGACAATCCGTCAATCTCCATGCGTGCGGCCACGCCGCCCACCGGTCTGCGCTTGTCCGGGGGCGTTGCCTAGGATGACCTCACAACCGAACGGGAGCCCGCAAGGGCTGAGAGGAAGCCACGACTTCGACCGTCAACTTGATGCGGGTAATGCCGCCGTAAGTATGCGATTGTTCAATTCGTGATTCCTTGCACCGTTCGCAACACACCACAACAGAACAAGCATGACCGGGTCATGAAGGAGCGCACCGCCCAATAGGTACGATTTCTTCAGTGACCCGTTTTTTTGTTGCCTTTCGAGGCCAGGATGCCGGTTTGCGGACGCGCTTGCGCCCGGTCGGCGGACAGCCACGGACGAGCAGCACCAACGGGAAGGATCATCATGATCGTCAACGGACAGCGCGAGACGCTGGAGGCGCCAATCAGTGTCACAGAGCTCATCGAAGAACGCGGGCTTCGCCCCGAACGCGTGGCCGTCGAGCTCAACGGCGACATCGTGCCACGCAACAAACGCAGCGAAGTCATGCTGCACGACGGCGACACCGTCGAAATCGTTACCTTCGTGCAGGGCGGCTGAGCCCGGTCCGCGCCGGCAGGCCCGCCACACGGCGACCTTGGCATATTCACCGAGGAATCAATACACTTCACCAATCACTATTACATCCATTTCAACCACCAGAGCACACTATGACATTCACACCATCAGCAACCCCCGAACAGACCACCGCACGACAGCAAGCCTTCGACAGCCTACCCGACCCGACCACACTCGTCAGCCGCGAGGAGATCCGCGCGGCACTGCTCGACCGGCACACGGCCGCCACACAAGACAAGCTCGACGCCGCGCATGTGGCGATTTGCGGGCTCGGCGGGCTCGGCTCGACCATCGCCGTCGCCCTGACGCGCATCGGCGTCGGACACCTGCACCTGATCGACTTCGACCGCGTCGACATGACCAACCTCAACCGCCAGCAGTACTTCCTCAAGGACCTCGGCCAGTACAAAACCGAAGCGCTGCGAGCAAACCTCAAGCAGATCAACCCATTCACCGACATCACCATCGACACCGTGAAAGTCACCGATGAGAACGTGCCGACCCTGTTCGAGCATGAGGACATCATCTGCGAGGCGTTCGACGTGCCGGAAAACAAAACCATGCTCGTCAACGCGGTGCTCGAAAGCCTGCCGGACAAGAAACTCGTATCCGCCAGCGGCATGGCGGGCTACCGCAGCTCGAACCTCGTGCACACCAAGCGGGTGTCCAGGAATTTCTACTTCTGCGGCGACGGCGAAACCGCCCCGAAGCCGGGGGCAGGACTCATGGCGCCGCGCGTCGGCGTGGTCGCCTGCCATGAAGCCAACATGATCACGCGGCTAATCCTCGGCGAAGAAGACGCCTGATACGCAAGCCGGACGCGTGCCGTTTGGTTCACCCGCCGGCGGCACACATCCGACATCACCAATATCGCATCACACACATCACACACAGGAGCACACTCATGAGCACTACAGACAACGGTGCAACATCGCAAGACAACGCCGAACCCAGCCTCGACGAACTGGTCGGCACCGCAACCAACACCGCAATCCTGCCTGAACCGGACGCGCACGCCTATGATTCCATCGCCACCGGCGAATCCGATCCGCTGATCCTTGGCGGGCACAAGTTCACCAGCCGGTTCATCCTGGGATCGGGACGGTACGATCTGAATCTCATCAAGGCGACCATCGAGAACGCGGGCACGCAGATTGTCACCATGGCGTTGCGCCGCTGCCGCACCACCGACAACAATCTGCTCGACTACATTCCCAAGGGCATCACCATGCTGCCGAACACGTCCGGTGCGCACAACGCGAAAGACGCGGTACGCATCGCACGGCTCGCCCGCGAAGTATGCCAGACGGATTTCGTGAAAATCGAAATCGAGCATGAGACGAAATACCTGCTGCCGGACAACCGCGAAACCATCAAAGCCACGGAAATCCTCGCCAATGAAGGGTTCGTCGTCATGCCGTACATGTTCCCCGACCCGATCGCCGCACGGCAGCTCGAGGAGGCGGGCGCCGCGTGCGTCATGCCGCTCGGCTCGCTGATCGGCTCGAACAAAGGGCTGCGGATGCGCGATTTCATCGAAGTGATCATCGCCAACGCGCACGTGCCGGTGATTATCGACGCCGGTATCGGCCGGCCGAGTCAGGCGGCCGAAGCGATGGAGATGGGCGCGGACGCGGTGATGGCGTACACGGCCATCGCGAGCGCCGGCAACATCCCGCTTATGGCGAGGGCGTTCAAGCATGCGATCGAGGCGGGGCGCGAGGCGTACCTGTCCGGGCTGGGCACGGTGACCGAGGGTCATGCCGTGCCGTCGAGCCCGACGAATGCGGCGGATTACCTGCACTGAGCGCGCCGCTCAGGCATGTGCGGTGGCGGTCACTCAACGCTGATTGCCGCCACCGCCGCATGTAGAATCAGGCCTTTGCCCATCCGGTTCAGGAAGTTGCGTTTCGTAAGGCACCACAGATACGCGAGATACCCGTCGATCACTGAGCGCATTTATGCAAATCGTGGGTTAGGACTTATGCAAATCGTGGGTTAAGGTTAACGCAGATTGCCGGCTGGGACCGCCGACCGCATACATTCCGCTCGACACTGCCGGTAAGTCGCAGTACGGTTTCTCATCGATTGCCGATTCACAGCAGCGAGAACAGACCGGGCTGACAGACGTCAGCAGACAAGAAATTCCCGCACGAAGCATACGCGGCCGATGCCATCGGGCCATATGCCCGACTGAACTCACATGGACTGCGAGAGAACGTCCATCAGCCTGTCGCCAGAAGAACAACTCCCGGTTTTTCGTGGGAGATTATCACGAATATGCGAATCCGATGATGTTCTCCCAAATAGCTATTTCAGGGCAAATTCAAGAACCGCGGAATTCCAACATTCTCATTTGGAAGATATTGCCCAGAAGCACGCAATACTTACAAACTCCCGGATTCGAGTGAGAGAACATCGGCGAATCCAACTTCTCCCGGGAGAACACCACCCAAAGGGCTGGATTGGATTAAACTCCCAAATTCCAGCGGAAAACATCATTCAGCCAACCAATCAGCCCGCCGACACTGCCCGCAAACCACACCGCACCGCCGACGCGCCCGCAAGCCGCACCGCAGCGCAGCACACCAGCCCACAACACCGCAAAGGCTTACTGCAGCGCCTCCTGCAAGTCGCGGTTCTGGTAGCGCTCGTGCAGCAGGCAGTACCCGCCGAACACAAGTAGCCACACCAGTCCGGCGACGGCCGGGCCGCGCGTGTCCGCAGCGAGGAACAGCGTCACATACACGAACACGAAGAACGCAATCGCGAGCGCATCGGTGAACCGGTAGGCGGGCATCAGGAAGCCGTCGGCGATGAAGTCCGGCGAGCGACGATACCGCTCGTGCGCAATCATCGTGAGGATGTAGATGAAGATGATCACCGCGCTGGAGGCACTGGCGAACAGCACGAACGCACTGGACATCTTCGGGAACGCGTTGATGATCGGCGACAGGAGAATCAGCGCAGCGGATACGAGAATCGCGCGGGCCGGCACACGGCGGCTTGAGACGACACCAAGCTTGTTGAGCTGCGGCGACGGCGAGTCCACGGCGAGCTGGTACAGGTGGCGTCCGGCCGAGTAGAGCAGCGAGTTGAGCGCACTGGACGCGGCGGTGATCACGACGAAGAACACGAGCGCGGCGGCCCAGTCGAGGCCCGCATAGCGGAACACCATGATGAACGGCGAAGCGAAGGAGCCGTCGGCGTTGGGCTTGAAGCTGCGCCACGGCACGATGACCATGATCGCCAGCAGCGCGCCCACGTAGAAGATAAGCACGCGCATGATGATCTCGTTGATTGCCTTCGGCAGCACTTTACGCGGGTTCTGGGTTTCGGAAACGGTGACGCCGACAAATTCGATCATTTCGTAGGCGAAGAACACCATCTGGAAGCTCATGAGGAAGGCCAGCCAGCCGTTGGGCGCGAAGGAGAAGCCGTTCCACAGGTTGTCGAAGCCGGCGTGCCCCGCGGGGCTGACGCCGTCCGAGCCAGGGATGTGGACGGACGGGTAGTGGTAGTGGATGACCACCATGACGACGGCGGTGACGATCATCGCGACAATAAGCGTGATCTTGATCATCGAGAACCAGAATTCCGCTTCACCGAACGCTTTGACGGCAATGAGGTTGATGGTGGTGAGCGCGGCGAGGAAACACAGCTCGATCAGCCATTTCCAAGCGCCCAGCTCGATACCGAAGGTGCGGAAGAAGGTGACGAAATACGTGCTGACCGCAGTGATTTCGGTCATGCCGATGAGCACGAGAACGATCCAGTACGACCAGCCGGCGAATCTGCCCCAGCCGCGGCCGAGATACCGGTCGATGAAATTGATGAAGGTGTGCTGGCTGGGGTCGCGGTACATCATTTCGCCGATGGCGCGCATGAGCAGGAACATGATCGCGCCGACCGCGATGTACACGAGGACGATGCTCGGGCCGGTGAGCGCGATGGATTTGCCGGAGCCGAGGAACAGGCCCGTGCCGATGGTGCCGCCAATGGCGATGAACTGCACGTGGCGGTTGGTCAGGCCACGTTCCATCTGATTGTTTTTATCGAGACTTTCGACGGATGCGGCGGTTGCGCGCCCTGGCGCGGCCTCCGGACGCCTTGGCGCGGCGGATGTGCCGGATGTCTTGGACGAGACGGAAGAAACGGACGAGACAGATGCGGAACAGGAGGCGTCACGGGATTCGGCGGCAGGCGTGGCGTCCGGCGTTGTGCTCGACGTGACGCCAGACGTGGCACCGGGCGTCTGACCGCCCGTGATATCGGAATGTTCAGAAAAAGTCATAATGTTCCCTACCCTACTCCTGTCCAACGGCAACCATACGCGCAACGATGCGTAACGGCGAATAATCGCATATACAACAGCAAGCGCGCCATCGTACAGTGTGATGGGGGAAGGTCGTGAGTCAGCCGGAGGGCGGGACGATCGGATAGTCCGGATGGGGCAGTCGGACGGGTTGATCAGTCGGATCAGATCAGTGTTTCGATCAGTTCACGAATGACTCGGGCGAGGGATTCCTGGCGTTTCGCCGCCTTTTTGAGATTGTCTTCGGCATCAGCCACGCGCGCAGAGGGCGGGATGCTCGCCGCCTTTGCATAACGCTCGGCGGCATCTTGCTGCGCATGCGTCGCCTTGCGTAGCGTGACGGTGAGGCCGTACAGCAACTGTGCTTGCAGGAGTCCTTCCTGCAAGTCCGCAGAAGGTTGCAAGTTCACAGAACGCTCTGAGCTCACAACTCGCTGCGCGTGCGTCGCAGCGGCGGTATCTATGGCGGCGGCATCCGCGGTGTGGGTATCCGCGGTATCGCCTGCCGTGGGGCTGTCCGCGTCATGATTGTCGTCCGTGCCCGGCGTGTGGCGAACCGTCACGGGAACGACCCCCACGGTATTGGCGTCGGCCTTGGCGGCGGCGGAATTGTCGGGGTCGAGCGCCTGCATCATGTCATCGGCGCCGGTTTGAATCACACGCCCTGCCAGTTGCAGCGGCACGCGCATCAGGTCTATCTGCGCTTCGGAGGGAATCTTCGACGGCGCGTGGAAGTCGCGGCACATCGTGGCGTATCCGCGCGCAAACTGGTCGGCCTGCTCATTGAATTTGTCGCCCGCGTGTCCCTTGACCCAGACGAAGTCGATCGGGCCTTCGCGTTCCTCCATCTCCATGTGGATGGCACGGATCACCGAAAGGAAGTATGGCGCGGGATTGCCGTTGTCCTTCAACCAACCGGTTTGGGACCATGTGCTTTCGCGCTTCGTGGAATACTCAATCGCGTCGCGCGAATCCGATTCGATCACCAGTTTTTCGGCGCCTGGATGCGAACGCAATGCTTGCAAGATCGCGCATAACTCACCCAGCTGGATATTGCCGCCGAGGGAACCGCCGCAATCATGCAGCCCGGTGGTGTGCTCCACCCATGCCCAGCCGGTCACGGGGCGGGCCCCGAGTAGAAAGCTGCCGTCAGTGGAGATATGGATGGTATGCGTGCCTGTCATTGGTTCCACCTTGCGGCATGCAGGGATTCCTGGGCAGAAACGCTGTCGGTATCCCCATAGCTGTTGAGGAATTGTTCCAGCTCTTCCGCGGCTTTCTCGTATTCCAATGCCGCGGCTTTCGTGTGCTTGCGAGCCTTGCGCAGCGGCTTCTCAGACAGCGGCGTGATAGGGTTGCCGTCAAGTCCAGGCGTGGCATCCTTGGCGCGCTTGAGTGCGGAATCATACGCCTGCGCCGTGGCCTGCAACGCTTTCGCGCTGGAACGAAGATTGCGCACGGTGCTGTGCAACAGTTCGAGCAGTTGCGATTCCTGAGGTTCGTCCGTTTCCGTTTCGACGGCCGCGTGACGCGGGCGAGGCGGTGCCGGTACCTCGGGGGACAGGCTTGGGGGCAGGCTCGCGGAGTGCCGGGTTGGGCTGGTAGGGTACTGGCGTGGGCGTTCCTGAACTTTGTGATGGCGCCGCATGGGCCGCATGGATTGGCGCAGGGGCGCTCGATGTCACGTTGCTGGACGTGACATTGTTGCGCGATGCCACGGCGTCATTCGCCGTTTTGCCGTCGCGGATGGTGCTGGCGTTGTTCTTGCCGACGTTTGGTAGCGCCTCAGTTTGTTTGGTGAGCTTGGTCGCGTTTTGCTTGGTCGTAGGTTTGTTGGCCTGTGCCGGTTTGCTGGTTTGTTGTTGGTTCAACGCCTTCGCGTTTTGCTGGGCTTTCGCGTTCTGCTGGGCTTTTGCAATCGATTCTTTCGAGATGAGGCGACGCCGAATCATCACATCCATCGTTACGCGCGGAATCCCCGTCGGTGTGCGCTTCGGGTCTTTGGTGAAGGCCTGTAATTGCTGTCGGGCGAAGAGCCTGGCGGTTTTCAGCGCCATCACAGGCGTTTCTTCGTCAATGTCATGGAAAGACACAGGGGCGTTGTGGTGGCTGATTTCGTCAAGCACCGCTTGGATGAGGGGGAAGTTCTTGCGGCTGGATGGCGTCGTCGGTTTATGTCCCGATCGTGCGGCTTCGATTGCGACGATCGCCTGATGGCAGTCGGTTTTGATGGCGAGGCGCTGGGGGCCGGTGTGAAAGCGGAGCGCCAGCAGGATTCCCGTGAGGGCGCCTAGGTAGACGGTGCCGCAGGGGGCGCCGCCATATTTGTGAGTGTTTTCATCCGCCCATGCCCATCCCATGGCCTGGGCGTTGGTGGCGGCCTCGGCGTGTATCACAATGATTGTCTTGTCGGTGCTTTTCGTTTCGGACCGTCCTTCCCCACCGTGAGCCGCGCAACGCGCGGGGCATTCAGCGTCTCAGTCTACCCATTGCCCTAGAGCAGCGCTGATGAGCATGAGGGGCGTAGATGGCCATCAGTAAGTAAAACGTTTTGACTTTACTGATGAACCTTAACTGATGAACCTTATTACTGTTCGAAGAAAGCATCGATAGGAACGCCAAGATCCCCGACCTTACGTATGAAGCTGTTCGATGATATTCTGAAAACAGGGAATCACATAAAAGCTGGCGAACATATGGCGTTCGGGCTCATCGCTGGCGGTCGCGCTCGTTGCGCAGTTCCGCCGGACATCAGCCAAGGGGTAGCTGCGACAGCCGTCATAAGACCGTAATGAGGCGGTGGACATGATGGTGGAAAGGATGCGCGCCACTTGTCTGAAGCCGTGCGAAAACGCGCAACCCGAACCTGCTTCTGGGCACACCATTCAGATATCCAGGCAATCCGGCGGTACATCATTCCATCGGGATGCACCGAACAGACCGCCCCAAGATTCCAGCTGGAACCTCCATCCATCCTGGAAGGCTACGTTTCGGCAAAAACCAGTGCATTCCTGATGAAACGCACGTTCATCCGCGAAAACACCTCTCCAACGACATTGATTATGCACACCACGGTCTTTCTTCCCCCACATGGTGACGAGATGCCCCTGAATGTCTGCGCCGCCGATCTTGCCCAATCTGCGGACCCGAGGGAAAGCAATGCCGGACTCGACATGCTTGACTCACTGTTGCACGATTTCAACAGAAGGGACAACCATGCCGTTGTCGTCAGTTGACATACCACATTCCAGGCCGTGGAAAACCGTATTCGGCCTTGCACAGCTCACCGATGACCCGCATACATGGATGCTGACAGGCGGTCTGATGACGCAACTTCATGCGCTGATGCATCACGTCGACATCCGCCCGACCACAGACGCCGATTTCCTCATCAACGTGCTCTCATACGAGCACTCGGTGATGCGCGTACGCAACGACCTCGTCACTCTAGGCTTCACCATACGGCAAGGCAGTCTCAGCCAATACACGACAAGAATGGTCAAAGGCGATCAGACAGTCGATCTGCTGGTTGACAATCATTTATCGCCTCGTCAGCAACGACGGGCTTTCTTGGGAACCAATCGAATGCTCGGAATGCCCGGGTCTCGCAAAGCGCTCCAACGACATATGCAAGTGATGTTGTCATTTCAAGATGAAAACGCCATCATTGAAACCCCTGATCTTCTCGGGGCGTTATTGATGAAAATCGCATCATGGCGAGAAGCCCCGCAGGGCAATATCGACCGTCACCTTGTCGATGCCGCGACACTGGCTTCGCTGATTGATTCACCGGAACAAGAACTGCTCAGACTCAACAATGCAAGCGACAGTGACAGAAAGAATGTCCGGACACTTCACCAAGTACTGAGCAATCCCACTGACTACTGGTGGCGCAACATGCCAGAAGAACAGCGCAACAACGGATTACGCACCGTGGCAATACCGTCATTGCTCATCGAGATGCCAAGGAAAGCAGACATGCGCGCATGGCTTGATAAGCATTACGGTCTGCTGTGATTTCCTGCATGAATCACCGGCGATTGTCCATTTCCATGCAACCCATGTACACCCGCGCGGTACGACCATGCAATCACACCACAACCAGATACCCCCGGGTTCCACAGCCAACCCGACCATACCAAGCCGTCATGCGACCGTCAGGTCACTGAAGCGGACCCCATATTCCGTACACATGTCCCGGTTTCCCGGGAAAACCGGAATCGGTACCAGCCACAGGAAGGAGCCCTCCCATGAAAAACGGGATGTTCACACCCGAGGAACGCGAACGACTCTCCCGCCTCGGCGCGGTCCTCGAAGTAAGGGCCGGGCAGATTGTCTACTCGCCCGAATTCAAAAAGGAATGCATGAGACGCTACCGTGCCGGGGAACGCCCCGGCGTCATCTTCGCGTCCGCGGGCATCCCACGCCGAGGACCACGGCGCCATACGGTACAGCAGACGATCGGTCAAGCCCCATCCTCGGCCAGTTCCATCAGCGATATCGGTAGTTTTCGTAGAACGCCAGCGCCTCTCTGGCTTCTTCTATGAACGCGTCAACACTTTCCTTGTTGTACGTCTCTCTGAAGCGCGCGACCGGCAGCCGGAAGGGAACGAACGCATCGGAGGTCACCGTCACATCCTCGGGGTGGTGCGCCTCCCATGCAGCAAGCGACTCGGCGATCTTGTCAAGCAAGGAATCGACGTCATCGATTCTGTATCCCTCCTTGAAGAAGGTGAGCTTGAAAACCTGGTTGCGGACTTTCTCGGCTGTGAGCGTGTCCATGATCGCCTTTCTGTGGGTTCTTCGGGCAATTATCCACCATCATACCCATCGCAGGCGATGGACTCCGGGGCAACGATGGTCAAAACTATACGTATTCGCGAATAGTTTTGACTATAATCAGCACTATGGCAATCATGAATGAAGGCCGCTTGCTCACTACGAAGGAAACAGCGGGAAAACTCGGCATCAGCATTCGGCGCGTCCAGGCCTTGGTCGCGTCAGGCGACCTGCATTCCGTGCGCGTCGGACGCACGATTCTCATTCGCGCCCAGTCGCTGAACCGGTACCGCCGTATACAGGGGCACCCGGGTCGCCCTTTCTCCCCCAAGGTTGCCATGGGCGCGCTGTTCCTCATCTCGGACGAACCAGCGGAATGGCTGACACCCCAACAGCGATACCGACTTAAGCGCTATATTCTTGGCGCCGATGCGCAATCCCTCGTCTCCCGCGTTCGAGACAGGGCACGGACGCTCGACCTGTTCGCCGCGCCGCCAGCCCTGAATGCCGTGCGGGAGAACATCCACATATCCGGCGCCTGCGAACAACACGCCGAACAGTTCATGTTGATACCACAAAAGATACTAGAGGGGTATACTAGTGAGACAACATTCCGCCAACTGCTCCGGCACCACCCCCTTATGGAGGACCACAGCACCACAACACTTCGCTTGCATCTCACCGATTGTCTTCCCCAGAGGCCAGAACCGATGCCCATCGGTGTCTGCGCCGCTGACCTCGCAGTTTCCGCCGACCCAAGGGAAAGTCAGGCGGGACTACACATGATTGACAAGCTGCTCGCTATCTATCGCAAGGAACACGGCCATGAACAATAGCCAACAAGACATTCCCGTGATTGACATCCCCGCACAAACACACCCTTGGAGCACAGTTCTCGCGCTTGCCGAAGCAACTGACGATCCAACGGATTGGCGTCTTACCGGCGGTCTGATGGTCCAACTGCACGCGATGGCCCGCGGCACCGAAGCGCGGCCGACGACCGATGCAGACCTTCTCGTTGACGTGCTGACCCATCAGCACGCAGTCCGCAGGGTTGAAGACCTGCTCAAATCACTTGGATTTACCACGCACGTCGGCACACTCAGCGATTACACCACCCGCATGACACGCGGCACCGCTGTGGTGGACCTTCTCGTCGACAATCATCTGTCACCTTTTCTGAAGAATCGGGCATGCCTCGACGGCCACCCCATGCTCGGCATGCCGGGATCACGAAAAGCCGTGGCGCGAAGCATGCTGGTCACCTTGCGGTACGAGGACACACAGGCGACAATGTGCATCCCTGACGTGCTGGGGGCGCTATTGATGAAAATCGCATCATGGCGGGAAACCCATCAAGGAGATCGGTCACGTCACTTGTACGACGCCGCATTACTGGCATCAATGATTGACGACCCCCGCAAGGAACTCTTACGACTCGACTGTCGCAGCCCAAGCGATCGTCGCAATATCAAAACACTCACGGAACAACTTGCCGGAGATGACGCTGATGATTATTTCGACCCGCTCAGCCCTGAACAAGTCGCACAAGCGAAGATGGCCATCAACGAGTTTTCCCGATTGCTCGCCATGCCACGGCACGGAGGGCCGACAGAGGAGTATCTGCGATAACAGGCTGCGCTACGGGGACGATGTTGAGCGCGGGAAGTTGCGAGGCGATGCGAAGGCGTGGTGTACGTGGATGCTGGATGAAGGACGCTGGGCGCAGGGTGCGAATTACAATGCGCCGGCCGCAGAGCAGGGAACATGGCGGCGCGCGGCTTGACAGCATGAGCGCAAGGCGAGAAGACACGGCCCCCCGGGGTGGCATACCATAAGTGATGCAGATACCCACTGAGGACGCACGGCGAGGAGCAACATGGGAAATACCAGCCAGCAGAAGACAACGTCTGCCATCGACGCGCATCATTACACCTATCAGGTCCGGTGGGACGCGAAAAGCAAGCAATACCAAGCCACGGTGGCGGAATTGCCGGAATGCACCGCGGCATCACCCTCCCAAATCGAAGCGCTGACCGCCGTCGAAACGGAAGCCATGCGCCGCATCGCCGCCATGCATGCAGCCGGCATTCCAGCCCCGATTCCACTCACGGAACGCCGCTATTCCGGGAAAATCCTGCTTCGAATTCCGCCGGAACTGCACCGTGAACTCAGCATCGCGGCGGCGACGCAGCATATCAGCCTCAACCGTCTCATCGCCAACCGGCTCGCAGGCGGGGCTGCGGATGAGGAGACCCCGGACAACCAGTCTGACGTGTGACCGCGGAGTCGCACAGCAAGCCGACACCGTTCGGATTCACCGCTCACGCGGCGGTATCCGGCTGCCGTGCGACCGGACGATCGCACCGCGGCAAGATACTGCCAAGAACCACCGCGCCAGGGGGGGGGGGACACCCGGCCGTCGTGCGACCGGACGATCGCACGATGGCAAGATATCACCCCTAACCGTGCCAGAATCCAGTCGCATCCGCCTGCAATGCAACCGCGAAACCGCACGGCAGACAGATAACCCCAGGAACGGCAACGACAACGGGCGTATCTGGCAGCAGTGCGACTGAGGGATCGCACCGCGGACAGATACCAGCCAAAATCCCCAGAGCACCCCACCACACCAGGCCGCCATGCGACCGCCAAGTCGCACCACAACCAGATAGCCGCCCCATAATACGCGGAATCCCGCCCCCGCAGCCATCTTGACGACAGTACGGGAACGGGAGGAGAGAGAAGGTCCAACAAGCGGCAGGTTCAGTCGGCCAGCCCTCCACTTCGGAAAGAATGCGGAGCCGGCCGACGCACCTGCCCGGCAAGTCACTCGGAGAATGCCGTGGCTTTCGGCAGCATTCCCAATTCGGCCTTGTTGTTCGCCCATTCGGTTGACCATCCGTTGACAAAGGCGTTGGACACCTTATTCCAATCGCCCGTCCCCTGCGCATACTCAACCAGCGCGTTGGAAATGTCATCCTGCCACTGCTGATCAGGGATCGTGAAGCTGCGAACCTCCTTCTTTCCCTGCTCGCTGTAGGCACGCGCCGCCGCGGTGAGCGGATTGTCCGGCTGATCGCTGTCACCGAAGGTGGTGAACGGCACCGAGAATCCCATATCCTTCGCGAAAGTCTTCTTGGCTGTCTTGTCGGTCACCAGCCACGCGATAAAGTCAAGCGTGGCCTTCTTATCCTGTTCGCTCGCGTTCTTATTGACCGCCCAGCTCGCGTCATAAACACCTGCGGGGCCGTAATCGCCTTCGCCCTTGATGCCCATGTAGTAGGGAAGCATGCCCAAGTCGTCGTCGGCGACCTTGTTGCCCTTGATCTGCGAGTACGCCCACACGCCATTGGGATAGAACGCGACTTTGCCGAGCGCGAACTCCGACGTGCAGTCGTCATAGGTCTTGGAACTGACCAAGCTGGGTTGCGTCGGGCTGTTCTTCAGTTCAAGGTCGAACAGGTTCTTGTAATTGTTCAGATACGTCCCCTTCAGCGTTGCGGAGAATGTGGTGTCGCGGTCACGATACTCGTAGAACAACGGCAGTCGCGCCATATGTGCGGTGAAGCGGTAGGTGTCCGAGGGGTCGAGACCCGGCGTGGCAATTGCGCCGTCGAGCCCGAGATCGCTCTTGTGCTGCTGGATGCTTTCGACCACTTTCTTGAACACGGCATAACTGGTGATGTCGTCAGCGGACTTGATAACCGCGTAATCCTTGGCGCAGTAGTCCTTGATGATCTTCTTGTTGTAGATGATCCCATACCACTCGGCAGCATATGGAAGCGTGTACACGTTGGACCCGTCCTTGTACGCGTAAGCACGGCCGTCCTTGCTGAGCAGGCTGTACGCCTTGGACGTCTGCAGCGGTTCCGCGTAACGCTGGTACTTCGCGAACTGGTCGTATCCGGAGATATTGAACATGGTAGGAGCGTCAGATTTCGACATCTCCGATGCCATCGTGGTGTCGTACGTGCCGGATGCCGCGGTCTGAATGTCCACTTGCACGCCAGTTTGCTTGGTATAGCTGGCCGCAAGCGTTTTCAATTGGTTGACGATTTCCGGCTTGTTGTTCATGTAGCGCACATGGCCTTTATCGGCCGATGACCCTCCGCATGCAGCGAGGCCGACACTCATGGCGAATACCGCCACGGCTGCTGTGAGCTTCGTCAATGTGGTGTTCATGATGACTCCTTTGTTGCTGATGAACTGCGGTTGATGCCGCACTTGTGGTGGACGGATAAAGTAATAACGGCAGATTCGCCCGGCATCGTTGCCGTTGCGGACAGGAAGAGCAACAAATGCTGACGATGGATATCAATTGCGGCCGAAGCGCCGATAATACGACAGCAGGGGCGCAACGGGGGCTGCCGGCCGGAGGAATGCCCTGATATGGGCATCACCCCCAGCCAGCGATGAAAGCGCTATCAGTCCTGGTTCAGCCGTAGCCAGGCGGTGGTGTCTTGCGGCAGCCGTCCGTCGGAGCACAGCTCGCTGGAGGTGAGCAGCACCTCACCCGCCGGCAATGCGACAGGTTCCGCGCTGAAATTGGTCACACTCGCCCAGCCGTTGGACCGACGGTAGGCAATCACGCCGCCGTGCTGGCCATCAGCGCCATCCGGCACGTCAGACGGGCGGTCTTCATCCAGCCAAGTCAACGTTGTGTCGGCCGGCATCAGCTCATGGCGCAACGCCAACGCCCTGCGGTACAGGTTCAGCATCGACTCCGGCTGCGCGCTCTCACGATCGGCGGCGAAATCAGCGAACCATGCGGGCTGCGGCAGGTGCGCCGGCTCCGACGGCTGCCCGGCCTGATCGGCGAAAACACCGGCACCCACGGATTTCACGCGAGGCGAGAAGCCGAACGACCCCTCGACCCCGTCGGCGGCGACCCATGGCAGGGGGACGCGGCATCCGTCGCGCCCCTTGTCCTTGGCCGCACGCTCACTATTGCGCGCGGTCGGATCCTCGAGCTTGTCCCACGGAATATCAGCGACCTCGAACAGGCCGAGCTCTTCGCCCTGGTACAGGTACGCCGAACCGGGCAACGCGAGTTCCATCAGAATTGCAGCCCGCGCGCGACGCGTGCCTACTTCACGATTCTCGTGATAACTGGTGCCGTCACGCAGCAGCCAGTCATGCGCAAGCTGATGGTGCCTCAGGCTCGGCACCTGCGGCAAGGCGTAACGACTGGCGTGACGCGGCACATCATGGTTGCTCATCACCCATGTGGCCGTCGATCCGGAACGACGCGCCGCTTCCAAGCCCTCCTCAATCGCCTGATGCATGTCGTCACGCACCCAGTTCTTCTTCGCGAACTCGAAGTTGAACACCTGGCCGAGCTCGTCGTCGGACGCATACAGATACTGCCGCGCGGGATTAACCCACGCCTCGGCCACGGCGAATGCCGGCGGGTCATACTCGTTGAACACCTTGCGCCACTCGCGGTAAATCTGATGCACGTCGTCGCGGTCGTACAGCGGATGGCTGCCGTCGGCGGGCAGGCTTGGCGGGGTGACGCTCCACTGGTCGAGATTGTCGCGGTCGAGGTCCTTGCACAGGCCGTGCGCAACATCGACGCGGAAGCCGTCAGCGCCGTGATCAAGCCAAAAACGCAGGGTTTTGATGAAGTCCGCCTGCACATCCGGGTTCTTCCAGTTCCAGTCGGGCTGCTCCACGGTGAACAGGTGCAGATACCACTGGCCGTCAGGCACGCGCGTCCACGCGGGGCCGCCGAAATGGGACACCCAGTCGGTGGGTGGCAGTTCGCCATGCTCGCCGCGGCCGTCACGGAAGATGTAGCGGTCACGTTCCGGCGAGCCCGGACCAGCCGTAAGCGCTGCCTTGAACCAGGGGTGCAGGTTGGAAGAATGGTTGGGAACGATATCGACGACGATCTTGATACCGGCCTCGTGCGCGGTTTCGGCGAGTTTGTCGAAATCGTCCATCGTGCCGAGTTTCGGGTCGACATTGCGGTAATCGTCCACGTCATATCCGCCGTCGGCGAGCTGACTCGGGTAGAAGGGACTGAGCCAAATCGCGTCAACACCCAGTTGCTTCAGGTAGTCGACGCGACTGGTGACGCCTGCGATATCGCCGAGACCGGAACCGGTGGTGTCTTTGAACGAGCGCGGATACACCTGATAGACCACCGCCTGATGCCACCATGCCGCCGCGGCACGATCCGAGGCCGCGGATTCCTGGGCGCTCTGTGAGGACTTGCGTTCTGCCATGCGCTTTCCTTTCTACGCTAGGTCATGGTGATGGGAGCATGACTCGACTGCGCCACCACGATGACAGCGGTTACATCCTTCGCCGGCCTCACTGGCCGGAAACGTACGTTTCTCGTGATTCTTGCGTCTTGCCGTGGGTGATGTCGGGAAGTTGGAGAGCCGCCGTCACCCGTGACAAGTCGTTGTATTGCAACATAATGATAGCGCTTTCATTACGACCGCACAAATATCTTGATTTCCGCCGCGTGTTGTCATATGTTCCAACGGTTTCGATACTATGGAAGCGGTCAACAAGCAAGGAGCACCATGGCAAGGGCGACAATCAGCGACGTAGCGGCGGCGGCAGGCGTATCGCAAGCCACCGTATCCCGCGCGCTCAGGGGCAGCGCGAACGTAAGCCCCGCGACACGGGCAAAAGTCGAGCAGGCAGCGGAATCCTTGAACTTCACCCTGTCGAAAAGCGCATCAACCCTCGCATCCGGCCGAACCATGCGCGTACTGCTGCTCGTCTCCGGGCCGTTGAACACCTGGTTCAACGCATCCGTGCTGCAAGGTGTCTACGATGTCCTCGCTCCGGAAGGCTACGACACCATCCCGGCTTTCGTCATGAACCGCGAGCAGCTCGACCGCTTCTTCCGCGACCTGCCACGCGACCGCAACGCCGACGCGATCATCATCACATCCTTCGAATTCAACACCGCGCTTCACGACCAGCTTTCCGCGCTCGGCATGCCCGTCGTAGGCCTGAACTCACCGTCAACCGCCGGATTCGACGCCTCCATCGGCATCGACAACGTCACCGCCATCACCTCAGGCGTGCAGCTGCTGCGTTCGCTCGGCCACCGTCGCATCGCCTTCGTGCACGACTACATTCCCCACGACATGGTCTACGGCACTTCGACGCGCGTGGCCGCGTTCCGGACTGCCGCCGCGGAAGCCGGGTACGGCGATGACGACATCGTGATGATCGGGGCCGATCACCATGACACGACCCCTGCCATGTTGGACGTGACCGCCGCTGGGATTGTGGCGAGGCTGCTGTCGTGTGAGCAGCACCCGACCGGCATCATGGGCGAGACCGACGAGTTCACGGCCGCGGTGTACAAGGAGCTGCGACGGCAGCATTTGGCGGCGCCACGCGACTTTTCCATCATGGGCTTCGACGACGCGCCAGTCTCGCGCACCCTTGACCTGACGACGTTGCACCAGAATCCGGTCGAACTCGGCAATGCGGCAGCACGCAAGGTCTTGGCGCTGCTGCGCGGTGAGACCCTCGAGCACGCGCACGAGCTCGTGCCGGCGACCTTGATACTGCGCGACACCACCGGACGCACACCGGACGACCGGTCAGCCCGATGACAAACCGTCGGAACCGGTCGGTTTGTGAGCCAATCCTCACAAACCCGCACCTACAGCCGTCGAATCAGGCAAATCCAGCCACCCGACCCGCCACTTTGTGAGCCGATCCTCACAAAGTGGCCCCCACACCCGCCAAAACCAGCGAATCCGGCCACTCAACCGGCCACCGTGTGAGCCAATCATCACAAACCCACGGCGCGGGCAACCCCGGCACACACACCCGCACCGACACGCCCTGTCGGCAGAATCAGTTCACAGCATCGCCGCCAGATGCTGGGGTTTCAGCTCGCTCTCGCGCCTGACGCCAACGCTTTGCCGCACGCTCCCGATACTCGTGCGCGGTCGCCGGATCAACACCCAACTCGCGCAAGCACCGGTCACGCTCACGTTCGGCACGCTGCACCAGTTCCGCCCGCAGTTTCGCATCAGCGGCACTCGCAGCCGGCGGCAGCGTATCCATGCGCGCGACGAACACGTCCAACCGTTCCGCGTGCCTCAGCAGATGCGCCATTTCCATATGCTCGTGCAGAATCTGCCGATATTCATGCGGGTCGTGCGCGATCTCACCGATTGCGGTCACCGGGTGCACATCCGCCACCCGGTAGGTCAGCCCCGCGAGCAGCGGCATGAGGAACACCGTCACCGCACCGGCGGCGACCAGCGTGGATGCGGTCATCTGCTGCATGGTGCCCGCCTTGACCGCAACCGTCGTTACCGCGACAATCAGCGGCAACGCGGTAGCGCAGTACACGGCGACAGTCACACGATGATGCGACGACATCGGATTCGCCTTACGGTCGATCGACATGGCGATGTATACAGGCACCGCACGAATCAGCATCAACATAATGATGAACACAATCAGCAGGCCGGGATTGCCGCCGACCGCACGCAAATCAATCGCCGCACCTGAAACGACAAAGAAAATCGGGATGAAGAAACCGTACGAAATGCCGTCAAGCCGCGTTTCCAGCGTTTGTGAGCCTTCCGGAATCACGTATCGCAGAATGAATCCGGCGGCGAACGCGCCCAACACCACATCAAGGTCGAAAATCGCGGACACCGTCACCAGTGTGATGAGCAGCAGCACGGTCAGCCGCATGAGCACCTGCTCGGAGATGTTCGAATGCTTGGTCACGAGCCGATAGAACCGGTTGCCCGCCTTGCGCGCCTGCGCCGGCACGAGCGCCGCGACCACGCAAATCGTGGCGAACACGGCGAGCGTGAGGAAGGTCTGCCATTGCGAGCGCGTGGACAGCAGCACCGCCATCATCAGTACCGGGCATAGCTCGCCCCACGTGCCGTAGGCGACGACCGCGTCGCCGACCGGCGTGCCTTCAAGCCCGCGCTCTTTGAGGATCGGCATCAGCGTGCCGAGCGCGGTCGTGGTGAGCGTGATCACCGCCGCCATGCCGGTCATGTCATGCTGTTTGAAATACGGCACGAACATGATCACCGCGAACGCGAGCACGAAGGTCGCCGCCCACGTGGCGAGCCCTACCCGTCCCTGATGCCCGCTCAACTGCTTGGGATCGATCTCGTAGCCGGCAAGCAGGAACAGGAACGCGAGACCCAGTTCGCTGAGCAGTTCCACCGAGTCGCTCACCTGGATGATGCCGAACATATGCGGCCCCAGCAGCGCTCCGGCAAGCAGCAGCAATACGGTCTGCGGCACGGGTTTGCCGGGGATGAGCTGCACGATGACGGGGCACAGCACCGCCACGAGCATGATGATGGTGAGCGAAACAAGATCGACGGTCATACCGTCATTATCGTCGCTTCGGCGGAAAACCGGCGATTTGCGCCAGTAGACAACGATGGTGCGGCGTCACGACAGCATGATAGTCGAGCATCGACACGCCACCGGAGCCTTGGACGAATCCCCGCCAACCTTGTACGGCAGCGTTACAATGTCACCGTTCGCCACGTGCACCAACGTCGACAGGCGTGCATTCAGAGAGGACAGCAGAGAACAGTATGAGCAATCAGAATACTGAGACACCACAAGCCAAGCCGGATGGGGATACCCAACCGCCGAGCCTGCATAAATCATTGAAAAACCGGCATATCCAGCTTATTGCGTTGGGCGGTGCCATCGGCACGGGCCTGTTCTACGGGTCGAGTGAATCCATCAACCTTGCGGGGCCGAGCATTCTGCTCGCGTACATCATCGGCGGCCTGGCGATCTTCCTGATTGTGCGCGCGATGTCCGAGATGAGCGTCGAGGAGCCGAAAGCCGGCGCGTTCAGCTACTATGCGACCCGCTACTGGTCGAAGCGGGCGGGCTTCATATCCGGATGGAACTACTGGTTCAACTACATTCTCGTATCGATGGTCGAGCTTGCGGTGGTCGGCTCGTTCGTGAACTACTGGTTCCCGGCGATTCCGCAATGGGCGTCCGCGGCGTTCTTCCTGGTGCTGATCACGGCGATGAACCTCATGGGTGTCTCGAAGTTCGGTGAGTTTGAGTTCTGGTTCGCGATTATCAAGATCGCCGCGGTATTGGCGATGATCGTCGGCGGCCTTGCGGTGATCATTATGGGGATTCCGGGCGTGTCCGGCGTGCGGGCGTCCTTCGCGAACTGGTTCACGATCGGCGGCGGGTTCATGCCCCACGGCCTGCTGTCCCGCGGCCATGACGGCCAATGGGCCGGCCTGCTCATGGCTTTGTGCGTGGTGATGTTCAGCTTCGGCGGCACCGAGCTCATCGGTGTGACCGCAGGCGAGGCGGAGGATCCGCGCACCACCATCCCGAAGGCGACGAACGGCGTGATCTGGCGCATCCTGGTCTTCTATGTCGCCGCGCTCGGCGTGATCATGGCGGTGGTGCCGTGGAACACGATCGACGGCAAGTCCAGCCCGTTCGTGCAGATTTTCGATTCCGTGGGCGTGCACGCGGCCGCAGGCATCCTCAACTTCGTATGCCTGACCGCTGTGATGAGCGTCTATAATTCCGGCTTGTATTCAAATTCGCGCATGTTATATTCGTTGGCGAAGCAAGGCAACGCTCCCGCGTATCTTGGCCGTCTGAACAAGCGTGGCGTGCCTGCCGCGGCGGTGCTGACCTCGGCTGCAATCACGGTGATCGCCGTGGTCGTGGTGTTCCTGTGGCCGCAGTTCGCGTTCAATTACCTGATGAGTATCGCCACGATTGCCGCGGTGATCAACTGGTCGATGATCATGCTCACCGAAATGCACTTCCGCAAAGCCGTCGCCGCCGGGGATGGGCCGAACGAGCTCGCCGGGCGCAGCGGGCAGGAGGCGCTGGATGCGATTCATTTCAAACTGCCGCTCGCCAAGGTCACGCCGTGGCTGGTGCTCGCATTCATGGCGCTCGTGGTTGTGCTCATGTGCTTCTCCCCCAGTTACCGTGTGGCCGTCATCATCGGCCCTATCTGGCTTGCCGTACTGCTGGTCGCCTACCAGCTGACCGTCTCTCGCAAGAACGCAGGCGCCGCTGCGAGCGCACCGCAAGCCTGAGCCTGAGCAGTCTGGCTCCCAGACCGCCGTCTGCTGCTTCTGCCGACGCTTACGACCTCGTCAGCGTCGGCAGAAGGTGAGAGATACGTACCGGTGCGACACTCCGACCGATACCACAAACTGGCTACGCTGACGATGCTTCCGGCGTAACCAGTTTTTGTATATGGGAAGGCGGCAACAGGCCGGCTGCGGCTTACTGCAGCGACGCGAAATCGCGCAGTGTCGCGAGCACCTTCAGCTGCCGCTCGTCCAGCACAATACCGCCGAGCCACGTGCCCAGCGCCAGCACGCCGACACCGTTGAGCAACGCCGTCGCCGCAATCACCCACATCAGTTGCAAATCGTTGATTCCGGCCGAACCCAATGCCGCCATCACCACAGCCGTGGGCAGCATCAGCAGCACGGATCCTATCATCTGCACCAACGGGAACAGCATCTGCGTGGCGGCGCGACCTTGGGGCGTGGAGAACGGGCGGTCAGGCGGGGCGATCGGGTACATGAGTACCGGGGAGATGACTTCCGCAACCCCGAGGGCGTTGAACCCTAGGCCCAGGCCGATCCCCCAGAACACCAATGATTCCGACCATCCATCAAGGCTTTTCCACGCGCCGGAAATCAGCGCGCATGCCACGGCGAGAACGGTCAGATACGCGGTGACGATCAGGACATGTACACCTACGCGCCCCTTACGATCTTCGATGCCACGCACGCCGCTGATCACTTCAAGCGTGAATCCGAGCCCGTCGTAGGCGACCCCATCGCCTTCCAACGCGACCAGCATCAGCCCGCCGATCGCGACGGATACCCACACCATGTCACGGGAACCGTCAGGCTCAAGCAGCATCACCAGCATGATGAGCACTGGTGCGGCGTACATGACCAGTTGCCGCGGATCCTTACGCAGGTAGGTGGCGAGACGGGCCGCAATCGCACCGGATTTCGTATCGGGCACGGACTCGAAGATGCCGATGCCTTGACGCACATGCACCTGTTCCCCGGCACCCCCGCGGACACGCTGCCGGTCCAGGCACCACAAGGATACGCGATAGCACAAGGCTACGGTTATCGCGGCGATGATGAGACGCGCTGCGAGCAATCCCCACTCCCCGTCTGCCGTGTCGAACGGCAGGGCGAATATCGCGCCGAACGGCGTCCACCCGATAATCGTGGCGTAGTTCGCGTATGCCGCTTCACTTGTTCCCGAACCGACCAGCAGGCTGGGCAGCTGGCAGGCAAGGATGAATACCGGCATGCTGATGATGTAGATTCGGCCGCGTGTCCGGCGCGAATCGGCCAGTGCGGAAAACAGTGCAATCATCGCTTTCGATAACGCCAGCATCACTACGATGGCGATGGGCGCGGCGAGCAGCGCCACGACAACCACCACACCCCCTGCCTGCCGGTATGCCGAAGCAAAGGCAAGCAACGCCAATGTCCCCGATATCGCAGGGATGCCGCACAGGCCGGCGGCGAACAGGCCGCGGGTCAGTTCCCGGTCCGGGATGCCGAACAGTTCGAATTTACGCGGGTCCATGGCGCTGGCCTGTCCGACGTACATCAGCTGAATCAGCAGCACGGCGAGGATGGCACCGGCACCGCCCAGCACAACACCAGTATGGAAGGTGTTCCAGGCGGGCGTTCCGACGGTCATATCCGGCCTGGCGCCGAGGGCGATCCCCCCGCTTATGGCCGCGGCGATGAGGCCCAGCGCGCCGATTACGGCGATGATCATTGCGACGATGCGCTGTGGTGAGTGGCGTAGCGCGGCGATGGTCAGGGTCCAGCGCAAGCGGATGAGCAATGAGGCGACGCTGGCTGTTGTGTGGTTCGTGCGGTTCCCGTTCGCGCGGTCACCTGCGGCAGGCGCGATGCTTGCGGACACGGATGCGGGCGTTGCAGGCGTTGTGTCGCTGTCAGGAGCGGTTCCGGTCATCGGGCGCCTCCGTTCAGCCAGTCGATGTGCGCAGCATCGTGCCGTCCGCCAACCAGTTCGAGGAACCGGTCTTCGAGGTCTTCACCCGCTGCAACTTGTTCGACGGTTCCTGCCGCGCATACGACGCCACGGTTGATGATGGCGACGTGCGTGCACATTTTTTCGACGAGCGCCATCACATGGGAGGAAATGATGACTGTTCCGCCGGTGGTGACGTATTCGATGAGGATGTCTTTGAGGTTGGCGCTGGACACCGGATCGACCGATTCGAAGGGCTCGTCGAGCACCAGGATGCGCGGGCTGTGGATCATCGCGCAGGCGAGGCAGATTTTCTTGGTCATGCCGGCGGAATAGTCGGCGACCATGATGTTTTCGGCGGCGGTGAGGTCGAAGGCTCGCAGGAGGTCGCCCGCCCGTTGCATCGCCTGGGCGCGTGGCATGCCACGCAACATGCCGCAGTAGACCAGCAGTTGCAGGCCTGTAAGCCTGTCGAAGATCTGTTCGGGCTGGGGCATGACGCCGATGACACGTTTTGCGGCGTTGACGTCGGTCCACACGTCATTGCCGAGGATCACGGCCATGCCGCCGTCCGGTTTGAGCAGGCCGGTCACCATGTTGAGAGTGGTGGTTTTTCCGGCGCCGTTCGGGCCGACCAGACCGTAGAAGGATCCGACGGGGATATCGAGTGAAAGCCCGTTGACGGCAGTGTTGTCTCCGAAGCGTTTCATCAGGCCGCGGATGGATACGGCTGCGTTGAGATCAGGCGGAACCGGCATCATGGGCGACGGCGGCATCGGCTGCATCGACGGCGGCTGGTTGGCGGTTTGTGGCATCGTTACCATCGGCGTCCCACACTGGCGGGAACCCGCCGATGAAAAATGGGCAGGATTTCCCGCTGTGTCTAGACTCATGCGTTCAGGCTATCACGCTATCGCCATGAGCGACACACCTTAATCGGTTAAGACAATGCGGGTGATTCGGCGTATACTAGTCAGTACACAGCAATGGGGCATCAGCACGCAGCCGACACCACGCCATGCCGCTCCTTCGTGCCCCGACTCCCCCCTCTGCTTCTGCCGATGCTGACAGTCGCCTCAGCGTCGGCAGAAGCAGATGCCGGTTTAGGTTCGGGCTCGGGCTGGGTCAGGCCTCGATGTGCGGGGCTGCGGTCGACCCGCGGGTAACCACGTGGTAGTTCGGCTCAAGTTGGTTGTCCACGCGCTCGCCATCGATCATCGCGTACAGCATCGGGACGATTTTTTTCGCCGAGCTTCGGTATGTCACGGGCCAGCGCGGTCAACGACGGCGTGGTCGCCGTGCACATGTAGGAATCATCCCAAGACATGAGCGACAAATCATCCGGTACGCGCAATCCTTTGGAAAGCGCCACATGCAACCCCTCGACCGTCATCACGTCGTTATCGTAGACAATCGCGGTGGGCCTTCCCGGCAGTGACAGCAAGCGTTCCGTGCATTTGCGGCCTTGCTCAGGCGAGTAATCAGAATGCAGGCAATCGTAGGTCATCGCATAATTCGCGGTTTCCTCGTTGAATACACGGTCGCGGATGTACGTGTGTCCGAACCGTTCGGGGCCGGCGACACGCGCGATATGCCGGTGCCCCAAATCATGCAAATATTGTACGATTTGACGAGCGCCGTCGGCATCGTTGCTGCTGATAGTGGTCAACGTACCGGAAACTGAGGGATCAGAGAACACGAGGGCGGGAACCTCAGGATGCTGCTGGTACAGTTCGACGCGGGCGTCGCCGATTTCCACGTTGAAGATGAGCACCGCATCGACGCTTCCTGCGGCAATCCAATTACGATGGACCCGAAGCGCTTCAGTCTCATCGCGGGCGAAGCGCAGCAGCAACGAATAGTCCTCTTTTTCGAGTTCGACGCCGATGCCGGCGAACAATTCCATGAAGTAAGGCTCGACACCGAGTAATTTGCTGCCGGCGGTCATGACCACGCCGATGCTGTGCGTTCTTGCCACGGACAGCGCCTTGGCCGCGCTGTTCGGCTTCCATCCCATGGAGTCGGCGACTTCCAGCACCCTTTTGCGGGTTTTCTCGGAGACGCCGGGTTTACCGTTTAATGCGTACGAAACCGCACTGTTCGATACGCCAGCGGCCTTCGCGACATCAGTGATGGTGACTTTAGACTTCGCGCTTGCCATGTCCCGCGGTCTCCGTTTCTCTTTGGGCTTTGCACAGAAATCAGCACTGAAATTTCAGTGTATCTTGATGTCGGGTCAACGCACCGACGCATCAATCTGCGAACCGTTTCAGGTCACAATCGTGCGATGCGGAATCGCATCACATATGACAAGACGGATCGAGATCAGACGAAATGGCGGAATACCGCGATTCCTGATTCCCAAGATTCCCCTCCACCGCATCCGGACTCCTCCACAACTGCGAAATCAGACGCTGAAATGAATCGTATGGAAAAGACACCAAGGAACCCGGCAGGCGCGCATCCACAACCATGCCGGGTGTCTGCAATCCTCCACACCAGCGGAATCACGCATCGAAGCGCATCGTGTGGAAAAGATACCGAGGGGAATACGGCCGAGTCGAAACACCCAGAGGAACGCAACACGCACTGCCACTCTTTTCTGCTTCTGCCGACGCTGAGCCCCTTCTCAGCGTCGGCAGAAGCAGAAAAGAGGGCGTCCAGAACCATGTGGATGCTCCATACCCCAGCCACCGCAATACGATGAGGCCGCCGCCCGGACGAACCGGACGACAGCCTCATCGATGATACAAACGCTATGCGGAACCTCAGCCGGCTCACTCACGAGCTACCGAAGCGCCGCCCGCAATCACTGCACCTGGGTACGAGCGATCTTGCCGTTGAAGGACTCGGTCATATCAGCGTCAGCATCCTTCTGGTTGTTCCAGGAGAACATAGCGCGCAGCTTCGGGCCGACGGTCTCGAGGTGCGGGTGGGAGTACTCCTCCTGCAGCTTCTTGAACTTCGGGGCGCCAGCAGCCTGATCGTCCATGAATTCCTTGGCGAAGGAGCCGTCCTGGATGCGCTTGAGCTGATACTCCATGCGCTTCTTGGTCTCCTCGTTGATCACGGTGGAGGTGTAGTCGCCGTACTGAGCGGTGTCAGAGCAGGACCAACGAGCCTTGTTCAGGCCACCCTCGTTAGCCAGGTCGACGAGCATCTTCAGCTCGTGGAACACCTCGAAGTACGCGATCTCCGGCTGGTAGCCAGCCTCGGTCAGCACGTCGAAGCCCATGTCGCACAGGTGGTTGATGCCGCCCATGAGGACATCCTGCTCGCCGAACAGATCGGTCTCGGTCTCTTCCTTGAAGGTCGTCTTGATGGCGCCGGCGCGCAGAGCGCCGAGAGCCTTCGCGTAAGCCAGGGTGATGTCCCAGCCGTCGCCGCGAGGATCCTGCTCGACAGCCACAACCACCGGGACGCCACGGCCGTTGGCGTACTCACGACGCACAATGTGGCCCGGGCCCTTCGGGGCAACCATGAACACCGGGTGATCCTCGGTCGGCTTGATGTAGCCGTAGTGGATGTTGAAGCCGTGAGCGAAGGCCAGAGCAGCGCCCGGCTTCAGGTTCGGCTCAACCTCTTCCTTGTAGACCTTGGCCTGGTACTGATCAGGAAGCAGGATCATGACGATATCGGCTTCGGCGACCGCGTCACCCACGGACTTGACCTCGAGGCCCTGCTCCTTGGCGTAATCCACGGACTTGGAGGTCGGACGCAGGCCGACGACGACGTCAACGCCGGAATCGCGCAGGTTCAGCGCGTGGGCGTGGCCCTGGGAGCCGTAACCGAGAATGGCGACCTTCTTGCCATTGAGCACGGAGAGATCCGCATCCTTCTCATACCAGATAGTTGCTGCCATATGTAGCACTCCTTGTTTTGGGAAAATCCCTTGCCGGCTTGTGCCGGCTCTTTGCCTGTAACTTATGCAAAAAAGGATTTTGTCCTTGATTGATGCCCATCATACTAGAATCGCTCCCCCGAATCGGGCGCGTTCCATTAGTTGAACATCTCCCGGGAACTTTTTCGCACAGCCGCAGGCGGATTGATGGTTGTGCCCCAGGCTGCGGCCCGGAACCGTGGCGCGACGGGCAAAACCGGCCGTCACACCGCGGAACCGCACCGCAATCCGGAACGGAATCGATATTCAGTTATGTATCTTCAGTTATATGAGTGATATGAAACGCATCCAATGGGATCGCAATCACAGCGCCTTTGAACGCCAGCACGTCACTTCGTGAAGTCAGCGTCCTTCGTCTCACGGCAGCTGAGCACCGCGACCAGGCAGCACACAGCCATCACGCCGAGATACAGGCCGACCGAACGCACGCCCCAATGGTGGGACAGCCACGTGGCGATTGTCGGGACGAACGCGGCGCCCACAATCGCAGCGAGATTGTAGCCGATGCCGGAACCCGAGTAGCGCACGTTCGCGTCGAACAGCTCAGGCAGGAACGCGCCAATCGGACCGAACGCGATACCCATCAGAGCGAAGCCGACGCACAGGAACAGCTCCACCTGGAAGAAGTTGCGATGACCCATAAGCAGGTACGGGAACACCAGTGCGAACACCACCAACGCGACCGAGGAGAACATGAGCACGCGACGACGGCCGATTCGGTCCGCATACACGCAGGACAGCACGATGAACAGTGCGAACACGCAGATGGCGATCATGAGCATCAGCAAGTACTCGCGGTTCGTGAAGCCGAGGCCGCCACCGCCCTGCGCGACAGTCTTCGTACCCCATGCGAGCGACCAAGTGGCCAGCGTGTAGAACAGCGTGTAGGTCACCGCGACGATGAACGTGGCCTGGATCACCTGGCGCCAGCTCTTACGGAACACTTCGGTAAGCGGGGACTTGACGACCTTGTGCTGCTGCTGGGCGAGGCGGAAGACCGGGGTCTCCTCCATCTGCACACGCACGACGAGGCCGACAATCACGAGGATGCTCGACAGCAGGAACGGGACACGCCAACCCCATGCGATCATCGCGGCGTTATCGTTGAAGCTTTCCAGCAGGAAATACGTGCCGTTCGACAGGAAGAAGCCGATCGGGGCGCCCAGCTCCGGGAAGGAGCCGTACAGGGCACGCTTATCGGCGGGCGCGTTTTCGGTGGCCACCAGCGCGGCGCCGGACCATTCGCCGCCCAGGCCGATGCCCTGGACGAAGCGGCACAGGCACAGCAGCGCGACCGCGGCGATGCCCCACATGTCATAGGTCGGCAGGCAGCCGATTAGGAAGGTGGCGATACCCATCGTCAGCAGGGAGACGACCAGCGTGGTCTTACGGCCCATGCGATCGCCGAAATGGCCGAAAATCAGGGAGCCGACCGGGCGGGCGATGAACGCTATGGAGAAGGTGAGCAGCGACATCAGCAGCGCGACCGTCGGGTTGGTCGTGTCGCTGAAGAACACCTTCGGGAAATAGTTCGCAGCGGCGGTGCCGTATGCGTAGAAGTCATAGAACTCGATGGCTGTGCCGACCATGGAAGCGGCAATGACGGTGCGAACCGAATCGCGCGTCATCTGTTCCACTTTGCCGGCGGCCTGTTGTAGGCCAGTCGTCTGTTCGACTGCTGTCATGATTGCTCCTGGATTGCTCCTGGGCGTGCCGACGTTGCTCACGTGCGACACGGTTCCATCTGTTTTGTTTTGAGCTGGATGCTGGTTGCGAATCTGTGGCGATCCTTGTGGGATTTGCAGTGCAACAAAAAAAGCCCCGCGATTATGCAGGGCGAAAAAATCTGTTCGGCCCCGCATTCGTCAGCGGGGCTCAGCATGTACCGAATCAGTCCGCCAACGAAGACGGGCTAATAATTCGTGCGGAAACTCGCAGCAACAGCAGACCGTTCATCGTGGCGTCCTCCTTTCGGTTCTCTTTGGGATGTCTTCCCAACTGGCCCCTTACCATAGGAGGGTTGGACTGGTTCGAGGAGGCGATGTCCACTATGTGGACATGTCGGGAAGGCTGTAATATCAACGGGTTGAACGATTGACTTCGATGGGGTGGGGGTTGTGGGGCGAGGCGGGCTTTGCGGGTTCATGCCCGGCGGCTTTCGGCTTTCGGACGGATACCGTACTGGTGCAGCCGGCTGCGGAAGATTGCGGCGAATCAGTCGATGGGCGCAGCAGTGGGCAGCACGGGCGGTCTTCTGCCAGCCCCGGCGCAGCGACAGGAATCGCACACCGGCCTGCCGCCATCTGCGCTACCCGCAATACGCATCAGAGGCTATCTGCTCTATCCGTAGTACCTACCGGAAGCTATCTCTCGTATCAGTGTTCGTTGCGCCCGGTACCGGTAGTAGCGACGTTGACATTCCGCGGCGCATACTTCACATTTTCGATATTCACGAACCCCGATAGCGAAGATGCGCTGTGCGAAGTACTACAGATAGACGAGATACCCACCCTGCGCACCACAGATCCCAGCCCTCACCAGCCCAAAAGACACGATTCAGGACAGCATCGGCCAGCGAGTTGGTTCCTTTCGAATCTCAATGCCTACTCTCATCTCGATATCTCAGCGAAACGTCAAAATCAGCGAGATTTTCAGAAAAAAACTCTGGAAAACTCCGACGGGAACGCAAATCCGAGATTTATTGAGATTCTATGGGCCAGCCCGCACGAATGAGACGCCATCATATCGTTGATATTCCGCGGTTCTCAAGAATCCACCATCATTGTGACGACTCGCCAGAATCTGAAAATCTCGCGAAAACATGTCCAGACGCGAGATATTCAGAAAAAATCTCTCAAGTCTCGCGCCAGAAGGACGAATCCGAGAGTTTTTCAGACTCCAATCTGAATATCTCGCCAAATTGGAGGGGGCTGCGGTCGCAGGCGTGCCGGGATGCCTTCACCTGCACAGCTAGTGCGAAAACGCAAGCGGCCGGGTACCTGTTTCGCCCCGCAATGAGGGGAACAGGCACCCGGCCGGCACATCGCACGCATCGCACGCGCTCAGGCTTCGCGAGACGTCGCAGCCACACGCGCTAGCACAAAGCGCGCTGCCCGCAACCGAACCGGCGTTTAAAATCCGCCACCGTCGTCGAGCCACACACACTTGCGCAGGGCAAGCCGCCCGCGGCGTCACTTCACTTTCTTGATACGCATGATCAGGTAGGCGGCGATCAGCACGATCGCGATCGCCACGATGAACACCACGCGATAGGCGGACGGCGGGGGTAGCCGTCACATGATGCATGCTCTTGGACACGCTGATAATCGACGAAGTGAACACCGAGCCAATCACCGTGGACAGCGTATTCGCAAGGTTCAAGATACCCAGATCCTTACCCGCTTCCTCCGGATTCGGCAGCACGGACACGTTCAGCGCCTGGTCGATCGCGTTGTACACGCCGTAGCCAAGGCCTGCGACCGCGGCGAACAGCAGCATACCGGTGCGGGTCGGAATCAGCAGCGGCATGAGAATACCGACGGCGAACAGGCAGCTGGCGAGCGCGACCGGCAGCTTGCGGCGGCCGATCCTGTCGGTGATCGGACCGGCGGTCAGTGCGGCGATCAGCGACACGACCAGCGTGATCACGCCCATCACGGCGATCAGCGCGTTCGCGGAATCCTTCGCACGCGGCTGGCCCGCGTAGATGTAATCCTGCGAAATGTAGAACAGGTAGCTGTTGATCATCCAGTAGCCGCCCATCATCAGGGTGCGGCCCACGAGCGCGAAGTAGAAGTCAGGCGCGTGGCGCGGCGGGCGGAAGTTCATAAGCACGGACTTCGCGGTGATTTCCTCGCGCTTCTCGTTCTTGTTGGATTCCTCACGCGGCCAGATGATAACCGTGATGATACCGATCAGCGCGAACACCGCCGCACCGATCAGCCAGCCAAGGGTCACACCGGAAGCACCATGATCGTTCAGACGGGCGCCGACCACATTGCCGAGCGTCTGTCCGGCGGCGATACCGGCACCGTAGAAGCCGGAAATCGTACCGCGGACCTTGTCAGGCACGCGGTCGGACATGGTCGCCACGAACGGGGCGAGCATGATGTTGTAGCCCAACTGGGCGCAGCACCACAGTACGAGAATCGCGGGGAAGCTGTGCTGTGTGATGGCAATCAGGCCAACGGACAGGCCAGCGACCAAACCGCCGATAACGATCCACGGGGTACGTTTGCCGAAGCGGCTGCGCGTCATATCGGACAGCGTGCCGAAAATCACGTTCGCCAGCAGTGCGACGATGGAGCCGACCGCGTTGATGGTGCCGAGCATGGATTCCTTGGTCGCCGGGTTGATGTTCTGCAACACCTGCGGCAGGATGATTGCACTCAACGCGACCCACGGGATGGCGCAGGCGACGGCGCTGAGCGTGAAACCGACGCCGAGACGCACGATTTCGGTCTTTGACGGACGGTGGCCGTCGGCGCTGACCATCGGGTCACGCATATCGTTGAACGCCGAGTTCGGGTCGAGCACAGCCGCGTCCACGGAACTGGCCATCGCAGTGACGGGAGTACCGCTTTCCGCGAGCATGCGCGTCTCCTGCACGCCTACGGATGCCGCGGAATCCTCGCCCTGCGGTTTTTCCGGGAGTGGGACGGCGAGACGATTCACAGCGCTCTTCTGTTCTGGTGTCAACGCCTTGTCCAAATCGGGACGGTCATCGATGCCGGGGCGGATGTACCCGTTGCCGGGCTTCTGACCGGCAGCGCCGCCGGTCTCATTGTTGTTGCTCATGGCAACCCCCTTTGGTTATGCGATGCTTGCCGTCGGGCCTGAGCTGGCGTTCCGGCCCGACGGCAAGCATCTTCTTCTTAGTCGACCGTCGGCGGGTCTGCCAGCAGGTCGTCGGTTTCGTGGTCGCCGGTCGGATCGGTCCAGCGCAGCGTGCACACGGAAGCCTGATTATCCACGCCCAAGCCGCGCTTCGGCTCGAACGTGAGGCTTGCCGCCGTGGTCTCGCCCTTCCAGCTGAAGGTCAGCGTGTCACCCTCGTTGCTGAAGGTGAATTCGCCGTCGAACGCGTCGAGGCTGTTGCGCAGACGGCACAGGGCGTTGAGCGCTTGAACGACGGGGCGTTCGAGATCATGGTCGATCTCCTCTACCGAATAGTAGTGCCGGTTGATGTCGCGGCCGACATTCGTACGATGCAGCAGCTCCATGTCGTTCGCGCCGGCGAGCGCGCCGACGTAATACACTTGCGGCACGCCGGGCAGGAAGAACTGTACGGCTCGTGCGGCGAGGTAATGCTGGTCGTTGCAGCCGAGCGCCGAATAGTACGTGGAGTTGACTTGGTAGAGGTCGAGGTTGCTGGCGGCGGCACCGGTCGCGGCAAGTGATTCGCCGTGGGTGTTCTTGTGGATTGTTTCGACGAGCTGGTCGACTTCCTCGTCGGGCACGAGGCCTTTGAGGCTGCGGTCGAGCTGGTCGGAGCCGATGTCGATGACGCCGATGCCGTCATGCGTGTCGAGCACGGTAACCGCGTTGTTCGGGCGCACCTCGACCCAGTGGGCGATCGGTTCGGTTTTGCCGGTGGTCAGGGCGTGCAGCAGCAGGCCGGGGATCGCGAAATCGTAGACGCGGTCGACCTTGTTGGCGATGGCGACCTGCTTCTTGTAGTAGGAGTGCACTTCGATGAGGGTTTCCAGCCCGCGGGATTCGGCTTCCGCTTTGATCCGGCCGATGAGGTCGAAGGTCTTGGGGGTCATGAAGCAGCTGGTTTTGGCCTGCTTGGCGCCGTAGCCGACCGCGTCGAGGCGGATGTAGCTCACGTGGCTGCGCGACAGCTGGTCGAGGATGGACAGCAGATAGTCCCAGCCTTCCTTGGAGTCGGTGTCGATATCAACCTGCTGCGGGGTGAAGGTGGTCCATACGAGGCGGGTTTTGCCGCCCCACGTGTAGTGGGTGAACGGCAGGCCCGGGCGCGGACGGTAAATGCCGGCGAGGTCCTCTTCGGTGGCGCCGTCGGGGAAGACGCTCGACATGGTCAGGAACATCGGATAGTAGGGGCTGTCTTCGCCACGCTTCATGACGTCCTGGAACTGCTTGGATTCCCAAGACATGTGGTTGACGATGGTGTCGACCATGATGTCGTGGGTTTTGGACAGCTCAGCGATGTCGTCCCAGGTGCCCAGGCGCGGGTCGACCTTGGTGTGGTCCACCGGGTCGAAGCCGGCATCGGCACCGTCGTAGGGGGTGAAGAACGGCAGGATGTGCACACCTTCGTAGACGCCGTCGAAGCGGGTGCGCAGGATGTCGGTCATGGATGCGATGGTGCCGTCCCCCAGCCGGTCGGCATACGTGATGAGTTGGACTTTGTTCTTCATTGGTCCTCCTTTGGCGCCAAACACAGAACACTTTCAGTGTAACGGGTTTTCGGCGGTTTTTGTTGGATTTGGCGATTCGAATCGCCGTCCGCGGATCACTTTCGAACGCGTATCGAACCGGTTCGATATTGTACATGACGGAATCATGCCGACAGCACGCGACACGCGGTCTGTGACAGGAATTCAGCGATGATTCACACTGGGGACATCCTCAAGTTCGAATCGGTAACGCTGCGTGATTTCGGGGTACTTCGCACGATCGACCTCGCCGGCGAACATCTCGAGCGGACGCACCCACAGCGAGCCGTCATCATACAGTTTGCGATAGATGACCACCGGCAGGCCGGTCTCTGAATCCGTGGCGAAATCCTCCACAAGATACCGGTCGCCCTTGAAATGACGGTAGATGCGGCCGCGGAGGATGCGGCGACCGGAGTGAGATTGCGCGGGGGCGGGCGGGGCGGTTTCGGCTGGGGTGTGGGGGGTCTTGGCTGTTGTTCATGCCTCGCATCGTACACGGGCGGGGTGGTGAGCGTCGCACATCCGTCCTACTCACGGTTACGTCGTGGGGAGTTCCCGCAGAACGCGGCCGAACCCGACGATTCTCCCGGGAGATTACCACCGCCCCGACGGAATCGGTGCAATCCCCCGCTTCCGACCGCGAATCAGCGCACCCAGTTTGGGATTGGGATCAACGGTGAACGCGGGCGGCAATGCCGGCGAGCGGGCGCCACGCGTCGAGATGTGGCATGAGCGCCTGGCACATCAACGCGCTCGCCGCAACCGCACACCCCGCGGGCACGAACAGGTTCACCGGCGCGGCAGCGAGCTCCATCACCAGGCAGGTCGCCATGAGCGGCGCCTGCTGGGAGGCGGACAGCAACGCGCACGCGCCAATCAACGCATATACGGCGAGCGCATTCGTGTGGAAGCACGTCATCCACAGCACGCCGAGGATCGCGCCCATCGACGCGCCCAGCGCGATGCCCGGCTGCAGTACACCGCCCGAAGCGCCGGAACGGATGGTCAGCAGGGTCAGTACGGCTTTCGCCGCGAACCCGAGCAGCAGCACCGGAATAGCCGACAGTTCGACCGCGCTCGAGAACCCCAACTGTCCCAGGGCACGGCCGTTACCCATGAGCTGCGGCAGCCAGATGGCGGCGATGCCGGTGAGTGCGCCGGCAAGCGGCATGGTCCACAGCAATGTGGCACCGGTGGATTTATGCGATTCCGCCCATGCGGAGCCGCGGCGGAACAGGGCGCCGCACACCCCGCACACCGCGCCGGCGATCAATGCGAAGGCGATGAGGTCCGGTGTGAACAGCGCACTGACATGCCCCAAATCGTAGAAGGTATGCGTACCTTTGACCAGCGAGGCCGTCCACGCCGCCAATGCCGAACCGCCGAACGCCAAAGCCACAGTTTCCAGACTGATTTCGCGCAGCAGGATTTCCGCGGCGAAGAAAGTTCCGGCGAGCGGCGCGTTGTAGACGCCGGCGAGACCCGCAGCGGCGGCGATCGCGACGAGTGTGCGCGTATCCCGTTTGTCCAGGCGAGTCAAACCCGCGAAACGCTGGCCGAGCAGCGCACCCAATTCGCGCGGGGCGACTTCGCGGCCAATTGAGGCGCCCGAACCGACGATGAAAATCTGCAGCATCACATGCACCACGGTCTGCCACGCGGGCATGCGCGAGCCGCCCACCGCCTGTTTGACCGACGGCACTTTGGTCGTGCGCGTGCGCAGCAGCCACCAGATCACCGCCGCGACCGACAGCCCTACGAACACCGACACCGCCCGCCGCCACGCGGGCACCGCGAACGGGCCGGGGACCGAAACGCCTTCCACATAGCCGAGGAACACGTGCTCCACGCCGTAGAGCATGAGGGTGAGCAGACCGGCCGCCACACCGGCGAGCGCGGACGCGATAGCCGTCGCCGTGGCGAGGCGCGCCAGGCGCTGCCTGCCGGTGTCGGCTGGTTCCGCCGATGCGTTGGCGTGTCCGGTAGTGGTGTCTGCTTGTACCATGTCATCTCTTTCATCTGCTGGGCCAAATCAGGCCAGATTGTGTTCCAACGGTCCCGTACTCATCTTCGGCGTATGCGGCGACGGGAGGGATGCGCCTGCTTCTGCCGGCATCCGGTATCCGCCGACTGCCGTGCCGCCGCTGTCTTGCCTTGCTATCGGCCGATATCGGCCCGTCGGATCGCCGCATGGACGCCGCGTTGGATGTCCACCGCCTCGGAGATATCGAAGTCGGCGGCGGCGCTGAGGTACGCGTAGGCGTGCGCGCGGTCGAAGCCGCAGCCGTCGACCAGCAGGCGCAGGGATTCCTCCACGCAATGTTCCAGCGCATCGTCGAGGCGCAGAGCGCGGCCGGTGGTCACCAGGTAGTCGGGGGTTTCCAGCAGCGGCCCCTGCAATACACCGAAGCGCCGCGTGAAATCAGGCCCTGCGATGACCCCGACGCGCAGGTCGGCTTCCAGGGACGCTTCGAGCGCGGTCAGCGCGACCTCGCCGTCGCCTTGCGCGAAATGCGGGTCGCCCACGTACAGGCCGGCGCCGTCCACGAATACCGGCAGGTACAGGCGTGTGCCTTCGACCATGAGATTGATGTCGAGGTTGCCGCCGAAATCCCCGGGCGGTACGGTGCTCAGATGCTCGCCGGTGTCCGGCGTGACGCCGATGATGCCGAGGAATGGGCGTAGTGGGAAGGCCACCGTATCGGGGTCGTCCGGCTCGGGCAGGCTCGCCGGCACGCCGCCGGCCAGGTACGTATGGTAGGTGTCGATGGCGTCCGGGCCGGTTTTCCGCATGACGCCGACGTCCTTGCCGTTGATGCGCATGCGCCGGGCGAAGATGCTGACCGTCCGCCGCCCGGCTTGGGGCATGGACGGCAGCACGCCTTTGCCGTGACGGTTCGAGATGATGCCGTAGTCGACGCGCGGGGAGAGCCGGAGGATATCGATGGCCAGCCAGTCTCCGGGCTTCGCCCCGCGCACTTCGACCGGACCGTTGACCACGTGCGGTCCGGAACCGTGCGGATGGTCCGATTCTGCGGCGATGGCGGCCGCGTCCGCGAGGATGTCGGATGCCGCGACGCCCTGCGCCTGGAAGAATCCCAGCGGATCCTTGCCTTGCTCTTCCAGCAGGCCCTCATGGCTGAGCGTGTCGATACGCAGCGTGTCCCCGGCGTTGATGGCGGCGACGGGATGGTCGCCGCGGGCGGGCAGGGTGCCCCACCGCACGGCATCCGGATGGCTTGGCAGGTGGATGATGCTCATCGTTCGCTCCTCGTTGGGCTCGTTGGTGCCGTTGGCCTTGTTGATGTCGTTGATGTCGTTGGGCTCGTTGCTTCCTTCGGCCCTGCCGGCCGTTGCGGCTGGATGCCGAGGACGTCCATCCCGCCGATGGCCCGCAGATGGTCAAGCATCGCCTGCTGGGCCCCGGGCGCGTCACCGGCTTGGACGCGCGCGAAGATCGCACGGTGTCCATCCAGTGAGACGCGGCGTCTCGCAATCGTGCTGTGCGTACCGGCCCGCGTGGCTTCCGCGGAATCGTTGACAAACCGCAGCAGCGCTGCCAGCAGCGGATTGCCGGTGCTTTCGGCGAGCGCCAGATGGAACGCCATGTCCATTCGCAAGGATTCGCGTGGCGTCATCCGGATGTCGGTGTGGTCGATGATGCCGTGGAGGGTAACCAGGTCCGAGGGCGATGCCCTGCGCGCGGCGAGTGCGGCCATGGCAGGCTCGACCAGGTCCCGCAGCTCGCGGATATTGCCGCGTTCGTGGTCGGCTTGCCTCAATACCGTCTCGATGGCGAGGGACGCCTCGTCGGTGTCCAGCACGATGGTGCCGGCACCCCATTTGGTGCGTACCACGTGGCGTTGCGCGAGGATGGCGACGGCATCGCGGACTGTGCCGCGTGAGACGTGGAAGGTCACGGCGAGCTCACGTTCGCCGGGCAGTCGCGTGCCGGGCGGGTATTGTCCTGCTGTGATCCGGCCGGCGAGTATGGAGGCCAGTTCGGCGGGTTTGCCCGCAGCGGATGCGAGGAATGTCCCGTCACTGTCGTTGTCGTCCATGGCCGTCTCCCGGTGTCGTTCCGATGGTGCACGGCCGCGGGTTGGATTGGACCTCTTGGCGTGCGCCTCATACTGGTGACAGCCAATCATCGCCGTATTTCCGCGGGGTTTCGCAGTGGTCGGCAAGTGGACGACCACTGGACCAATTCCTAGAGAAGACGGGCCCGCTCTGCCCCGGGACCATCCCCGCCCGGCAGGCCGCTAGGCGACAGGCCGGGTGGTGTCGCCGGTGCGCAGGGATACCGGCACGATATCGACCGCGTGCCCGGCGGGTTCGCCGGCGATATGGCTGTCTTCGGCATGATCGCCGGCGGAAGCGCAATCACCGGTGTGGTCGATGGCGTCGACGATATGGTCGGCGAGCCGCTCGGAGAGCGTGTCGAAATCCTGCCTGACCACGCTCAGTGTCATGCCCGCGCAATCCGCGAGATATGTGCCGTCATAGCCGATAACCTGCAAGTCCTGCGGCACGCGTATCCCACGCGACAACGCTTCCCGCACCGCGCAGGAGGCGACCACGTCGGAGCCGACAATCGCGTCAACGGATGGCATGGTGCTGCCGCCGCCACGAGCGTCCGACTCGATGCGGTCGAACAGTGCGTGCACACCCCGTGCGCAGCCCGCGACGTCCGAAACCGCACCGGATTCCACGTATTCGTGCCGGATGCCGGCGGCATCGCACTGCTGTTCCAATGTTTTGAAATACCGGATTGTGGGGAACGTGGTCGCGCCGTCGCCACGGTCGTCGAACTGTTTGCGCGGGCCGCCGACCAGCACCGCGTGCCGCGATCCAGTGTCGAGAAGCTGCCGGGCGATCAGCTGTCCACCTTGCTCATGGTCGGATCGCACGGCCGCAATCGTATCGCCCAGCACACGGTCGAAAGCGACGATCGGGCGGCGGATTGAATCCCAATACTCTGCGGGATGCTCAGTATGCGCGGCCATGATGATGCCATCCATCATGTGGCGGCGTAGGCGGCTCACGTATTCCGCCTCGCCGGTATCGGCATCATCCGTGGCGCACAGCAGCGTCTGGAGGTTGCGCCGCGACAGCCGCCCCTGGAGCGCGGACACCAGTGTCGCGAAGAACGGGTGGCGCAGTGTCGGCACGATGACGCCGACCATGCCGGTACGGTCGCGGTACAGGTTGCGCGCCAACTCGTTGGGAATATAGTCGAGTTCGCGCATCGCCTGTTCGACCCGTTCGCGCATCTCATCCGAAACGTAGCCGGTAGCGTTCACGACGAGTGACACCGTGCTCACTGACACTCCGACTCGTTTGGCCACGTCACGCATACCAACCATGTCCTGCTCCTCACGGTTTCCTGTCTGCGCTGTCTCCCATCGTCGGGGAATCCACGCGCAAAAGCGGCTTGTTTCAGCGTCCCGCTATGGGCGCTGTATGGCATTGTACTATCGAAACGGTTCGACGCCGAATCCTGGCTTACGAGACCGCACGCACTATCTGGTGACCACTATGGCGACCACTATCTGGTGACGGCGACAAGCCCCCATCCGGCCGCCGCACACACCAACGGCACCACCATGCTCATCAGCGCGTATGCGAGCGCCAGCCACCAACGGCGATTACGCGCCAGCGACACCATCTCGCTGACCGCGGCCGAGAACGTCGACATTCCACCCAGGAACCCGGCAACGAACATCAGGCTCGTCGCCTGGTCCACCGTATGGTACGCATACCCGGCGGCCGCCATGCCCGCGCAGAACGAGGCGATCACATTGACCAGCAGAGTCGCCAAGGGGAACGCGTGATGCCACCAGCGGCGGATCGACACGTCGAAAATGTAGCGGACCATCGTCCCCAGCCCGCCGAACACGCATACGAGCAGCATCAGTGCACCTCCCCGGTCACGGGATCAGGAACCATCGGGATTTCCGCGGTGATCGGCGTCGGTTCAAACGATGCCGGCATGCCATCGGCCGCGACAACCGCACCCGCGCCTGCACCCGTACCCGCGCCCGCCCTATCGCCGGGACCGACGCCGACCGCAACGGCACCCTGGTTCGCTTTCACGGCATGGGCGCCATGCGATGGCGTGTCTTTCGCATGACTGCCACCATGGGCGGGACCGGACCCCAAAGACATCCTGCGCATCGACTGCGCTGCACGGGACGCCGTGAACACGTGGGCAAGACACACGCCCGCAATACAGCACAACACGCCACCCACCATGCTGGCGAGCATGTACGAAACCGCCATCCACGGATCGTGGGCGAGAATATCATGCAAGCCTTCCAACATCACCGTCGACATCGTCGACAATCCGCCGCACAAGCCCAATCCAAGCCCACGACTCGTCAACTGCCGTACACGCCGGCGAAGCCACGACGCGGACGCCATCGTTTCCGTCAACAAGGAAAACAACAGGCAAGCGACCATATTCGCGACAAACGTCGCCACAGGGAAGCCTGTACCGTGGGCCGGCCACAACGCCGACAGCCCGTATCGTGCGGCAGTACCGACGAAACCGCCGACGAACACCACCAGATACACCAGGCCGTCAGCCAGCGGGTTGAACTGGGCGCGCAGCTTCTTGATGGGGGCCAGCGAAATCTGCGGGGGATTCGGCGACGCGGCCGCACCGACAGGACCAGTCTCCGGCTCGATTCGTTGAATCGCCAACGTCTCAGGTTTTGGCTCACGCGCAGGCGTCGAACCGATATCACCGGGGGCGTCCACCGCCGCGGCGGCACCGTCCCCGTCCGGGGTGACACCGTCTGCGTCCGGGACACCCACGTCCCGTCCCTCATGTTTTGCCATCTGTCACTCCCAAACAATCCGCTGCAGGCATCGCCCGCCGTTCTTACTCGCACTGCCGCACCATACGGCAATCCCCCATGGTACCGCAACCATCGGTCGCGCGGCGGCACAGCCCACCCACCACACACGCCTTCCCGGATAACACACTGCACCGCGAGCGTGACAAACACCGCAAACACGACAAACCGGTGTCGCAAACGATTGCACGCTTGCGACACCGGTCATCGATGCTCCGTCACATCAGATGGAACGGGGCGTCCCCCGCAGGTCACGACACCTTACCGGACTGGACGTGGTCGAACACCGGCTTGTTGTCCTCGCCGTACTTGTACACGCCGATATTCGCGGAGCTCGGATCATGGTTCTTGTTGAACGGTCCGATACCGGTCTGGCCGACATATTCGATATCTTTGCCATCCTTCAGCAGTGCCACGCACTCCTTGTAGGACTTGCACTTCGTGCCGCCATTCGCGCCGGACACCGCGAGCAGGTTCTTCTGGATGGTCTCGCCGTCGGTCTTGCCGCCCTTCTGCGCGGCGAGCGCGAACAGGATCACGCCGTCATACGTTTCGGCCGCATAGGTGTAATCCTTGACGCTGCTTTCCATGGACTTGACCTTCTTCTGGAAGTCCGCAGTCGCGTGGGCGCCCGGGATCGTGCCGGTCACGCCTTTGAGCGTGCCCTTGTCGAACGTGTCGGAGTAATCGGACGTATTGCCGTCAACCAGATACAGTTTCGTGGTATCGACGCCTTGGGCAATCATCTCCTTGATCAGCGGCTTGGTTTGGTCGAAGGCGATGATGGCGATGGCGTCAGGGTTGGACGCTTTGATGGTCGACACGAGCGACGAGAAGTTCGTCTCGGTCGGGTCGAAGGCCTGATCCTTGCCGTACACGACATCCACGCCGGCAGCCTCGGCGGTCTTGGCGATCGTGTCGCGCAGGCCAGTGCCGTAATCATCGTTGAACGAGGCGATGGCGAGCTTCTGCACGCCATCCTGGGCGATCACGCTGCCCAGCACCGCGCCCTGCACGCTATCGGGGGCGACCGTGCGGAAGAAATACGGGTCGACGCCGGACAGGCTCGCGGATGTCGCGCCCATCGAGATCAGCGGGACCTTGGCGGCGGAGATCTCCTTGTACACGTTCTTGACGACGGAGCTGGACGCGGGGCCGATGATCGCGGACGGATTCTTGGACAGCACCGACTGGGTGCCTGACGTGTTCTGGTCCGCATGGTCGGCGTCGGACGTATCGGCGCTCACCGACGTGGCCTTCTTGCCGAGCACGCCGCCGGCATCATTGATGTCCTTGAGGGCGAGCTTGACCGCGCCCTCCTCCTGCGGGGACATGTACGCCAGCGAGCCGGTCTGCGGGAACAGCGCGCCGAGTACGAATCCGCCGTTCGAGCCGCTGGACGCCGAACCGCTTGATGACGAGGAGCCGCAACCGGACAGCGTCATGGTCAGCGCGGCGACGGCGGCGGTCGCACACATCAGTGTGCGTTTCATTGATTTGTGTGGTGATGTTGTGCGTCGCATGATCAGTTTCCTCTCTCCCATGCTGATTCATTGCTGCGAAGCGGGCGATTGGACATTACGGTGATGCAACCAATCGGGGCTGATTGCTTCGTTTACCCGAGAATCTAAGCGTGGTTTGCAACACGAGCGTGTGCCGGATGTTTCCTCGCGGTGACATGCGAAAACAACAGGAAACGTTGGGAGCGGATGGCCCAACATACACGAGACGACATATCCCGCTCGGCCCCGCCAACAAATCAGGAGAACCGACAGGCCGCGCATGTCAGGGCATACGCAATTGAGCAGAACGGTTCAGACAAGGCCTCGGCCGCCCGTACATATCGGCTGCGCAGGCCAGTCGGGACGCCAGGATGTGAGCGAATCCTCACACAGTGGCGGGTTGCCAGGTCTGCGACCGGGGGTACGAGAACGAAAGCGGCGGCTGTGTGAGGAATTACTCACACAACCGCCTTATCTACCACTGGTCTCACCGACCACACCAACCAGCCCCGCTAACCGGCCACATCACCGCGACACAACCAGCCAGCCCGACCAACCAGCCTCGCCTACTTGCCTTCCTCTTCGACTTTCTCCTCGAGGTTGCCCAGGTACAGGGAGATGACCTTCGGATCGTTGAGTAGGTCACGCCCACGCCCGGAGTAGGCGTTGCGCCCTTGGTCGAGCACGTACCCACGGTCGCAAATCTGCAGGCACCTGCGGGCGTTCTGCTCGACAATCACCACGGAAACCCCGGCCTTGTTGACTTCCTTCACGCGGATGAAGGTCTCGTCCTGCAGCATCGGCGACAGACCGGCGGACGGCTCGTCGAGCAGCAGCACGGACGGTTTCATCATCAGTGCGCGCCCCATCGCGACCATCTGCCGTTCGCCGCCGGACAGCGACCCCGCCAGCTGGTCCTTGCGCGACGCGAGTTTCGGGAAGATCGAGCTAACGTACTCGAACCGCTCCTTGAACAGTTTCGGTGCCTGGAACGCCCCCATCCGCAGATTCTCCTCGATGGTCAGCGACGGGAACACGTTCTCCGTCTGCGGCACGAAGCCCACGCCGCGCGAGACCAGCTTGTCGGCGCGCATATTCGTGATGTCCTCGCCGCGTAGCAGCAGTTTGCCGGACCGGATGTGCACCAGACCGAACAGGGATTTGAGCAGGGTCGACTTTCCGGCGCCGTTCGGGCCGATGATGCCGACGATTTCACCATCATGCAAGGTCAGCGAGGCCCCGTTGAGGATGTTCACGCCGGGCAGGTAGCCGGCGATCAGATCCTGCGCGTCCATAAGCGGGTCGCCTTCCGGCTCGCCGACATGCACTTGCGAACGCGGCATCGCACTTTGCGTAGGCGAGTCCGCCACGGTCACACCGGCATCCGTGGCGTCCGCACCCGCAACAGCCACGCCAGCAGGCTCTTCTCGCTCATTCACCGTTACGTCACTCATGCTGTTCCTCCTCAAGCTTCTCAAGCGCCGCGTCATCTCCCAAATCGATATTCGCGCGGGCACCCAGATACGCGTCGATGACCGCCTGGTCGGACATCACGTTCTTCGGTACGCCTTCGGCCACGATCTTGCCTTCCGCCATAACCGTCACCCAATCGGCGATATGCCGGACCATGTTCATGTCGTGTTCGACGAACAGGACGGTCGTGCCGGTTTCGCGGAGGGCCATGATGCAGTCGAGCAGCGATTGCTTGAGCGCGGGGTTCACGCCGGCCATCGGCTCGTCGAGCATGACCAGCTGCGGGTCACTCATGAGCGCCCGCGCCATTTCGAGCAGTTTGCGCTGGCCACCGGAAAGCGACCCGGCGAAATCATCCTTCTTCTTCCACAGCAGGAAGCGCTTCAGCAGACGTTCAGCTTTTTCGCGGTTTTTCTCCTCCTGCTTGCGCCAACGGGCAGGAAACAGCGCTGCGAGCATACCTTCACCCGGTTGAACAGGGGCGCCCAGCAGCATGTTGTCCATGACGGTCAGGCGGCTCATGACTTTGGTCAGCTGGAAGGTGCGGACCATGCCCATGCGCGCCACCTGCTCCGGGGATTCGGATTTCAGCGGTTTACCGTCGAATTCCCACGTGCCGGTGTTCGGAGTGTCGAAACCGGTCATGAGGTTGAAGAAGGTGGTTTTGCCGGCACCATTCGGGCCAATCAGCGCAGTGATGCCGTGCCGTTCAATCTCGAAATGCTGCACGTCGACCGCGGTGACGCCACCGAATTTGCGGGTGATGTTGTCCGCCACGAGGATCGGATCCGGCTTGGCCACACCGGGCGCGGCTTTCACGAACGACAGATCATGTTGCACACGGTCCGCGTACTGCGTGGATTCGAGTTTCTCACCTTCAGGCGCGCGGGTCGCCCAACGCGGCAAATCCGCCTCGGGAGTAAGGGAGCCGGGTGCCGCGGCGCCTGAGGCGTCGGATTGCGACACGTATGCCTGCTGCTGGAAGGGCTTGTCGCCGAAATCATCGGTCGCGTTCTTCCCAGTTTGTTGCGATGTTGACGGCCCTGACATCGAAGGCCCTGATGTTGACTTACGCATTGAACGCCAACTCCTTTCGGTCGCCGAGAATGCCTTGCGGCCTGAATATCACGATGCACATGAGCGCGACGCCCATAATCACCCAGCCAAGCGCCTCCACCTGGTCGGAGGAGATCACGGTCGTCGGAATCGTGCCGCGCATGAACTCTTTGATCAGCGTGAGTGCCACCCACAGCACGCACGAGCCGATCAGCGGGCCGAAGACGGTCGCCGCACCGCCCATCAGCAGAATCGTCCACGTGTAGAAGGTGACCTGACGACCCAAGGAATCAGGCTGTACGGAACGCGGCAGCACGAAGATGATGCCAGCGAGCGCACCGAACGCACCGCCCAGGAACAGCGACTGAATCTTGAAGCGGGTCACCGATTTGCCCAGCGAGCGCACCGCGTTCTCATCCTCGCGGATCCCTTTGAGCACGCGGCCCCACGGGGAGTTGAACCAGCGCCAGGTGAGGAACAGTGCGACGCCGACCAGCACCCAGGCCACGATGCGGATCCACCAGGAGTTCGCCGTATTGTTCGAGTAGGTCCATAGCAGGAAGGTCGATTGCCCGTCGGGCAGTGGCGAAAGCGCTTCGAACTTCGACGTGAAATCCTGCGGGGAGATGCCGCCGGAACCACCGGTGATTTTGGTCATCGCGGTGGAACGCCCGATAATGCGAACGATTTCAGCGGCCGCAAGCGTAACCATTGACAGGTAGTCAGGTCCGAGTTTGAGCGTCGGAATGCCGAGCAACAGCGCGAACAGGAACGACAGGAACAGCGCCATGCACAGCGAGCCGAGAATGCTCCAGCCCATGGACTGGGTGACCGCGAAGCCGTAGGCGCCCAGCAGCATGAATCCCGCCTGGCCCATGTTGAACAGGCCGGTCATGCCGAAGTGAATGTTCAAGCCGATCGCCGCAAGCGCGTAGGCGGCGGTTGTGGGCGCAATCAGTTCGCCCAACGAATTGGTGATAATCGTGAGGAAATCCATGGTTCAGCCCACCCTCTGTGCTTTGCCGAAGATGCCCTGCGGACGGAACAGCAGGACGATGATGAGGATCGCGAGCGCCGAAGCGTAGCGCATGTCGTTGGGGATGATGAGCGAGCTCATATCCGCCACGACGCCGATGATGAGGGCGCCGACGAGCGCGCCCGGCGCGGTGCCCAGGCCGCCGAGTGTGACCGCGGAGAACATGAGCAGCAGCAGGACCGCGCCCGTGTTCCACGCGATGCCGTTGAGGTAGATGCCCATAAGCACGCCGGAAAGTGCGGCGAGCGCGCAGGACAGAATCCACACAATCCGCACCACGTGTTCCACGTTGATGCCGGACGCCGCAGCGAGTGCGGCATTGTCGGAGACGGCTCGCGTGGCCCGGCCGAACCGCGTGTGGTACAGGAAGTACGTGACGGTGGCGATGACCACGATTGCAATGGCCGCGGAAATCAGTGTCGCGCGGTCAGTGGTGATCGGGCCGATTTGGAAGCCACGTTCCACGGAGGTGACAATGCCTTTCGTACTGCCGCCGAAGAAGAACTGGAACAGGTATTGCAGCACCATGGACAGGCCGATGGTGACGATCATCTGTTGAAGCGGGCCGACATGCTTGCGGCGCAGCGGCGCCCAGATGACTTCGTTCTGGATAAGGCCGGTCAGCGCGCCGATCGCGATGGCGAAAATGCCGGAGACGATGAGCGGCCAATGCAGCATCTGTGTGCCGACATACGCCATAAGGCCGCCGAGCGTGACCTGCTCGCCGTGGGAGAAGGAGCTCAGTCCGGTGGTGCCGTAGACGAGGTTCATGCCGACGCTCATCAGCGCGAGCATGAGGCCGAAAATCAAGCCGGAGTAGAGCTGTTGCCAGAAACGCTGGCCGAAATTGCTGGAGCTGCCGGATGAGCTTGACGCCGACGAGCTGTCGGTTGTGGAGCTTGAGCTACCCAACTTGGCTTTGCTTGACGATGATGCTGAGCCGGAAGCCTTGCCGGAACTTGAAGAATCCGCCACGTTTGCCTTGTCGAAGCGGACGACCGCCCGCTGCTTGGAGAAATCGCTTTTGTCGATGCTCACGGTCGCCGTGTTACCGGGCAGGCCGTGGCTTGAGGCGACGGATTTGTCGATGGTGACGGTGTATGAGCCGTCTGCGGTCACCGAGAACGCCCATTTTCCGGTCGAATCGGTGGTTGTGGTCGCTGATTCTTTGCCGGACAGGGTGACGGTCGCGCCGGCAACAGGCTGTTTGGAAGCATCTTGCAGGATGCCGTTCACGCAGCCGTTGGTGGCGGTCGGATTGCAGGTTGTGACCGCTTCAGCGGCCTGTGCGGATGATGGGAATGCGAGGAACGCCATCGGAACCAGCATGGCAAGCATGCAAGTCAGTATCAGGAACCGATGGCGCCGCGCAGTCGATAGTGCGTCTGCCATATGTAGTCCTCTCTCGATTACCCTCACCATAGGTGTTCGAGATTCGACTAGCGGTTGCAATAACGTTTCGCCGGAGTAACTTCGCAGTCATTCGTGTTAACACGGCGGGCACGCGGATGACTGGGGGGGCGAGCGAGCGGGCGAGCGGACGAGCGGCCCCGCACCGAATCGGAGAACACCGACCGAAAACGGATCCAGTCCGCGCCCGTGCCGGACCGCACCCGACCACCAGCCACGGCATCACCGCAAACCCGCAGAATCCCAACAATCAGCCATCACCACAGGAACCGGGCGCCAGACTACCAAGCACGGTACCGCCCGAACCCATGGACTGAATCGGGAATCACACGACGAAATCGGGACCAGTCCACACCGGCACCGACCATGACACACACTGCCGACCGCAATCACACCACAAACCCGCGGAATCCCAACAATCCGAACACACTACCATCATCAACCATCACCAAACCAGCCACTCAGAACACCCGAACCACGGACCAAACCGGAGAACATAGGACAAAATCGGATCCAGTCCACACCCATGCCGGACTATGTCCGGCCGCCAACCACGGCATCACCGCAAACCCGCAGAATCTCAACAATCAGCCGGCAGCACGAGCATCGAACAACGACGACTGACGACGGATGGCTCTGTCCCGTCGGCGCCAAACAGCCCGCGCAGGCAACCGCGGCGTCAATCAGCGCGGCGAGGCTCCGGATTCGGTCTCTTCCGCGTCGCATAGCCCGCGCAGCGCCGCGCGGACGGTCTGTTCCTCCTGACCGCTGAACAGTACGATCAGGTAATCGCCACCCCGCAGCATGGTGTCGCCACGCGGAACGATTTCGTGTTCACCCCGTCGAAGTCCAATAATCAGGCATCCGGACGGCCAAGCAACGTCGCGCACGCGATGCCCGTCTGCGGGCGCGCCCATTTCCAGCGGGAAGTCCATGATGCCGGACCCCAGATTGCCGGGCAGTTTCGCCGCTTGGCCTTGCGCGCGCATGTAGCGTTCCAGCAGTACGCCGTAAATCGGTTTCGTACGCAGCAAGTCGGAGACAAGCAGCGCGATGAACGCGGCTGCGGCGACCGGCAACATGTGGGTCAGGGTGCCGGACATTTCAACGGTCAGCAGGATTGAGGTGATCGGGGTTTTGACCGATGCCGCCAGCGTGCCTGTCATCACGCAAACCGCGAAAACCGGAATCGCCTGTGCGGAAAGCCCCCACAGGTCATGCCCGAGCGTGCCGAACGCGCCGCCCGCCAGCGCTCCGACCGCGAGAATCGGCATGAAGATGCCGCCGGGCACGCCGGAACCGAAACTTGTGCTGGTGAACAGGATTTTCACGACCAGCAGGATGCACAGCATCGAGAGCCCGGGATGGCCGCGTTCGGCGGTTTGCACGAGGTTCGAGCCGCCTCCGAGCACGTTGGGCAGCCACAGGCCGACCGGCAGGGCAATCGCCATGGCGATCATCGGGCGCAACCAGTCGGGCAGCTTGCCGTACAAGGTCTGGAATCCAAGCAGGGAACGGTTCATCAGCGAGCCAACCAGCCCGGCGATGATGCCGAGCGGAATCAGCCACATGTAATCGCCGAGCGGCAACTGCCGAATATCCCCGAAATCGAGGACCGGCGTGAGGCCAAAACAGTATTTGGATACGAAATCCGCGGTCAGGGAGGCGGCGGTCGCGCCCATGAGGATGGCCGGGGAGAAGCTGCGGTGGATGCCTTCCAGCGCGAACATCATGCCGGACAGCGGGGCGCTGAACGCTGCGGACAGGCCGGCCGCCGCGCCCGCGGTCACCAGATAGTGCTCCTGCACGTCTTCGCGTTTCTCGCCGCGCATGCGATGTGACAGGAATTGCGCACCGGACGCGCCGATTTGGATGGACGGGCCTTCACGTCCCAAAGACAGTCCGAACAGAGCGGCAAGCAGGCCGCCGAGGAAGCGCACCGGTAGAATGGTCTGCCACTTCATCTTCAGGCCGCTCAACACCACACCGTCGGTTTGCGGGATGCCACTGCCGGATGCCATCGGCTCTTTGCGGACCATCCATGCGATAAGCAGGCTGATGAGTATCGCAGCCAACACCCAGGGGGCAATCAGCCATGGGGTTATGCGAATCTGCGCGTACATCCACCGGGCGAAGCGAATGCTCAGTTCGATGCCCTGCCGGTAGATGACCACGAGCACGCCGGACAGCAGGCCAATGAGCACGCCGGCACCCGCCATGCGCCATTTGAGGCGGGCGAATGAGGTGAGCAGACGATCCGCTGCGGCGTGCAAATCGTTCACAGGGCCGCCGCCAGCCACCAGCCGAGCGCCACGCACAGCAGCGGGACGACATATTCGAGGACGATATTCGCTGCGGCAACCGCACGCTTGCCTTTGCGCAGCAGGGTGACGCTTTCGTTGATGGCGGTTGAGAACGTGGAGAATCCGCCGAGGAAGCCGGTGGCGAGCACCAGACGCCACGGGCTGGCCGGGTCGCCGTGGTAGACGAAGGCCGCCGCGACGATGCCGGCGAGCAGTGAGGCCGCGATATTCACGACGAGCGTGGACAGCGGGAACGCGTGGATGGCTGCAGTGCGTTCGTCCGCATTGTCGGGGGACGCGGGACCACGGCTGTTTGACCGCAGTATCAAGCACAAACCGGGTGACGGCTCCGAGGCCGCCCATGAGGCACAGGAGTGCACCAATCAGGAATGATGTCATTGCCGGGCCTCCTGTTCTGCGGAGTTGGCGGGGGTGGTGGGGTTGTCGGAGGTGACGGGATTGCCGAAGGCGACGGAATCACCAGACCGGGCAGTTTGGCCGGCCGCCGCAACACGTTGCACGCGATGCCCGGCCGCAAGCTGATCAGCGCACCAGACACCCGCGAACGCGACCAGCAGGCCACAAACCACGCTGACCAGCAGGTACAGCAACACCTGCCACGCCTGCCCGCCGAGTATGCCGGTGAAGCCTTCCAACGCGAGTGTGGACATGGTCGACAACCCGCCGCACACACCCATGCCGGCTCCCCGGTTGACCAGTTCGCGCCTGCGCGGGCGAATCCAATCAGCCTGTGCCAAGTATGCGCTCAATCCCGCGTATACGAAGCAGGCCAGCAGGTTCGCGGCGAGCGTGCCGAAGTGGAATCCAGCGGCCGTGGCCGGTATCGCCAGCCCCAGCAGGTAACGCACGCATGTGCCGATCGCGCCGCCGATGAACACAACCACATACAGTTGTGGGTCGGCGAGTGGGGAACGTTTCGCCATCTGTCTTTTCCTTATCCCTGTGATGTTGCGCGAGCTGATGTTGCGCGAGCTTTTGTTACACGGGCTTTTGCGCAGGTTTTCGCAAGTGTCCTTGCGCGCGTTCGCACTTTACTGTCGCAAAGCTCTCACCGGCTCGGCGCACCCTCCAAATGCGGGACCGGAGCCGTGACGCCGCCGCGCCTCGACTCCGGTCCGGTCGGATTTGCCTGCAATGCTTCGCAGATTAGTCGATCAGCGAATGGACGGAGATGATATGGTCACGCTGCGGGCCGGTGCCGATTGCGGAGATCCGGCATCCGGACAGGTCTTCGAGACGCTTGACGTAATCCTGGCAGGTCTTAGGCAGGTCTGCGAAATCATGCACCTGCGAAATGTCCTCGTCCCAGCCGGGCATGGTCTCGTAGATCGGCTTCGCCGCGGTGAAGGCCGCCTGGTCGACAGGCATGTCGTCGTAGCGGGTGTGCGTGCCGTCCGGGTTTTCCACGTCGTAGGCGACGCAAATCGGGATTTCCTTGAGGCCGGTGAGCACGTCAAGCTTGGTGAGCACGATATCGGTCAGGCCGTTGACGCGCACCGCGTACCGGTTGACGACCGCATCGAACCAGCCACAACGGCGGGGGCGACCGGTGGTGACGCCGTACTCGTGGCCCTGCTCGCGTAGCCAATCACCCTGCTCGTCGAACAGTTCCGTCGGGAACGGGCCTTCGCCCACGCGCGTGATATACGCCTTGGACACGCCGATGACGCGGGTAATCTTGGTTGGTCCGACGCCCGTGCCGGTGCAAGCGCCGCCGGCGGTCGGGTTCGAAGAAGTGACGAACGGGTAGGTGCCGTGGTCCACGTCAAGCATGGTGGCCTGGCCGCCTTCGAACAGGACGGTCTTACCTGCGTCGAGCGCGTTGTTGAGTACGAGGGACGTGTTTGCCACGTACGGCTTAAGCCGTTCACCAAGCTTGAGCAGCTCGTCGGTGGTGCGGTCGATGTCGATCGGGCGGCGGTTGTACAGCTTGACCAGCATCTGGTTCTTCTGGTGCAGGCTCGCCTCGACTTTGTCGTGCAGATGCTTCTCGTTGAACAGATCGTGCACGCGAATGCCGACGCGGTTGATCTTGTCGGCGTACGCCGGGCCGATGCCGCGACCGGTGGTGCCGATCTTGTGCTTGCCTAGGAAGCGTTCGGTCACCTTGTCAATAGTGCGATGGTAGGGGGCGATCACGTGCGCGGACTCGCTGACCAGCAGGCGCGAGCAGTCCATGCCGCGGGCTTCCAGCCCGTCAATCTCCTGGAACAGGACTTCAGGATCAACAACCACGCCGTTGCCGATGACCGGGGTCACGTTCGGGCTGATGATGCCGCTGGGCAGCAGGTGCAGCGCGTAGGATTCGTCGCCGACGACCACGGTATGGCCCGCGTTGTTGCCGCCGTTGAAGCGGGCGACATAATCGACATGCGAGCCGATGAGATCGGTCGCCTTGCCTTTGCCTTCATCGCCCCACTGAGCGCCGATAAGAATGATTCCGGGCATGATGCACCTCCGCAAAACGCATGATTCCGCCGCCCACAGATTACCGTATCCCCTCTACCGGGTGGTGTGGGTGGCTTAGCTGACTCAGCGTCGGCGGAAGGTGAGAATACACAAACTGGTTACGCTGAGAGGCGCCCCAGCGTAACCAGTTTGTGGGTGAGTGAGCGACGGAACTTTCCTATCACGGAGTCGGCTGTCAGAATCGCCGCCCAATTGGTCACACAGTGCGTGACCAATTCGGCGGTGCACTGCAAACTCGTAACAGCCTGCACACTCTTCTCCTGCCTTCTACCGACACTCAATTCGTCACGCAGTGCGTGACCAATTGGCGGGCAACGCCCACGGGCGCCCGCCGCGCCACCTACTTTTTCGCGTCGCCGCCTTTATCGGCGAGCGGGGCGGCGCTGACGCCGGCGAGTTTGAGCAGGCCGCTGATGGTCACGAACTCGTAGCCTTGCGCTTTGAGGTCGTCAATGATGCCGGGCAGGGCCTCGATATCCTGGTCACGATTACCGCCGCCGTCGTGCATGAGCACCACCGCGCCGTTGTACGCGTGGTTGAGCACCGCGTCATGAATCGCTTGAGCGCCGGGATGCCGCCAATCCTCCGTATCGATGCTCCACAACACGTTGTAATCAATCAGGTCGTACACGTCCTTCCACTGGTCCACCGTGAACGAACCGTACGGCGAGCGCATCATACGCGTGCTCACGCCGGATGCCTTCTTCATATTGGCGAACCCGGCGTTGATTTCCGCACGCAACGCGTCACGCTTCATCTTCGGCATAAACGGGTGCGTGTTGCTGTGGCTCGCGACCTCATGGCCTTCCGCGACCATCCGCTTCTCCAAAGCCGAGTACTGCACCGAATACTGGCCCACGTCGAAGAACGTCGCCTTCACGCCCTTTTGCTTGAGAATGTCGAGAATCGGAGCGGTGTACTGACCGCTCGGGCCGTCATCGAACGTCAGCGCAATGACCTTATGGCCTTCAGGACGCGGCGATACGCCGACAATCTGCGTATCCACCATCTGCTTGGCCATCCGTTTGGCGATGCGCTTCTTGGACACGTCGCCCACCCAGATTTCACGCTTGCCGTCCTGGCCGCGGGTTTTGACCATTTGGATGACACCGCCGGCGATATTGACCGTAATACCATGCGGAACCGTCTCATAGTCGGTCGTATGGCCTTCGGTCACGTCACCGCCGGACGTGACGCTGATCTGCGTGTTCCCGGAAAACCGCGTATTACCCCAATCCGAAGGGTCAACCTGCTGATCATCAACCGTCAGCGACACCGGGTGCCCTCCCGTCGTTTTCAACACACTGCCGTCCACTGCGAGCAGTTTGCCCGGGTGCGCACCAAAATCATCATGGGCGCTGAGCAGCTGCTTCGCCGTTGTACCAGCGGAAATCTCCACCTGCTGACCGTTGACGAACACGATGATATGACGCAACCGTGCCTCCCACGCCCACGCGCTCCCGCACACGACTAGAAGCACAATCACCACCAGTGCCGCAATAAGCCGCCCCAACCAAGGCCGACGCTTACGCTCGCTCGCACCGATAGCGCTATCACCGAACGAAAGCTCTTCTACTTCCTTCATTGACCTTCCATCCTTACAATCCTGTTACGGTATTGTCACACACGACGGGGGTTTTGTATATCGCCTCTCGCAAAAACAACACACCGTGTTCGAACCATGCTGGTGCCATCACATGCGGGATAATGGAATCATGACTATCGCAACCTCTGAACGGTATGCCGAGATGCTCGATGCGGCGCGTCGCGGCGGCTATGCTTACCCTGCTATCAACGTGACCAGCACGCAGACCTTGAACGCCGCATTGCAAGGCCTCGCCGATGCTGAATCCGACGGTATCATCCAAGTGTCCGTAGGCGGGTCCGCCTACTTCTCCGGGCAGCGTGTCAACAACCGGGTCACCGGGTCGCTCGCGTTCGCCGCGTTCGCGCATGAAGTCGCCGCAGCATACCCGAATACGGTTGCTTTGCACACCGATCATTGCGCCAAACAGTATTTGGACGAGTGGGTGCGGCCGCTGCTCGCCATCGAGGCGGATCAGGTGGCGCACGGACAGGAGCCGTCATTCCAATCGCACATGTGGGACGGTTCGACCGTCCCGCTCGCCGAGAATCTTGACATCACCGAAGAACTGCTCGCCAAATCGGTGGCCGCGCACACGGTGCTCGAAATCGAAATCGGTGCGGTCGGCGGCGAGGAAGACGGGCAGCGTGCTGAAATCAACGAGAAGCTGTATTCGACGCCAGCGGACGGCGTAACCGTCGCGCAACGGCTCGGATTGGGCGAAAACGGGCGCTACATGGCGGCGTTCACCTTCGGCAACGTGCATGGTGCGTACAAGCCGGGTGTGGTCAAACTGCGGCCGGAACTATTGGGCGATATCCAGCACGAAGTCGCCGCCGCCGTGGCGGACGGGCGAATCACCGGACATGCCGCAGGACGCGGGTTTGCGGGAGACGTACCTGAAAACAAGCCGTTCCCACTGGTGTTCCACGGTGGATCCGGGTCCAGCGCCGAGGAAATCGCCGAAGCGGTGCGCCACGGCGTCGTCAAAATGAACATCGACACCGACACGCAGTACGCGTTCACGCGGGCGATCGCCGGACACATGTTCACGCACTACGACGGCGTGCTCAAAATCGACGGCGAAGTGGGCGATAAGAAGTTCTACGATCCGCGCTCGTGGGGTCGCGAGGCCGAGGATTCGATGGCGCGGCGCGTGGTCGAAGCGTGCGAGCGACTCGGGTCGGCAGGACGGCGACTCAAGTAGGCTGCTGTGTTTGGGGATTGTGCGTCGGCAGAGGCGGAATCATAGCCCACTGCCGACGCTCACGGTCCGTCAGTGTTGGCCGAGGCAGGATATCAACCAGCGAAGGAGCTGCAATGAAGGCAATCGTCACCGGGGCGTCGAGCGGATTGGGACGCGATATGGCGCTGTATCTTGCCGAACTCGGATACAATCTCGCGCTCGTGGCACGCAATCAGGCGCGTCTGGACAATGTGGCGCAAGAAGCGCGACGAATCGCCGCCGCGCACGGCAACAACGTCACTGTCGAAACCGTCGCGCTTGATTTGGCGCAGCGCAGCGCGTGCGAGCAACTGTTCGCACGCTACCGTGACGAACGCATCGACCTGCTCGTCAACAACGCCGGATTCGGCCTGTTCGGCGACTTCACCGACACCCCGCTGGACCGCGAGCTCGAAATGATCAACCTCAACGTGGTCTCCTACCACGTACTCACCAAACTGTTCGTCCGCAAGTTCAGACGCGACGGGCACTGCCGGCTGCTCAACGTGTGCAGCGCCGCCGGATTCCTCGCCGGACCGCGGCTCGCCACCTACTACGCGACCAAGAACTACACGCTCAAACTCACGCTGGCCGTAGCGCAGGAGCTTCGGCGCGACCGCGTTCCCGTCACCGTGAGCGCGCTATGCCCTGGACCGGTCAACACGCATTTCAACGCGACCGCGGGCGGGGAATTCCTCACGCCGGGCGCATCCAGCCGCGCGGTCGCAAGGTATGCGATCGACAAGACGCTGGCCGGCAAGCTCATCATCGTGCCGACCTGGCAGGTGAAAGTCGGGCTGTTCACCGCGCGATTCCTGCCGTGGAGTGCACAACTGCGGATCATGGACCGGTACGATCGCGGGCGGTAGAGCGCCCGAATCAGCGAATCAGGCCACCCAAAGCGTGTCTTTGTGAGGATTGGCTCACACAATGGCACCCCAAAGACCCGAATCAGCCCGTTCTCCGCTCGCCACAGGTCACCGTGCGAGGATTCGCTCACACAACGGGTAGCGAACACCGGCATCGAGAGCAGCATGCCTCAGCGGATGAGTCGTGCCGCATCGCGCTCCTCCACCTGCTCGCCTGCTCGAACCGGTTACGTTTACACCCCGCCCAGCGCAACCGATTTGGGAAGGCGAGAGTCGCCAAGATACGAAAAATCGCGGCACCAAGCCGGTACCGCGATCGCGAGAGCGGATGACGGGAGTCGAACCCGCCTCTGAAGCTTGGGAAGCTTCCATTCTACCGATGAACTACATCCGCAGATGCACGGCAAAGCCGCACATACAAGTAAGCACTTTACCACAGCGCGCCGATTTGCGCATCCTGTCCGCGCGGGACCACTACCCGGGACGCTGACACCGCCGCCGAACCCCTAGGACTATCGTTGAAACAACACTTGCTGAAACAGCACGACATCAGGAGGGACATATGAACAAAGGCCTGTTCGTCGCGCAGATTGCACTGGGCATACTGCTGATCGTCTCCGGCGTAAGGGACCACGACGTTCCAATCATCATCATCGCGGCGGCCGGCATGATTCTTGACATCGTCGGCTGGTGGTGGCAGTCGCGCACGAAACGGCAGTAGCACAGTACGGCTCGTCCGGCCGTTCGTCCGACTGGGTGTCTCCGCGTTCGCCTGGCTGTTCGCCTGATTATTTTGTATTTCGTCAAGTCGGTGTTTCGTGTTTAGTCATGTATTTTTTTTCGGGTTTAGGCAGTTGCATGCATTTCCCTTATTTTTCTGGTTGCGCGGAGGTGTTCCTGCCGAACATGAGGGCCTCGCCGGCGCGGCGGCTCTGGCCCGCGGACTCGAGGAGCCGCCCGTGGTGCACGATGCGGTCGCCGGTCGCGGCGGCGAGTTTGTCGTCCGCGAAGACCGTGCCCCATTTGCCGGACTCGATGTTCGTGGCGGAGATGGTGCTCCGTCTTTCGTAGCTGCCCGCGATGATCCGGTCAGGGCAGGCGCGCCCCGTCGATGTCGAAGGTACGTAGCCGAACTCGTCCAGTATGATCAGGTCGGCACGGCCGATGTCCCGGAGCATCGTCTCGAGCGTGCCGTCGCGTTTGGCCTTGCCCAGCTGGAGGACGAGCTCGGCGGTCTGATGGAACCGCACGCCCAGCCCCATGTCGATCGCTTTCATGCCCAGCCCGATTGCGAGATGTGTCTTTCCGCGCCCGGTCTTGCCGTAGAACACCAGGTCCTGCGCGCGGGATGAAACCGAGTCCCAGGAGCTCGTCCGGGCGTGTAGCCGTCGGGGGAGCCCGGCGTTCGTGAAGTCGTAGCCGTCGAGACCCTTGACGACGGGGAACCGGGCGCGGCGCAGGAGCCTGTCGTGCCTCGCGCGTTCCCTGTTCGCCAGTTCCGTGTCGAGCAGTCGGTGGACGGCGTCGACCTGGCGGGGCGTGGCCCAGCCGGCGAATTCGTCGATGCTCGCCTTGGAGATGAACAGCTTGCGGGCCTTCTCGTAGAGCCCTTCGTCCGTCTTCGTGCCCGTCGCCCGCCTCCTTGCACGCCGGCGTCCCCAGCGGACGCGATGTCGTATTCACCCGGATCCGGCCTGTCATCGTCGTATTCGATACCCGCCACGCCCTCGGCGAGCCTGGCCGCGAGCAGTGCGGCACCGGCGCGGTCCGCCCCGCCGGTCGATTCGAGGATGGAAAGCATCGCCTCGACCGCGTTCGCCCACCCGGATTCCCTGTCAACGCGTTTGAGGGGCTGCAGCGCCTCGTTGCGTGTCTGTCTGTCCTGCCGATCCAGCCATTCCCGCAACGGGTCCGGCAACGCGTCACGCACCCGGCTGTTGGGCCAGGACGCGGGCTTGTTGCACAGCAGCGCCAACTGCATGGACGGGTCCTCGCTGTTCGTGCTGGCCTGGCCGTACGCCCGAGGATGGGTCGCCAGGTGCCTTGCCCGACGAGTCGAGGACCCCCGGGCCTCGAGCGCGCGGAGGCCCACGATCACCTCTCTGCCCGCGTCCGCCCGGTCCGCGGAACAGCGATGCCGTCCCTCGAGCGCGGCCACGCCGTACCGGTCGGCCTTCATATGCCGCCACGCGGCCGACGTCGAAAACGCTTCCCCGGGCAACGGCAGCAGCGCCGCACGGTCCTCGGAGAACAGGCCACGTTCCTCCGTGTCCTTGCGGTAATGCGGTTTCGCGGCCAGCTCCAGGCACCGGTCCGGCAGCCCGGCGTTGAAGTTCTCCAGGCTCCATACGCTCGGCCGGGGGCACGAACAGCTTGCGCCGCACCATGCCGACCTTGGACTCCACCGCGCCCTCTCATGACCGGAATACGGGTTGCAGAACGAACAATCGAACCCGTAATGCGCCTGGAAGGCCTGGAACAGGTGCGTCAGGCGCGGCTCGCGCTCCCCGTACCCCTTATGGCCCACGCCGGCGGCGTTATCGAACACGATCCGCTCCGGCACACCGCCCAGCCACTCGAACAGGTTGCGCGACGCCAGGCACGTGCACTCAGCGTTCCCGCCCGGCACCGACTGCACCAGACCGACGTTCGAGTACGGGAAACCAGGCACGAAATGATGCATCCGCTGCACCACGCCGCGCAACAGCACGTCGACCTCGCCGAAATCGGCCTGCGCCTCGCCCGGGTGCCATACCAGGTCCATGAACGCCTCGTCACGCTCCGCCGCGAACCCGCGCCCGGGCCGCGCCACCGCCCGCGTCACCGTGGACAGGGAGACCTCCGCGCCATGCCCGTCCCCCGACCGCTCCCAGATCCTGGTCGCGGTATGCCGCTGCCTGCGCCAGTTCGCGCGATCCTCCGCGAGCCACTGCCCGACCGCGGGCAGATACGGTCCGACCGCCGACGCGCGCGGCTTTCCCGCCGACGGCACGGCCGACAGATCCTCCTTCGCGAGGTACTTACGCACCGTCGCTCCGCCGGCATGTGTTTTCCGCGCGATCGACGCGACGGATTCCCCGTTCCGCCGCAAACGACGGATAGACTGTACTTGGGGCATGCCGGTCATAATCCTTTCCGGTCCTTTCTGGCGGAGATACAAGCACCATCCAGTTAAGACCATTCCGTGGTCGGCATGCTCCGCCTAAACCCGAAAAATCATCGTGACCAGACCCACAACAACTAATTGAACACAAACAACACAGAGGGCTACGGACGTTTTCTTGGAGACAGCCACACGGTGGCCTCGATACGCAATAACGATGGCCTCAAAACAAGCAGATATCCAATCAGGGCCGCCCGGAAAGGAGGGGCGTCACCGCGTCCGGGAGGCGCGTCGGCGGCATCATGCGCGAACGGGGCATGTGGGCGCGTACGCGCGCAGACGGTCCGAACCACACGGGATGCGGCCTGGCGAACAGGGGCATCGTCGGCCATTCCGTCGGGCGGCCCCGCGACGCGGGCCTGGTGCTGGCCGCGTTCGCCACCCTCGACTTCCCGCTGACGGACGTCCAGGTGTTCCACACCGACCGGGGCAGCGAGTTCGACAACACGAGGATCGACGAGCTGCTCGACGTGTTCGACATCAAAAGATCGCTGTCGCGCAAGGGCAACCCCTACGACAACGCCGTGGCAGAATCGACGAACAGACTGCTGAGGAAGGAGCTCGTGTACCGGAACCACTACACCACGATCGAGCAGCTGAGGCATGACCTAAACGACTACGTGTGGTGGTCCGACAACCAGCGGCTCCACTCCACCCTCGGATACCGGAGTCCGAAGGAATTCACCGAACAGGGACTCGTCCTCTAAGAAACCGTCCAACACACCGTTGCCAATCCACTCGTGCTCTACGAGCCAGTCGGCACCGGCAAGACGCATCTCGCGGTCGCGTTGGGCAGGCTCGCGTGCATGCGCGCGATACCTGTCAGGTTCTTCACCGCGACCGGGCTGCTTATGATGCTGCGCCGCGCGAAACGGGAAGACCGGCTCGACACGGAGCTCCGGCAGATCGCCAGGGCGAGGCTCCTGATCATCGACGAGTTCGGCTACATGCCGATCGACAAGGAGGGCTCCAGGTTCCTGTTCCAGGTCATATCGGATTCCTACGAGACCCGAAGCATGGTCCATATCATGAACATCGAGTTCTCCGGCTGGGGGCGCGTGCTCGGCGACAAGAACATGGCCGCCGCGTTGATCGACCGCACCGTGCACCACGGAAGGCTCGTCAGATTCGAGGGAGGCTCCTACCGTAGCGAGCACGCCCTCATGACCAGATAGCTAGGAAGAAAAGGGCGGCGGATTCCGACGTCGCAGTTTCTGTTGGAGACCAGCCGCCTATGCTGCTGAAAAATAGTGCCTATACTGTGGATGCCAACTTGCAGAAACACACCAGAGCGCCGCCGCGCACCCGCTCCGGTCGATTTCAATCCACGCTCTCCGTAAGGAAAGCGACCCGACCGCGAGGTAGTCGGATGATTGCATGGCGATATTTCAATCCACGCTCTCCGTAAGGAGAGCGACCACCGCGCCATGCAGTATTTCAGTACTACCCCGTTATTTCAATCCACGCTCTCCGTAAGGAGAGCGACTGCGCCTGTCGTCGGCCATCTGGTCGTCGATGATATTTCAATCCACGCTCTCCGTAAGGAGAGCGACCGCATGCAAGCGCTGGTCTAACACGTCGATGCGAATTTCAATCCACGCTCTCCGTAAGGAGAGCGACTTTCGCTTTTGATACCAAGGAGATTATCAAGGCATTTCAATCCACGCTCTCCGTAAGGAGAGCGACCTCGGTCAGCGCGGCGAACGCCTGCGAGACGCTATTTCAATCCACGCTCTCCGTAAGGAGAGCGACACTGATACAAACTGAATACACCGCCCGAATAGGTATTTCAATCCACGCTCTCCGTAAGGAGAGCGACTGAGGACGACGAACAGCGCGAACAGCGGCCGCCGATTTCAATCCACGCTCTCCGTAAGGAGAGCGACCTGACACGTGGCGACGCCGACGCGCGCTATGTGATTTCAATCCACGCTCTCCGTAAGGAGAGCGACTTAACTGTAATGTCGTCAATCCGTCACGATAAGTATTTCAATCCACGCTCTCCGTAAGGAGAGCGACGATATCCGTCAGGAACAGCTGGCCGTTGATGGTGTTCGATTTCGACGCCATCGAACGCGCGTTCGCGGCTGGCTGCCATGCGTTCGTGCTGTGCAATCCGCACAATCCAATCGGCAAGGTGCTTACGTTGGCCGAGGAGCAGCGGCTGTGCGAGCTGGCGGAACGGTACGACGTGCGTATTTTCAATGATGAGATTCACGCGCCGTTCGTGTTCGAGGGGCGTCATATTCCGTATCCGACCATCAGCGAGGCGGCCGCGCGGCAGTCTATGACCGCTACCAGCGCGTCGAAGTCGTTCAACATTCCGGGTACGAAGTGCGCGCAGGTGCTGCTGACGAATCCGGCGGACCGTGAGATGTGGGCGGAACGTGCGGAGTGGAGCGAGCATCAGACCGCCACGATCGGTGCGATCGCCACCACCATCGCCTACAACGAGGGCGATCCGTGGTTCCAGGACGCGCTTTCCTACGTGCGACGCAATCTTGGGTTGTTCGACAAGCAGATGCACACGCGGTTCTCGGGCGTTGGCTATATTCGCCCGCGCGGCACGTATATCGCATGGCTGGATTTCGGCCCGCTTGGCATTGACGATCCGGCCGCGTATTTCCTTGAGAAGGCGAAGGTGGCGCTGACCGACGGCCGTTCGTGCGGCCGCGCGGAAGCCGGCTGCGTGCGCGTGAACATGGCGATGCCGTATCCGCTGCTGGTGGATTGCCTCAACCGTATGCATGACGCGTTGCAAGCGGACGGTTTGCTTTAAAGTTTTCCGTCTTTCGTGTGTGACCGACGCTATGGGCGGCCACACACGCCATATTGCGGGAAAATCCGCCGAATCATTGCGATTGCAACGGTTGCGCTATGGACGAATAGCAGCATGTTACGATGGCCGCACACCACCGTCGGTGGACGCGCGACGCGAATCCAGCGTATGCGTTTCATTGAGAAGAAGGCTTTACGAATATGCGATTCCCCTACAGCGGCAACGGCACATGGACGCCCGACTACCACTGCGGTTTCATTGATGCCGTCAAACGTTTTTTCATCGGCTACATGGAGTTTCGGGGGCGTTCCAGCAGACGCGAGTTCTGGCTCGCCATGCTGTTCTTCATTCCGGTCAGCGTGCTGATATTCCTTATTCCGACTGCCGGAACGGTGTCCGGAATACTGTGGATGCTGGCCACCATGGTACCGATCATGGCCATCTCCTTCAGAAGGCTGCATGATGCCAACCGCACCGGCTGGTGGTTTCTGCTTGGGCACGTCGGCACCATTCTGGCCCTTGCGATGCTGGCCGTCATTGCGTTCGGCCTGGTCATCATCGAAATCGGCATGATCATGGTCATCCCCCACGAGCCACCGAAACTCGACTTTCATGACCCGAACAGCTTCCCGGGAATGCTGCTCACGCTGTTCTATGTCAGCCTCGGCATGGCCGGCATCTCGCTGATCATCCAAGCATTCCTGTACTCGCTGCCCAGCAAGCCCGAGGGCGTCCGCTTCGACTGATGTTCTCAGCGGCATCCCGCCCCTCTTCCCTCCCTGCATTACCCTCTTAGCCCTTTTGTATGGAAACGTTCCATCTCACATTGAGACAGAGCAGTGAGCTCGGTTAACAAAACTCCTATAATCACGTCTATTGTCTTTCCGCCGTCATAAGCGACGGAATGTCAACATCAGAGGAGAAAACAATGAAGAGAAACATGCTCCACCGCCTGGTCGCCATGGCCGCGGCGGGAACCATGCTGATGTCGGTCGCCGCGTGCGGCTCGTCATCCGATGACAACGCCGCCACCAGCAATTCCAGCGACACCTCGCTGATTTCCGTGAACAACAGCGAGCCGCAGAACGGTCTGATTCCGAGCGACACCAACGAAATGGGCGGCGGCAAGGTCATCCGCTACCTGTTCGAAGGTCTGGTGAGCTTCGACGCGAAGGGCAAGCAACATCTCGAAGTCGCCGAGAGTATCACCCCGAACGAGGATGCCACCAAGTACACGATCAAACTGAAGAAGGGTTGGAAGTTCACCAACGGCGAGGCAGTAACCGCCCATTCCTTCGCCGACACCTGGAGTTTCGCCGCCAATGTGAAGAACGCGCAGAAGACCTCGAGCCGCTTCTCCACCATCAAGGGCTATGACGAGCTGCAGGATCCGAACGTCGATCCGAAGGCCACACTTTCCGGTCTTTCCACTCCGGACGACTACACGCTGGTCGTCGAGCTGAACAAGCCTGATTCCGTGTTCCCAACCAAGCTCGCGCACCAATCCATGTTCCCGCTGCCGAGCGTGGCATTTAAGGACATCAAGAAGTTCGGACAGGCCCCGATCGGCAATGGTCCGTACAAGTTCAAGTCCTGGTCGCATGACAAGAACATCATCATCGTGCCGAACAAGGGTTACAAGGGCAGCCGCAAGGTATCCAACAACGGCATCGAATACCGCGTCTATACGAATGAGGATTCCGCTTACTCCGACGTGCTGTCCGGCAACCTCGACGTGCTGGATCAGATTCCACAGTCCGCGGTGAAGACCTTCCGTCAGGATTCCAGCGTGATCGCCTACAGCCAGGCAGGATCCTCATTCCAGTCCTTCGTCATTCCGGAACGTCTTGAGCATTTCGGCAACGACGAGGAAGGCCAATTGCGTCGTCAGGCCATTTCCATGGCCATCAACCGCGACCAGATCGTCAAGAAGGTTTACAACAACACGAAGACCCCGGCCACCGATTTCACTTCACCGCTCGTCCCCGAATATGTGAAGAAGCTGGAGAAGAACGGCGACAACCTGAAGTACAACGCTTCCAAGGCCAAGGAACTGTGGAAGAAAGCCAATGCCATCAAGCCATGGTCCGGCAACTTCCGAATCGCCTATAATGCCGATGGCGGCCATAAGGAATGGGTCGATGCCGTGTGCAACCAGATCAAGAACACACTCGACATCGACGCCGCTGGCGAGCCGTACGCCACGTTCAGCGACGTGCGTAACCAGGTGACCAACCGCACCATCAAAACCGCGTTCCGTGCCGGCTGGATGCTGGACTACCCGTCCGCCGAGGATTACCTCAACCCGCTGTACGCCTCCAGCTCCGCCGACGGCCATGGTTCGAACGATGGCGATTACAAGAGCGAAGAATTCGACAAGCTCCTGAACGCCGCGCTCGCCCAGACCGACGTGAAGAAGCGCACCGAGGACTTCACCAAGGCCCAGGAAGTGCTGGCCAACGATCTGCCGGTGATTCCGCTGTGGAACGACAACGTCGCGGCCGTGTCCGCAACGAACGTGAAGAACGTGTCGTTCGACTACACCAACCTGCCTACCTACAACACCATCACCAAGTGACGGCTTCGTTGTGACGTTTCGCTGCCAATCGGCAACGAAAAACGAGTGGGGGTTCGAATCCTTAATGGATTCGAACCCCCACTCGGCGTTTTGCAGCCGTTTCGTTTATTTGCTTACGGCGTCAAACCTATGGCGTCAGCTCTGCACGTAGCTGCCCTTCGGGGACTTCCAACCGCAGTTCATCATCTCGCTGTTGAACACCATCGCACCGTCGCCATGGGCGGGGACGACGATCATGCCACCGTCGCCGTGGTGACGGGCCACACCGTCCAGCGCGGCCTTCGCAGCCTCGACCGGATCTTCCTTGGCATACAGCACACGGTCGGAAACCTGGTGCGCGGCGACTTCCTTGACGAATGCCTCACCGATGCCGGTGCAGGAGATCGCAACGGAATCGTTGTTGGCGTAGGTGCCGCAACCCGGCAGTGGCGAATCGCCAACACGGCCCGGCATCTGGTTGGTGATGCCGCCAGTGGAGGTGCCGGCTGCGATATTGCCGGACGCGTCACGTGCGACGGCGCCGATGGTGCCATGCTTCTCCCATTCGTCGCCATTGGACTGCGCCTCACGCAGGGATTCCTGACGGGCCGGGGTGATGAAGTACTCGCTGTCGCACAGTTCGATGCCCCACTCCTTGAGCAGGTTATCGCCCGGCTTGGCGAACATGACGTGCTTGGTCTTCTCCTTGATGGCGCGCGCCACATTGATCGGGTTCTTGGACGTGGTCAGACCGCATGCGGAGCCGACTTCGCCGTCAACGCCGGTCATCAGACAGGAATCCATGGACACGATGCCTTCGCTCGTCAACGCGGCACCACGGCCAGCATTGAATTCGGGAGCATCCTCCATGACACGAATGGCCGCGCAGACGGCATCTTCGGCCGGAGCGCCCTGTTCCAGCAGCGCATAGCCGGCTTCAAGGGCCCTGTTCAGATCCTGCTCCACCTGGGCGCGACGTTCCGGCGTGTCCTTCTTGCCGCGATTGCCAGCGCCTGCGTGGATCACCAGAAGGATTCCATCCGGATCAGCCTGGGCAACCCGGACCGTCGACTGTGGCAATGCTGCTTCGTTTGTTGACATCTTCTCTCCTTCAGATATCTCGCTTATGTTTGACATTCGCAGATATCTTACGCCGGTGGCGGCAACGAAGCGCCCGACATGCGCAAAAGCGATGCCGTCGCGCCGTTACGCAATCAAAAACATATCGAAGCGCGACTGCGTCCTTTCTTACGTTTCATACTTTTGCAAATCGCAATCTCGTATTTCATGGTGCTCCTCCGTTGGTAGTGCCAGTATGTGTCAAGCGCATCGATCCTTGACAGCATGGTCTCCGTCACCAGCCTTAACCACGGCGGAGCAAGCAAAGCATTAAGTCAGGTGGGCGACAACCATCCAGTCGTCGTACTCAAAAACAATCAGCCCAGCGCGGTCATAATCACGCCCGCCGACTATCGCCGGCTCACTCAGGCTGAAGAAAATTTCGCGCTATACCGCAAAGCCGTGGAACGCCTACGCAACGATGACAGCACACTGCTAACCGATGCAGACGTATTCGGCGAAGATTATGAGCCGATTGATGACGGTTTTGAACCAGAATTCGAATAAGGTCCATCAACAACCGGCAAGTGGACAATTTTGTATATTTTGATATGGCGATGCAGGTTGTATGAAATCAAGAAATCGACGTCTTGCACAGCCGGATTGAATATAGTGGATGGCATTGCGATACGTACAGGTTTCACTTTTGGTCGGAGCAGTATCCATGTACAAAGGCGATTTATCAATCACACGAGGAGCTGACTGAAATGGCAGCGTTCGGCAGGCCGGAATATGACCGTTATGTACGTCTTGCGGAAATGATGATTTCATTTCTAAGAGACCATGGATACAACTACGACGCCAATCTCGATCAAGACATCCTTGACCATGATGGGCCGGGAGTGCCAGTCGAAAATGGCGTTGACGCCATCATCGAGTTCAACCTCACTCCTCCGAAGGATATGATCACCTTGTTTGGACAAGTTCATGATGAAAATCCTTGGTGCGACGAGGAATACGAACAATTTCGCGATTACCTGCGAGAACGCGAAGATGAGCACCAATCGGGTAAATTGATTCCGCCATCCGCAGATTAGAACGCCGACCCCCACACACAAGTAATAATCGTTTGCACTGTTCATCGTAGCGGGCGCGGAACTCATTCTCACTTCCCGCAGTGACACCGTATGCCAGATAAAAAACCGGGAACGGACGCGACGTTTGAATTACGACGAACCCGACTCCCGGCATCGCGACTGCTTCTCAAAAGATGTGTGCTTGACTCACATGGATGGTACTGAGAACCATTCGCTTGCGATCTGCTTCCGCACACATGCTGGCGCGATGTAAATACAACGCAGGCACACGGCAGATACAAATCAAGTCTGTGCAAAACTTCCAGCCAGCAAAGAAGCCGACCGGAAAGCCACAGGCCACTCTAGTCGTATGGTCGAATATTCACAAATTAACTGACCAAACCGACATATGTCATGTGAAGTGAGCGATAAATCAAAAAAACGGCAGTTCAAAAGCGGACCATCTCAATACACGTATCCCATATGGGATACGACCGGTAGTGAAGGTCCGGTCGTACACGCTTATCGTATTTCAATCCACGCATCCCGTATGGGATGCGACTTGCCACGATTAAACATACATCCTCCTTTCGTGTTTTGCTTCAATTTTTCTTAAGCAATTTCTGCACTATTTTTCCGCAGTATGGGCCGCTGGTTTCCATCAGGAACTGCACCATATGACCGCCCAGACGAGAACAGGCACCAGCCCGCCGTGCCTGTATATTCCCGAGACGCAGCCCAAAAACAAATCCGCCGGCTGCAACCGGCGGCGCTCGGGAAGGAAAGGACGATGGCGATACCGATGCCCAAACAGCAAGATATCAGGAGACTGGACCGTCAGGGAGTGTCCAGGTCGGAGATCGCGAGGAGGCCGGACGTGGACCGCGCCACTGTCGCGAAATACGCCGACATGGACGACATGACGCCGAAACCGCCCACGGACAGGCGCCGCGGCTCCAAGATCGACCCGTACGCGGCGTTGGTCGACGGATGGCTCGAGGCCGACCGCATGCTGCCCCGCAAGCAGCGCCACACCGCCAAACGCGTGCACGACAGGCTCCGCGCGGAGACCGAGTACGACGGCGAGTACACGACGACGCTGAGGTACGTGAGACGCTGGCGCGAGGCGAACCGGAGCGGTTCCGACGGATACGGCGAGCTCGTCTGGGCGCCCGGCGTCGCGCAGATCGATTTCGGCGTGGCGAAGGCCCGCATCGCCGGCGAGCTCGTGGACGACCACTGCCTGGTCGTCACGTTCCCCCATTCGAACATGCGGTACGTGACGAGCCTGCCCGGGGAGAACGCGGAATGCCTGTGCTACGGGCCGGTCGAGGTGTTCGAGCACATCGGTGGAGTCCCTCCCGTGATCGTCATGGACAACGCCACCGGCGCGGGACGCAGGAACGCGAGGGGCGAGGTGACGCCCGCCGCGGTGTTCGACGCGTTCGACATCAAAAAATCGCTGTCACACAAGGGCAACCCCTACGACAACGCCGTGGTCGAATCGACGAACAGGCCGCTGAAGAAGGAGCTCGTGTACCGGAACCACTACACCACGATCGAGCAGCTGAGGCATGACCTCAACGACTACGTGTGGTGGTCCGACAACCAGCGGCTCCACTCCACCCTCGGATACCGGAGCCCGAAGGAATTCACCGAACAAGGACTCGTCCTCTAAGAAACCGTCCAACACACCGTTGCCAATCCAGCCAGACGGCTGCGTTGACACGGGACGTGCTCGCCGAGGCCACCGAACGGGCGACGCCCGCCTGTATTTCGTCAAGTCGGTGTTTCGTGTTTAGTCATGTATTTTTTTTCGGGTTTAGGCAGTTGCATGCATTTTCCTTATTTTTTCTGGTTGCGCGGAGGTGTTCCTGCCGAACATGAGGGCCTCGCTGACGCGGCGGCTCTGGCCCGCGGACTCGAGGAGCCGCCCGTGGTGCACGATGCGGTCACCGTGCTGGCGCAGTAGATGCCAAGCAGCGGGCGGGCGTGCTCCTCCAGGATGAGTCTCATGCTCCTCTCCAGCAGATCCGCCTGCTCCTTGAGGGCCTTCCATGCCTTGCCCGAGGCCTTCAGCGCAACGAGCATGCCCTGCTCCACCATGTTCCCGCTCGGACGGCATACGACGAGCCTGCGCATCCTGATCGAGGTGTGCGACCCGCGGTAGCGTTCCCGGATGTGTTCCGGGGCGGTGGTCAGCAGGCCCGTCGCGGAATTGGACAGCGCGGTCATCGCCGTGACCAGCTGCGCCCGTTCCGCGTTCAGGGCGCGTAGCGCCTCGACCCACCCATCCGTGCTCTTCGGCACGCTGGTCCCGTCGCCCGCGAGCACGCTGCGGGCCGCGGCGAGTGCGTCGACGGGATCGGACTTGCCGTCCCCGCGTCGCACCGAGCGTTTGGGCCGGAGCACCTCGTGTACGTCGTACCCGGCCTCGACGAGCCGTCTGGTAAGCGCCGCTCCGTACGAGTTGGTGCCTTCCACCCCGATGCCCAGACAGTCTCCGGGATCGCCGATCATGGCGACCAGCCTCTCGTAGCCGGTCGGATCGGCCGTGAACGTCTGCGTGGTCAACGGCCTGCCGTGCTCGTCGATCAGGGCGAGCGTATGCGTGTCGGAATGGGTGTCCACCCCCGCGTAGACCCTGGGATGCTCCATCGTCGTCCTCCATCCATATGTCTGCCGTTCCCGAGGCTTCCGGCGCAGACAGGACGTTGACGGGGCACGCTACCATGGTTCTTGCTAGGGTCCGGCGGAGCAGCCACGCTCCTATGAGGTCATGCCTCCATGGCCTTCGGGCCGGCGGACCGGGACGGGACAAATCAAAACAAGGACAGGACCTGGAAGGGTCCGTCAGTCAAATTGTGGGTCACCGCCCCGGCCGCCACTTTCCCATTATCGCCGGTCAATCCAACCGGCATAACCATTATCAACGTCAAATAGATAAAACGACCGATGCCCGGGAGCATAATGCAACCAATGTTGTTTCGTATTTTCACTGATAAGGGGCTGCGGACGTTTTCTTGGAGACTGAGCGGAAGGATTGTTGCCGTGTCCGGTCGCGAGGAGCGCGAGCGGGCGGTGGAGCTGTATTTCACGACGTCGATGTCCACGAAGCAGGTTGTGGAGCATCTGGGGGTATCCGACCAGGCAGTGCCTGGAGCGGTGGCTGCATGCCGATCCACGGTATGCCGACGTCGTTCCCAAGCCTCCCATACCGTTGGGGACGCGGCGTCGCGCGGTGGAGCTGTGCCTGTCCGGCATGCAGCAGAAGCAGGCGGCCGCAGAACTTGGCGCCGGCACCGGCGCGGTGCATCATTGGATGAGACTGTACCGCGCCGGCGGAATGGCGGCGCCGGAGACCGGAACGGAGGGACGCCATGCCTCAGGCCGGAACCGAACACGAACTGCTGGGCGACGACCCGGATGAGCTGCGCCGGCGGATACGGGAGCTGGAGTTGGAGAACGCGTTGATGCGGGAGGCGGTTCGGGGTCGCAAAAAAGACTCGGGCGCCGACCTGCGGCGCCTGTCGAACAGGGAGAAGACGATGCCGGTCGACCGGCTGAGGCCGAGGTATTCGCTGAAGTCGATGGTCTCCTTGCCGCGGTATCGCGCCCAGCAGCTACCACTACCACCACGCGAGAACGGGGGGTCGATAAGTACGGGGCCCTGCGCCGCCGCGTCGCAGACGTGTTCCGCGAATCGAGGGGCCGATGTGTTTGTTCAATAGGAAGTGGGCCGGTTGAGCATCTGGAATTAGTCCATGTGAGCGGTTGGTTTTAGTCCGTTTCATCACTTCGGTGGGATGAGGGCACCGGTTCCGCGCGAACCTTGATATTTTCCCGAATTGCAGGTTCCAACGGCTTTCGGGAAGGAAAGGAATGACGAAACCGGTGTCAGTACAGCAAGATATCAGACTCCTTGACGCGAAAGGGGTGCCGTGGCGCGAGATAGCGCGGCGCTTGGGTGTGTCGCGGGAGACCGTCAAGAAGTATGCACAGATGGAGGATTGTTCGCCGAAACCGGCCTCGCGTCCGGCGCGCGCGTCGGGGATCGACGCGTATGCGCAGACGGTCGACGCGTGGCTCGGCGCCGATTTGCGTATGCCGCGCAAGCAGCGGCATACCGCGCGGCGCGTGTATGACCGGCTGGTCGCCGAACATGGGTTCGAGGGCTCGTATTCGATGGTCCAACGGTATGTCAAGCGGTGGCGTGAGGAACGTCGCGACGAGGGGGACGGGTTCATGGAGCTGGAATGGAGGCCCGGCACGATGCAGGTCGATTTCGGCCAGGCCCGGGCCACGCTTGCCGGCCGCGAGGTCACGGTGCACTGCCTGGTGGCCACGTTCCCGCATTCGAACATGCGGTATGTGGCCGCGATGCCCGGGGAGAACGCGGAATGCGTGTGCGAGGGGTTGTTGGAGATCTTCGAGCATATCGGCCTGGTGCCGTCGCTGCTGGTGTTCGACAACGCGACGGGCGCGGCGCACCGTGTCGCGTGGGACAAGGTCAGTGTGGTCAGGGTGTTCCAGTTGTTCTGCGAGCATCATCGCGTGGAGGCGCGGTTCTGCAATCCGCGCAGCGGCTGGGAGAAGGGCAGCGTGGAGAACGCGGTCGGGTTCCTGCGCCGCAACCTCATGGTCCCGCAGCCCAGCGCGGAGGGGTATCGGCAGTTGACGCGGTGGCTGCTGTCCCGTTGCGACGAGTTCGCCGGGCGCGCGCACTACCGGCTGGGCAGGACGGTCTCCGACCTGTTCGGTGAGGACCGCGACGCGATGGCGCCGTTGCCGCGCACGCGGTTCGACGCGGTCGAGTGGGAGTCCCGCAAGGCCGACAAGGAGGGCGTCGTCGCCGTCGACGGGCACAGGTATCTTGCAGGCCCGTCATGGCGTGGATGGCGGCTCGAGGTCGGGTTGCGCGCGTTCGACG
>JGZV01000004.1 GCA_000741495.1 Bifidobacterium thermophilum | reverse complement strand
GGCCCGGCCCGGCCGCCGCGCCAAGGCCACGGAACGCTGGGAGGGCGAGCTCCATCGGATCGCGCGAGCCGCAACCATCCAACCAGGCAAACCCGAAACAGACGAGTGAGCGCTTTTTCCGTTTTGCTGTTGAGTTTGGACTGTGGAATGCTGCATGATTTGCCTGTCTAATGCCTGGCTGGCGCATTGCAGACTATTGAAAACGCTGGTATGCAACATTTGCCAGTATCGAGTTGAAGGCCTGTGTCTCGCCTCGGATTGGTTTTCTTGCCGTGCTCTCCAGGAAGAAGATCAGGAGGATTCTGTGAGCCCGATACGGATAAATACGCCTTGCGAGAATCGCAAAATGCTAACATGTATAACACGTAAACATTTTGGGAGGTGTGTTATGGCCACGGCTACTGCAGCATTGAGGATGCCTGTCGAATTGGCGGCTCGTTACGATCGTTTGGCGAAAGCAACTGGCCGTACGAAGACGTTTTATATGAACGAAGCCCTTACCGAGTCAATCGATAGGCTTGAGTATGAATACGGCATTATGAAAAAGGTTGAGGATTGGCGTGCCGGCAGACTCGAGACTGTGACGCTCGACGAGCTGGAGGAAAGCCTTGGCTTGGAAGATTGAAATCGATAAGGGCGTCCAGCGTTCGATGAAGAAACTGGATCGCCATGTCGCCAAGAGAATCATCGCAAAACTTAGGGAAATTTCACAGTTGGAAGATCCAAGAAGCACTGGCAAAGCTCTTGTCGGTAATCTGGCAGGGCTGTGGCGTTACCGTGTTGGGGACTATCAGATCGTGTGCGATATAGAAGATGAGGTTCTACTGATTCTTGTGGTTGATGTCGCGCACAGGAGCAAGGTGTACAAGCGCCGTTGATTGCTGTACCAAGGTTTCGCTGGTTCCGTCGATGAAGAAGAGAGATAGTGAACATGACGGTCCGGCCTTGCGGCCGGGCCATCATGTTTCCTCGTTCGGCACTGTCGTGCCTCACTCGGCGGGGCTACGTAGAAGCCCACTGGGCTTCTACGTCACGCTCCGGTTGCAATTAGGGGCGAGCCTTGCGGCTCGGCTGTGTTGTTTCCTCGTTCAGTCCTGTCGGCCTTCACTCGGCGGGGCTACTCGGAAGCGCACTGCGCTTCCTCCTCACGCCCCGCCCTTGAAGCTCATTTGGCGCCAGGCTTCGTAGATGGCGATGGAGGCGCAGTTGGTAAGGTTCAGGCTGCGCAGGCTCGGGCGCATTGGCAAGCGCACCTGCTCGGCCACATGCGGGCCGGCCATGATGTCCATCGGATCAGGGATATTGCCCGGTTCCGGGCCGAACAGCAGAATGTCGGTCGGCCTGTATTCGATGTCGGTATACAACTTCGTGGCATGCGCGGTGAAGGCGATGATGCGCGAATCCGGCATCGATTCCACCAGATCCTCGAAATTCGGGTGCAGCACCACATGTGCCATGTCGTGGTAGTCAAGCCCCGCGCGGCGCAGCTTGGTGTCGCGTAGATTGAAGCCCAAGGGCTCCACCAAGTGCAGGATTGTGCCGGTTACGGCGCACAGGCGGATTGCGGAACCCGTGTTGCCTGGAATGCGTGGGGAGTAGTAGCACAGATGCGGCGTGGAGGTTTCCGTTTTGGCCGCATCCTTCGCGCTCAGCATGGCGTCCACCACGGAAATCGGGTTGCCGTGCGCGTCGGTCACCAGCTCGTCCGGCCCGTAATTGGACTTGCGGTACCCGTATTCGAACATCTTTTCGACATGATCCTCGGGATTTGCTGCTTCGTTAGTCATGAATGCTAAGAATAGGAATGATGAATGACACCAAGAACCTTAACGCAACCGAAGTCGCGCTGTGCTTGGCCGCATGGTGGCGGTCCAATGCGCGTGACCTGCCGTGGCGCTTCGGACGGACCGGCGCCTGGGGCATCCTTGTCTCCGAAGTGATGAGCCAGCAGACCCAGATGAGCCGTGTCGTACCGTATTGGACGGCATGGATGGAGCGTTGGCCCGACGCCAGTGCGCTCGCCGCCGCGCCCAAGGCTGAGGTCATCACCGCTTGGGGGCGCCTCGGCTACCCGCGCCGCGCCTTGCGCTTGCAGGAATGCGCCCGTACTGTGGCCAGCCAATACGATAATCAGCTGCCGCGCACCTACGGCGAGCTGCTGGCGCTGCCGGGTGTGGGTGATTACACCGCCAGCGCGGTGATGAGCTTTGCCTTCGGTGAACGTATCGCCGTGATCGACACCAATATTCGTCGCGTGATCTCGCGCGTATTCCGTGGTGGGGAATCCTTTGGCGGCGCGGCAAGCCCGGTGGAGCGTGAGACGGCGCGTCGTCTGCTTCCAGAGAACGACCGCGCATCCGTGGTCTGGAACCAGTCGCTGATGGAACTTGGTGCGACGGTATGCACCGCCAAAGCGCCGTTATGCGACCGGTGCCCGATCGCTGGGCAATGCGCCTTTCTGCGCAATGGCAGGCCGGGCTTGGGGGAGCGGCGTACCAGGCCTCGCCAACGGTTCCAAGGCACGGACCGGCAGGTGCGCGGACTGGTGCTTGAGGCGTTGCGCGGGCTGCCGGCTGGCTCAGTATTGGAGCGCGAGCAGGCAGAACGGCTCTGGAAGGATCGTATCCAGCTTGACGCGTGCATCGCCTCACTGGATGATGACGGTCTTGTCGAGATGCTTGCCGACGGCTCGTTGCGCCTGCCGCAGTAGGTAGACTGGGGTACGTTATGACACAGGGCAAGAAGCGCAAGCGCAAACTCAGCAAGCGGCGGCGGGCGGTGTATCGTCGCCGTCGCATCGTCGTCGGTATCGCATTGGTATTGGCCGTTGCGCTGACGGTGTTCTGCGTGTACAGTCTCGGCCGTGGCATGGCGGCGATCGACACGACAATCCGACATGACGACCTCATGGCGGTGTCGCGCAAACCCGTGCCTGCTCCCAAGCAGAAAAGCAAGGTGAAGGATTGCACAGCGTCGAACGTGAAGCTGTCATTGCAATCGGATTCGCAGTCGGCGCCTGTGGGCGGGTCGATGAAATTCACTGCGACAATCGCGTTTGTTCCCAAAGACAGCAGCAGTTGCCTGATTGATGCTTCGGACCATTCGCGGGTCTTGACCATCACCTCGGGCGGCGACACCGTATGGCGTTCCGACGCGTGCGATGTCGATTCGCGTAAACTGCTGCTCGCGGCGGGGGACACCGATACGCAGACGATGACGTGGAATACGAATCGTTCCGGGCAAACCTGCACCGAGGATTCGAAATTGCCGAAGGTCGACGCGGGTACGTATACCGCGCAATTGTCGATGAGAGACCATCCGAAAATCGTCAGCAACAAGGTCACCATCACGGTCCAGTAGACGGGTGGGGTGCGGTGGCGCATGAATCAGCCCCCACAACCGTGACGTCGAGCGTGTCGTGGTTGCGTATCGTATAACAATCGGCTATCCTATTGAATTTGCGTAAAGTGTGTCATATTGCGGGCATGCTGACAGTGAAGAAGCGCCCGCGAACAGCATATAGTGGCCGTCCGCCTGCGTTTCCGGGGAACAAACGACAAAGCGAGCGATAAGGAACGTCCATTGGCTGCTGAACAAGCTACGACGAACACCACCAAAGTCATCGCACGTGCCGACGAGCATGACATCAAACTGCACAAGGCGTCGGATCGCGTGAATTTCGGCTCCATCCGTGAGCCCATCGATGTGCCCTACCTGCTGGGCGTGCAGACCGACAGCTTCGACTGGCTGATCGGCAACGAGCGTTGGAAGAAGCGTGTCGAGGAGGACGAAAAGAACGGCACGAACACCGTCCCGCACGTCTCCGGCCTCGACGAGGTCTTCCAGGAGATCTCACCGATTGAGAACTTCGCCCAGACCATGAGCCTGACCTTCTCCGACCCGTACTTCGAGGAGCCGCGTCATACGGTCCAGGAGTGCAAGGAGAAGGATTACACCTATTCCGCGCCGCTGTACGTGAACGCTGAATTCGAAAACGGCGACACCGGCGAAATCAAGAGCCAGACCGTCTTCATGGGAGACTTCCCGCTGCAGACCCCGCACGGCACCTTCATCATCGGCGGTACCGAGCGCGTCATCGTGTCGCAGCTCGTGCGCTCCCCAGGCGTGTACTTCGACCGTCAGCCCGATCGCACGTCCGACAAGGAAGTCTTCGGCGCGAAGATCATCCCCAGCCGTGGCGCATGGCTCGAATTCGAAATCGACAAGCGTGACGTTCTCGGCGTGCGCGTAGACCGCAAGCGCAAGCAGTCCGCAATCGTGTTCCTCATGGCTATCGGCATGACCAAGCAGGAGATCGCCGACGCGTTCAAGGATTACCCTCTGGTGATCGACGCCTTGGCCAAGGAAACCTCGATCAACACGCAGGATGAGGCTCTGGTCGACCTGTACAAGAAGATCCGTCCGGCGGACACCCCGACCCCCGAGGCCGGCAAGAACCTGCTCGACTCCTTCTACTTCAACACCAAACGGTATGATCTGGCACGCGTCGGCCGCTACAAGATCAACCGCAAGCTGGGCCTCGAGCGTGATTACAACGATCGCAGCCTGAGCCGTGAAGACATCATCGCCACCATCAAGTATTTGGTGACCCTGCACTCCGGCGCGAAGACCTTCCCAGGCATGCGCGACGGCGAGCCGGTCGACCTGCGCGTGGACGTGGATGATATCGACCACTTCGGCAACCGTCGTATCCGCCAGGTTGGCGAGCTGATCCAGAACCAGCTGCGCACCGGTCTGAGCCGTATGGAGCGTGTCGTGCGCGAACGCATGACCACGCAGGACGCCGAGGCCATCACCCCGCAGTCCCTGATCAACATCCGCCCGGTCAACGCGACCATCAAGGAGTTCTTCGGCACCTCCCAGCTGTCCCAGTTCATGGACCAGAACAACCCGCTGGCTGGCGTGACGAACAAGCGTCGTCTGTCCGCTCTCGGCCCTGGCGGCCTGTCCCGTGACCGTGCGTCCATGGAAGTGCGAGACGTGCACCCGTCCCACTTCGGCCGTATGTGCCCGATCGAATCCCCTGAAGGCCCGAACATCGGCCTCATCGGCTCGCTGGCGACCTTCGGCCGCATCAACCCGTTCGGCTTCATCGAAACCCCGTACCGCAAGGTCGTCAACGGCCACGTGACCGACGAGGTCGTCTACATGACCGCCGACCGCGAAGCCGAGCACGTCATCGCGCAGGCCAACCAGGAGCTCGACGAGAACGGCAACTTCGTCTCCAAGGAAGCCCTCGTACGAGACGCCCAGGGCGAGGCGGAGGATGTCCCGGTCGAAATGGTCGACTACATGGATGTCTCCCCGCGCCAGATGGTGTCCGTCGGCGCCTCCCTGATCCCGTTCCTCGAGCACGATGAAGGCCACCGAGCGCTCATGGGTACCAACATGCAGCGTCAGGCGGTCCCGCTGGTCAAGTCCGAGCGCCCGCTCGTGGGCACCGGTTCCGAATGGCGTGCAGCCGTCGACTCCGGTGACGTGATCCTCGCCGAAAAGGACGGCGTGGTCACCTACGTGTCCGCCGACATCATCCGCACGATGAACGACGACGGCACGCAGTCCAGCTACAAACTCGCCAAGTTCCAGCGTTCCAACCAGACGACCTGCTACAACCAGGTCCCGCTTGTCAAGCATGGCGAGCGGGTGGAGAAGGGCACCGTCCTCGCGGACGGCCCGGCCACCGAAAAGGGCGATCTGGCACTGGGCAAGAACCTGCTCATCGCGTTCATGCCGTGGAACGGCTACAACTACGAGGACGCTGTCATCATTTCGCAGCGTCTGGTGCGCGACGACACCCTGTCCTCGATCCACATCGAGGAATACGAGATCGACGCCCGTGAAACCAAGCTCGGCGCTGAGGAAATCACCCGCGACCTGCCGAATGTCGGCGAGGACGCGATCGCGAACCTCGACGAGCGTGGCATCATCCGCATCGGCGCCGAAGTCGAAGCCGGCGACATCCTGGTCGGCAAGGTCACCCCGAAGGGCGAAACCGAGCTGACCCCGGAGGAGCGTCTGCTGCGCGCCATCTTCGGTGAGAAGAGCCGCGAAGTGCGCGACACCTCGCTGCGCGTGCCGCACGGCGAGACCGGTACCGTCATCGCGGTCAAGGAAATCACCCGCGAAGATGCCGAAGAGGACGGCGACGAACTGCCCAACGGCGTCAACCAGATGATCCGCGTGTACATCGCACAGCACCGCAAGATCACGCAGGGCGACAAGCTTTCCGGCCGCCACGGCAACAAGGGCGTCATCTCCCGGATTCTTCCGGAAGAGGATATGCCGTTCATGGCTGACGGCACCCCGGTCGACATCATGCTCAACCCGCTTGGCGTGCCGAGCCGAATGAACCTCGGCCAGGTGCTGGAACTCCACCTCGGGTGGATCGCCCACGCCGGATGGGATATCAGCATCGACCCGGATGTTGAAGCCGCTTGGAAGAAGTACGTGCCGCAGGGTGCCGAAAAGGGCGCTCCGGGCACACCGGTCGCGACCCCGGTCTTCGACGGCGTCCGTCCGGACACCTTGAAAGGCCTGCTCAAGTGCACGCTGCCGGACAAGGACGGCAACAAGCTCGTGGGCGAGGACGGCAAGGCGCAACTGTTCGACGGCCGTACCGGCGAACCGTTCCCCAAGCCGATTTCCGTAGGCTACATGTACATGCTCAAGCTGCATCACCTGGTGGACGACAAGATCCACGCCCGCTCCACCGGCCCGTACTCGATGATCACCCAGCAGCCGCTCGGCGGCAAGGCCCAGTTCGGCGGCCAGCGCTTCGGCGAAATGGAGGTGTGGGCCCTCGAGGCTTACGGCGCCGCCTACACGCTGCACGAGATGATGACCACCAAGTCCGATGACGTCGACGGCCGCGTGCGCGCCTACGGAGCCATCGTGAAGGGCGAGAACCTGCCGCCGGCAGGCATCCCGGAATCCTTCAAGGTGCTTCTGAAGGAAATGCAGTCGCTCGCCCTGAACGTCGAAGTGCTCAACGCCGACGGCCAGGCCATCGACATGCGCGAGGAAGACGACGACCCCGCCTCCAACTCGAACGACCTCGGCTTCAACATCGGAGCCCGCCCGGACGCCTCCGCCAAGGAGGACCAGGCCGCCGAGGAGCCCGAGTACAAGTGACGACACAGCCGTACGCTCCCGGCCTGACAGCAGGCCGGGACGTGACGGCTCCCGCAAACGTGATGGAACCAATTTCAAAGACAGGAATCAAGAGTGCTGGACGTCAACGCATTTGACAAGCTTCGCATTGGCATGGCCACCGCCGACGACATCCGCGGCTGGAGCTATGGCGAGGTCAAGAAGCCTGAAACCATCAATTACCGTACCCTCAAGCCCGAGAAGGATGGTCTGTTCGGTGAGCAGATCTTCGGCCCGACCCGCGACTGGGAGTGCGCGTGCGGCAAGTACAAGCGCGTGCGCTTCAAGGGCATCGTGTGCGAACGCTGCGGTGTGGAAGTCACCCGCTCTCGCGTGCGCCGCGAACGTATGGGCCACATCGAGCTGGCCGCCCCGGTCACCCACATCTGGTATTTCAAGGGCGTGCCGAGCCGTCTGGGCTACCTGCTGGACATCGCTCCGAAGGATCTCGAGAAGGTCATCTACTTCGCGGCCTACATGGTCACCGAAGTGAACGAGGAGCAGCGTCACCAGGATCTGCCCGATCTGCAGGCTGAGTTCGACAACGAAATCGTAAGCCTCGAACGTCGCCGTAACAGCGAGATCGATGCGCGTGCCAAGAAAGTGGAAGAAGATTTGCACGCGCTCGAAGAAGCCGGTGAAGCCAAGGGCAGCGCCCGCGCCAAGCTGCGCAACAGCGCCGAACGTGATCTGGTGGCCATCCGTCAGCGTTTCGACGATCAGATCCAGCGTCTGACCGCCGTATTCGACCGGTTCAAGGGGCTCAAGCCCGGCGACTTGGAAGGCGATGTCGACCTGTGGCGCGAAATGAAGGACCGCTACGGCGATTACTTCGACGGCTGCATGGGCGCCGAAGCCATCAAGAAGCGCTTGCAGGACTTCGACCTGAAAGCCGCAGCAGAAGAGCTGCGCGAAGAGATCGACAAGGGTACCGGCCAGCGTAAGGCCCGCGCACTCAAGCGTCTCAAGGTCGTCAACGCGTTCCTGACCACCGACAACAAGCCGGAGGCCATGGTGCTTGACGTGATCCCGGTCATCCCGCCGGATCTGCGCCCGATGGTCCAGTTGGACGGCGGCCGTTTCGCGACCTCTGACCTCAACGACCTGTATCGTCGCGTCATCAACCGTAACAACCGTTTGAAGCGACTCATCGAGCTCGGCGCGCCTGAAATCATGCTCAACAACGAGAAGCGCATGCTTCAGGAAGCCGTCGACTCCCTGTTCGACAACGGTCGCCGCGGCCGTCCGGTCACCGGCGCTTCGAACCGCCCGCTCAAGTCCTTGGCTGACATGCTCAAGGGCAAGCAGGGCCGCTTCCGTCAGAACCTGCTCGGTAAGCGCGTGGATTACTCCGGCCGTTCCGTGATCGTCGTCGGCCCGAGCCTGCGCATGCACCAGTGCGGCCTGCCGAAGCCGATGGCGCTCGAGCTGTTCAAGCCGTTCGTCATCAAGCGTCTCGTGGACCTCAACTTCGCGCAGAACATGAAGAGCGCGAAGCATCTGGTCGATCGTGCCGATCCGGCCGTGTGGGGCGTGCTTGAAGAAGTCATCGCCGAGCATCCGGTACTCCTCAACCGTGCGCCTACGCTGCACCGTCTGGGCATTCAGGCCTTCGAGCCGATCCTGGTTGAAGGCAAGGCCATCCACCTGCCGCCGCTCGCCTGCGCCGCATTCAACGCGGACTTCGACGGCGATCAGATGGCAATCCACCTTCCGCTGAGCGCCGAAGCGCAGGCTGAAGCCCGTACGCTCATGATGGCGTCCGACAACATTCTGAAGCCGGCGGACGGCCACACCGTCACCATGCCGAGCCAGGATATGATCCTCGGTCTGTACTACCTGACCACCGTGGTCGAGGGAGCCAAGGGCCAGGGCCGTGTGTTCAGCTCGCTGGACGAGGTCATCATGGCGCTCGACAAGCATGACATCGACATGCAGGCCAAGGTGCTCATCCGCATGCCTAAGGACTTCGTGCTGCCGACCGGCTGGGAGCCGGGCGAGCTCAAGGTCACCGACCCGGAGCCGGGCAGCCCGGATGTCGTCAAGGAAGAGCGCTTCTCCGACGGCACCTACCTGTTCGCCACCTCGTACGGTCGCATCCTGTTCAACGGCACCCTGCCGGTGGACTACCCGTTCATCAACGAGCAAGTCCCCAAGGGCCGTCTCGCCAAGATCGTCGATGACATCGCGACGCGCTACTCCACGCAGCAGGTCGCCGCATCCCTTGACGCGCTCAAGGATCTCGGCTTCACCCGCGCACCGTGGTCGGGCGTCACGATGGCCTTCTCCGACATCGTCGAGCCGCCGGACCGTGAAGCGATCATCAAGGACTACGAGGATCAGGCCGCGAAGGTCAACTCCCAGTTCGATCTTGGTTTGCTCACCGACGAGGAGCGCCGCCAGGAGCTCATCAACCTGTGGACCGAATGCACCGACAAGGTCGCGGGCGCTATGCGTGACAACTTCCATGATGACAACAACGTGAACATCATGGTCCAGTCCGGTGCTCGAGGCAACTGGATGCAGATCCGCCAGATCGCAGGTATGCGAGGCCTCGTGGCCAACCCGAAGGGCGAGATCATCCCGCGTCCTGTCAAGTCCAACTACCGTGAAGGCCTGTCCGTGCTCGAATACTTCATTTCCCAGCACGGCGCGCGTAAGGGTCTGGCCGATACCGCACTGCGTACCGCAGAATCCGGTTATCTGACCCGTCGTCTGGTCGATGTCGCGCAGGAAGTCATCGTGCGTGAAGAAGACTGCGGCACCAAGCGTGGCCTGGCCATGAAGGTCGCCGAGCGCGACGAGAACGGCAATCTTGTGCTTGTCAAGGCGGCTGACGGCGGTCCGTACTCCCGCCTGCTTGCGGAGGACGTGCTCGACCCGAAGACCGGCGAAGTGCTATACAAGCGTGACGAAGCCATGTCCATGGACGTGCTGCGCGACATGGTCGCCCACGGCGTGGAAGAAGTCAAGGCCCGTTCCGTGCTCACCTGCGAATCCAAGCGTGGCGTGTGCGCGAAGTGCTACGGCTGGTCGTTGGCCACCAACACGCTGGTCGATGTCGGCGAAGCCGTCGGTATCGTCGCGGCGCAGTCCATCGGTGAGCCTGGTACCCAGCTGACGCTGCGTTCCTTCCACTCCGGCGGTGTCGCTTCGGCATCCGATATCACGCAGGGTCTTCCGCGTGTCACCGAGTTGTTCGAAGCCCGCACCCCGAAGGGCGAGGCGCCGATCACCGAGTATCAGGGTACGCTCAAGGTCCAGGACACTGATCGTGGCCGTCAGGTCACGCTCACTCCGGACGACGACAGCGTTGAGCCGATCGTCTACCCGGTGTCCCGCCGTGCCCCGCTCATGATCAAGGACGGCGACCACGTGCCTGCCGGTACCCAGCTGTGCGAAGGTTCCGTCGACCCGAAGAAGATTCTGCGCATTCTCGGCCCGCGTGCCGCACAGGTCAACATCGTCGAGGAAGTGCACAACGTGTACCGCTCCCAGGGCGTGGATATCCACGACAAGCACATCGAGGTCATCGTGCACCAGATGCTGCGTCGCGTGACCGTGCTCGACGCGGGCGACACCGCACTGCTGCCGGGCGAGCTCGTCGACCGTCAGAAGTTCCAGGAGATCAACAAGCAGACCGTCAAGAACGGTGGCAAGCCGGCCGCCGGCCGTCCGGAGCTCATGGGTATCACCAAGGCTTCGCTCGCCACCGACTCGTGGCTGTCCGCCGCATCCTTCCAGGAGACCACGCGCGTGCTCACCGAAGCCGCCTTGAACCAGAAGGAAGACGATCTCAAGGGCCTCAAGGAGAACGTGATCATCGGCAAGTTGATTCCGGCCGGTACCGGCCTGGCGCGTTACCGCAACGCGACGGTCGAACCGGACAAGGCGATCCGCGACACCATCTACCCGAATTTCGGTTTGGGTGGCGATTCCGACGCTCCGCTCGACTTCGGCGACGAGAACGGCGATATCGACCTCTCCGGCATTGACTTCGGCGACATGAAGCTCGGCGATGACTTCAACCCGGACGATTTCAACCCGGACGATTTCCTGGATGACCAGGGCGGCCAGGAGGACATCGATGGTGACGGCGATGAACCGGACACCACCGGGGATGATGATCAGCAAGCCTGATTTCATGCGGGCTGAAGCTCCGGCTGATTGATGCGAATCGGGCCGGGCGGTTGCGGACAGTGTTCCGTAGCCGCCCGGCCCGATTGCTGTGTTGGGGCGTTGGTGAATGGTGGTGGCGTGCGCGATAGGGGGAGTGGATTGGCGGTCCTCCACGGCTGCGATTTTCACCGGCCGGAATCAATAGTGCGGAAAGGATACCAAGGGCGTAGCAGATGGGTTTTGGCCTTCCTGGTTGAGGGGATTGGCGCAATTGCGCGGTTTTCGCTGAGCGGGTTCCGTCTGTGGATGCGTGCTTGGCGCTCCTGGTACTCCATGGGCGTGAGTTCACCGGTCAACATCAATAGTGCGGAAAGGATACCGTGAGGTTCGAGTGATGAGGGACTGTGCCTGGCAGACAGGAAAGCGCGATGACGGATTGTTGGAATCATGCGGTTTCGAGCGACTAGTCTCGACGGTGATTGCGTTGTGCTGCGACATTGCGCCGGCAGCGTGACGAAGGCCCGATCCCGGTGCGTCACCGAGGCATGATGAAAATATAAGCCTCGGCGTGCCGGCCGCATATCATGGGAACCATGGTCGGTACATCAACACACAACACGGCGGTATTCGGCGGGCAAACCGCATCAAGCGAGACGTTGGCGCACGCCCTGCTCGACGACGCGCTGACGGTCGGCGAACAAGCCCAGACGACACGTACGCTTGTGGCATTGGGGGCGCCATGCAGCGGGAAGACCACGTTTGCGCGTGACATGCTGCTTGAAGGCATCCGCCGGTTCGGCGGCACGCGTGTGGCGATGACCGTCTCCGGTCGTGTCATGGCGGACAAGCTCGGCAACGACGTCATCCACGAGCTTGGCGCGCTGTCCCAAGCCCGTCCGGTGACCACGATGTCCGCACTCGCGTTCCGGGCGATCACCGCGCTACGCTCTCATACCGGCGGTGTACTGCCGCGTCTGCTGAACGGCGCGGAACAGGATGCGCTGCTACGAACCGTGGTAGCTGTCCATATCCAGCATGCCCGCAGCGGCGACGAATGCGACACGTGCGCACTGTTGCGTGAATATTTCGCACAAGAGCAATGGGCGGATATGATTTGCGACCCGACGTCCCCGGACATGACGCCCGCCGGCATATCCGGTGCCGTTTCGTCGCAGCGCCACATATCGGACGCGACATCGCTCGCGATGTTCACCAAAGGGATCAGCGACGCGTTCATCGTGCAATTGCGAGACATGATCTCCCGTATCAACGAGCTTGGCTTGCGTCAACGTGACGAGCAGCCGCTGATCGACCGGCTGCGAACGATTACAGGCGCGACAGGCCCATCTGGTGCCGGTATGGAGCCGCAAGCGCGACGGCTCGACGTGCAGTGGCGACTCGCGTTCGCGTTGCGTCAAGAGTATACGGCGGCGGTGGAAGCGAATTATCCGGGGCAGTATCGTCTCGACCCGTCGATGCTGCTGGTCGAAGGCGCGTTGGCGGTTTCGTCCTTGAGCAAGGAGGACTTGCCGGAACTCATCGTGGTTGATGACGCGCAGGATCTGACGCTGGCCGGCCTCGCGTTCCTCGAGCAAACGGTCAGCGCGGGGTCGCGGCTGCTGGCGGTCGCCAATCCTGACGAATCCGTACAGACGTTCCGCGGATCGCATCCTGAATACGTGCTCAGCCGGTTGTTGGCATCCGACGGTGTCTTCCATGCCGCGAGTGTGACGCTGAACCGTCCGCAAGGCGAGACATACCGCGATCTGGTGATCGCCCGCGCCGGTCTTGATATCGATTCCGACGAGCATTTCGATCTGCCTGTCCCGCAACGTCCGTGGAAAACCGCGGTATTGCCCGGCAGCTATCCGATCGCCGCGCAACCGCAGGATGCTACGCGTGACGGCAGCGTGGACACGCACCTGTACGCTTCGGCGAACGATGAGCTTGAATCGGTGGTTACCGCCATCAAGGCTGAGCATCTTGACCACGACCGCCCGTGGAACGATATGGCCGTCATCGCCCACGACAATGCGACTGTCCGCACTTTCGGCGAACGGTTGCGGCGCGATGGCGTGCCGGTACGCTACTCGTCGGTGACCAAACCATTGAAGGACGAGCCGTTCGTCCAAGGCTTGTTCGCTATGATCGAGCTCGCCCAAATCCGCATGCTCGGGCCGGATGCGATCACCGACCCGAGATTCGTGGGGGCGCCTGACAACGCGTCCGATGATGGGGATGCCGCCGCACGGCTCGCTTCGTTCATCCGCTCCCGCGTGCGCATGGTGATGGGTTCGCCGCTGATTGTCGCCCGAAGGGGGAGGGAACAATCCCCAGCTCGTCTTGACCCGGTGGAATCAGCGATGCAATCGTTGGCAGCATTGTCCGCGATCAGCCGGCAACAGTCTGAGCCTCCTGTCGGGGATGCTGTTGACGGGCAACACCACGATTCTGCTTTGCAGGTGCTGCAACAGCGGTGGGAAGGCCTGCAAGCGGCGCTGCTGCAAGCACAAGACAGCCATGCTGGAAACCATGTCCAACAGCCGGACGGCGGCCTTGACGGCGCATCCGGGGCACAACCAGACGATTCCGGTCATGATGCGGCGGCATCCACGTTGACGTTGGACGCGATGTACCTGCTGCTCGCCTGCCCGCGCCCGTTGGACATGACCGGGCAGATGCACGGGGACGCCACAGGTACGGATGCCGATCTCATGCTGGACATGCTTGGCGCGGTTTCCCGCCATGATGCGGATATCCGCGCATTCGCGGCGATGTGGCGCAATATCGGGGCGATCGCCGCGCATATCGACAAACTTGCCGACATGCGGCCGGTGTACGTGTTGGGTGCGGCGTGGGACGAATGCCGCGTCGCCACCGCCTGGCAGACCGCGGCGCTGATCAACTCGCAGGAGGGGCGTGCCGCCAATGACCGGTTGGATGTGGCGATGCGCCTGTTCGACTACGCGTCCGGAGCCGGAACGGGGGATATCACCGCATTCTTCCGCGCTGTGCGCTCGATGCGTATCGAGGCGGATTCGCTGGCGAAAGTCGCGCCCATCGACCAGGCGGTCACCCTGACCACGCCGGCCGGATCGGGTGGACGGCATTGGCCGCTGGTGTGGATTGTCGCCGTACAACAGGACGTGTGGCCGAATCTCGTGCCACGCAACACGATGTTCGGCGGTGAGGATCTCGCCGACCTCGTGTTGCACGGCACCATACCTTCGCTCAACCGCGGGTCGCATCGCGATGAACGACTCACCACCGTGCTGCATGGCGAGCAGCGCGGCCTGCTGGTCGCTCTGACCCGCGCAAGCGAACGCGTGACACTGTCCGCCGCCGCGTCGGATGATTGTATCCCTTCCGATTTCCTCGCACGGTATCTGCCGGAACGTTTCGATGCCGACCAGACTGCCGGCACAACTGATTCAGGCCAATCCGCATCCTCCGAAGCCGGAACGGACCGTCATATCACGCCGGATATCGCGGGTATGTGCACGGACGTGCGCGGACTGGTCGCGGCGGCACGCATCACAATCGCCCGCAACACCGGTGACAGTGACCGCGAGCGGCAGGCCCGCGAAGACGCGTACCGCGCGTTGAAGCTGCTCGATGACGCCGGCGTCTCATCCGCCGACCCGCGCAACTGGTCTTTCCTGACCGCAACACCGGTGATGCCGGAAGCCGACGGTGAACCGGCCCCCGCATCCGTACCACAACCGGCCGGCGAACCACACGAACGTGGTGCGCAGCCTCCAGCCAACGAGATCACATTGTCTCCGTCCTCAGTGGACGGGCTGTGGGCGTGCCCGGTGTGCTGGATGATGGACCACCAGTTCGCCGGCCCCCGTCCCGGCGGCGTGCAGGCGAGTATCGGCACCATCGTCCACCAGATCGCCCAGGAGGCCAGCGCGGCGGGACTTGACAATCCCGACTACCATGCCGACACGCCGACTGAGGATCGTATCGCCGCCATCAGCGGACGCATGATGGACCGGTATCGCCAGCTGCGTGTCGATCCGGCGACCATCAACAATCCCGCCGACCGGTATACGCTGCTGTACAAGGACGCCCAAGTGGCTACGATGCTCGGGAATATCGCCTCGTACTTTGTGAAATCCAATAGCGCTGACTATTTGCAATCCAACAGCGACAACTTCACCGTCGGCATCTTGGATTACGCGGAATGTGAGAAGGAGTTCGACGCGCGATTCACCCTTGACGACATCGCGGCGGCGTACAACCGGATCCCGTCCGTCATGCCGATGACAGCGGCGGACATCGGCGCCATCATGGGCATGATGGTCGGCGGATGGCCCGAAGGTATGAGCGAGGACCTGACAATCCACCTGACCGGACGCATCGACCGCGAGGAACACCGGCGCACCGACCATGGCGAACAGATCAGGCTGCTGGATTACAAAACCGGGAAAAAGCCCGATGTGAAAGGTGTGTTCAACGACTTGCAGCTGGTGTGCTACCAGCTGGGGCTGGCGTTCCCGACACAAGGCGACAGGCTTGGGGATACCCACCAGCCGCCGGTCGCGCAAAGCGTCCTGTTCCATGTCAACGAGGCCGAGACGCCGGCGACAAGTTACGCGCCGGAAGGCCTCTACCAGCCGCCCTTGTTCTCCGACGGTCATGTGAACGACAAGCCGTTCACAGCGCGCCGAGGATACCCCCACCCTGGCCGCATGTACGACTACACGGACATGAACCGGCCCGACACCGTGCCCGACGGGTTGTGGAAGGATTTCAGCCAAGTGGCCGCGAACACCCAAGTCGCGTGGGCGCTGGCGATGATCGCCCGCGTGTTCTATGCGGGGGCGGCGGTGCGTTCCGAGCGGATCGTCGCGCATCCACAGCACGCGCATCTGAAATACTGCGACGGCCATGGCATCTGCCCGGCGTGCGCCGGCCAAATCGATACCGTGTTTGAAACGAGGACAGCATGAGTGGAGCGAACATGAACACAACCATCCGCTTGAGTGAAGAACAGGCGAACGTCGCCAACGCGCCCGAAGCCGATGACGTGCTGGTCGTCGCCGGCGCGGGCAGCGGCAAAACCACAACAATGACCGAACGCGTGAACCATCTCATCGCCTCAGGCGTGCCGCCGGAGCGCATCCTCGGCCTAACGTTCACCAAGAAAGCCGCCGCGGAACTGTCCGGCAGGGTTTCCAGCGGCGCGGCAAACGGCACCAGCATGCTGCTCAAACCCACCGTCATGACCTATGACGCGTTCTTCCAGTCGATTGTCAGACAATACGGCCTGCTGGTCGGTTTCGACCAGGATGCGCAACCGTTGAGCGACGCCGGGGCGTTCCAGCTGGCGTCCAACGTGGTTGACGACCATCTCGACCACCTGTTCGCCGCCGTGGAACAAGCCGACGATGAAACCGGTGCCGGATTGGCAGCCGATCCGGCCGACAACAACACTCCCGACGGCACGCAACAGGGGGCGTTCACCACGCTGGTGGGCCGGCTGCTCAACCTGTCCCACGCCATCAGCGGGGCGATGATCGGCGGGGACTGCGATTCACTCGATGAAGCGATACGCCGCATCAGAACTTGGGATGACGCGTTCATCGACCGCCTGCAACACATCATCGACGCCGATACCACAGAACGCGCAACAACGATCCCCGCGGATGATCCACTGGGCAACGGCGCTCCGAAACCACCCCGAAAGCTGAAAAAAGACAGCGACACAACCTACGCCAACAAAGTCAGGGAATATCAGGACAAATTACGCAACCAGCGTGCCGACTCCGCACTGTTCCACTGCGCGCAACTATTGGATGTGACCCGGCAACGCAACGTCCTGCTCGACCTGGTCGAAGCCTACGAACAGGCCAAACGGGAAGCCGGCATGGCGGAATTCAGCGATTTCACCATCGCCGCCTACCAGCTGGTCAGACGATTCCCCTCCATCGGCCAGCAATACCGACACCGGTACACGCACGTCCTGCTCGACGAATACCAGGACACGTCCACCACGCAGGCGGAACTCATCGCCGCCCTCTTCCATCCCGAGACGCCCGACCACGCAGCCGATATCACCGCAGAAGACCGGTCCGCAGTGACAGCCGTCGGCGACCCCTACCAGTCGATTTACGCGTGGCGAGGAGCCAGCCCGGGAGCCCTGCGAATCTTCCAACGCGCGTTCGGACTGGAACGACCCGGATACCGCCCCTTCCCTATGACCATCAGCCGCAGAAACCCCCGTGCGGTACTGCGCATGGCCAACAACCTCACCATGCAGCTGCGTCGCGCCCATCGCAGACCAAGCAGCTCGCGCATGGCCGAAGTCGAAGTCCTCCCCCTGAACCCTGCACCCGACCGTGACGAACTCGGCACCATCGGCGTTCAGGAATACGAGACCCTCGGCCAGGAAATCGACGCGGTCGTACGATTCGCGAAACTCGCCATCGCGCGTCACACTGGCGACGATCCTGCAGCCGAGGCCAAAGCACGACCCCACGTCGCCGTCCTGTTCCGCAGCAAACAACGGATGGCCAAGTACGATCAAGCCCTGCGCCACGCCGGACTGAGCGTGCAAATGGTCGGATACTCCGCACTGTTGGAACGCGCGGACGTGCGCGACGTACTCGCATTACTGCACGTGGTAAGCGACCCGACCGACTCGCAATCACTGATGCGACTGCTGGCGACCCCACGATTCCATATGGAAGCCAGCGACCTGACCGCATTATCCGCGCTCGCCAACCGGCGTGACACTGATCGCCGGTATCAGGCGCTCATCCAAGCGGGATATGCGACCGGTGAGGAAGGGGCGCGCGAGCGTGCAGCCATCGTGCGTGAGCATCGTGAACAACTGCCGCATCTGGTGTACCTGTCCGACGTGGTCGATCACGCACAAACCGCGGACGATCTGGCAGGCAGCGGGCTGAGCGACGCGGCGGTGGACGCCGTGCTGCACGCCGGACGTATTCTGCGTGAGGTACGCAAGGCAATGGATTTGCCGCTTGACCATGTGGTTCGTGCGGCGGCACGCGCACTCGATCTGGACATCGACACGGTGCTCGCCCAAGCGTTCGCATTCCCGGACATTCCGGTCGATCCGTCCCTCGCCCACGCTCCGGTCGAGTCGATCATCGAACTGGTGGGCACCTACACCCAGGAAATCACCCAAGGCAGGCAGGCCACCCTGCGCGGATTCATCACGTGGGTCGATTCGCTGCGACAAGTGGACGATCCGACTGCGGCGATCGCCACGGAACCGGTCGACGTCATCCTCATGACGGTCCACCAGGCCAAAGGTTTGCAATGGGATGCCGTCGCCGTCGTCGATGTCAACGAGACGACGTTCCCCAGCAACCAAGGTGATTATCTCAGCGTCAAACCCACGGACGACAGCAAAACCCCATCCGCCGGCTCGCCGGACGCATCCGGGGCGTGGCAGCCGCCGGAGTATACGGAGCAGGCCAATACGTGGCTGACCAGCGCCGACATGGTGCCCGCCCCAGTGCGTGCCGACGCTGATATTCTGCCGCGATTCCCGCATGATGCGACGGTGGGGGGCGACCCGGTCGAAGCGCTCGACGCATTCGACGACACGCTCACCGTCGCCGACGAAGTGTTCGGCACCGGCCGCGACCTGCCGCTGGACGACATGGACACCATCGACAAGAACCAGCTGTTCCTCACACAACGTGAGGAGTACGGCCGCCGTTTGCACGAGGATGAGCGGCGTTTGGCGTATGTCGCCGTCACCCGCGCCAAACACGAGGTGCTGGTCACCGCCGCGAAATACAGCACGACGGATATGATCGCCTCAGGCGGCAAGCTGACCCCAGGATCCGTGTTCTGGCAGGAAATGCACGATTCCATGAGCCATGACGCGTGCACGGGGGCGCTGGGCACGGTGCTCGATGTCGTGGCGCTGCCATCTTGGGCGAACAGCCAGAAGCTTGAAGCGGACCCGGACACCCATGCCGACGACGGGCAGCCGCATACGCTTGAATCGGCGGGGGAGCACCTGCCCACGGGCTTCTTCATCGGTGATGACGCGCACATATTCGAAGACGCGGTGGTCGGTCAGGCATGGCGCACGCCGGTCGAACTGACCCATGCTGATGAGCATCTGCCGTGGCCGGGCACCTTGAGTGAACAAACCCGACACCAACTCGACCAGTCCGCACAGAACACGCTCGACTGGATCAGCGCCGAACGCGGCAAGCCCATCAAGCCGCAAGAATTCACGGATACCGACGTGCTATCGCGCAGAACACGCGCCTTGCTTGACGATATCGACTTGCAACCGCAGGAATACCAGCTGCACGCCGATCGCGACGACCTTGACGAGCAGGTCAAACAGGCCGCGCAACGACTCATGGCCAACACCCGCCGTTCGGTCACTTCACTGCAAGCCCAAAGCGGACAAGCAGACAGCCGCAAACTGCAACAATATTGGCGTGGCATGGTCCGTCCGATTCCACATGTCGCCTCGCCGACCGCCGAAGCGGGCACCGTATTCCACGCGTGGGCGGAACGCTTCATCAATGCGTTCCATGACACCGCCATCACGAACGGTACAGGTGACACGCCGGCATCCGGCGTGATGATTTCACGTGAAGCCATGATCCAGGATTTGCAGACGAGAGAACACCGGTACATTGATGCCGCCCAACCGGTCAGCGCCGTCGACAAGCGGCTCGCCGTATGGGAACGCCGGCTGGTCGAATCACGGTGGGCGCGTCGCCGTCCCCAAGCGGCGGAACGCCAGATCGTCGTCTCCCTGCCGCAACTGGACGGCATCATCGTCCACGGCAAGCTTGACGCGGTCTTCTATGGCGGCCTCGACGAGCAGGACACCACCAAACGGTTCACCATCGTCGACTGGAAAACCGGAACCAAACCACGCAAAGCGGCGGATATCAACGAAAAGCTCGCCCAGCTGGACATGTACCGGTTGCTGCTTTCGCGTATCGAGAACGTCCCGTTGAACACCATCGACGCCACCCTGTACTATCTGAGTGAGCCCACCGAGGGCGACCGCGAGCTGCACGCACGCGGGAAAACAGAACAGGATATCCTTGCCGAGCTGAGCTCCGGAATCCCCGAAGAATCTGACAACGACTGACCTGCGCGAGGGCGCGGGCGGCGTTCCACGGACTTGAAAACGCGTCCGGGACGGTCATGCCAGCGGGGCCGCGACCCTCGAGCAGCATGTGTGGGCGGGCACACGTGCCGGATGCTGATTCGAAGTGAAAGTGAGGAATATCATGGGCGCGACCCGCGACCATATCCACAGTGCCAAGGCACCATCCCGGAACCGAACCGATGGCGACCGCATCGACCATCGCAACCGCACACCGCATCATCGCACGCCGCAAATCATCGCCCCGCAGGCGACGATGCACAATCGCGCCGAGTCCGCCGCACCCGTCGGACCGGCAGCCGCCGCCACAGCAGACGGCAAGGTCACCTACCGGCCGCTTGAAGCGCAAGACCTTCCGGCAATCATCGACGAATACGACCAGACTTGGGGGTTCAAACCGCTGTCGGGGCGCCGTCCGCTCTCGCAAATGGTGTCGAAACGATTCGTCCTGCATTATCTTGAAGGCACTACCCGGGCGGAAGTCGCCGAACTCGACGGGCAGGTCCTCGGCCTGACTTTCGCCCAAATCAACGGTGAACACCCACTTTACCCGCATGCGCAGGACACGCTCGCCGGTATCGACGACCGGCTGCGCGCCGACGAGACTGGGTCGGTTGCGTTGCGCGAAGTCACCTACTGGCATCGCGCAGAAAGCCGTCTCGAACGTGTCAGCCAGATCGGCAGCGTCACCCAAGCCGAACTGCGACTGTTCCTGGTCTCTCCCAAAGCCCGCGGCCATGGCGTCGGCGGAGGCTTGTGGTCCCGTCTCATGGCGTACTTCCAGAAGCATGGCGTCAAACGCTACTTCCTGCACACCGATAACAGTTGTGATGTCGGCTTCTACGACCATCAAGGCCTGGTATGCAACGCGAAACGCATCGCCGCCGACCATCCGGAAGACCATGTCGAAACCATGTACGGGCGAATGAACGACCTGTACATCTACTCCGGGGAGCCTTCCCGGACTGTACGGCACCGTCGGCGCACCGACCGGACCGGCGATACGCAACATGCCGGCCAACAACCGAAACGGGGTGAGTGATTGGCCACGACGCCGTCAAGCGCCACCGCCGCGGCTTCCAAGCCTGCCGGCTCCCCATACGCGCGACTCTTCCGCCTGCCGGGGGCGAAAGCCTTCTGCATCTCCGGAGCGATCGCACGTCTGCCGATATCCATGATGAGCCTGGGCATCGTGCTCGCGCTCAACCACCTATACAACAACTGGACCATCGCCGGAACCATGAGCGCGGTGTACATCCTTGCCGTGTCGGCGGTCACCCCGTTCTACGCGCGACTGTTCGACCGACTCGGCCAGCGCCGCGTCGGATTCCCCGTCCTGGGCTTGCAGGTGACCAGCATGCTGGTGTTCGCGTTCGCCGCCATGGCCCGCGTGCCGATTGCCGTACTGTTCGTCCTCGCCATTCTCATGGGATTGTGCCAGTTCTCCATCGGCGCGCTCGTACGCACACGATGGGCGTACGCGCTACGCGGCAACCCGGACGGCTCGCTGCTGAACACCGCGTATGCGTTGGAAGCCGCCGTCGATGAAGTCGTGTTCATCCTCGGTCCTATTCTCGCCGCGTTCCTTGCGACATCCGTAAGCCCCGTCTCCCAACTGTTCGTGCCGGCCATCGCCGCCGGAGCCGGGGGAGCGGTGTTCTTCTCACTGCGTAACACCGCGCCGCCCGTCATCGAAGTGGTCGACATCACACCCGCCCCAGCCGACGACGCCGACGTGCTGCGCGCCGCAAGCCGCGGTCCGGAAACCGAGGAAAGCTCGATTGCGCTTGACAGCGGAGGCTTGCGAACCCCACGTCAACGCAACCGCAGCGTGCTCACCTATCCGGGCATTGCCCCACTACTGGCGGTGTTCATCGTATTCAACGTCAGTTTCAACGCCTTCGACGTGTCCATGACCGCCGACTACAAAACCCTCGGCAATGAACGGTTCCTGGGCTTGCAGCTCGCCATGTTCGCGCTCGGCTCATGCATCGGCGCGATTATCTTCGGCACCCGCAAGCTCAAAGGCTCGAACTGGTCGCATATGGTGGGGTTCCTGTTCCTGCTGACCTGCGGATACGTGCTGTTCCGCCTGAGCATGGACCATCTCATCCTGCTGGGCGTATTTGAAGTACTCGCCGGATTATGCGTCTCTCCGCTGTTCGCGACCGGTAATCTCATCGTCAAAGACATCGTCCCCGAAAGCTCCCTGACAGAAGGGCTCTCATGGGTGACGACTGCGGGAACCGTCGGCACGTCGCTCGGATCGACCATCGCCGGCGTGGTTGTCGACCATGCCGGGCCGCACGCGGGGCTGATGATCCCGTGGATTGCCACCGCGTGCGCCATCCCGATCGCGCTGCTCGGATGGTGGCTGTCACAGCGAAGCGCGCCAAACCGTCAAAGCGTCTCTTTACATTCGTAAGAGTAAGTATCCGTAAGGGGTATCGATGACATTCCGGCGGGTTTCACAGGCTTGCATGGCATCCGTGCCGCCGGAATACGTAAGGAGTAATCATGATCAAGGTTTCCGTTGTCGGCGCCAAAGGGCGCATGGGCTCTCACGTGGTCGAAGCGGTGAACACGGCGGAAGATACCAGCCTCGCGCTCGCGCTTGACGCCGGTGACGACCTCACCCAAATCACCCCGGACAACACCGATGTCGTCGTCGAATTCACCGTGCCGGCGGTGTCGCTGGAGAACGTGCTGACGCTTGTCGCACAAGGCGTTGACGTGGTCGTCGGCACGACCGGCTGGACCGACGAGAAACTCGACCAGGTCCGTGCGGCGCTCGCCAAGGCGCCGCGTGAAGACCAGAGCGTGTTCATCGCACCGAATTTCGCGATTTCCGCGGTGCTGGCGGATTATTTCGCCAAGGTCGCAGCGCCGTATTTCGAATCCGCCGAGGTCATCGAACTGCATCACCCGAACAAAGTGGATGCGCCTTCCGGCACGGCGATCCACACGGCGCACGCCATCGCCGAAGCCCGTCGGAACGCCGGTCTTGGTGAGGTTCCGGACAACACACAGACCGATGGCGGTTCACGTGGTCAGGTGGTCGACGGTATTCACGTGCACGCCGTGCGTCTGCGCGGCCTGAACGCCCATGAGGAAGTGCTGTTCGGCAATGCCGGAGAGCAACTGACGATTCGCGCCGACAGCTTCGACCGCATCTCCTTCATGCCCGGCGTTCTGCTCGCCGTGCGCAAGATCGCATCCCACACCTACCCAGGCCTGACCATCGGCCTCGACCACTTCCTCAATCTCTAACCCACCCCTATAACCTTTTGCCGACGCTGACCGCTCTGTGAGCGTCGGCAGAAGGTCGTGTTCTGTCTCTGCCGACGCTGACCGCTCTGTGAGCGTCGGTGGAGGGTTGCGCCGACGCTGGGGCCGTCCTGAGTGTCGGTAGAAGCAGATGGAGGGAAAGAGATGTCGGGGAGCCTTGGGCGGGGCTTGGGATGCGCCGTGCTCTGCGTCCCACCCCAGAGGTACGGTTACTTGGTATGAGTGACACCACCATGCATCTTCTTGATCCGGCGCCGTTTGGGCGCATTTTGCCCGCTATGGTTACGCCGATGAAAGCCGACGGTTCCATTGATTATGAGGCGGCTCAGAAGCTCGCCAAGCAGCTGGTCGCGGATGGTGCAGATGGTCTGGTAGTCAACGGTACGACCGGCGAATCGCCGGTCACCCACATGGAAGAGAAAGTCGATCTTGTCACCGCCGTCAAGGAAGCGGTTGACGTTCCGATTATCTCCGGTGCCGGTTCCAACGACACCGCGCACACCGTGCGCATGGTCGAGCAGACCCAGGAAGCGGGTTGCGACGCCGTGCTCGTGGTGGCGCCATATTATTCCCGCCCTTCACAAGAGGGTATTTTCCGTCACTATCAGGCGGTCAACGAGTCGGCGGACAAGCCGATCATCATCTATGACGTTCCGGGACGTACCGGCGTGCATATCCAGCTGGAAACCTACCGTCGCATGGCCGAACTGGATCATGTCAAGGCGGTCAAGGACGCTACGGGCGACATCGCAGGAGCGGTGCGTAAGCGTCTGGAAACCGGCCTGACATGGTATTCCGGCGATGATGGTCTGTTCCTGCCGTTCCTGTCCGTCGGCGCTGTCGGCATTATTTCGGTGATCGCCCACGCGGCTGCCGGCCCGATGCGCGATTTGGCGAACGCGTTCGACCAGGGTGATATCCATACGGCGCAGAAGATTGCCGTCCAGCTTTCCCCGCTGGTTGAATCGCTCAACGGCACCGGTTTCCAGGCGGTGATGGCCAAGGCCGCGTTGAAGGTCCGTGGCGTGCTGGATTGCACGACCATGCGCCTGCCGAATGTCGGCCCGGGCGAGCCTGAGCTTGAACGCGCGCGTGAAGGCATGCGTGCCGCCGGCCTCCTGTGACGGGCATGACCTCGCTCGCGCATAGGCGCGGGCACTAAGTAACAGAAACCCAACAAGGAAATGGCAAAAGAACAAGAACAGAATAAGAGCAATTCCCGTAGGCGCGGCCAGCATACCGGTCGCCGCTCCCACGCGTCATCGGCCCGTAATGCCGGCCGTACGGTTTCGCGCCGTGGTTCGCGCCCCCCAGGAGCTCGCCACAGCCCCCCCAGCAGGATGATGTGTTGATCGCCCCGCCGAAGTATCGCAAGGGTTCGATGCGTATCGTGCCGCTTGGTGGTCTCGGCGAGATCGGCCGCAATATGAACGTGGTCGAATATAACGGCCACCTGCTGCTCATCGACTGCGGTGTGCTTTTCCCTGAGGAGGAGCAGCCGGGCGTCGATTTGATTCTGCCTGACTTCCACTACATCAAGGATCGCCTTGACAAGGTTGAGGCGCTCGTGCTGACGCACGGCCATGAGGATCATATCGGCGGCGTGCCGTACCTGCTGAAGCTGCGTCCGGATATTCCGCTGATCGGCTCGAAGCTGACGCTCGCCTTCGTGGAAGCCAAGTGCAAAGAGCATCACATCAACCCGACGATGATCGAGGTCAAAGGCCGCGACAAGATCAAGGCCGGTCCGTTCAACCTTGAATTCGTCACTGTCACCCACTCGATTCCGGACGCGCTCGCCGTGTGCGTACGCACGCCCGCCGGCTCGCTGATCGATACCGGCGATATCAAGCTTGACCAGCTGCCGCTTGATCATAAGATCACTGATTTGGTCGAGTTCGGCAAGCTTGGCGAGCGGGGCATCGACCTGTTGATGATGGATTCCACGAACGCCGAGGTCCCCGGGTTCGTGCGTCCTGAAACCACGATTGGTCCGGCGCTTGACCACGTGTTCGCTGAAGCGACCCGTAAGATCATCGTCGCGAGCTTCTCCAGCCACGTGCATCGTGTCCAGCAGGTTGTTGACGCAGCCCACAAGTACGGCCGTAAGGTTGTGTTTGTCGGCCGTTCCATGGTACGCAACATGTCGATCGCCGCCGATTTGGGCTACCTGCATATTCCTGAAGGCACGGTTGTCGACCTGAAGAAGGCCAAGGACATTCAGGATGACAAGATCGTTTACATGTGCACCGGTTCGCAGGGCGAGCCGATGGCCGCCCTCGGACGGATCGCCGATGGCAATCATCGTGATATCACCGTCAACGAGTTCGATACCGTCATTCTGGCGAGCTCCCTGATTCCGGGTAACGAGAACGGCGTGTACCGCGTGATCAACAAGCTCGTCCAGCTGGGCGCGCGCGTGGTGAACAAGGACAATGCGGCTGTCCACGTGTCCGGCCATGCGAACGAAGGCGAACTGTTGTACTTGTACAACATCATCAAGCCGAAGTGCGCGATGCCGATTCACGGTGAGAACCGCCACCTGGTCGCCAACGGTTTGATCGCCGTCAAGACCGGCGTGGCTCCGGACAATGTCGTGCTTGCGGAGGACGGCGATGTCGTCGACCTGTATCACGGCAAGGCCGCGATTGTCGGTTCCGTGCCGTGCGGTTACGTGTATGTCGATGGTGATTCGGTCGGCGAGCTGACTGACGAGGATCTTGAGAAGCGTCGCATCCTTGGAACCGAGGGCTTTGTCTCCAGCTTCGTAGTGGTCAATACGGATACCGCGGACGTCCTGTCCGGCCCGAAGATCTACTTGAACGCTGTGGCCGAGGATGAAAGCGAGTTCGACAAGGTTCGTCACCAGATTGTCGAACAGTTGCAGGACGCGATGATGCAGGGCACGCGTGACACGCATAAGCTCCAGCAGATCATGCGCCGTACGCTCGGCAGTTGGGTCGCCCGGCAGTTGCATCGCAAGCCGGTGATTGTGCCGGTGGTCGCTGATATCGCTCAGCGCGATGAAACCGATCCGCTGCTCTGACGTGTAGGCGATCAGCGCAAACACAGTATGGCGAGCGCCATCCCGACGATTTCGGGATGGCGCTTCCTTGTTTCTTCCTGCTTTGGCTTCGCATTCCTTACATACACACCATGTCGGTGATGGACATTGCCCGCACCATGGCGTAGAATCGTGCTGTTACAGAAACCGGTGCGGAAAGCACTGAAGCATGAACAGCAAGCGGCGCGGCGTGGCTTACACGTCGCGCCGCAATGTTTTCAACGAATACGGCATCAAGCGCGAGAGGTCCGACGCATACAGCCCAAGTTCACGGCGAGCGCACCACGTCGGGCGAGCATTCGAAGACACGCAGCAACAGCCGTAGAAGGAAGGATCGATATGCCAGGCTCGAACCTCACGAGGCAGGAAGCACAGGAACGCAAGTCTATTGTCAAGGCACCCGTCCATTACACGGTCAGCCTTGATTTGACGCAGGGGGCTGAAGATTTCGGCTCGACTACTACAATCACCTTCGGCGCGAGCACGGGACAGAGCACGTTCCTTGATCTTATTGCCGACGAGGTCCGTTCGGTCACGTTGAACGGCAGGAGCCTCGACCCGGCGACGGTGTTCAGCGATCATCGTATCCTCCTTGCCGGCCTGCTTGAACATAATGAGGTCACTGTTGAGGCGCGCTGCCAGTATTCGCATACGGGTGAGGGCTTGCATCGCAGTGTCGACCCGTCTGACGGCAATGTGTACTTGTACACCCAGTTCGAGGTGCCGGATGCCCGTCGCGTGTACGCGGTGTTCGATCAGCCTGATGTGAAGGCGATTTTCGATTTCCATGTGCTTGCCCCGCAAAGCTGGATTGTCACGTCGAATATGCCGGTCACGTCCACTGAGGATGTGGATCGGCTTACTGCGGATGGCACGCTCGGCGACCATCCGGCTGAGCGTTCGCGCAAGTGGGATTTCGAGCCTACGCCGGTGATGAGCTCCTATTTGACTGCGATTTGTGCTGGACCGTACGCGCAATGGCATGCTGAATATTCGAATGCGGACGGCCGTACTGTGCCGATGGCCTTGTACTGCCGTCAGGCGCTCAAGGATGCGCTTGACAAGGACGCCGACTATCTGTTTGACATCACGAAGAAGGGATTCGCGTTCTACGCCAAGACTTGGGGCGTGCCGTACCCGTACGCCAAGTATGATCAGATTTTCGTGCCGGAATACAATGCCGGCGCTATGGAGAACATTGGTATGGTCACGATTCGCGACCAGTATGTGTTCGAATCCAAGGTGACCGACGCCTATGCTGAGCGCCGCGTGGTCACCGTGCTGCACGAGCTCGCCCACATGTGGTTCGGCGATTACGTGACCATGAAATGGTGGAACGACCTGTGGCTGAACGAATCCTTCGCCGAATTCATGTCCACGCTCGCCACCGCGGAGGCGACCGAATGGCGTGACGCGTGGGCGACCTTCAGCTCCGGAGAGAAGAGCTGGGGCCAGGCGCAGGACCAGCTGCCGACCACCCACCCGATTGTCGCGCCGATCAACGATTTAAATGACACCTATGTGAACTTCGACGGCATCACGTATGCGAAGGGCGCGTCCGTGCTCAAGCAGCTTGTCGCCTATGTCGGCCGGGACAAGTTCTTCGAAGGCATCAACCATTATCTCAACAAGCATGCGTATGGGAACGCGACGCTCGCCGACCTGCTTGCCGAATTGGAGCAGACTTCCGGCCGTGATTTGAAAGCGTGGAGCAAGCAGTGGCTGGAAGCTGCGGGTATCAACACCATCACCGCCCGTGTCGAGGAGCATGCTGACGGCACTATCGCCGCGCTCACGCTTGATCAGAGTGCGCCAGCCGAGTATCCCGTATTGCGTCCTCACCGTTTGGCGGTCGGCTTCTATGACGAGAACGCTGACGGGCGGATTGTGCGCACTGACCGGCTTGAACTCGACGTGACCGGTGAGCATACTGTCGTGGAGGAAGCCGCCGGCAAGAAGCGTCCTGCGTTTATTCTGGTCAACGATGATGATTTGACGTATACGAAGCTGCGGTTCGATGCGAAGTCCCTCGAATTCGCCGCGAACAACCTGTACCGTTTCGCCGATCCGCTCGCCCGGTCCGTCGTCTGGCTGTCCTTGTGGGATATGACGCGTGATGGTGAATTCCCGGCCGAACGGTTCATCAAGACGAGTCTTGACGCGTTGGCGACGGAGCATGAGTCCACCACCTTCCGTTACGCGCTCGCCCAGGTCGCTACGACGGCTCACCATTATGTTGCAGCAGACCGTAGCGCCCAAGTGGCGAAGGATACCGCCGAACGCTTGTGGGAGCTTGCCGGCAAGGCGCAGGCCGGCTCGGACGAGCAGTTCCAGCTGGTCGGCGCCTACCTCACCTACGGCGTGGAAGGCGACGAGCGGTTCCGTGCCAATGCGGAGGGCCTGTTGGACGGCAGCGTCAAGCTCGAGGGGCTGGACATCGACAACAACATGCGCTGGACGATTCTCAAGGCGCTTGCCCGCGTGAATGCGGCGGATAATGCGCGTATTGACGGGGAGCTCGCCAAGCGCGACACGACCGAGAACCGTGAATTCGCCTACGGAGCCCGCGCGAGCCGTGCGACCGCGAAGGCGAAGGCTTGGGCGTGGGATCAGGCGTTGCATAACGGCGATTTGACCAATATGCAGCTTGAGTCGGTTGCCGCAGGCTTCGCGTCCACTCCGCGCGAGGACCTTGCCAAGCCGTATGCCGCCGAGTATTTCAACCAGGTGGATTGGGTGTGGGAGCACAAGACCTTCCACATGGCCGAAGCCCTGCTCGAAGGGCTGTACCCGTCCTATGCGGATCCGGCGGAACTCGTCCGTCTGGGCGACCAGTGGCTCGGTGAGCATGCTGATGCGCCGCGCGCGTTGCGTCGCATCATCATCGAGAACGTCGAATCCTCTCGACGTGTGCTCAAGGTGCGCGCGTACAACGAGGCGCTGTGACCTTCTGACGCAGACATCTTGAGGGCCGACCGGCTGCCGTTTTGGTGTCGGCCGGCCCTCAGACGTTCGATTCGATATATATAGCATATATGCTATAGTGGTGATATGGACACCATTGACGCATTGAAGGCCCGCCGTCTTGAGGCGGGGTTGAGCCAGCAGACGGTGGCGTCGCGGATGGGCACCACGCAATCGGCATTATCCCGGGCGGAACATGGCGGCAATCCGACCCAGGATTTCCTGCAACGGTATGACGAGGCCCTTTCCGGTCTCACGACGACATCAGACCTCACGGCGGCATCAAGTATCACGATGAAATCCGGCAGTACCGTCGATATCACGACGCTGAAGCTGATCACCGGTGCCATCGCAAAGAAATACGGTCTTGCACAAGTGTATCTGTACGGTTCATTCGCTCGTGGGGAGGCGGATGACGATTCCGATATCGACTTGCTGTATGTCTCGCGGGAGGCAAGCCAATCCGGCATGGGTGACCTTGCGCAATTGAAGAATGAACTGGAGCGGTCGTTTGGTAGGGAAGTCTCGCTGACCTCGCTTGCCTCATTGCGTCGGCACGCGCAGCGCAGCCGCGCAAGCAGACGGTTCTACGAGCATATTCAGCGCGATATGGTTCGGGTGGTGTGATGCAACGACGACATGCCGACCAGCGATTCAGGGATGACACGAATCTCATCCGTCTCGCCGAGCATCTGGCCCGCGCAAGCCGTGATGCCAATGCGGTTGCTTCGGCTCAGGAGCTGGAAGCGGATTATATGAGATTCAATTCAGTCGTTATGGATATGGTCCAGGCCCAGGAGGCTGCGCGCAAGCTGTCCGACGGGTTTCTCGAGGAGGTCCCGCAGCTGCCGTGGCATGAACTTCGGGGATTGCGCAATGCCATCGTCCATGAATACGACGAGATCGACCCTGACGCCCTGTACGTCACCGCCACAGTGGATGTTCCCCGGCTGCTTGCCCAGTTGCAGCCGTATCTTGACGCCATCGAGGATTGAACGCCGGTGTCGGCAACGGGGTTCTTGCGGGCATGCAAGTGGCGGGCCATCCGACCGTTGCGATAGGATGACCCGCCACTTGCGTTACTGAGGCAATCGCCTGCGCCGCTTACTTCGCGAGCGCCGCCTTGAGGGATTCTTCGAAGATTTCCAGACCGCGCTTGGTCTGTTCGTCGGTCATGACGAGCGGCGCGAGGAAGCGGATGACATTGCTGTCGGTGCCGGCGGACTCCATAAGCAGGCCGCGCTGCAGGGCCTCCTGGATGAGGTTGGCGACGAGTTCGGTAGCCGGCTCCTTGGTTTCGCGGTCCTTGACGAATTCCACGCCGATCATCGCGCCCAAGCCGCGAATATCGCCGATGACATCGTACTTCTCGGCCATCGCCTTGAATCCCGCGGTCACCTGCTCGCCGATGTGGCGTGCTTTGGCTGGGAAGTCCTCTTCCTTGTAAATCTTCATCGCGGCCAGACCGGAGGCGCACGACAGCGGGTTGCCGCAGAAAGTACCGCCGATTGTGCCTGCCGGGGCGGCGTCCATGACTTCGTCGCGACCGGTGATGGCGGAAATCGGCATGCCGCCGGCCAGGGACTTCGCGGTGGTGACGATATCCGGAGCGGCGCCAGCCTCAGCCCAGTATTCGGAAGCGAAGTACTTGCCGGTACGGCAGTTGCCGCACTGGACTTCATCGGCGATGAGCAGGATGCCGTTCTCGTCGCAGATCTGGCGCACGGCCTTGACCCATTCAATCGGAGCGGGGATGAATCCGCCTTCGCCTTGAAGCGGCTCGACGAGCAGGCAGGCGACTTCCTTCGCCGGAATACCTTGGTCGAACACCTTCTTCAGGCCGTCCACGTAATACTGGATGGCTTCGGCTTCGGAATACCCTTTCGGAGCGCGATACAGATAGGGGTACGGCGCGCGGGCGATATCCGCCGGGAACGGGCCCATGCCGCGGGAGTACGCTTTCTTTGCGGTCAAGGCCATGGTCAGGTTGGTGCGGCCGTGGAATGCGCCGGAGAAGCAGATCACGCCTTGACGGCCGGTGTAGGCTTTGGCGATTTTGATGGCGTTCTCATCGCATTCGGCGCCGGAGTTCGCGAAATAGGTTTTCTTGTGTTCGCCGCGACACGGAATTGTCTCGTTCAGACCTTCTGCCAGATCCACGTAACCTTCATGGCCGATGACGTTGAAAATCGTGTGGAAGTACTTGGTCGCCTGATCCTGCACGGCCTTGACGAGCTCCGGACGGGAGTAGCCGATGTTGAGTACGCCGACGCCGCCGACCCAGTCGAGGAACTTGTTGCCGTCGATATCTTCGAACATGGCGCCTTCGCCGCGCTTGATGCAGATCGGATACGTCGAGGAGCACAGACCTGCCGGGACGTTTTCATTACGCTTCTTGAGGAACTCCTGGGTCTTGGGACCGGGGACGCTTTCAGTGATAATCTGGGGCATATCTTCGGCCAATGTCATCGCGGTATCTCCTTGACTAATGGTTTTCGCAATACCGGTGGCGGAATGCTGTGGATTTCGTCGCCGTCTTACCTGACAACGAAATGTTTAACACCCGTGTGTTGCTCTCGATTCGCTATTGCGAAACGACGTCGTTTCTTGGACGAAACAGGCGTGCATTCCTCGTAACATTTCCGGTTTATGACTTTCGGCGTCTTGCCGGTGACAGTGATGCCGTGTGCCCTACAATCCTTGGAATTGCGCGGATTGCCGGGGATTATCGGACGTATGGCGCAATCCGGGATCGCGGAGCGTCGCGGGCGTGCGGGGAGAAACCGGCAAGGAACCCCCGAATCCCGGCTGTCCGCATATTGAACATTTCAGCGAGATGACGGCAATTGCAGCTCGAACCCGTAACAGCTGCGCTCGAACCCGTACCTCTCATAGAATCGATGCGCGGCCGTACGTGGCAGACCGGAATCAAGTGTGATCGCCCGGCATCCGCGTTGTCTCGCCAGCTCGACCGCGTAATCGAGCAGCATCGTGCCGTAGCCCTTGCCTCGTTCACGCTCGTCCACAATAAGACTTGACACATAGCATGTCAGTCCGCACATCCAGAACGTCTCGAAATAATCACCATGGCACATGCCCACATAACGCCCCTCATCGTCAAGCAGAAACACCGCGAAACTCGCGTTATCGGCAAGCACCCGCTCATACACGTTGCGCGTGGGCACATCCTCATACGTGTTGTAATCCCATAGCGCGCGGATGAAACGCAACGCTTCAGGGAAGTCGTCGGATTCGGCGTTCTTGATACGCATGGTATTCCTTCTCCTTGAATCGTTCGGAACATGACAACACGGCGGCCGTCGTACCATGAACGCGTTCGCGTCCTCGTACGACGGCCGCCGCCCGCCGGCAACCTTTACAGCGCCTTGCGATACAGTTCGGCGATATCTTCCGCGCCGATTTCGGTGCGCGTGTTGGCGATATTGGCCGGGGAGACCTTCATCGCGTTCTGGGTGAGCCACGGGATGTCGGATTCGCTGATACCCAGGTCGCCCAGCGTCACGTCGAGCCCGATCTTGCGTTCGAACCCGCGGATTTTGCCGGCGCAATCCTCAGCCGTGTAACCGCCCATGAGCCGTGCCAGACGGCCGAACTTGAACCGGTCGCCCTGCCATGTGGCATCCACCACGGTCGGCGCGAGCGCCGCCAGCCCCTTGCCGTGCGTCACGTTCTTCAAGCCGGAGACCGGATGTTCCATGGCGTGCGTCAACGTGATACCCGCCGTACCGATCACCAGACCGCCGATTGTGGCCGCTTCGGACATATGCTCCCAGTCCTTGAGCGTGCCTGTGCCGGCGACCAGCCGCGGCAGACTGTCAAGGATCAACGGCAGTGCATACAGGGCGAGCGCATCGGTGAACGGCTGCGCGTTCTTGGCGGTGTACGCTTCGAAGCAATGGCAGAACGCGTCGAAACCGACCGCCGCAAGCTGGCCCTTGGGCATGGTCATCATGGCTTCCGGGTCCACAATCGAGCGTTTGGCCATGATCGCCGGGCAGCGCAGGGACTTCTTGTCGCCATTCTCCGGGTTGGTGAGCACCGCGAACCCGTTGGCTTCGGAACCCGAGCCGCAGGTCGTGGGGATGAGCACGAGCGGCAGCGCCACATCGCTGGACTTGCGTCCATAGATGTAATCGTTGATATCACCGTCATTCTTCGCCATGAACGCGATGCCTTTGGCACAATCCATCACCGAACCGCCGCCCAGGCCGATAACCATGTCATAGCCGCCATTCTTCGCCATGCGGGCGCCCTCTTCGACCGTGGTGGTCAGCGGGTTGGCCGACGCCTTGTCGAACAGGCCGGTGGTGATGCCCGCAGCCATAAGCGAATCGTTGATCTTGTCGTACACGCCGGTCTTCTTGGCGCTCGTATGGCCGGTCACGATCAAGGCCTTGGAGCCGAACGGCTTGGCAAGCTCGCCGGTCTTGGCCAGCGTGCCCGCGCCGAAGGTGAGATTGACCGGGGCATAGTAGCTGAACGTGCCGGCGGTGGTCGTGGCCGTAGCGGCCGCTGTGACCGCTGACACCGCAGCCGTGACCTCCGCCTGGCCGATGGTGGCGACCTTGGCGGCCGGTGCGGTTTCGACCGCCTCGTTCGCCGCGATGGATGCGGCAGCGGAGCGCTCGCGGGCGTAATCCTTGTCCAGCTCGTCGTTCGCAACTTCGACCAGCGTGCCGAACTTTTCGCCGTAGCGTGCCTTGCAGATGAAGTAGAAGACCACGCCGAGCAGCGCCCAGCCGCCGACGAACGCCCATTCGGTCGGCACCAGGGCCGCCGGGCTGCCGGGGATGCAGTACATGACCACCATGAAGCCCGACATCGCGATGGCCATGAATCCCACGAATTTGTAATGCTTGACCTTGTACGGGCGGGGCATGTCAGGCGCTTTCTTGCGTAGGATCACGAAGGAGATCGCGACCATGCAGTAGGCGACGCAGCACGCGAGGTTGCCGGCGTCGACGATCCACACGAGCATCTTGCGGCCAAGCAATGGCGCCAGGCAGCTGAGCAGGCCGATCAGGCCGATCGCCACCCACGGGGTCTTGAACTTGGAGTGCAGCTTGCCGAACACCGGCGGGATCATGTAGGACACAGCCATGGAGTACATGGCGCGGCTGCCGCCGATCATGAAGGAATTCCACGAGGTGAGCACGCCGCACAGGCCGCCGATAATGAGTACTTTCGCCATGGCGTCCGTGTGGAAGGCGCGGGCCATGGCATCGGCGGTCACCAGTCCGCTGCCGGAATTCTGCGCATGCGCGATGGCCGACGGATCAAGCACATAGCCGACGGCGAAGATGATGAGCACGTAGAACGCCACGGCGAGGAGGATCGACAGGAGCAGCATTTTCGCGATCTTCTTGAGCGGCACGTTGATTTCCTCGGCCGCCTGCGGGATTACGTCGAAGCCGATGAAATAGAACGGCGTCATCATCGCCACGCGCAGGATATTGCCGAACACGCTGCCCGTGTTGTCGCCCACGAACATCTGGCCGTCAAGGTTGGACGGGTTGCCGCTGAAAACGGAGCCGACGACGAGCAGGATGCCCGCGCCGCCGATGATGCAGGTGAGCACGGTCTGCACGATGGCGGCCGTCTTGGCGCCTCGGATGTTGATATACGTGATGAATAGGGCCATGATGATGGCCACGGCGAGCCAGGACGCGTAAATATCAAACCCTGCGACCGTATACAGGTAGCCTTGCAGGAAGCTCGGGAACAGGTAGGTGATGATCGTCGGCAGTGCGCACGCCTCAAAGCACACGACGCTCACATAGCCGAGGATGATCGCCCACGTGCATACGAACGACCCGGTCGGTCCCATGGCGCGGTAGCTGAACACGTGCTCGCCGCCGCAGTCCGGCATGGCGGGCGTGAGTTCCGCGTAGGTCAGGCCGATGAAGAAGATCATGACACCGCCCAGCACGAAGCCCAGCATGGCGCCGATCACGCCGCCGCGGTCGATCCAGTCGCCGCTGGAGACCACCCACGCCCATCCGATCATGGCGCCGAAGGCGATGACGAGAATATCCCAGACGCTGAACACCTTGTCGAATTCCGATGCTTTTTTCTCACTCATCTGTCTCACTCCCTTTCGTCATTCGCCGAGCATTTCAACGAGCGTCAGCAGGTATTTCGCCGTTTTGTCCCATCCCAGCAGGCTGGTGTCGAGCAGCAGGTCACGCTGGCTGCGGTCGCCGCGGTGGGTGCCGGTGATGTACTTGTGGCGCGAATGGTTGAGTTCATCGTTGTACTCCACGATTTCCTTGGCCTTATTCGCGTTGACGTGGTCCTGCTCCATGATGGATGCGATGCGTATGTCCTTCGGCGCGTACAGGAACACGTCGAGCACGTCGTCACGGTCTCGCAACAGGTAGTTGGCGGAACGGCCGATGAACACGCACGAGGATTTGTCCGCCAAATCGTTGATGACTTCGGACTGGGTGAAGATGACGCGGTTGCTCAGGTTCGCGTAGCGTGGGCCGAGGGATGTCTCGAACGCATACTGGACGTTCGTTTTCTGGTCGGCCTGTTCGACGAGGCCGCGGCTGACGCCCAGCTGGTTGACGACCTTGTCGACCAGGTCGCGGTCGTAGTATTCGATGCCGAGCGCGTCAGCGAGCATCTTGCCGATCTGCGGGCCGCCGGCGCCGTATTCGCAGCCGATGGTGATGATGATATGATTCGGGTTGAAATTCATCGTGTCGCCTCCCCGCGGCCTGGGGTTGTTGCGATATCAGCGAAATGTGGGCTACAGGCGTGACAGTCGTCCCGCGCCGTGATTGCGGTGTCTGCGAATCTCATGCAATCCTCTTTCTCGATGCTGCTGCACGCGAGGGGGACGGGTTCGGGTGCTCGTGCCGGTGTATGCCGGTGGCTTGATGGAGGGGACGAACCCGGTGGCGGGATCCTAGCCGATCCTGTTTTCCCGGTTGATGCGTGCGGACGGTGTGCTCAGATTTCAGCCGCCTGGAATGGTCTTGTGGACCGGTGGAGGGCTTGTGAAATCTGCTTGCTGTTATAAAAGCTTCAGATTTCACGTCGTTTCCTCCCATTCATGCGCTGATTACGCGTGGGGAACATGCCGGTAACATTCGGTATGGCAAGGCGGGCGAATCCGTTGTCGCGCCTGTCGGCACGCATACGGCGAGCGGCGTGGGAAGCCGGAACATCGCTCTCCTACCGTTCCACATGGTGGACAAGGTGGTCAATCCCGGGATGTTCCCGGTCGGTAACGGGACGCCGCATTTGTCTAATGCTGTCGCTGCGCGTGATAAACATTTCCCTGCCGATATCATTCGATCGGCCGCTCCGGCTTGGATATGCCGGGAACATGCAGACACAATCGGCTCTGCAGGAAGCCCGATTTGCGTGGATGCCGTGCCGTATCCGCGCCGAATGGCGGTTTTGGGAGCACGGGTAGGTACGATGGGATACAGCATATTCATGTCAAAGAAGCGAGGACTACAACCATGCCGAAAATGTTCGGAACCGATGGTGTACGCGGGTTGGCGAACAGAGATTTGACCGCCCGGCTGGCATTGGATTTGGGAGACGCCGCTGTCCGCGTGCTCGGCCAAGCTGATGCGCCGCAAGACAAGGGCGGGGACGTGCATACTGAGGGGCGTCGCCGTGCGCTGGTCGGCCGTGACACCCGTGTTTCCGGCGATTTCCTGTCATCGGCGCTGTCGGCGGGCATGAGTGCCGGCGGTTTCGATGTCATCGACGTCGGCATCATCCCGACTCCGGGCATCGCGTTCCTCACCTCCGTGTTGAACGTCGAGATGGGGGCGGTGATTTCCGCGTCGCACAACCCGATGCCCGACAACGGCATCAAGTTCTTCGCCCGCGGCGGGTTCAAACTACCCGACAGCAAGGAAGACGAGATCGAGGCCGTGCTCGGCAAGGATTGGGATCGTCCGACCGGCGCCGGTGTCGGCCGTATCAGCCATGACACGGTGACCGCCACGAACCTGTACATCGACCATCTGGTTTCCACCATCGCCCCGGTTGTCGGCCCGGACAAGACCCAGCCGAAACCGCTCGCCGGTCTGCGCCTGGTCGCCGATTGCGCCAACGGCGCCACCTCAGTGGTCGCGCCGGAAGCATTGCGTCGTGCGGGTGCTGAAGTCATCGTCATCAACGCGTCCCCCGACGGCTACAATATCAACGATCGCGCCGGCTCCACGCATCCTGAACAGCTGCAGGCCATGGTCAAGGCCACCGGCAGCGCGCTGGGTGTCGCGTTCGACGGTGACGCGGACCGTTGCCTCGCCGTGGATGAGGACGGCACCATGGTCAACGGTGATCAAATCATGGGTATTCTCGCGCGAGCCAAGAAGCGTGAAGGCAAACTCAACCATGACACGCTCGTGGTGACGGTGATGAGCAACCTCGGTTTGAAGCTCGCCCTCAAGGATATGGGCATCAAAACCGTGCAGACGAATGTCGGCGACCGGTACGTGCTCGAGGAGATGCTGCGCGGCGATTATTCGCTGGGCGGCGAACAGTCCGGCCATGTGATCAACCGCGAGTTCGCTACAACCGGCGACGGCACGCTGACCGCGCTGACCCTGTGCAACGAGGTCGTCAAGTCCGGTAAGAGCCTCAAGCAGCTCGCCGCCGATTTCCCGCAGCTGCCTCAGCAACTGGTCAACGTCCGGTGCTCCAACAAGCAGGCGGTCACCACGAACGCCGCCGTGCAGAAGGCCGTGGAGAAGGAAACGCAACTGTTGGGCGAAACTGGACGCGTGTTGCTGCGTCCGAGCGGCACCGAGCCGCTGGTGCGCGTGATGGCCGAGGCCGCCACCCAGCAGCAGGCCGATGACGTGTGCGATCGCCTCGCCAAGGTTGTCGCGGAGGAGCTGGCGTAACATGTTCACACGAGGTTCAAGTATTGATCTGGGGTTGAATCGTGCTGTTGAAAGTCTGCTGCGATCCGGCGGCAGTGAGGGTATTCTTCCGATCGTGCAGGTTGGGGAACCGGTGTTGCGTCAGCCGACGCGCCGATACAACGGTCAGTTGAGCAAAAGCACACTCACCAAGCTGGTTGAAACGATGCGTACGACCATGGTTGAAGCGCCCGGCGTCGGCTTGGCCGCCCCGCAAATCGGTTTAGGGCTCGCCTTGGCGGTGGTCGAAGACCATATCAGCGACGACCTGGACGATCCGCGTGAGATTTCCGAATTCCCGTTCCACGCGATCATCAACCCGTCGTATCAGCCGATCGGTACGGAAACGCGCAGCTTCTACGAGGGCTGCCTGAGTTTTGAAGGCTATCAGGCGGTTCGTAAGCGTTGGCGGGATATCACCGCACGGTGGCAGGATATGGACGGCACATGGCATGAGGAGCATCTGCACGGCTGGCCTGCCCGCATTTTCCAGCATGAGACCGACCATCTCAGCGGCGAACTGTATATCGACCGTGCGCAGATCCGCTCCTTGGCCACTGATGAGAACGTCGAGGATTACTGGTGCGATGACCCGGTGCCGATTGCCGCAGCCAAGGAACTCGGATTCAAACTCAACTGAGCCAAGGGTACGGAAGCCGCGAGGCGGTACAATCCTCTGCCGACGCTGACGGGGCTCTCAGCGTCGGCAGAGGATCGGGGATTGTGTTGCGCCTCATGGTTATGCGTATGAGGCTGGCCGTCACGAACCGCGCACTGTGCGCTGTTGCAAGCTCACTGCCCGTGTGCGAGCTCGTACTGCGCCAGATCAAGGATGGTATGCCAGTCGTCCGGCACCAGATTCGGGGGAATCAACGCAATCTGCTGATAGGGGTCGTCGTCGAGGATCCGGCTGGCGAAATCATACAGCTCACGCCATCGTTTGCCGGCGATCAGCTGAATCGCACGGGTGTCCGCAAACGGTTCGAGATCACTATTATCCCGCAGCAGCCGGTCGGCCTGCTCATCATCCCCGCACAGGCGCAGCACGTCATGGCGCAGCAACAGCATCGACGTGTCGAACTGTTCCCTGATGCTTCCGGCGGAGACATCGATGAGATTGCCATCCGAATCCATCATGAGATTGCCGGCCGGATCGTCGCGGTCATTGGCTTGGATATCCTTCTCAATCGAATCCATGGTGGCTCGCGCCCGGTCCATCGCATCATAGACGAACACCCGCGTATCATCCCATTGGGCGAACGGCAGAGCGCATGAAATCAGCGTGACCATTTGAATCGGATTGAACCGGAAATCATCCTTGCATGCCGCGTTGATGATTTCATTGAGCGCCAGACCGCCGGTCACCGGATCAGCGTGATTGGCGACACTGTCAAAATATGTGCGCGTCTCGTCGATAACCCGCTTGAGATACGTCAGTCCTTCGCCTTCACGGTCGGCGATGCTGCCGAGAAAAGCCGAGGTTTTCAGCAGGGCCAACGAGAAATTGACCGCGGCATCATGCCATCTGGTGGTGCTTCGCGCATTGCTGATCACCGCTTCAACGCCGGCCAACGCCCCGCTGTCGATGAAAAAGGTCGGCATGTCGGACAGGGGGATGCCGCTCGGTCCGTTGGCTTTCTGCGTGGGGCTGAGCGAGTCCATCATACGCAGATACCATGTGATGGGTCCATCGATGATCTGTTGCGCCTCCTCGGGCGAAGCGATGGGCACGTCCATACGGATCTCGTCGTCCGCTTCCGCGTCGCGATGGAACGAGGCATCCCACAGGAATGTCGGGCTGGTAAGACCCGAATGGTTCAGCTGATCCCAAGCGAACTCGCAGAGCATTTCGTACTGCTGGGGTAGTGGTGTTGATGAGGTCATGCCGGTCCTTCGTATGTCGCTTGCTTCAAGCATAGCGAACTGGTGTGCATTGCGCGATGGTTCCACGATTCTCTGGTATCGGCATGCGTCGCGGCATTACAGTGGTGACGATACCTGACATGGAAAACGGAGATGGAATGGCTGGAACTCCCAATTCGTCGGCGTCTGCCGCCGGGTCCAAGCGTTGGCGACTGTTGCTCGGCGTGCTTGCCACACTGCTCATGATGCTTGCGGTGCTGGGCACCGTGGCTCGAATACTTCCCGCGGACTTGCAAGCATTGCCGTACGTGCCTGTCGTGGTGTCGTTGACACCATGGTTCGCGCTGCTCGCCGTGCTTTCGCTGATATTCGCATTGATATCGAACCGGTGGCTGGTGGCGTTCATCGCGCTGATATGCGTGGCGGCGCAAGCATGGTGGATGGCACCGTTCTTCCGGCCGCAAGCCTCGCTGGCGGATGAGGCGGTGAGTGCTGTCGGACAGGCGCACGCCATCACCGGTGACCGGTACGCGCGTGTGATGACGCTCAACGTGTTCAAAGGGCAGGCGGATGCGAAAGCCATCGTCGACATGGTGCGCGATGAGCGGGTCGAAATCCTCGCACTGCAGGAGACCACGGACGCGTTCGTCAAACAGCTGGAAACCGACGGTATCGGCGACTACCTGCCGTACTCGCAGGTGTCATCATCTGACGGCGTGTACGGCAACGGCTTGTGGTCGGCTGTCGCGCTTGACGATCCGGTGGATGACGAAGTCCATTCCAGCGCTTCGTTCATGCCCGCCGGAACCGTTGATATGGGCGGGACTCAAGTGAGGTTCATATCCGTACACACCACATCCCCCCAACCAGGGTATTGGAGCCAGTGGAACCGTGCGCTGCGTGAACTGTCTGCGGTGCAGCAGCACAGCGAGGTGAAGTATGTGATGATGGGGGATTTCAACGCCACCTATGATCACACGGCATTCCGCAACATCCTGGGCAACCGGTTCGCCGATGCCGCCCGCCAGGCCGGCCATGGCCTCATCATGACGTGGCCGATGAACCGGCGCGGCGTACCCGCGTTCGCCGGAATCGACCATATCGTACTCGACCGGGGGATGGTCGCCGGTCAGGTGCAGGCCAAACGCGTGGCGGGCTCCGACCATGCGGCGCTCCTAGCCACGCTGCAAATGCCGTGAGGCGGGGTCATACGTGTTGCGGCATCCGGATGATACGTCCGGATGCCCGCAACACGTATATGTAAGTATGTGAAACGGCTACTCGAGGTTGGATTGCGTGCCTGCGGTGTCCGCTGACGTCTGTTGCTGCGCCTGTGCGGCGTCAAGCTTGGCGCGCACCTGGTCGAGCAGTGTCTGGGCGCGCTTGGCGAGCGCCTCGCCGAGCTCCCACTGGCGCATGGATTGATCGAGATTCAGGCCGCCTGCTTCGAGTGCCTGAACCGCTTGGATCAGCTGGTCGCGAGCCTCCTCATAGGACATGGATGCGATGCGCTCGCGTTCCTCTTGGGTCAGGCTGGAGGCCGGGGCGGTGTTGTGCGTGGTGTCCGTTGATGCGGTCATGGTGGTTCCTTTCGTGGATGGTGCCGGTCTGTTGGTGTGTCGTGTAGAACGGTGACGTGTCAGGCGGCATCACCGGTGGGCGCGGCGGTGCCGGTGGTGTCGTCCCGCCTGAGGGTTTCGGCGAGCAGGCTGCCATGGTGGAGGGTGATGGTCAGGCGTGTTCCCCGTGGTCACGCCGTCAGCGGTGTCAAGCACATGCCCGTCAGCGGTCTGTACGACGGCGTACCCGCGGTTGAGCGTCGCCTGCGGGCTCATGGCGGTGAGGCTGGCATGGAGTTTCTCCACGCTCATGCTCGCTTCGTCGACAATGCGGGTCAGCCCGTACCGCATGCGTTGCACGGCATCGTCGACGAATCGTTGATGCGGTTCGAGCATGGTGCTCGGATTGGTCAGGCTTGGCCGGTTCGCATAGCCTTCGATAAGCCGCTGCTCGTTGCTGACCATCGCGTCCATACGCAGGTTCATGCGCTCGCGCGCGTTGGCGATGAGCTGCCATTGTTCACGGATGTCAGGCACGACTTTCTTCGCCGCGTCCGTCGGTGTGGAGGCGCGCAAGTCGGCGGCCAGGTCGATGAGTGTCCAATCGTCTTCATGGCCGATGGCTGAGACGATGGGCTTGCGGCATGCGGCGGTGGCGCGCACCACGTTTTCGTCGGAGAACCCAATCAGGTCTTCGAAACTGCCGCCGCCGCGGGCGACGATGATGACGTCCACGCGAGGGTCGTCGTCAAGCTTTTTGATGGCCTGAACGACTTCTGGCGGGCATTGTGCGCCTTGGACGTGCACGTGTTCGACCACGAAGTCCACGGCCGGCCAGCGTAGGTTCACGTTGGTGATGACGTCGCCTTCGGCACGGGCTTGCGGCGCGCAGATCAGACCGATACAACGCGGGAATTCCGGCAACGGAATCTTGTTTTCGGCGTCGAACAAGCCTTCGCCTTTGAGTTTCTTGCGCAGTTCGTCGATCTGCGCTTTGAGGTCGCCGGCACCTACGCGGCGGATGTCGTCGGCGACGAAACTCAGGCGTGTCGCCTTCACCCACACTTCGGGCTTGCCGTGGACGACGACACGCTCACCCTGCCTGAAATCCTTGGCCATGGCGACGAATCGGCTGAACCCCATAACCGATAAGGAGATGTCTTGGGTGTTGTCGCGCAGCGTGATGTACCCGGATGTGCTGCGGCGCATGTTGATTTCGACGATCTGGCCTTCGACCCAGGACGCCGGCCAACGTTCGACCGCATCATGGTATTTCTGGCTGACCACGCTGACCGGCCACGGGTTTTCCGCGGTGGTGTCGCGGGCTAGGCGCGGCAGTTGGTCGAGCGGTTTCGGCGCGACGGTGCCCCGACTTTCGATGGCGTTGTCTGCCGCATACCCCTGGTTGTAGCCGGAGCCCGGCGCGTTGTATCCGTACCTTTGCATACGCTTCCCTCCAGCCACGTTGTGGCATTCGTGTTGTCCGCCGCGCGTGCGGCCTGTCCGGTCCGGCGTTCCCCGTGGACTGGCGCAGTCCTCGCCGGTTACTGATAGCCTCAACTTTCGCGCATCGAACGGACAATACTGTTCACCCGCGCCCGCGTATAGCACGTTTTCTCCGTCTGCGATGGCGTGTCGTGAACGACACGCGGAGACGGCAACGTTATCTTCGTCACATTTGCCTCGTTTTGGCGGAACGATGCGGTTTGCTACTACATCTAGGACGGTGTCGCATTTTTGGCACTAGATATCGTGGTACAGTCGATGCTTGCACATGAGAACGAACGAAGGTCGGGAGGAGCCCGACCCATGGAAAGGACGGAACCCAATGGACATGCAGGTTCTTGATGCGCCGCTGACCGCCGCCCCGGAAAGCGACACAGAGAACACCGTCGCAGAAGGGAAGGAAGCCATGAGCAAGGTGCTCGTCGAGAAGCGTGACGGCCGGATCGTCGAATTCGATCCGATCAACATCATCAGCGCCGTCAAGTCCGCTTTCAAGGACCTTGATAAGGAAATCGGTCCGGAGGAAGAGCAGCTCATCCGCGATCTCGCCAACCAGGTCGAAGGCGAAATCAAGGAACGCTACAACGGTCCCGCCAAGATCGAAGACATCCAGAACCTGGTTGAGCATGGCCTGATTGAAGACCACCTGTATGAGGTGGCCCGCAACTACACGAACTACCGTCTGAACAAGGATATCGAACGCGCCAAGGCCACTGATATCAACGAGGCAGTCAGCCGCTTGGTCAACCGTGATGAATCCCTCGTGCGCGAGAACGCGAACAAGGATTCCAACGTCTACGCCACGCAGCGTGACCTGCTCGCTGGCGCCGTGTCCAAGGCGTCCGCATTCTCCATGCTGCCTGACGCGGTATCCAACGCCCACATGAAGGGCGACATCCACTTCCATGATGCCGACTATTCGCCGTTCACCGCGATGACCAACTGCTCGCTGCCGGATTTCGGTGACATGCTCGCCCACGGTTTCGAACTCGGCAACGCGATGATGGACTCCCCGAAGTCCATCGGCACCGCCGCCACGCAGATCACGCAGATCATCAAGGATATCGCGGGCGCCCAGTACGGCGGCCAGACTGTCAACCGTGCCGACGAAATGCTTGAGCCGTACGCGAAACTCGACTATGAGAAGCATCTGAAGATGGCTCACGCCATGTTCCCCGACGACATGCCCATCGAAGCCGCGCAGACCGTCGTGCATGGCCTCAAGGAGCAGGAGCCCGCAGGTCTGCACTTCGAGAACCGTGCCCCGCTGCCCGACGACGTCCCGTTCGATACGGACGCCGACCCGATCCAGCAGATCCGCGAAATCTACGCGAAGCTCATGACCCGCAAGGCGATTTACGACGCCATGCAGACCATGGAATACCAGATCAACTCCAACCGCGTATCCAACGGCCAGACCCCGTTCGTGACCGTCGGTTTCGGCTTGGGCACCTCATGGTTCGCCCGCGAGATCCAGCGTTCCATCCTGCTCAACCGCATCCGCGGCTTGGGCAAGGATCGTCACACCGCGATCTTCCCGAAGCTTGTGTTCACCATCAAGCACGGCATCAACGCCGACCCGGGCGACCCGAACTACGACATGAAGCAGCTGGCGCTCGAATGCTCCACCAAGCGCATGTACCCGGATGTCGTCTTCTACGACAACATCGTCAAAATCACCGGCTCCTTCAAGGCCCCGATGGGCTGCCGTTCCTTCCTGCAGGGCTGGATCGACCCCAAGACCGGCAAGGATGTCGAAGACGGGCGCATGAACCTCGGTGTCGTCACCGTCAACGTGCCGCGCATCGCCCTCGAATCCCACGGCGACAAGGAACGCTTCTGGAAGCTGTTCGACGAGCGTATGGAAGTCGCACACCAGGCGCTGCAGTTCCGTATCATGCGCTGCAAGCAAGCCACCCCGGTCAACGCGCCGACCCTGTTCCGCTACGGCGCTTTCGGCCGCCTCGGCGCCAACGATAACGTCGACCAGCTGTTCCGTAACGAGCGTGCCACTGTCTCCTTGGGCTACATCGGCCTGTATGAAGCGACGGCTGTGTTCTACGGCAAGGATTGGATGCGTGACCACAGCTGGGATCCGGAAGGCAAGGAGTTCGCGCTGTCCATCGTCAAGCGCATGAACCAGCTGTGCAAGCAGTGGTGCAAGGCCGAAGGCTACCATTACTCGGTGTACTCCACGCCGGCGGAAAGCCTCACGGACCGCTTCAACCGTATGGACCGCGAGAAGTTCGGCCGCGTTGACGGCGTGACCGACCACGACTTCTACACCAATTCCTTCCACTACCCGGTGTGGCTGTCCCCGACGCCGATGGAGAAGCTCGACTACGAGAAGGACTTCCCGTACTACGCGTCCGGCGGCTTCATCAACTACTGCGAGTTCCCGTGCCTGCAGGACAACCCCAAGGCGCTCGAGGCCGTGTGGGATTACGCCTACAAGATCGGCATCGGCTATCTGGGCACTAACACCCCGATTGACCACTGCTTCGTGTGCGGCTTCCAAGGCGACTTCGAGCCGACTGAAGAGGGCTTCAAGTGCCCCGAATGCGGCAACTCCGACCCCGATAAGTGCAACGTGACCAAGCGTACCTGCGGATACCTCGGCAACCCGGTCCAGCGCCCGATGGTGCATGGTCGTCACGAGGAAATCGCCCACCGTGTCAAGCATATGAGCGGTGAGACCGGTCATGTGACACTCAAGGACGGCTCCGAACACGAATGGTTCGAAGAAACCAAGTAAGCCCGAAGCACACCGGGAAACACGCCGTCAAGCGGACAGCCTGACGGCGACAACCAATGATGACGGCCGCGATGCACGCTGCACGCGGCCGTCATTGCCGTGCGTCGTGGCTTTGTTCGCGTCAGCTTGGATGGGCGGACGTGTAAAAGAAGCGGCAAGGCAAGGAACAGGAAGCACTGATGGCAGCAACGACATTGCATGATTTCGCGGCGGGGGAGACCGGCCGCGGCCCGTTCATTCCGACCAACCGGTCGAACAATCCGAAAGCCGGGCAATGGACGAACCGGATGAGTCACAACATGATCGCCGACTACAAGCGGTTCCTTATGACCGACGGCGAAGGCATCCGCTGCTCCCTATACGTATCCGGATGCCCGTTCCACTGCGTGGAATGCTACAACAAGTCCATCTGGGATTTCCAAGCCGGACACGAATACAATGACGCGCTCGAAGCGCAAATCATGGACGACCTGTCCCAATCCTATGTACAAGGCATAACCTTCCTCGGCGGCGAGCCCCTGCTCAACACGGGCGTGCTCCTGCCGCTCGCGCGAAAAATCCGCGAACGTTTCGGCCACACGAAAGACATTTGGTGCTGGACCGGCTACACGTGGGAAGAACTCATGCGCCCCGGCGAAACCCAGGACAAGCTCGACCTGCTCCACGAAATCGACATCCTCGTCGACGGCCGATATATCAAGGAGCTGCACGATACCCTCCTGCAATTCCGCGGGTCAAGCAACCAGCGCATCATCGACGTACCGAAATCCTTCGCCGCCGGCAAGCCCGTCATCTGGAGCAAACTGCACGATCAAGAGCGTTTCATCCCGGAAATCTACGGCAAGGATCGCGCCGCCGGCGAAGGTAACGACAGCCTGTCCTCAGGGCAGTAACACCGCTCGCCGCATCCGCCGCACGCCGTTATCCGACGGGTTGTACACTGCCGGTGGCCGTTGGGACGTGGCAAACCGTGCAGGTTTCGTATATCTGTACCGTTTCGCTTCGGGCGAGTTGTGCTGACGTGCGTATGCGTTAGCATTCACTAGAGGAAATTCGGCAGGACACGTGCGAAGGTTTGCAATACTCCGCCACGCCGCCCGGTTTCTGCCGACAATGGATATGAGGTGCAGATGACGCAGCAGGGAGAGCATGTCATGACCGGCGAACACGGAAAGAAGCCGTTGCGTGTCGGTCTTGACATCGGATCGACCACAGTCAAAGCGGTCGTATTGGATCAGAATGACACGCTCGACAGCGTGCTGTTCTCCGATTACCGTCGCCATCATGCCAACGTGCGGGCCACAGTCGCCGGACTGCTTGAAGACATCCACCAGCAGCTCGAACGGCTCGGCCGCGGCGGCGAGCCGATTCGCCTGGCAATCACCGGTTCCGGCGGCTTGACCCTCGCCGACAACCTGCACGTGCCCTTCATCCAGGAGGTCATCGCCGAAACCCGTGCGATCGACCAGGAGATCCCGCAGGCGGATGTCATCATCGAGCTTGGCGGCGAGGACGCGAAAATCACCTACCTCAAGCCGACTCCGGAACAGCGGATGAACGGTTCGTGCGCAGGCGGCACCGGCGCGTTCATCGACCAGATGGCCACCTTGCTGGACACGGACGCGGCCGGTCTCAACGAGATGGCCAAGCACTACCAGACCTTGTATCCGATCGCTTCACGCTGTGGCGTGTTCGCGAAATCCGATTTGCAGCCGCTGATCAACGACGGCGCGGCGAAACCCGATTTGGCCGCCTCGATTTTCACCGCCGTCGCCACACAGACCATCGCCGGTCTCGCTTCCGGCAGGCCGATCCACGGCAATGTCGTTTTCCTCGGCGGGCCGCTGTTCTTCATGTCCGAACTGCGCGAAGCCTTCCACCGCGCCCTCGACGGCAAAGTCGACCAGTTCATCACCCCGTCCGACGCCCACCTGTATGTCGCGTTCGGCGCCGCGCTCATCGCCGGCGACGACAATGACGACGACGATACCGGCACCGCCACCATCGCCGAACCGCGCACCTGCGCGCAGATTCTCGACGACCTCGAACGGCTCAAGAACCTGCCGAGCAATACGAAGACCATGCCGCCGCTGTTCCCCACCGAGGCGGATCGAGAGGCGTTCAATGCCCGCCACCATCGTGAACACGTGCATGTAGGGACCTTGGAAGGCGCCACGGGACCGCACTTCCTCGGTATTGACGCCGGTTCGACCACCATCAAGGCGACTCTGGTCAACGACGACCGTGAAATCGTATGGTCGTCCTATGCCACCAACGAAGGCAGCCCGTTGACCGCGGCGGTCAATATCGTCAAACGCATTCAGGCGCAACTGCCTGCGGATGCGTGGATCGCGCGCTCCTGCGCGACCGGATACGGCGAAGGCCTGATCTCCACCGGTTTGCACCTGGACGAAGGCGTCGTCGAAACGATGGCGCATTATCGCGGTGCGGAAATGGTCAGCCCCGGCGTCACCGCAGTCATCGATATCGGCGGCCAGGATATGAAATACCTCGCCATCAATGACGGGGTCATCGACTCGATCGCCGTCAATGAGGCGTGCTCTTCAGGCTGCGGCTCCTTCCTGCAGACCTTCGCCCAGTCCATGGGACTGAGCATCGAAGAATTCACGCAAAAAGCCCTGAACTCCACGCATCCGGTGGATTTGGGCTCGCGCTGCACGGTGTTCATGAACTCCTCCGTCAAGCAGGCGCAGAAAGAAGGCGCCTCCATCGAGGACATCGCCGCCGGCCTGTGCTATTCGGTCGTACGCAACGCGTTGTACAAGGTCATCAAACTGCGTGACGCCGATGCACTCGGTGACACGGTTGTCGTCCAGGGCGGCACCTTCCTCAACGACGCCGTGCTACGCGCTTTCGAACTGCTCACCGACCGCGAAGTCACCCGCCCGAACATCGCCGGCCTCATGGGCGCGTACGGCGCCGCGTTGACCGCCCGCATGCACTACGTCGACGCCGCGGACGACGATCCGGCCGCCGAACACACGCGTTCCGGCATCCTGAGCGGCGACGCCCTCGACAATCTGTCGATGACCACGTCCCGTGACGTGTGCAAACTGTGCCAGAACCACTGCAAGCTCACCATCACCACCTTCCAGGACGGTTCGCGCTACGTGACCGGCAACCGGTGTGAACGTGGCGGCGACGCGAAAAAGCAGCGTTCCGACCGGCCGAACCTGTACGACTATAAGTACAAGCGTTGTTTCGCCTACCGCCGCCTGACCGACAAGAAGGCGACCCGCGGCGAGATCGGCATCCCACGCGTGCTCAACATGTACGAGAACTACCCGTTCTGGTTCACCCTGCTGACCAATCTCGGCTTCAAAGTCATCATCTCCGGGCGTTCCAACCATGAGCTGTTCGAAACCGGCATCGAATCCATCGCATCCGAGAACATCTGCTACCCGGCCAAACTCGTGCACGGTCATATCAAGTGGCTGCTCAACAAGGGCGTCAAAACGATCTTCTACCCGTGCGTGAGCTACGAAGAGAATCTCGTACCCAACACCGACAATCACTACAACTGCCCGGTCGTAGCGAACTATCCGGTCGTCATCGGCGCGAATATGCCCGAACTGCGCGAACCGGGCATCCGCTACATGCGCCCCTACTTCAACTTGGCCAATCATGAGCTCATGGCCAAGCGCATCGTCGAAGAATTCGCCTGGGCGAACGTGACGATGGAGGAGGCGCAGCAAGCGGTCAAGGCGGCGTACGCAGAAGACAAGCTGTTCAAGCATGATGTCCAGCAGGAGGGCCTGCGTGCGCTCGCCTACATGAAAGAGCACAACTGCCACGGCATCGTGCTTGCCGGGCGTCCCTACCACATCGACCCGGAAGTCAACCACGGCATCCCCGAGACCATCTGCTCGCTCGGCATGGTCGTCCTGTCCGAGGATTCCATCTGCGAACTGCAGCCGGGTGAAGACCTGCATCTGAGCGAATACCTGAGCGCCGGCGAAAAAGACCCGCACGCGAAGGATGCCGCAGGATTCCGTGAGGTCGGCGACCGCAAAGTCACCCGCATGCCCCTGCGCGTGCAGAACCAGTGGGCGTACCATGCCCGCCTGTACGCAGCCGCACGATTCGTATCCTCCTACCCGGGGCTTGAACTCGTGCAACTCAACTCCTTCGGATGCGGCCTCGACGCCATCACCACTGATCAGGTCAGCGAAATCCTCGCCGACAAAGCCGACGTGTACACCGTGCTCAAAATCGACGAAGTTAGCAATCTCGGTGCCGCGAAGATCCGCCTACGCTCGCTCAAAGCCGCCGTCGAGGAGCGTGAACGGAACGCCCAACGCCACCATGACGACCATGATGCCGGATTCCGTCACACCGGCGGTCCCGCGCCAACTCCGGGACGTCAGGCGATGCTCGACGCCGTGATGGCCGAAAATCCGAAGCTCACCGAGGCGGTCAGGCAGGCTTCGCGCCGCACCGCTGCCCAAGCGTCGCAGCAGGACGGCACGAAGACCAGCAAACGCGGCGGGTCCGCCCGCAACGAGGCCACCATGAGCCGGTATGCACACAAGGTCCGCTTCGAGAAATCCATGCGCGACTACACCATCGTCTGCCCGCAGATGAGCCCGGTGCACTTCTCACTGGTCGAATCCGTCATCCGCTCCGGAGGATACAAGTTCGACGTGCTCAAACACGCCAGCAACGAGGACGTCGAAACCGGCCTCAAATACGTCAACAATGACGCCTGCTATCCGGCGATCATGGTTGTCGGCCAGCTGGTGGACGCCATCATCCAAGGCAAATACGATCCCGACCATGTGGCGCTCGCCATTTCCCAGACCGGCGGCATGTGCCGCGCCACGAACTATTACGGTCTGATCCGCAAGGCGTTGATCGACGCCGGATACCCGCAGATTCCGGTCATCGCGCTGAGTTTCCAAGGGTTGGAAAGCAATCCCGGTTTCAAAGCGACACCGGCGATGCTGGAACGTGCCGGCAAGGCGCTCGTCTACGGCGATCTGCTGATGAAATGCCTGTACCGCGTCCGCCCGTATGAGGCTCAGCCGGGCAGCGCGAACGCCCTGTACGAGCAGTGGGACACGATTCTGCGCGAAACCATCGAGCATCATGGGTATTCAAAGACCGCCAAGCGTGTGTACGGCAAGGGGTACTGGCTGTACCCGCAGCTGTTGAAGAAGATCGTGCGCACCTTCGACGAGCTGCCGCTGAGGGATATCCCGCGCAAGCCGCGTGTCGGTGTGGTAGGTGAGATTCTCGTCAAATACCATCCGGACGCCAACAACCATGTCGTCGACCAGATCGAGGCACAAGGCTGCGAGGCCGTGGTGCCGGGCATCGTCGAATTCATGACCCAACACCCGTACACCGACAAGTGGAATGAGGACCATCTGGGCACAGGCGGCAGCCAGACCATGGACGCGATCATGCGGTGGGCCCTTAATCGTGGGCTTAATCCGGTGCGTCGCGCCATCGCCACTGCGCACGGCAAGTTCAGCCAGGACGAGCGCATGGAGCAGCTCGTCAAGACCGCTGACGAGGTCACGTCAGTCGGCGTGCAAGCGGGCGAAGGGTGGTTGTTGACCGCCGAAATCATCGAACTGATCGAATCCGGCTGCCCGAATATCGTGTGCGCCCAGCCGTTCGCGTGCCTGCCCAACCATGTAACCGGCCGTGGCATGTTCGGCAAGATCCGCCGCCTGTACCCGCAGGCCAACATCGTGTCGATCGACTACGATCCGGGCGCGTCCGAGGCGAACCAGCTCAACCGGCTCAAGCTCATGATCGCCGCCGCGAAGAAGAACCACAAGGCGCATCTCGACGAACCGATGCACGGTGCTGCCGGCAACCGGCCGGGGCAGGGAAGCGATTCACAAGCTCCGCTGTCCACCGCGGACTGAAGCGAGCGAACGAACTGAGCCGGTTGAAGCGTGCAACCCGCCCGAACCGGCTCAGCGTTCAAACTTGCCCAACCGTATAACAACCCGCCCGGATCGGCATCATCCGAACGGTCTGTACGCGCCCTGAGCAAGCTGAACGGCATGCTGAACGTGGCGGACAATCTTGCAAGTCGCTATCAGTTTTTCGTAGAGCTGAGGGCGCGGCAATCCGCGCGTGGCGGTCCCATTTCGTTTACGATGGCAGCATGAGCACACCACGCATCAGCTACGCGCATATGAATGCCACCGTCAATCCCAAGCATGTCGACAGCTTGGTCCGTTTCTTCGAAAGCGGCGCCAAGCCGGAACGCAACGACGGTTACGGGGTTGAAATCGAGCATCTGCCCGTTCGCAATGGCACCGACCAGGCGGTCAACTATTACGAGCCGAACGGGATTGAGGTCCTGCTCAATCGTTTGCGCCCCTATTACGATGCCGACAAGGAGTATTGGGAGAACGGCCATCTGGTAGGCCTCGCCCGCAAGGGAATCTCCATCTCCCTGGAGCCGGGGGCCCAAGTCGAATGCTCGATCGGTGTGCTGCACAGCCCGCAGGAACTGGCTGTCGAGTACGGTCGCTTCCGCAAGGAAATCAATCCGATTCTCGACGCGCTGGACTTCCGCCTGGTCAACTACGGTTACCAGCCGAACACCAGCTACGCCGACATTCCGGTCAACCCGAAGAGCCGGTACGAGGCGATGACCGATTATCTGGGACGCGTCGGCCAGTACGGCTTGTGCATGATGCGCGGTTCGGCGTCCACACAGGTGAGCATCGACTATCAGAATGAGCAGGATGCCATCCGCAAGCTGCGCGTGGGGACGGCGATCGGCCCGATTCTCGCGTGGTTCTTCCGCAACACCCCGTATTTCGAAGGCACCGAGAACCCGTTCCCGCTGCTGCGCCAGCGCATGTGGGATTTCCTCGACTGCCAGCGCACGAACCTGATCCCCGGTTTGTACGATGACCGGTTCGGTTGGGAGGATTACGCGGTGGACGTGTTGAGCACTCCGATGATGTTCGCCGATCTGACGCATACCCCGGAGGCTGAGGGGCTGCCCGAAGAGCAGAAACACCGCGCCGCGTTCCGCGACAACGCGGGCGAAATCTACCCCGACCGCGAGCTCAATGCGTACGAGGTGAACCATGTGCTGTCCACGCATTTCAACGATGTGCGGCTGAAGAACTTCATCGAACTGCGCCACTGGGATTCACTGCCGGTCGAACGTGCCCAACGGTTGACGGAGATCATCGGTTCCCTGTTCTATGACGATGAGAACCTCGGTCGGCTGACATCATATTTCGATGGGCTGAGCGATCTTGACGTGTTGGAAGCGAAAGCGAACGTGCAGGCGCATGGCAGTGAGGCGACGCCGTATGGGCAGCCGCTTGACTTCTGGCAGGAGTTCCTCGGACTGGAGGGGCTGCTTGCCGATGTGCCGGGGGATCCGGTCCACCCAGACGTGTTCCAAGCCTGAAAGCGGCGCTCGGGTTTTCCGTTCGCACCGATACACTCGGGTGTATGGATACTCAGCGCAGCAAGCGGATCCGCAAACCACCGCAGGAGCGTCGACGCGAGGTGCTGAACGCTGCGGTCGAACTCATCGGCGAACGCGGATTCAACGGCATGTCCGTGCAGGACGTCGCTGACCGGGTCGGCATTTCCAAGCAGGGCGTGCTGCGGTATGTCGGCAGCAAAGACAATATGCTGGCGATGGTGTATCACGAATATTACAATGCGATCGGCAGCCCGGAGGAGTTCCGCGCCTCCGGGCTGCCGGGCAGCGGGCCGGGCGCGATGCGGTTCCCCGCCTATCTGCGATTCCTGGTGCAGTGCAATGCGCAGCGGCGCATGCTGGTGCAGTTGTTTTCCATGCTTCAGGTCGAATCGTTCAATCCACGGCATCCGCTGCATGAGGAGTTCGCCCGTCGGCCGGAGGCGATATGGCAGTATTACAGCGGATTCACATGGGATATTCCGCAGTGGGTGGGGCAGTGGAAGGATATGCGCCCGCTGGTCCGCCGTGCGATGGAGATCATGGACGGCGTGCAGTTGCGTTGGTTGCGCGAACCGGCGATTGATTTGTGTGAGGAATGGGCGGCGATAGAGGATGTGCTGTTTCCGTTGCCGCTGTGGGAGGGGTACCGCTGAACCGTCGTGGGTTCGGCGGCACCGTACTCCGTATGCGGTTGGGGGCGGAAGTGATGTGGTCGTTTACGCGACGGTGAACGTGGCGCGTTTGAGGTCCGTGCGGCGGCTCGAATGGCCGATCAGCACCTCGAACTCGCCTGGTTCCACAAACCTGTGGGCGTCTTGGTCGACGATGGTGCAGTCGGCCACCGGAATGTCGAAGGCCACGGTCGTGGTTTCGCCCGGTTTGAGGTGCACGCGCCGGAACGCTTTGAGTTCGCGGTCGGTCCAGCTGTATGAGGTGACGATGTCGCCGATATACAGCTGAACGACTTCGGTGCCTGCGCGGTCGCCGGTATTGGTCAGCGTGATTTCGGTGTGTACGGTGTCATCCACGGTGTATGTCCCGCATGCCGGGGTGTTGGTGATGGCCACTTCGCCGTAGTCGAAGGTGGTGTAGCTCAGCCCTTCGCCGAACGCGAATGCCGGATCTTGCGTGAGATCGGCATAGCGGTTGCCGTGTTGGCCGCGAATCTGGTTGTAATACACCGGCAGCTGCCCGGCGTGGCGCGGGAAGGTGATGGGAAGCCGGCCGCTGGGATCAGTGAGACCGAGGATGATTTCGGTGATCGCCTGTCCGCCTTTCATTCCCGGGCTTGGCGCCCACAGGAACGCGCTGACGCCGGCTGCTGTGGATTCGTCCACGATCACGCCGTTGCCGCCGATTACGCATGCGGGCATGACTTGCGGCTTGGAGCTCATCAGCACGACGACCAGCGGCGTGCCGGTCTCGCGCGCCACATCGCTGAGCGCTTCGAGCATGGCATTCTGGCCGCCGAGCAGTTCCAAGGTTGCGGTCGAACAGGTTTCTCCGACCAGTTGCACGACGTCGCCGACGACGGCGACGATGAGGTCGCTCTGGCGGGCGTTGTCCACGGCCTCGTCGAGCAGTTGCTGGTCGACGGGGGCGCTGACGGCGAGTTTCGGGCGCGGCTGGCCGTCTGGGAAGTATGCGCCTTCCGGGTCATCGACCAGGTCGATGATGTTCGCGCCGCGGGAATAGGTGACTTCGCAGCCTTGCGGGGCGAGTTGTTTGAATCCGTCGAGGATTGTGGTGATCATGCCGCGCGGCTGGCCGTCGGGCATCCATGTAACCTGTCCGGAGTTGCCCGCCCAGTCGCCCAGCTGGTTCTGGGCGTCATCGGCAAGCGGGCCGATGACGGCGATGCGTTTGCCGGCGGCGGCGAACGGCAGCGCCCCGTTGTTATTCAGCAGGACTGTGGATTCGCGGGCGATGCGCAGATTGAGATGCTGATGGGCGTCGCAGCCGATGACTTCTTTGATGCGCCGCTCATCGGGCAATCGTGGGTCTTCGAACAGGCCGAGACGGAACTTAAGCGCGAGGATGCGGCTCACTGCGGCATCGATCAGTGACTCGTCCAGCAAGCCGGTGTGCACGGCTTCGATGGCGCCGTCGTAGAACTGCGGCGTGGTCATGATCAGATCGTTGCCGGCTTTGACCGCGTCTGCGGCGGCATGCACATAATCGGCTTTGACCTTCTGCTCCCACACCGCGCGGCCGACATTGTCCCAGTCGGTGATCAGCGTGCCTTGGTAGTTCCAGTCACCGCGCAGCTTATCGGAGAGCAGCCAGTGGTTGAACGTGACCGGCACGCCGTCGATGGACTCGTAGCCGAGCATGAAGGTGCCGCAGCCTTCTTTGGCGACACGCTCGAACGGCGGAAGGAACCATGATTCGAGTTTGCGGTGGGACAGGTCGGCTTCGGATGCGTCACGTCCGCCTTGGGTCTCGCTGTAGCCGGCGAAATGCTTGGCACATGCGAGGATGGCGTTGCGGGCGAGCGGCTCGCCGGCTTTGGCGCCGCCTTGGTAGCCTTTGATGATGGCGGAGGCCATGTCGCCGATCAGGGTCGGGTCTTCGCCGAAGGTTTCGTCCACGCGGCCCATCGGGTGTCTCGGGCGATGCACAGTACGGGGGGAGAAGGTCCAGTGCACGCCGGTGGCGGAGACTTCTTCGGCGGTTGCGCGGCCGACTGCTTGCACTGCGGCGGGGTCCCAGCTGGCCGCCATGCCCAGTTGCGAGGGGAAGATGGTGGCTCCCGGCCAGAAGGAGTATCCGTGGATGCAGTCGTCGCCGATGAGCAGCGGGATGCCGAGGCGTGTTTTGGTGTTCACGGTTTCGACGGCGCGCGGCAGGTCGGCTGGGCTGGTGTGCAGAATCGAGCCGACATGTTTGGCGACGATCAGATCGTCGAGGTCGACGTTGCGGGCGTCGAGTTGCATCATCTGCCCGACTTTCTCTTCGAGGGTCATGCGTCCGAGCAGGTCGGCGATGCGTTGCGATGCCGGCAGTTCTGGGTTTTGATAGGGGAGATTGGCGGTCATGCGGTTCGCTTTCTTCATCGAGGCGGGTTTAGTTACCAACTGGTAGTTTAGCGTCGCTGCCGGATACGACACCCCGCTGATGTCGTGTGATCCCGGAAGGGGCGGGGCCGTTCACTCTGGTGCCCGGAGGGCGGCGGTCGTCGATGATCATCGGCGGCAAACCGGTTCGACACGCCAAATGTTGTATATGCAACTGTTGTATGGGGCACCCATTACCATCAAAATGCGGAGCATCCGAGTCACAACAACACGGTGACTGCGGGCATCCTGCATCACATCAAGAGTATCGGGCAGCCTCACAGGGGAAGAACATGACATATGACATCAATCAGTCTGGCATCGCGCTTGCCGTCTGCCGCGATGACAGCAGATCCGGGCCCGGCTGCGTCCCGGCATCCGATCAGATCCCCTTGGGAGTGGAAATCCAACGGCTCGCCAGGGCGGTTCGCCGGTATCTCGGATTGACGATGCCTGCCAGTGCGCGCGAAGCAACGGACGGCAACGCCAGCATCATCATGTTCCTTGACCGCCATCGCGGTGATGAGATATTCCAGCACGATATCGAAACCCGCTTTTGCATCACCCGGTCCACCGCCTCACGCGTGTTGACCCGTATGGAGCACAAGGGGCTGATCATCCGCAAACCGGTCGCCCGCGACGCCAGACTCAAACGTATCGTGCTCACCCAAAAAGCCGACCGGATTGTCGCCGATCTCATCGTCAACGGGAGCCGTGCGGAGGATTCCCTCACCGCAGGGTTCACGCCTGATGAGCTCGTCCGACTGCGCGGTTATCTCGCCCGGCTGCACCGCAATATGGACGCCGCGCTTGACACCGCCGCCCAGACTCAACCCACGCGAGCCCCGGCGCAGTCCGCCACAGGGCAGGAACCCTCGCACAACGCCGGTCAACTTGCCGCAAGCATCATCCGCAACAATCACACCACCATCGAAGAAGAACAGGAGCGCAACCAGTGACCGCACAACAGCTCGCGACTACACGCGACGCCGCCGACGCGCCGGCAAAACCAACGCACGTCATCCGCACCCTGCTACACAGCCTGCGCGAATACAAGAAGGAAAGCATCCTCACCCCGCTTACGGTCGCCGTCGAAGCGATCATGGAAATCATCATCCCCACCGTCATGGCGAACCTCATCGACCAGGGCATCACCGGCGGTTCCATGCCTATGGTATGGAAATTCGGCCTGATTCTGTTCCTGTGCGCGCTCGTCTCGTTCACCGCCGGCACGCTTGCCGGCCGGTTCGCCGCCGTCGCCTCCGCGGGCTTCGCGAAGAACCTCCGCCACGACGTGTTCGCCAAGGTGCAGGGGTTCAGCTTCACGAATATCGACCGTTTCTCCACGGGCTCGATCATCACCCGCAGCACCACCGACGTGACCAACCTGCAGAACTCCTACCAGATGATCATCCGCGTCGGTGTGCGCGCCCCTGTCATGATGATCGCCGCATGGATCTGCTCGTTCCACATCAGCAAGCCGATTTCGCTGGTATATCTTGCGATCATCCCGATTCTCGGCATCGCGCTGTTCGCGATCGTCCTTCTGGTGCACCCGATTTTCGAGCGCGTCTTCCATACCTACGACAAGCTCAACAACGACGTGGATGAAAATCTCCAAGGCGTCCGCGTGGTCAAGTCGTACAACCGCGAAGACCATGAGATCCAGAAGTTCGGCCGCATCTCCCGCGCCATCTACCGTGATTTCGTCAAGGCGGAACGCATACTGAGCTTCAACGCCCCGCTTATGGACGCGTGCATCTACATCGCGCTGCTCGCGGTGTCCTGGATGGGTGCGCAGCAGATCGTGGCCTCCGGGAACAATGCGGCGCACGGCCTGACCACCGGCGACCTGACCGCACTGGTGACCTACGCGTTGCAGATCCTCATGGCGCTCATGATGATCTCGATGGTGTTCGTCATGTTCATCATCTCGCAGGCGTCCGCGGAGCGTATCTGCCAGGTGTTGCAGGAACGCAGCACGGTCACCGACCCGGAGCACCCGATTGGGCAGGTGCCGGACGGTTCCATCGAATTCGACCATGTGACCTTCCGTTATTCGCGCAGTTCGGAAAAGCCGGTGCTTGACGACATCAACCTTGATATCCCCTCAGGTTCGGTGGTCGGCATCATCGGCGGCACGGGCTCGTCCAAATCCAGCCTCGTGCAGCTCATCCCGCGTCTATACGACGTGACTGAAGGCTCGTTGAAGGTCGGCGGGCATGACGTGCGTGAATACGATCTGCAAGTCTTGCGCGACCAGGTCGCCATGGTATTGCAGAAGAACGTGCTGTTCAGCGGCACCATCGCCGATAACCTGCGTTGGGGCAACCCGGAGGCCACCGACGAGCAGATCCGTCATGCCGCGCAGATCGCGCAGGCCGACGGCTTCGTCCAGGAATTCCCCGATAAGTACGACACCGTGATCGAACAGGGCGGTACGAACGTGTCCGGCGGCCAGCGGCAGCGCCTGTGTATCGCCCGCGCGCTGCTGAAGAACCCGAAGATCCTGATTCTGGACGATTCCACCAGCGCGGTGGACACCAAGACCGACCAGCTGATCCGCGAAGGCCTGCGCTCCGAGGCGCCGGATGTCACGAAGATCATCATCGCCCAGCGGTTGAGTTCCGTGCAGGACGCCGACATGATTCTGGTCATGGCGGACGGCCGCATCATGGACAAGGGTACGCATGAGCAGCTGTTGAAGACCAGCGATGAATACCGCGCGATCTATGAGCTGCAGACCAAGAACCACGGCGAAGCGGATGCCGCGGATGGCGTCGCAGCCACCGCTAGCGGCCAGTCCACCGCAAGCACCACCCAGGAAGGAGAGGCACGATGAGCACGCAGAACACCACGCAATCCACGGATACCAAGCCAGTCAAGCCGTCTGACGCGTCGGCGCAGCCAGGCGTCTCCGACACTGCGACCCCCGCAACCGGCACCGGCCGCAAGCCGCGCCCGAAAGTCCCGCGCGGCACCGTGAAACGCCTGTGGGGCTACATCTCCCAATACCCGGTGCGTCTGGTCATCGTCGTCCTGTCGATCATCGTGTCCGCCGCCGCGCAGGCGCTGTCCATCGCATTCCTGCAGCGGCTCGTCGACACGTACATCATCCCGCTGGTCACCGCCACCCACCCCGACTGGGGCCCGCTGATCCGCGCGCTCACGCTGCTGGCCATCATGTACGCGGTCGGCACATTCTGCGCGTGGCTGTGGGGTTGGCTGATCATCGATATCGAGCAGGGCACGCTCAAGAAGATCCGCGACGACATGTTCGCCCACCAGCAGCGTCTGCCGATCCGCTACTTCGATACTCACGAGCACGGCGACGTGATGAGCCGGTACACCAACGACACCGACACCTTGCGGCAGGCGATTTCGCAGTCCTTCCCGCAGATGTTCTCCTCGCTGCTGTCCGCGCTCGCATCCCTGATTGCGATGATGTGGCTGTCCGTGCCGTTCGCGCTGTTCACCCTCGCGTTCGCGATTATCCTGTTCGTGCTTGTCAACAAGCTCGTCGCCCGCTCCGGTAGCCAGTTCGTGCGTCAGCAGCGTGTGCTCGGCGATGTCAACGGTTTCGTCGAGGAAGCGGTCAACGGGCAGAAAGTTATCAAGGTGTTCAACCATGAGGACGCCACACAACGCGAATTCGACCGCCGCAACAACGAGCTCTTCGACGCGGCCGCCAAGGCGAACACCTACGGCAACATCACCATGCCGATCGTGAACAACTCCGGCTACCTGCTCTATGTCGTCACTGCGATTCTCGGCGCGTGGGCGGGCCTGTCCGGTATGCACAACTTCGGCTTCGGCGGCGCCGGGACCATGACTCTCGGCACGGTCATCGCCATGCTCACCCTGTCGCGCGGATTCATCAACCCACTCGGCCAGGTCTCCATGCAGTTCACCATGGTCATGATGGCGCTCGCTGGTGCCTCGCGCATCTTCGCGCTGATGGATGAGCCGGTGGAAGCCGACGGTGGTACGGTCACACTCGTCAACGTCGAACTCGGCGAAGACGGGCGCACGATGACGGAAACTGACCAGGAGACGCAGCATTGGGCGTGGAAGCGCGCGGCGGATGACGACGGCACGCGTTCGCTCGCCGCCGCGGCGAAACTGCGCGGCCAGGCCCGTGAAGTGGCCGCCAAGGCCAAGGAGAGTGCAATCACTTCGCCGGACGGCCGATACACGCTGCTGCGCGGCGATGTGCGCTTCACCGATGTGACCTTCGGCTACGATCCGTCCAAGCCGGTGCTGCATGACATCACGTGGTTCGCGAAGCCGGGTCAGAAGGTCGCGCTGGTCGGTGCGACGGGTGCGGGCAAGACCACGGTCACGAACCTCATCAACCGCTTCTACGATATCCAGGAAGGACAGATCCTGTATGACGGCATTGACGTGCGCAACATCCGTAAGCCGGATTTGCGCCGTTCGCTTGGCATCGTGTTGCAGGATGTGAACCTGTTCACCGGCACGGTGATGGACAACATCCGCTACGGGCGTCTTGACGCAACGGATGAGGAATGCATCGAGGCGGCGAAACGCACGAATGCGGACGGGTTTATCCGCATGCTGCCGGAGGGCTATCACACCGTGCTGTCCGGTGATGGTTCCGGTCTGTCGCAGGGCCAGCGCCAGTTGATTTCGATTGCGCGCGCTGCTGTGGCCGATCCGCCGGCGATGATTCTGGATGAGGCGACCAGCTCGATTGATACCCGCACCGAAGAGGTCGTGCAGGCGGGTATGGACGCGTTGATGAAGGGCCGCACGGTCTTCGTGATCGCGCACCGGTTGTCCACTGTCCGCAATGCGGACGTGATTATGGTACTTGACCACGGCCGGATCATCGAACGTGGCAACCACGATGAGCTCATCGCCCAGCGCGGCGAGTACTACCAGCTGTACACCGGAGCGCTCGAACTCGAGTAACGGGCAGCTGCGCGTACCGGTGCAAGCCGGTGCTCTCAAACCGTCTGCCGACGCTGACACCTCTCAGCGTCGGCAGACGGTTTTGTTTTTCCTCAGTCGACGCTGGCATCCCTTCTGACATCGACGGAGGGTCGTGGAATTGGCTCGACGGGGTGACGGGGGGCTGCGAGGGGTTGTGGTGGGTAGCAGATGTCGATGTGAGTTTGCTTACTTTTTACCCACGGTGGATGGCAAATGTAACAAGATTTTTGGTAATATCGAACCGGTTTTATGTCGGGGCGCCACCAACACATTGACTCATCCGCGACACCAGAAGGTTGTCGGTAGGGGCGGGCATTTGGCGGGCGGCAGCAAGGGAATCGGTACCCCCGTACATCGACTGCGGAAACTGAACGCAACCTAGGTCTGGAATGGGAGAGCTACAAGTGCGCAAGACAATGATTCGTAGTGGATTAATCGCCCTCGTTGCGATGCTGTGCACCGTTGCGATGATTGTGCCGTCATCGTTCCTGAAGAACACCGCGGCATCGGCGGCTGACACGACGACGAATTCGGATGCGAACTCTCTCACCCGCAAACTGACCATCCACAAGTGGGGCAACGACGCGGCCGGCAACCCGCAGTACGACACCTCGGCATCGTCATCCACCGGTGAAAGCATCCGCAAGGAAATCCCCGGCGCGCAGCTGAAGCTCACCACGAGCGACGGCTACATCAAGAAAGACAGCTCTTCCGACGTAGACGTGACCATTGCTGCGGACGGCAAGTCAGCCAGCTGGACCAGCACCTCGACCGCTCTAGCGGTTCAGGTCGCGGCGGGTTCTTACACCTTGCATGAAGATCAAGCGCCGACGGATTACTACAAGGCGGCGGATGTGACCTTCACTGTCCCGCAATACAAAGAGGCCGTCGATACGTCGAAGGACTGGAAAGCGACAAGCGAATTCCCCGTCAAAGCCGACACCACGAACCCGTGGGAGTACAAGGACGTCACATGGACGAGCCGCCAGGCGAGCGCCACCACCGGCGACGGAACGAAGATTGACCCGCTTCCCTCGATCTCTGTTACCGACGGCAGCGGAACATCGTCCGTCGTCTACTGCTACAACTATCTGAGCACGGCGCCGCGAGGCCCCCAGGCTTCCAGCGGCACGCAGTACACCCGGTACAACGAGGCCGAGGGTTCTATCGCCATGCTCTGGACCAGCGCAGCGTACAGGCTCCAGTCCGACAGCTACGGCCCCATCTCCGACTCTGTGGAATTCGTGCGCCGCATCATGTCGGTCGTCACGCGCGGATATCCGAACAACACCACCATTACGGACAACAACCCCACTGATTTGCTGGCCGGTCTCGACGCGAACCAACAGCGCATGGTCACCCAGCTCGCCGTGTGGCATTACACGGACGGCGCCTATGCTAACAAGTTCGCTCCAAGCTACTCCTTCGCGAAGCTCGTCGAGCCAACTGCCGGCAACTACTACCGTTTCAATCAGGCGATGATTGACGCCTACCAGAAGCTCATCAACCCGACCGGCTACACGCTCCAGGCCAGCGAGGCGCTTCAGCTGTACCAGCCGGGCCGTGAGGTGAAGAACTATCAGAACCTCCTAGGCACCACCACCATCACGCCGAGTGCCATGGATGCGAGCATCGTCGACGATTCCATCGACTACTCCAAGAACCCCGCCGCCGCCACTATCAAGGGCACCAAGACCATCAACGGCAAGAAGTGGTCCGAATACGGTACTACGGGCGATGACGCTACCGTCCGCAACTTGTTCAAAAACTTCAAGTTCCGTATCGCAACCGATACGAACGCCCCGCTGCCCGCCAGCGACACCGCGACCGTAGGTGATGATGGCACCTTCACCTTCGGTGACATTACCTACACCCAGCCAGGCACCTACGTGTATTCGGTAGCCGAGATTCCGGGGGACAATCCCGACGTCGGCTACGACAGTACAGCGCATACGGTGACCGTCAAAGTCACCAAAGGCACCGGGGCGGATGCGGGCAAGCTCGTCGCCGCTGTGCATTACGCCGACACCGGCGGCATCACGGTGAACAACGTCTACACCAAGGACGCCACGGCGCAGCTGGAAGTCACCAAGACCATCGACGGCAAGATTCCGGAGCGCGGCGCCTACAGTTTCAAGGTCCAAGCCAACGGTGACGCCCCGATGCCGCAAGGTGTCGCCGCGGGAGGCTCGACCACCATCACCAATGATTCGGTCGGCAAGGCGATTGTCAGCCCGATTGTCTTCACTAAAGCGGGCACCTACACCTACGACATCACTGAAATCAAGCCCGGTGACGCCGACGCTGGCATCAGCTATGACACCGGCACGGTGACCGCGACCGTCACGGTGACGCGAGACGATGCCACGAACGAGCTCGAGGCTACTGTCTCCTATAGCAAGGAAGCCGCCGACGGCACCGTTACCACGGGCACTGGCGGCAACGCCTTCCTGAACACCACGATCGCCCCGAACCCGGTCGACGTCTCGGTCGGTGCGAAGAAGACGCTCGACGGCAAAACCGGTTTCGACGCAAACACTTTCTTCTTCACGCTGCAGGCCAATGAAGACGGCGCGCCCATGCCAGCTTCGGCAAACAACGGCTTGTCGTCCACTGCCTATGCCAGCAGCGACGGTTCTATCAACTTCGGCACCATCCGCTACGCCGCGGAAGGCATCTACACCTACACGATGGCCGAAAGCAAAGGCACCGACGCGGGCATCGCCTACGATTCCTCCGTGGTACTGGTGACAGTCAAGGTCACGCGTGACAAGGCGACCAACAAGCTGTCCGCAGCAGTCACCTACAGCGCGAACGGCACGGATTCCGCCGATCCGCCGACCTTCAAGAACACGACGATCAAGCCCGAAGACATCAAGGAACACCTGTATTCCTACAAGACACTCGCCGGCAAACCCGCATCCAGCGGCCAATTCACCTTCCGCCTCACGGCGGCGAAAGACACGCCAATGCCTTCGACCTGCACCACCCAGGCAACCGACGAGAACGGAGATATCTACTGCCTGAGTGCGAACGGCGAGAACGGTCTCATCGATTTCGGCCCAATCGTGTACTCCAAGGCCGGAACGTACCGGTACACGATGACCGAGGAGGCGCCGAGCGATCCGTTCATTTCCAAGGACACCTCGTCTCACTCCGTGACCGTCACCGTGACGCGCGACCCGAGCACGAACAAGCTCAGCGACACGGTAAGCTACGACGCCGGTGACGCGCCGGCTGGCTTCTCGAACAGCTATGTCAAGGCTGTGCCCACCACCGCGCAGCTGCGACTGACCAAAATGTTGGACGGCATCCCCGCGAGCACCGACGGCCAGTTCTCCTTCGAACTGCAACCGGTGTCTACGGACGCCACTGATACCGACGGCAACGCGGTGAGCGTGCCGATGCCTTCCGACGCTACGGCCAACTCCGACGGCACGCCGACCTCGACCACGACCAACCAGGGTGCCGGCCACGCCTCCTGGGGTGATATCACCTTCGAATACCCCGGCGTCTACAACTATGCGATCCACGAAGTCACCGGGACGGACCCGAACATCGTGTACGACAGCAACGTGTACGCCGCGAAAGTGACCGTGACGCGCAACAGTGACAACACGCTGTCCGCATCCGTCAGCTATGCGGGCAGTGACGCGTTGCTGGTGATCCAGAACACCACAACCACCGGCTGGGTGCAGATCAAAGCGACAAAACTGCTTGACGGGAGCCCCGCGAAAGCCGGCCAATTCACCTTCTCCGTTACTCCGTCCGACAACGCGCCGAAACTGACGAACACGACGGTGACCAATGGCGACAATGGCCTGATCAACTTCACTGTGCCGATCACCCTCGCTGACCTCAACGGCAAGGATTCTGCCAAGTTCATCTACACCTTCCGCGAGGTGGACGGCGGCGATCCGACCATCGAATACGACACCACCGACCGCACAGCGACCGTCTTGGTGAAGAAAGTCGTCAAGGACGGTGTAACCGGTTTGCGGGCGATGGTGGTGATTGACAAAGACAAGACGAGCGACGACGACCAGAACAAGGACTACGTAGCCTACGGCTGGGACGGTGTGACCGACGGCACGATCTACCATGCCAAGGCGGGGGTGACCATCACCCAGGACAATTTTGACGATGCATCGAACTTCGAGGTGGCCGCCACGCCCGACCAAGGCAACGCCTATACGAAGCATTACCCGAAGATCTACAACACCACGAAGCCGGTGACGCCTGCGACCACGAACATTACGGCCACCAAGACGATGGACGGCGTGGCGGCGGCTGACGGGGCATACTCGTTCACGCTTACCGATCCGACCGGCAGCGCTCCCATGCCTTCTGGCGCTACGACTTCGACATCCACCGATGCCGACGGCAAGACCACTACCGTTCAGACCGTGACCGTCACGAACGGGAAGAACGGCGCCATCGACTTTGGAACCATCACCTATGCGCAAGCGGGTTTATACCAGTACACGATTACGGAAAATATTCCCAAGGAAGCGGCTACTGGCACAACGTTGTATGACACGACGACCCACACCGCTTCAGTGGGGGTCGTGCGTTCGTCGTCCGACCCGAACAAGCTTGTTGCGACCGTGGTCTACGACACGTCCACCCCGCCGGTGTTCGCGAACACCACCGTGCCGGCCACCGCGGTGAAGGTGAGCAAGACCGTGGAAGGCGGGTGGCCTACGGACGCCCAATACACCTTCACCATGACCGCGATCGGCGCGAATGACGACGGCGGCTCAAGCGATGGGGCCGGTCCGTTGCCGTCCGACACGACGCTTACCTTGTCCAAGGGCTCGGACGGATCGGCGAATTCCGGTTCCTTCGAGGCGTTCCCGTTCACCGCGGCCGACGCGGGGAAGACGTATGTGTACGAAATCCGCGAAAACGGCGCGAACGGTGGTACCGCTGGAACTGGCGGCATCGATGGTGCGAACGGAATCAAGTATTCGAAGGCCGTCTACCGGGTGAGCGTCACCGTCAAGGACACGGTCACCGATGCCACACAGCGTAAGCTTGGCAACAGGGCCGGAGTCAAGGTCATGCAAGTGATTGATGATGACGGTAATGCGCTCGACACGCCGAAGGTCGTCTACGATTCGAGCGCCAGTGACGATACCGGCAAATCCAGCGCCAATCAGTTGGACTTCACCAACAAACGGGTGATCACCGCCCTGCCACTGACCGGCGGCTCGACCGCGCGGACGCTGATTTCCAGCGGTCTGATTGCAATCATCGCCGCCCTTGTCTGCGCTGAAATCGCCCGACGCCTGCGCCGAGCCGGTCAGCCCGCGTGACTCTGGTCAGTTGCCTGCGCTGAGCCGGCCAATCCGCTTGATCGGTCCGGCACGCTCGTCCCGCCCGCGGTGCTATCATGGCGGCTGTATGAGACGATGATCCGTTATCAGCGGGGAGTCTTCGGAAGAACAGGGCCCGGCACATCGACGAATTGGCGAATGTCAAGCCCCCAGTAGAACCGACGGGCCCGGCCCGACATAGCCGGACACAAGCGGTCGCGCACAACCGGCACCCGGCGGTACGCGGCAAGCGAGGTGGTACCGCGGCGCGGGCACAAGCTACGTCGTCCTCGTGGCAATGTCAACCAGCCAGTCGAGGAGAATATGGTGAGCGAAACCACCGATCACGTGTATCCCAAGGCATCAACCGGCGAGCAGAGCGCCAAAGTCGCGCCGAATCCGGACTTCCCCAAACTCGAGGAATCGGTCCTCGACTATTGGGACACCGACGACACCTTCAACAAATCCGTGGAACGCCGCCCGTCCGGCGACCACAGCCAGAACGAGTTCGTGTTCTTCGACGGCCCGCCGTTCGCCAACGGCCTGCCACACTACGGCCATCTGCTGACCGGCTATGCGAAGGATGTCATCCCTCGCTACCAGACCATGAAAGGCCACAAAGTCAACCGCGTATTCGGATGGGACACGCACGGCCTGCCCGCCGAGCTCGAAGCGCAGAAGGAACTCGGCATCGACTCGGTCGACGACATCAACAAGATGGGCATCGCCAAGTTCAACGACGCCTGCCGCGCCTCCGTACTCAAATACACCAACGAATGGCGTGAATACGTGCACCGCCAGGGCCGCTGGGTGGACTTCGACCACGGCTACAAGACGCTCAACATTCCGTACATGGAATCCGTGATGTGGGCGTTCAAACAGCTGTACGAAAAGGGCCTGGCCTACAAGGGCTACCGCGTGCTGCCGTACTGCCCGAAGGACCGCACCCCGTTGAGCAACCACGAGCTGCGCATGGATGCCGACGTGTACCAGGACCGCCAGGACACCTCCATCTCCGTGGCCGTCAAGCTGCGTGATGAGGACGCCTACGTCGTGTTCTGGACCACCACGCCGTGGACCGTGCCCGGCAACCTCGCCATCGTGGTCGGCGCCGACATCGACTATGTCGAGGTTGAACCCACCGAGGGCAAGTTCGCCGGCAAGCGCTTCTATATCGGCAAGCCACGCCTCGAGGCCTTCGCCAAGGAACTCGGCGAGAACTACACGGTCGTGCGCGAACTCAAGGGCTCTGAGCTCGAAGGGCGCAAGTACTGGCCCGTGTTCCCTTACTACGCTTCCGACGCGCAGCTGGCCGAAGGCGGCACGCCCGGCCCCAACGCGTTCACCATCTTCACCGCGGATTACGTCGACACCGTCGAAGGCACCGGCATCGTACATCAGGCGCCCTACGGCGAAGACGATATGGCGACGCTTAACGCCAAGGGCATCAAGAGCGTCGACTACCTCGACGAAGGCTGCGTCTTTACCTCGGAATGCCCCGAATACGAGGGCCAGTATGTGTTCGACGCCTCCAAGTCCGTGCTGCGCGACCTTCGCAACGGCACCGGCGCGCTCGCGACGATCCCCGAGGACCACCGCGCCCTGCTCTTCCAGAAGAAGAGCTACGTGCACAGCTACCCGCACTGCTGGCGCTGCGGCACGCCGCTGATTTACAAGCCGGTGTCCAGCTGGTTCGTGTCGGTCACGAAGATTAAGGACCGCCTGCTCAAGCACAATCAGGAAATCAACTGGATCCCGTCCAACGTCAAGGACGGCCAGTTCGGCAAGTGGCTCGAGAACGCGCGCGACTGGTCCATCAGCCGCAACCGCTTCTGGGGCAGCCCGATCCCCGTGTGGGTGAGCGACGACCCGAAGTACCCGCGCGTCGACGTGTACGGTTCGCTCGACGAGCTCAAGGCCGACTTCGGCGATTACCCGCGCGACGACAAGGGCGAGATCAACATGCACCGCCCGTACATCGACCGCTTGACGCGCCCGAACCCGGACGATCCGACCGGCAAGAGCCATATGCACCGCATCACCGACGTGCTCGACTGCTGGTTCGAATCCGGCTCCATGCCGTTCGCGCAGTTCCATTACCCCTTCGAGAACAAGGAGTACTTCGAGCAGCACTTCCCGTGCGACTACGTGGTCGAGTACATCGGCCAGACGCGCGGCTGGTTCTACACGCTGCACATCATGGCCACGGCGCTGTTCGACAAGCCGGCGTTCAAGAACGTCATCTGCCACGGCATCGTGCTGGGTTCCGACGGCCAGAAGATGAGCAAGCACCTGCGTAACTACCCGGATGTCAACGGCGTGTTCGACAAATTCGGTTCCGACGCCATGCGTTGGTTCCTCATGAGCTCGCCGATCCTGCGCGGCGGCAACCTCATCGTCACCGCGGACGGTATCCGCGATACCGTGCGTCAGGTCATGCTGCCGGTGTGGAGCTCGTACTACTTCTTCACGCTGTACGCGAACGCGGCGAACGGAGGCAAGGGCTTCGACGCGCGTCGTCTGCGCGCCGACGAGGTAGACGGCCTGCCGCGCATGGACCAGTATCTGCTGGCCCGTACGCGCCTGCTGGTTGAACGTGTCGAGAAGTCGCTGGATGATTTCGCAATCTCCGATGCGTGCGAGGCGGTCACCGATTTCATCGACGTGCTGACCAACTGGTACATCCGTAACACGCGCGATCGCTTCTGGAACGAGGACGAGAACGCGTTCAACACGCTGTACACCGTGTTGGAAACCTTCATGCGCGCACTCGCCCCGCTCGCCCCGATGGAAGCGGAAACCGTGTGGCGTGGTCTGACCGGCGGCGAATCCGTGCATCTGGCGGATTGGCCGTTCCTTGCCGACGAGAAGACCGGCGAGCCTACGGAACTTGGCCTTGTGCTCAAAGCCAACGATGCGCTTGTGTCTGCGATGGACCAGGTGCGCGAGGTGGTTTCCGCGACCCTGTCGCTGCGCAAGGCTGAGCAGATTCGCGTGCGTCAGCCGTTGAGCAAGCTCACCGTCGTGGTCGCCGACCCGAAGGCGGTCGAGGATTACGTTGAGATCTTGAAGTCCGAGCTCAACGTGAAGTCCGTGGACTTCTCGACCCTCGAGGATGCGCCGGAACACGGGCTGAAGATTATCCACCAGCTCAAGGTCAATGCGCGCGCCGCCGGCCCGCGTCTGGGCAAGCAGGTGCAGTTCGCCATCAAGGCGTCGAAGACCGGAGCCTGGCATGTGGATGCCGCGACCGGCGCTCCTGTGGTCGAGACGCCGAACGGCGATATCGCGCTCGAGGATGGCGAGTTCGAGGTCATCAATCGCGTGGAGGAGCAGGATGCCAAGCAGGCCGCTAATTCGGTGTCCTCGTCCCTGCCGTCCGGCGGGTTCGTGATTCTCGACACCGCGCTCGACGACGATCTGCTGGCCGAAGGCTACGCGCGTGACGCCATCCGCGCGGTGCAGGATGCCCGAAAGGAAGCCGATTTCAATATCTCTGACCGGATTGTGCTGACTTTGACCGCACCCGCGGCAGACGCGCCGAAGCTCGAGCAGTTCCGTGACCTGATCGCCCACGAGACGCTTGCCACGACGCTCGACATTAAGCTGAGCGATACTGCCAAGGAACTCGAGGTCGCCGTCGCCAAGGCGTGACGCGCGCTGAATGTTCCGTCTTCCGAACCGGTTGCACCGAGACAGTCTTGGTGCAACCGGTTCGCACATTTTAGGGTGATTGATTGTAGACCGATTGTGAACGAGCCGCATGCGTAAGTGCTGACCGTTTCCGGTATGACGACGCTACGCCGGGCATGATGACGCCGTGCCGTCCTAGGATGGGGAGGTCGGGCACTGCCCGGCGCTTTCCACCGACCGACAGGAGCATGATGAAGCAGATCGTCGCGGGCGTGCTAGCCCACGTGGATGCGGGCAAAACCACGCTTTCCGAGGCGATGCTGTACGTGTCCGGTGAAGTGCGCCGGCTCGGCCGCGTCGACCATGGCGACGCGTTCCTCGACACCGACGCGTTGGAAAAACGCCGCGGCATCACCATCTATTCCAAAGACGCGATCATCGATTATCCGGGTATGCGCTTGACCCTGCTCGACACGCCCGGGCACGTGGATTTCGCTGCCGATATGGAACGCACATTGGGTGTGCTTGATATCGCTCTGCTCGTCATCTCAGCCGTCGACGGCGTGCAAGGCCATACGGAAACCCTGTGGCGTCTGCTGGAACGCTACCATGTGCCGACGGTCATCGTCATCAATAAAACCGATGCGCTCGCTCCCGGCATTTCGCGCGATGACGTGCTCGCCGGCATCCGCAGACGGTTCGGCGACCGGTGCGTGGACGCCGGTTGGCCTGGCGATACCGCCGATACTGCAGGTTCCGACGGTGCCGCCAGCGTTGCGGGAGGCCGTCCCGCGAATCCCGATAATCCCGATGACATCTCCGATGCCGACGCTCATGCCGGTTCCCGTATGGAACATGACGAGGATGTCGCCGCATTGGACGAATCCGCACTTGACGAGTTTTGTGACACCGGCCGCATCAGTCCCGAAACTATCAGCCGGATGATTGCGCAACGCAAGCTCGTCCCATGCCTGTGGACGTCGGCGCTGCAATTGCACGGCATCCGCTACCTGCTGGACACGCTCGCGAATTATGCCCCGCAGCCGCATTACGACAAGCATCATGGCATGGATTTCGGCGCCCGCGTCTTCCGCGTTTCGCATGATGCGCAGCACAATCGGCTTACCTGGCTGAAAGTGACCGGTGGTGAACTGCCGGTGAAAAGCGATATCGAACCGTACGGGAAAATCGACCAGATCAGGCAGTATTCCGGAGCAAAATTCGACCTGCTTCAGTCTGCTCCCGCGGGAACGGTTTGCGCGGTGACCGGATTGCAGGGCACGATACCGGGGCAGGGGTTTGGTGCCCAGGCCGACGCTTCGCATCCGCTACTGGAACCGGTGCTCACTTATACGGTCACCGCCAGTGATGGTACGGACGCGCATAAGCTGTTGGGCGCGTTGCGTGAGCTGGAAGACGAGGAACCGCTGTTGCACGTGCGGTGGATTGAGCGGCTTGAGGAGATTCACATACAACTTATGGGTGCCGTACAGTTGGAGATCGTGCAAGAACTGCTGCGCACGCGGTTCGGCATCGAAGTCACATTCGACCGTGGCGGCATTGTGTATCACGAGACGATTGACGCTCCGGTGGAGGGTGTCGGGCATTTCGAACCCTTGCGCCATTACGCGGAAGTCCACTTGCTGCTGGAGCCGCTCGATCGCGGCGGCGGACTCCAATTCGCCAGCGATTGCAGTTTGGATGTGCTCGACCGCAACTGGCAGCGCCTGATCATGACGCATATGCGTGAGCGTGAACATTTGGGTGTGCTCATCGGCGCGCCGATTGCCGACATGCGGATTACGCTGCTCACCGGCCGGGCGCACGACAAGCATACGGAGGGCGGGGATTTCCGCCAAGCCACATACCGTGCGATCCGTGAAGGGCTCATGCAAGCCAGGCAGGGCGGGCACTGCCATGTACTTGAACCGTGGTACCGGTTCCGTCTGGAGCTTCCCGCCGACCAGGTGGGGCATGCGATGGCGGATATCCAGCGAATGAGCGGCACGTTCGACCCGCCCGACAATGACGGCATGACGGCGGTGCTGGAAGGTGAGGCGCCTGTCGAAGGCATGCGCGATTACGCGATGGAGGTGAACGCGTATACGCACGGTCGCGGATCACTCACCTGCGTGTCGGCGGGCTACCGGCCGTGCCACGACGAGGACGCGGTCATCGCGGCAGCGGGTTATGACCCTGAAGCCGATTTGGAGAACACCCCGGATTCGGTGTTCTGCGCGCATGGCGCCGGATACCCGGTCAAATGGTACAAGGTGCCGGAGTTCATGCATCTGCCGTTCGCATGGCAGCAAGTGTAGCTAGAACTGGCGGATTCGCGGGCAGCCGAATCGCGGGGTGGCCGCAGCATGTGTCTCGCAGTCATACGACTTGCGCGCCGAACGGCCACAACGCGAGTTTCGCCATTTTGAACGACTGGATGCCGAACGGCACGCCGATGACGGTGATGCAGTTGAGTACGCCGGCGATCAGGTAGCCGATTGCCATCCAAATGCCGACCAGCACCACCCAGATGATGTTGGCGAGGAGCGACCCGACACCGCCGCCGTACACCACGGATTTACCGAACGGGGTGAGGGTCAGACCCGCCATTTTGAACGCTTGGATGCCGAGCGGGATGCCGACGATGGTGATGCACAGCACGATGCCGATGATCGCCCATGCCACAGCCAGTTCGAGACCGCCGAGAATCAGCCACAGGATATTGCCCAACGTGTTCATGTCGCTTATTGTGCATGCGGTTGTTGACATGACGGTGAAGGTGCGGTGGGCCGGTGTGGTGTGCAGCCGTGATGCGACGGCTGATGTGCATTTGCACAACATGCTGGGCGTTCCCTGAAAGTAATTCAGGATATTCTCAGGTAATCACATCCCTGTACTCAAGATAGCATGCGTATACTGACTCATGTCAGCGAAAGCCGACGAGATTCGTTCCGCGAATCCCATAACTTCAACCTTCTTTTCTCTTCTCTCCTTCTTCAGGGCCCGGTTCACGCCGGGCCCCTCTCTTTGTTCGAAACACACGCGTTCAGCGTCTACGCCCGCTCATGGACGCGTATTGTCACCGCCCGTCCCGCGCGATCTGGTCGATGGCGGAGAGCTCATCGTCCGTGAAGTCGGGCCCGTGCAATGCGCCGATACTGTCAAGCAGCTGCTCGGGCCGGGACGCGCCCACGAGCACGCTGGTCACTTCGCTCTTGCGCAGCAGCCAGGCGAGCGCCATATCCGCGAGACTCTGCCCGCGCGCAGCGGCAATCGTATTCAACGCGACAATAGCGTCATGCGTGCGTGCCACGTCGGCTTCGGTGAGGAACCGGCCGTCCCTGGCCACGCGCGAATCCGCGGGAATCCCATCCAGATACCGGTCGGTGAGCAGTCCCTGGTCGAGCGGGCTGTAGGTGATCAGCCCCTTGCCCAGCCGGCTGACGGCATCGAGCAGGCCGTTGTGTTCCACGGTCCGGTCAAGGATGTTGTAGCGGTTCTGCGCGATGATGAACGGCACATGCAGTTCGTCAAGGATCGCAGTGGCGGCTTCGAGCCGCTGCCCGTCATAGTTCGACAGGCCCACGTACAATGCCTTGCCGCTGGTGACCGCCTGCGCGAGCGCGCCCATGGTTTCCTCGAGTGGCGTGTCCGGGTCGGGGCAGTGATGGTAGAAGATGTCAACGTAGTCGAGGCCGAGTCGCGTCAGACTCTGATCGAGGCTGGCGAGCAGGTATTTGCGGCTGCCGTGGTCGCCGTATGGGCCGGGCCACATGTCGAATCCGGCTTTGGTGCTGATGACCAGCTCGTCGCGGTGTGCGCCGAAATAATCGTGCAAAATCCTGCCGGCGTTGCGTTCGGCGCTGCCGGGTTCCGGCCCGTAGTTGTTGGCGAGGTCGAAATGCGTGATGCCGTGGTCGAATGCGGTGAAGCACAGCCGTTTCATCGTGTCGTATGACGAGAAATCGCCGAAATTATGCCAAAAGCCGAGGCTGATGGCGGGCAGTTTCAAGCCGCTGCGGCCGCTTCGGCGATACGGCATGGTCTCGTACCGGTCGGGGGGATGGCGTGTATGTGCTGATACCGGTGGTGTTGGCTGATGATGGCATCTCTGCCTCCTGCGTGCTGGGTTCGTGCGTTGGATTCGTGCGTGGTGTGCGGCGTGCGGTGGGCGGGCGGCTGGCGTTCGGTTGCGAATGCCTGACCGTGTCGTGTCGTGCCGCTGGTTGCGTCCTCATCATAGGCTGGAGCCGTGAGGTTTCTCATTGCGATGGATTCGTTCAAAGGGTCGCTTGATGCCGTGTCGGCGTGTCGTGCGGTCGCGCGCGGGGGTGGAGGCGGCTTGCCCGACGGCGTGTTGCGATATTGCGCCGATGGCTGACGGGGGGAGAAGGCACGCTGGATGCGCTGCTGGCTTCGGTAGGCGGGCGGCGCTGCAGTGCGATGGTCCACGATCCGCTGATGCGGCCGGTTCGCGCGGAGTACGGGCTGTTGGATGCAAGGGATTTCTTGGATGCGCGGGGTATCGAGGATACGCAGGGTATCGAAGGTGTGCTGCATACCGATGGTGTACGAAACACCGGGAACGCGAATCGCAAGGCGGAGGCCGAGCCCGGGCGTGTCGCCGTGATAGAGATGGCGCGTGCCAGCGGCCTGCAATACGTGGATGAGCATACGCACGACCCGCTGCATGCCAGCACGTTCGGCACTGGCGAGCTGATCAGACACGCGCTCGATGACGGGGCGCGCACAATTATCGTTACGCTCGGAGGCAGCGCGACCAACGATGGTGGGGCCGGCATCGCCCAGGCGCTTGGCGCTCGATTACTGGATGCGACCGGGCGGTACTTGGAACCGGGCGGTGCGGCGCTCGCGCGACTCGACCATATCGACACCGCCCGCATGGACCCGCGACTCGCGCAGACGGAGGTCCGCATCGCCACCGATGTCACCAATCCGCTGACCGGGCCGACCGGTGCATCCGCGGTATTCGGGCCGCAAAAGGGCGCGACCCCAGCAATGGTCCGGCAGCTTGATGATGCGCTCGGTCGATTCGCACAGGTCATCGAGCGTGATGTGGGGCGTTCTGTCGCCGCGGTTCCCGGATCCGGTGCAGGCGGCGGAACCGGGGCGGGACTGCTCGCCTTCACAAACGCGACCATCGAACCCGGCATCCAGCTCGTCGCGACGGCATCGCGGCTGGCGGACCGTGCGCGGACGGCGGACGTGTGCATCACCGGGGAAGGGCGTATCGACGGGCAGACCGCCTACGGCAAAACCCCGGCCGGTGTCGCACAAATCGTCAAACGAGCCAATCCGCGCATGGTGGTCGTAGCGGTCGCCGGAGCGGTTGCCCGCGGTGTCGCCGCAGTGCCGCAGGCAGTTGCCGGAAGCCTGGGTGCGGATGTGTGCGCCGATGGCTCAGCCGCTCGGACTATTCCTCGGGATGATGCCGATGATTCGGCATCCGCGGATCTCTACGCGTGCGGCATCGACGCGGTGTTCCCGATCATCCGCGAACCGCAATCCCTCGCGGACGCGTGCTGCGAGACCGCCGACAACCTCGCCGCCGCCGCCGCAAACGTTGCGCGGCTGCTCGCCGCTGTGGCGGACACAGACCGGTGAGAGCTCGCTGCGGGCTCCTTCTCGCCGGGCGGTGCCGTTGTGTGAGGATTCGCTCACACGATGACCGGTCCGTTGGCAGGAATTGGCCACACAGACTGGTTCGCCCCTTGTTGTGTGAGGATTGGCTCACACAGTGAACCGCATCTATATGTCTCTTCGCTGAATGCGCTGAGGATGACGTCATCCAGTGAGCCGAAGCATGATGAATTGTGTATGCCGGGGCATGCGCAGCCAGTAGTTGGGTGCTGTGCCAAAACAGATCCGCCATCATCGGTGCCGATTGTCCTTCGGCTGCAGCGCCGCCCCCGCTCCGCGGCGCCCGCCGCCCGCGTGTCGCAGCGCTGTCTTCTCGTGGTGAACCGCCAGCCGCTTGGCTTACCCGCCACCCGCATCCCGCGTGTCGCGCTCGCCTGACTCTGCCCGTCAAACGGCAAAACCCCAATCGTTGCAACGGTTGTTAGCCGCATATAAGTATCCCGTATGCCTTGCAGCTTGTATCTGCGAGCCTTGCTGGATTAGGTTCGTAACCAACGCGAGGCCGAAAGGTCCCGCCGCCGACAACACGGCAACCAAACCAATCAACAACCAAACCAAACCAACCATCCGCCCGGCCCGCCCGCGGCGCTTGCGACACTACCTAGGGGGTGCACTATGACGAGGTTCAACACTCAGCTGGTCCACGGACTGCCGGTGAACGATAACACGACCGGGGCCGTGAATCCGCCTATCTACAACTCATCCACGTATGCTTTCGAATCGGTCGAGTCCATGCCCCGCTGGGATTACGCGCGCAGCGGCAACCCGACCCGTGACTTCCTTGAGCGCCAGATCGCGCAGCTCGAACACGGCACCCGCGGTTTCGCGTTCGCGTCTGGGCTCGCCGCCATCCACGCGGTTCTTTCGATTTTCAAGCCGGGCGACCGGATTGTCGTCGGCAGCAACGTTTACGGCGGCACCTACTCGCAGTTCAACGAGCATTTCACTCGCTGGGGTCTGGTCAGCCAGCCTGTGGACACCAATGATTACGAGGCGCTCGAAGCGGCGATTAGCGGTGTCGGCGTCGCCGGCGACGAGGATGGTGCCAGCGAACCCGCCAAGGCCGTCTATTTCGAGACCCTGACCAACCCGCTGCTACAGGTCAATGATGTCGCCGCGATTGCGCGGATCGCCCACAAGTATGGCGCCATTGTGATTGTGGACAACACCTTCGTCACCCCGTATCTTCAGCAGCCGCTGGATTTGGGCGCGGACATCGTCCTGCATTCGGCGACCAAGTATCTGGCCGGGCACTCGGATGTCATCGCCGGTCTCGCCGTCGTGCGCGACGACAAGCTGGGCGAGCGCGTCTACTATGCGCAGAACCGGTTGGGTGGGGTGCTCCCGCCGACTGAATCTGACTCCGTGCGTCGCGGTATCCAGACGCTCGGCCTGCGTATCGAACGCCAGCAGAGCAACGCCGTCGCCATCGCGAACTGGCTGCTTGACAACCCGCTTGTCGCGACCGTCCACTATCCGGGCGTCGAAGGCGGCCGCCAGCCCGGCGACACCGAGAAGGGGCTCAAAGGCTTCGGCGGTGTGCTCAGCTTCGAAGTCGTCAAAGGCATCGACCCGGCGGAAATCCTCAACAACCTGCACCTGTTCCGGCTCGCCGTCAGCCTCGGCGCGGTGGAAAGTCTCGCCGAACTGCCGTGTCGTATGACGCATTTCGAACTGCCGCGCGAGGAGCGCCTCAAAGTCGGCATCACCGACGAGCTCATCCGCCTGTCCATCGGCATCGAAGACGTGAACGACCTCATCGAGGACCTCGATCAGGCGTTTGCAGTTGCGGCGAAGGCGGCACAGCCGCAGTTGGCGGAGACAGTGCGGTAGGCAGGAAAAGCAACCTGACTGTGTGGGTACTGTGACGGGAACGTCGCCAAGTGTTTCGCAAGAACTGTAGCCGCATCCCGCAAGGGTCAACGAAACGTACAACAATACATATCAAGGAAACTCGTGCATCATCATGCCTGATTTATTCAATGGAAAACTGGTGTTCACCCAGATTCCGCAGCTGTTGCGCTATCTGCCGGTCACATTGGAACTGACGGTCGCGGCAGGCGTCATTGGCCTTCTGCTTGGCTTCGTGATCGCGCTCATCCGTGTCAAGCGTACGCCGGTACTGTACCAGATCAGCACGGTGTATATTTCGGTGCTTCGCGGCACTCCCATCATCGTGCAGCTGTACATCAGCTACTTTGGAATTCCGATTTTCCTCAAGTACCTCAATTATTGGAATGGCACGAACTGGGATATCAACAGCGTGCCGCCGGTCCTGTTCGCGATTCTCGCGCTTGCGTTCAACCAGTCGGCGTTCATGGCTGAGGTCATTCGTGCGGCGATCACTGCGGTCGATCCGGGACAACTTGAGGCAGCGCGCTCGCTGGGCATGTCCGCGTCTCAGGTCAGGCGGCGGGTCATTCTTCCACAGGCTGGTGTCATTGCCTTGCCTGGTCTGATGAATTCGCTTATCGGCCTGATCAAGGGCACCTCCTTGGCGTTCGTGTGCGCGGTCGTTGATATGACGGCGGCTGGCCAGATTATGGCGGGCTCGTCATACCGGTACTTCGAGATGTACTGTTCACTGGCAATCATTTACTGGGTGATCACCCTGCTACTGGAGCGGGTTGGTGCCTGGCTCGAACGCCGACTGTCTGTCCCCGAACAGGCACCAGCCTTGCGACAGGTGGCGCAAACCGAACCCGAACAGGCGCAGCCAGCTCAAACGGCGCCGGCGCGTGGCTCGGTGCGCAGGCTCCCCGCATTGAATACGCCGGGGATTGCAACCTTGGCAGGAACGGTAGCCAAGGAGGTGGTCGCCCGTGATTAGCATCAGGAATATCAGCAAATCCTTTAATGGGCATAAGGTGCTTGACGGGGTCGGCATTGATATCGAGGACGGCGAGGTCGTGGCGTTGATCGGCCCGTCGGGAACAGGAAAATCGACATTCCTGCGTTCCATCAATCTGCTGGAGCACCCCGACACCGGCGAACTGGAAATCGATGGCAAGACATATGACCTCGCCAACGCGTCAAAGGACGAGACACTCGAGATCCGCCGGTCGACCGCTATGGTATTCCAACAGTTCAACCTGTTGCGTAATCGCACCGCGCTGCAGAACGTCATGGAAGGGTTGACCGTGGTCAAGCGCCTGCCGAAGAATCAGGCGCAAGACAGGGCCTTGCGTGAGCTGCGCAATGTCGGTCTGGAAGCTTGGGCCGACCATTACCCGCAGCATCTGAGTGGCGGCCAGCAGCAGCGCGTGGCGATTGCAAGGGCGTTGTCCATGGATCCGCGGCTGCTGCTGCTTGATGAGCCGACATCGGCGCTCGATCCTGAACGCGTGAACGAGGTGCAGCGCACGATTGCCGAGGCAGCCGAGGCGGGTAATACCATGCTGCTGGTCTCCCATGAAATGGGTTTTGTTCGTAGCATCGCGAGCCGGGTCATTTTCCTCGAAGGGGGAAAGATCGTGGAACAGGGGACCCCGGAGGAGATTTTCGGCAATCCGCATACCGACCGGTTGCGTGACTTCCTGTCCTCCTTCGAACGATACGGGACGAACCATCCCGGTGCGGACGCCTCCCGGAACGCTTCTTGGCGCACGCAGGAGGCGCTTCGTGAAGAGCACGAGCGCGAGGATCTCGCATTGGAGGCGGTGTGAATGACAGTGACTGCGTATGCTGACGCAAGCACACTGCCAGTTGGTCTCAAGGATTGGGATTTGGGTTCCGGCCTGCATCTGAGGCTTGCACATCCCGACGAATATGACGCTGTGGGGCGCACGCTGGTGGAGGCGTTCTCCACGAATGGTCCGATGACCAAGGAATATCATCATCGGCTCACTGATATTTCTGGAAGATCGGCGAAAGAGGATATCTGGGTCATCTCCGATGCATCCGGTGAGCTGTATGGAGCATGCACGACGGTCAAGCCCGCATTGAACAACGAACCGACATTCGAATTCAATACCATGGGTGTGCTGCCAAAAGGGCGCGGCCACGGGTTGGGCAAAGCCTTCGTGGAACACAATATCGCGGTCGCCAAGGCATACGGCTATAGACGGCTGCTCATCCATTCCGGCCCAAATATGCCGTACGCGCATCGCCTGTACCAACGGTGCGGTTTTGTGCGGCACCCTGAGATGGAGACATTGATTGTCGATGGGGGACAGCGGTTATTGTTCTTCATTTACGACATCACCGAATAGAACATGATTGATCGACGGCATCGCTGGATTGTTTCCGGTGATGCCGTCAGTTGTTTCTGACATCATGCGGCGAAAGGACAAGAGATATGACGGATTACGAGGGGGAATCGCAGGACAGGGCGACAACACCCGGTGAAAACGCGATCAGCGGCGGCAACGCAATGGCTTCCCGAGTCACCGCAATCCGTTCCATGCCATCGGCGCATTGGAAGAGACGGTGTAGGCGGGAGTTGTAAGACCATGACGGCACGTGTTGCACGCGCGTCATCAACTTTGCTGATAATACGGAATCGTTATATCGACACCGCATAAACGGTGATAGGCGCAACGTTGTGTTCGTGACTGCGGACGCCGATAATCAGAAATCAGGCAACCGGTTCATCAAACCGGATTCCAATCCCCGTACATCATCAACGTGAGGAGAAGCATATGACATTCGATTTTTCGACCAACGGGCAGCCGCTGTCAGTTGTCGCCGCGGACGCATGCGGAGTTGCGGCACACCGTGAGCGCGTGTCCCGACCCGGGCATGACGAGCAGGATCGTCCTGTGGAGGAGACGACCGTCGAACAGACGCCGGATGGAGCGTTCCGCCGTCAACGCAACGCGTTCACCGTCCGTTTCGGATCCGGCCCAGGTCAGGCGCCGGTGCAGGCTGGACGCTACCACATCCTTGGGGCACTGGGTTGTGGATGGAACCGTCGTCAGCGCATCGTCATTCGACTGCTCGGCCTGTGGGACGCGTTCACCCCTGAAATCGTGTACGGGCGTGACGAGAACGGCTGGAAACTGACTCATACTCCGGGAGGCGTGGCGGATCTGTTCGGTTACGAGCGGCTCAACGATTTCTATCGAGCCACCACCGACCACTTCACTGGCCGCGGCACTTCGCCGACCGTCGTCGATTTGAGTACCGGGAAAGTTGTGACGAACAACTACCACATTCTGAGCAACGATCTGGAGACCGCTTGGGCGCCGTTCCACAAGGAGGGGGCGCCGGATCTGTACCCGCAGGAGCTCCGTCAGGAGATCGACCTGCTCAACCAGCAGATTTTCGACGACGTGAACAACGGTACCTACAAAGTGAACTTCGCCACGTCGCAAGGTGCTGCCACCGCCGCTTACACAATTTTCAAGGCACGCCTCGCCGATTACGATTTCCGTCTGGCTTCCCGTCGTTATCTGTTTGGTGACCGGATCACCGACAGCGACGTACGGCTGTTCCAGACCCTTGAATCCTTCGAAAGCACGTATCGCCCCGGCTTCGTGCGCACTTTCGGCACTGACGAGATCATCCATATCTGGGATTATCCGAACCTGTTCGCCTATGGCAGGGACCTGTTCCAGACGCCTGGATTCATCGATGACGAGGAACTGTATGCTCTTGGCTTCACGCCTGACGAGAACGGCAACTATCGCGCAGCGACCTGGGAGGAGAACGACGGTCCTACACCGCAGACGGTGAAAGATGAGCATAAGGCGCTGTATGAACGTTGGCTGGAGCCTGCCGATCGTACGCATCTTGGCGGTTCGCCCCTGTATTCCGGCCCGGGCGGCGGCGGCAGCTTCGAACTGTGGCAGTTCGGCGCATACGACGGGTTCTACCGGGACTGAACCTCACGCCCGACGTAAAGAACAGAAGAGAAGAAAACTGATATGACAGACACGATATCAACGAGGACCGGCCGTGGTCTGGCGTCTGCTTGGCGGGCGGGTGCGGCGGTGGTGCTAGCCGTACTGCTGGCTGCGGGCACAGCTGCATGCAGCGGTACGGGAACCGCGACGAGCAGTACGGCGAACTCCGGAACCAAAGTGCGCACCATCACGGCGGTATCAGCAGGTGCCCCGGCGCCGTTCATCACCAAGGCGTCGGACGGATCATTGGACGGGCAGAACATCGAGCTGACCAAGGCGATTTTCGCTAAACTGCCCCAGTACAAGCTGGTGTGGAAGACCGCGGACTTCTCGGCGATCTACCCGGGACTGGACGCGGGCAGGTACCAGATGGGCGTCAACAATTTCTCCAAGACGGCGAAGAGCAAGGACAAGTACCTGTTCAGCGACCCGTTGTACTCGGCGCCATACGTGGCGGTGGTGCGCAAGGACGATTCGCTGGAGAAAGTCTCATCCTTCGCCGATCTCGCCGGTAAGCGTATCATCGTGCCGCCTGCCGGTCTGTACAATATCGTGTCCTCCTTGGAGGCTTACAACAAGAAGAACCCGTCGAAGGCATCCAAGATCGTCTACTCGCAAGCCGAGGAAGCCGATGCCATCCGCCAGGTTGAGAACGGCACTGGGGACGTGTACTTCCTTGACGGGCCGAGCTACTACTATCTCAAAGACAAAGCCGGCATCGACGCCAAGCGCATCGATATCGGTGAAGCGGTGGAATCAAAGTTCTCCGCGGACAGCCATGCCTACCTGATTTTCTCGAAAGACCAGACGCAGCTGCGCGACGATGTCAACAAGGCGCTCAAGCAGGTCATCAAGGATGGTACCGCTACAACAATCAGCAAGAAATGGTTCGGTGAGGATCTGACAGGTTCTTCAGGGGACTGAACGGTCCGGGGACGCTCCTGAAGGCGGCCTGTGCCATCCTGCAAGGTGGTGCGGGCCGTCTTGTGTTTTCGGCGCGGTTTTTCGGTGTTCCTGTCACCGGTTGCAACACGTTCCAACTTTCCCTGATATGCGTTCTGCGGGCGGATTTCCCCGAAAACATGCGTCCCGATAGCCTGCCATAACCACGCCTTGTGAAACAGGGGGCGTTTCATGCGCATCGCGCCAATATCGTGCGGTACATACCAATCATCGAACGGATGCCAACAGGACCCGCGGGGACAATCCACGGCAATCGTGCAAAGAGACATGGAGACAACATGAAGAACAAGGGACTGGTTATCAAGGCCGCTGCAGCATTGGCCGCCATTGTATTCGCTGCATCCGGGCTGTCCGCATGCGGCTCGGGTTCGGCGCCGTCATCCACGTCGTCATCCTCGTCGGGCACGAAGACCCGCACAATCGTCGCGGTCACCGGTGGCGGTCCTGCGCCGTTCGTGTTCAAGGATGCCGACGGCAATGTCAGCGGGCAGAACGCCGAACTGACAGAAGCGATTTTCGCCAAGTTGCCCCAATACAAGCTTGAATGGAAGACCGCGGAGTTCAGCGCCCTGTTCACCGGTCTTGACGCAGGCCGGTATCAGTTGGCTGTCAACAATCTGAGCAAAACCAAAGAGCGTGAGCAGAAGTACGAGTTTACCTACCCGATCTACCAGGATCAGTATGTCGCAGTAGTCAGCAAGACGAGCGGTATCAAGACAATCAACACGCTTGACGATCTGGCGGGCAAGAAGGTCCTCGTATGCGCCTCGGGCTGCAATATCTCACTCGCGTTGAAGAAGTACAACGACGCCAATCCATCCAAGGCATCGAAGCTTGTCTACACGCAGAATGAAGGACTTGACACCATTCGGCAGACGGAGAACGGCACCGCGGACGTGTACTTCCTCGACAAGCCGACATTCGGCTATCTCAAAAAGAAGGGCGGTCTCGATACCAAGGCATTGACCCTGGGGGAGAAGGCGCAGTCTTCACTGTCCTCGGACAGCTACAGCTATCTTGTCCTGCCCAAGGGTGAGACGAAGTTGCGTGATGACATCAACAAGGCGTTCAAGGAGGTCGTCAAGGACGGGACATCGAAGAAGATCGACGTCAAATGGTTCGGTGCCGACCAGACGCCTGACGCCAGTGTCCTGAAGTGAATGCGCAGACCTTAGCGGCATCGGAACACGAATACAGAACGAAGGAGCAGCACCATGGCACAACAGATTACTTTGGATAGGGCCGTTCGTGCGGCCTGCCTGCTGAACAACGCGACCAACGACGGCGATGGAGGCGGTAAGGCGTCCCTGAACCGGGTGAAAGACGAAATCACTGCAGAAGGTGACTTCCGTCGCCAAGGCAATAGGATCTCCCGTCGATTCGGCTACGGCCGAGGGCAGATTCCGGTTATTCCGAACCGGTATCGGGTGATCGGGCTGATCGGATGCGGGTGGAACCGGCGTCAGCGCATCGTATTAAGGCTCACCGGCCTCGACCAGGTGGTGGCAATTGAATCCGTGCTCGGGAAAACCGATGCCGGATGGATTCTCGATCCCGAAGGGCTGGGCAAGAAATTCGGTTACACGCACCTCGTGGATTTCTATCGTGCTACTGATCCGGAATTCTCGGGACGCGCCACTTCGCCCGCCGTCATTGACGAACAGACCGGCAAAGTCGTCACCAATGAGTACCAGACCTTGACGCTGGATTGGGAAACCGTATGGAAGCCATACCATAAGCAGGGGGCACCGGATCTGTACCCGGATTTCCTTCGACCGCAGATCGATCTGCTCAACCAGCAGTTGTTCGACGACATCAACAACGGCACCTATAAAATCATCTTCTCTCCGCGCCGGGATGTCGCACAGGCGGCCCTCGACGTGTTCGAGGCCAGACTCTCGGAAATCAACCAGCGTCTCGAAAACCGGAGGTACCTGTTCGGTCCGTACCTCACCGACAGTGATGTACGTCTCTTCCAGACGCTCGCCGCCTACGAAGTGACCTACCGCCCACGCGTGGTCAAACGTGTCGGACACGATGTGCGTCACTTGTGGGACTATCCGCACTTGTGGTCGTATGCCCGGCAGCTGTTCCAGACTCCGGGATTCATCGACGATGAGGAATTGCGCGCCTTGGGATTCCTGCCGTTCGATGATGGTTCATATGCGTATTCGTTCGGATACACGACCACCACCGACACCACCGATGACAACGGTCCGGCCGACCGGCAGGCTTACTACGAGCGCTGGAATGAACCGGTTGACCGATCCACGCTGAGCGGCTCATGGGAATATTCGGGCCCGGGAACCGGCGGTATGGATGCGCTGTGGAGCTTCGGCGACATCTGATTGCCGGCACTGCGATTTGCTGAACCTTATCGCTCGTATTCGAGCGGCAGACACCAAGAGAAGGAGACATCCATGCCCCTGCGCGACAGCCAACTACACGAATGGTACCGATGGTTCCACCAGCATCCGGAACCCTCCTACGCCGAAGTGGAAACCACGGCGAAGATTGCCGATATTCTGCGCAACCACGGTGTGACGATTCTTGATACCGGGTTGTCCACCGGGTTGGTCGCGCAGATTCAAGGCACGCGGACGGCCCCCGGCGTCACGTTCCCGGTTGCGACGCGTCATCATGTGGTCGCGTTGCGTGGGGACATCGACGCGCTGCCCATCCAGGAACAGACCGGATTGCCGTATGCATCGCTGAATCCGGGGTATCTGCACGGGTGTGGTCATGATTTCAACCTCATGGTCGCCCTTGCCGCGGCACTCGAGTTGCAAGAGAAGCGCAGCGAATTCGCGGGTACGGTGAAAGTGATCTTCCAGCCGGCGGAAGAAGTCGCCGCCACCGAAGAAATCCCAACGGGCGCCGTGGCGGTTCTGCGTACGGGAGTCCTCGACGACGTGGAGGCATTCTTCGGCACCCATGATTCCAACGCGCTCGAACCAGGTCGGATCGGCATCAGCGCCGGGCCAGTCAGCGGGGCCGTCGACAAGTTCTCCATCACCATCGCCGGGCAAGGATCGCACGCCGCCCATCCCGATGCCGGCCGCAGCCCCATCCGCCCGCTGATCGCTCTGGCCCAAGGGTTGGAAAGTCTGGCAAGCCTCGATCTTGATCCTACTCATCCGCGGGTGGTGAGCATCACCCACATCGAGGCGGGCAGCACGTGGAATGTCATTCCTGACAAGGCATTCATCGAAGGTACTGTGCGTACCGCATACCCTGAAGACCGACGTGTTCTCCACGATCGCATCCGATCCTTGACCAGTGGCGTGGCTGACGCGTGGTCGGTAACCGCCGATTTTCATTGGGATTACGGTTCGCCTGCAGTCGTCAATGATGCAAACTGGGCGCAAGTGGCCGAACAAGCAGCCCGCGAGGCCGGCCTTGAACCGCAATCCTCGCCGGTCACGCTTGGAGGAGAGGATTTCTCCTACTATCTTGATCATGCGCCTGGCGTCTTCCTGCATATCGGCGTAGGCAACGCCGACCGGCCGATGCACGGCCCCACCTTCTATCCGCAACTTGACGCACTCGTCCCGGCTGGCCGAACGTTGTCAACGCTTGCATTACTCGCGTTGCGCAAGCTTCGAAACCAAGATGATGCTGCGCTCGAATCCCGCTGACTTAGGGAAACCTGCCACTGCTGCAAGCCCATCCACGTATCGGCATTTCAAAGGTGATGACATAGTTATGACGAATCCATCAGTATCCGCTTCCGATAACAAGACCGCGTCTGTCCAAGCTTCGCCGACACTTGCCGGCGACATCAATTCGCGGGCATTCTCTACTGCGGCAATCCACGGAGGATACGACACCGCAGGTAATGCCGAAGCATGCAACGTGCCGATCTACGCGACCGCGGCATTCGACATGCGCACCGCGGAACACGGCGACGACCTCGCCTCCGGGGCGGTACAGGGATTCTCATACTCTCGCGTCGCCAACCCGACCACCGCCGTACTGGAACGGCGGCTCGCCGAACTTGAAGGCGGTGCCGAAGCGGTCGCCGTGGGCTCCGGCATGGCCGCCGTCTCATACGCGCTCCTGTGCGCCGCGGAAGGCGGCGGGCGCATCATCGCCCCCACCAGCCTGTACGGTGCCTCGGTGGACGCGATGCTTTCGTTCCTCCCCCAATTCGGTATCCACACCGATTTCGTCGACGACATCAACGACCTCGACGCCGTCGAAGCGCTGATTACACTGCAAACCCGCGCCATCTTCGCGGAATCCGTAGCCAACCCCTCAACCGAAGTGGCCGATGTGCCCGCGCTCGCCACACTGGCCCACCGTCACGGTGTCGCACTGATCATCGATAACACCGTCCCCACGCCCTACCTGTACCGGCCAATCGAACATGGTGCGGATATCGTTGTCCACTCCACCACCAAAGGCATCACAGGGCATGGCAACGCCATCGGCGGAGTCATCATTGACGCGGGACGATTCGACTGGTCCCGTGGGCGTTACCCGCAGTTCACTGCAACCGAGCAGGTCATCAGCGACGAACGCAACGGCGAATTCCACAGTTTCTGGGGCAAGTTCGGCTCCCTTGCATTCATCAGGCGCATCCGCGTGAAATACCTGCGCACACTCGGGGCGGTACCCAGCCCGTTCAACAGCTACCTGCAGCTGGTCGGGCTGGAAACGCTCGCCGCCCGCGAGCGCCAGGAAGTTGCGAGCGCCGCCGCCATCGCTCGGCATCTGTCGCAACATCCGCGCATTGAACGCGTCAACTATGCTGGTCTGGGCAACACCACGCAGGCGGCCTTGGTCGCCCGTGATTTCCCTGACGGTGTGGGCACGATTCTGTCGTTCTCGCCGCAAGGTGACGAGAGCCGCGTGCTGCGCATCATCGACGCGGTCCGTGTATTCTCCTACGTGCCCAATATCGGTGATTCGCGCTCGCTGATTGTCAACCCGGCCCGCATCACGCACCGGGAAGTCCCATCGCGCTATCTGAAGGCCGCCGGTGTGGATGACCAGCTGATCCGCCTGTCGATTGGTCTCGAGGATGTCTCTGATCTGATTGCCGACTTGGACCAAGCGATTGAACAGGCGTATCGGGATTGAGTCATATTCGATAGGGACTGAACGTCCTATAACCAGTTGTGATAAGCGAGATTTGTGATTGGCGGATGAAACGGGGTTTACTGGTAATCAAGGGATGACAAGCTCAATCCTGCAGACCCCGACACCAAGGAGGTGAACGATGATTAGTTTGCATGATGAAGTCCGTGGCCATTATACGAACATGGAATGGTCGAATGACGAAATCACGACTGAGACGGTCTACGACTCCGCCGATCAGATGTTCGAAGTGAACGGGTTGATACCTACACTGGGTATATACCAGTTGTGGTGATTCCTCACAGATACGGGACATCTAGCCGCATACGGTTACCTGTTGCGGCATTCGTGAGAACTTGTCCATAGCCGGGCAAGCCGGGAATCCAAACCAATTTCATCCTGATAATTATTCTCATCCACACACCATCAAGAGGAAACGCATGAAACGTAGATACTGCTGCCGGGGAATCCGCAGATATGTCGCGTCATGCAGCTGTGTGCGAATGCGTGGCCCGCTGGCATAGCGGGCAATTCCCAGTTTTTCTATATCAGCTTCGCCGCATGCAGACGAAGTCCTCTTTTCGTACCTTGTTGTACGGAATTCAACTATCGCGCAGTCGTACGTGCGTCAGATGTGTCGTCTTGCGCAGCCCTACATAACTGTTGGCATGACATGTATCGAAACACAAACCATACCCAAGATCCCGGGATAACAAGCCTGCATCTCCCGGATACAGAAAGGAACATCATCATGGCAATCGATCCGACATGGCTGGAAGCACCAGGCGTGGCATCCGCTGTGGATTATGACCTATACGGTACCATCTACGAGCCGCGGAATGTACCTCCGGCAAGCTCGCTCGTCAATCATGAGCCAACCCTCGAGGAAGCCTATCCGATCCAGGGGCATATCGGTGACCCGGAACATCCCGTAGAACCCGGAAGATACCACTTGTACATATCCTGGGCCTGCCCGATCGCCCAGCGGTCGGCAATCACCAGAAAACTCTACGGGCTTGATGATGTCGTCACCGTCTCTGTGGTCGACCCAATCCGGGATGGCCGTGGATGGGCATTCCGCAATGTGCCGGATTCGACGCTTGACACCGCAGGCAATGGATTCGCGTTCCTGCGTGAGGCCTATGACCAGACGGTGGGCGGCATATACACGCACCGCATTTCCGTGCCGGTGCTATGGGATAAGAAAACACGCACCATTGTGTCGAACTACTATCCGGTCATTCCCCGCGAGCTGGCGAAACTTGCTCAATTTGGCGTCGCTCCGCACGACAATCTCTATCCTGAAGACCTTCAAGACGACATCAATGATGCCGAAACATGGATCGGCGAAGACATCAATAGCGGCCCATACCGTGCCGGATTCGCCACGACACAAGAGGAATACGAGGAAGCGGAAAACCATTTCTTCCAGTCCGTGGAACGCCTTGACTCGATATTCGCCCATCAGCGCTTCCTGTTCGGCGACCGGCTGACCGAAGCGGACATCAACCTATGGACCAGCCTGTACCGCTGGTGGGTCGTGTATGAAGTGCATTTCAAGCTCAACCGCCACAACCTGCTGCATTACCGGCATATCGCACGATTCGTCAAGGAGCTCTACCACAATCCGGCATTCAAATCCACTACGAATGCCGATCACATTAAACGACATTATTACAACACGCAACGGACCGTAAACCCGAACGGCATCGTGCCGACGGGGCCGAGTCTCGACTGGCTGGATGAGTAGGAGGACACCGATGAGTAGACATATCGCCACCACCCATTCGGGGAGCCTTCCACGCGTGGAGGCCTTGGATCGCGCCAACGAAGAACGCGGACGGCTAACCCTAGACGGTATCACACCCGGGGATGCCGCTGATATCGATTACGACCGCATCATCGCTCAATCCGTGGATCGCATCGTCCAACAGCAGCTCGATTTCGGACTGGACATCATCAATGACGGAGAATACGGGAAATCCGTCGTCAGCAACATCGATGCACACGCTTGGTTCGGATACATCGAACAGCGCATCAGCGGATGGCAGGTTTTTGACCATCCACAACCGCCGGAGGAACAGGCTCCCTCGACCCGCAGCGCATTGCGGCTTGGAGCGCATAGTGAGCGGCGCGACCGGATCAGGTTCCATGACGTATACACCGACCCCGCATCTGGAGTACGCATCACCAAACAGACGGCGTTCCCGCGCATTACCGGGCCCATCGTCTATACCGGCCAGCAGGCAGTGGCAAGGGATATCGCCAATCTCAACGCCGCGCTCGCCAAGCATCCGGGCGTTCAGGGTTTCATCTCATCGATTTCTCCGGGAAGCGCCTCACGTATCGACAACACCTACTATGCCACACAGGAGGAGCTGATATGGGCGTGGGCTGACGCATTGCACGAGGAATACCAGGCGATCGTCGATGCGGGGCTCATATTGCAGATTGACGATCCTTCTCTGGCGGAAAACTGGGACCAAATCAACCCCGAACCCAGCGTGGAAGACTACCAGGAATTCACGCGCATTCGTATCGACGCATTGAACTATGCATTGCGAGGCATCCCGGCAGACCGAGTCCGTCTGCACGTGTGCTGGGGGTCGTGGCACGGGCCGCACACTACGGATATCCCGCTACGGGATTTGGTCAATGTTTTGTTTGAGGCCCATGTAGGAGCCTACCTACTTGAAGCAGGCAATCCGCGTCACGAACACGAGTGGCAAGTGTGGGAGGATGTGACGCTGCCTGACGACAAGATTCTCATCCCCGGCGTGGTCAGCCACTGCACCAATGTTGTGGAGCACCCGGAACTCGTTGCCCAGCGCATCGAACGATTCGCGCGGCTGGTAGGTCCTGACCGAGTGGTCGCTGGCACGGATTGCGGACTCGGCGGCAGAGTGCATCCACATATTGCGCAGGCCAAGCTCAAGTCGCTTGTCGAAGGGGCACATATCGCTTCACAGCACCTGTTCCAGACTTCGTCAAGTGTGCTTGCGTGACATCCGTAAACATAACAGTTACAAAGGGAGGAAGAATAATATGACTATTCGCCGACGAAATAGAATCATCACGACACTGTCCGCTGTCTTGGCATTCGCATTCGCTGCCACGACGCTATCTGGTTGCGGTGCGGCCGATGCATCAACCTCAAACACCGATGTGAAGGTCATCAACGTAGCGACATCAGGCGGTCCTGCGCCGTATGTACTCAAAGGCAAGGACGGTCAGCTTGATGGACAGAACATCGAATTGTTGCGTGCGATATTTGCAAAGCTCCCTCAGTACAAGCTCAACATACAAACAGTTGATTTCTCAGCGATTTTTTCAGGTCTCGATTCCGGTCGTTACGATATGGGAGTCAATAATTTCGCGAAGACCGCTGAGCGAGAGAAAAAGTACACATTCAGCCTTCCTCTCTACAACAAGCAGTATGCTGTGGCGACAACCAGCGGTACTGGAATCACAACGGTCACTGGTCTAGAATCCTTTGCCGGGAAGACACTGATTCAGTCACCGACCAACAATGTCGGGGTTGCATTGAAAGCATACAATGACAAGCATGCCGACGCACAAATCACATTGAAATTCTCCCAGTCCGACCTTGGGGCGATGCTCAGCGAAGTTGCACAAGGACGGGCAGATGGCTCAATCAATGATGTGCCGGTAAACAATTACTACGCGCACACTCTTGGTTTGAAGCTCAAGCAGATTGTCATCCAAGGGGATAACGAATTGTCCGGCATCTCCCCGAGTTATTTCATTTTCCCGAAGGATGCTGATCAACAACTGGTATCCGATATCAACAATGCCTTTATCGCATTAGTGAAAGACGGCACATCCAAGAAAATCAACAAAAAATGGTTCTATACCGATCTCACACCGAAGCTGAGTGATCTTCAATCCGAGGACAAGCAGTGACCGGGGCGTATGGCATGATTCATGTGCAGTCGGACATTGGACGGAAACAAGGCGATGCTTGCGATTCGATAACCGGCTTGGGCGTGCCGCGTTGGCTATCGCGAGTATGCACTACGGTCGAAGAGGGCGGTGTATTCCCGGTCTCCGATGTCACCGTCGAGACATCGAAACCTCCAATCGACATCGCAGCGGGAATACCGGATCCAACACAACTGGCGTACCGCCAGATACGTCAAGCAATCTCCCAGGTGCTTGGCGATAAGGCCCGTGCGTTTTCCGCGCTGTCCTACGGCGATCCACTGGGGGAGCGGTCCCTGCGTGAATGGGTCGCCGGATTCAGGAATGTCGACGTTGACAGCGTCATCATCACTAATGGGGCAATGGAAGCGATTTTCCTTTCGGCGATAGCAACCCTTGACCCGGGGGATACGGTTATCGTGGAGCATCGGTCGTTCCCGCAAGCGGCACGCATCTTTTCCAGATTGGGTATGCGGCTGCGTAGCGTGCCCCTGACGCCTCAGGGTGTCGACATTGAAGTGCTCAATCGGCTTCTTGAAAGTCAACGAGTAGACGGAAACAGGATAAAAGCGATATACACCATCCCGAATTTCCAGAATCCGACCGGCATCAGTGCTAGCGCCGACACCAAGCGGAAACTGCTGGAACTGGCTGAACACCACGGCATCGCGGTCATTGCCGACGACCCTTATCATGATCTGTGGTTCTCGCAGCCTCCTGCGGAGTTCCCCGGCGAGTACCGGGGAACCTCGGGAAGCCCGTTGCTGGAGATCGGTTCCTTCTCAAAATGGTTGGGGCCAGGGCTACGCGTTGGATGGCTTATCGCTGATTCCGCCGCAGTGAGGAAAATCGCCGGATACAGACTTGGTGTTGACGGCGGGCCGGCGACGCTTACCCAATACGCATTATCGCAGGTGTTGCAAGGATCCTGGGGCAATCAATGGCTTGCAGCTGAACGACGGTTCTATGCCGAGAAAGCCAAAGCGTTGTTGGAAACTTTGCAGTGCCGACTTGGAGAAGAGATCGATGTTCTTCCCCCACAAGGTGGTTATTTCTTGTGGGCGCGACTCCCGGAGTGGTTCAATTCCTCTGCGGCAAGTGTCAGACGTGCGCTCGCGATACAGGGCATCAATCCGGTATGGGGAAATGTCTTCACGCCGCCCAGCGAAATAGATGTGGGGCAGCCCGATGATGATGCACGACATTGTATGCGTCTGTCCTTCGCCCATGTGTCCAAGAACAGACTCGAACAGGTCGCTGACCGGCTTCGTGATGCATTGGATGAGGTCAGACCGTCACATTAATCGGATACATCAATGCCAAATCGCCGATAACACCACAGGAAAGAAGATTGATATGCCATCTATTCAAGTGTCGTCAACCGACATGAAACCGACCATTGACATGATTGACATTCAGCATGTCAGAGAGGCGCTTGTATCACTGTCCAAGGAACTGCCCGATGGTGTGATTGTCGATGACCCGCCGACGATTCGGCATATGTCCGATAGACATAACCGGGACTCGGGAGGCTTGTTGCCTGCGGCGATAATCAGCCCGGAAAACGTCGAGCAGGTGTCGGAGGTCCTCGCGTGGGCAGATCGTTCAAGAATAGCGGTATATACGCGGGGCAGCGGTACAGGGATGGGCCATTTATCCGATGTTACGGAACCGGGTGTGTTGCTGCTTACCGATCGGCTGAACCGGATTCTGGAGATTAACGGGAAGGGGCATTATGCGCGCGTTCAAGCGGGAGTGATCAACGCTGATATTACCAAGGCGGCTCGGTCCTATGGCCTGTACTATGCTCCAGATCCGGCAAGCAGCGCATTATCGACCATCGGCGGGAATATCGCTACCAATGCAGGTGGGTTCAAGTGCGCCAAATACGGTGTGACCCGTGATTCGTTGATGTCTTTGAAAGTGGTTCTTCCTGGCGGAGACATCATCGATACAGGACGACCGGTGACGAAAAATGTTGCAGGGCTTGACTTGACCTCATTAATAACCGGCTCCGAAGGACAGTTAGGTGTCGTTGTCGAAGCCACGGTCCGTTTGCGTCCGATTGTTCATGGCACGGCAAATGCGGTGGTGTTCCTCAAGGATTTGAAGGAATCGGGAGATGCAGTATCGGCTGTTCTGCAAGCGCCTGTACAGCCGACATCATTGGAATTCATGCCGGTTCCGTATATTCAGACATATCCGGATGCGTATGTGCCACTTGTGGGTGACGCTGCATGGATGCTGGTGGCGACCACCGATGGATGGTCAAAGGGACATGACCTTGACGTGATCGCACAGGCATGGGAACAGCAGGGGCTGACAGTCGTCCATCCGACTGATGAGGATTTGGAAACGTTTTTTGTACTGCGCAAGACAGGAAAGGCATGTCCTCATGGGGATGTCTGGTCCGTCGAATCAGATGCTGCGGTGCCACTGGACCGTTTCGCGGAACTGCTGATATTCATCGACAATCTGGCGCGGGATACCAAAGCCTCGTTGTTCTTGCTGGCACACGCCGGCGATGGGAATATCCACCTATCGCTGATGCTGCCTCGAACCAAGAACGATACTGAAATGCCTGTCCGGCTGACAACGGCACGTAGCCGTCTTTTGGATACCGTGTTGGAAATGGGCGGTACGATTACGGGCGAGCATGGCATCGGGTTGGAGCTGAAAGACTATCTTCCACGGCAACTGGGGGCACATAACCTTGAACTTCAGCGGGCCATTCGTCGGGTGTTTGACCCCAACGGCATCCTCAATCCAGGTAAATGGCTTGCCTGATTGCGCATGTCTGGGCATGCGGAAAATTGTCCTTTAGGCTGATACGACGAGTCGGCTGAATCGTCCATTGCTGTGTGAGCCAATCCTCACACACCAGACCTGTTAAGCGGGTTGTCTGTCCGCAATGCCTACCGCCGCGTTCTCGTCGCTCGCCTCACCATCCTCACCCCCCGCCAACCCCCTCAACCCGCACAATCTGCGGTTCATCAATATCCAGCCCCCCACGCGATATCCCGCACCTGCCGGTAGGTCACGTCGTCGATCGGTACACTGTCGTGGTGCTGGGCGATTGCGGCGCGTTCCTTGTCGCCGGGGAACAGCACGGGATGCCCGTCGCTGGAGGGCAGGGAGCGCAGGCGTTTGGCGAGTTGGGAGACGCGCGCGGCGAGCGCATCGCTGCCGCCGTAGGCTTCGGGGGGATATGACGAGGATGCCGTGGCTGATGCGCGTGCCCTTCAAGTCGATGGATGCGGGCGCGTCTCCGAGCAGCCCGGTGAGCAGTTCGACCGCAAGCCCTAGGCCGTAACCTTTGTACCCGCCGCCGTTTTCGCCTGGCCCGCCGAGCGGAGTCAAAGCAGCTCGGCGTGGCTTGGAACGTATGCCGTCCATAATGGCCGCTGGATCGTGAGATACGCTTCCGCGCGCGTCGACCGCCCAGTCGGCGTCGATGGGTGTGCCGGTCTTCTCATGAATCTCGATTTTGCCCAGCGACACCGTGCTGGTCGCCGCGTCATAATCCAGCTGATCGTCCCCGTAACCGGCTGCCACGGCGATCGGGTTGCTGCCGAGTGCTGGAACGGCGGTGTGTGTTGGCGCGACGATCGGGTTGGAATTCGTTGAAACGATGCCGATGAACCCGGAATCAGCGGCTTTGCGGGCGTATTGCCCGGCGGTGCCGAAATGATTGGAATTGCGTACAGTGACCAGCCCCAGGCCGTGCGACTGTGCCAGTCCGATGGCCAGGTTCGTCGCCTCGCGCATGGCGAGCTGCCCCATGGCCGCGTGGGCGTCGATGAGCAGGGTGGCCCCTTTGCTACGCACGATGCCGGGGCGGGCGTGCGGGTCGATGATCCGATGTCGGATTTTCGCATCGTACATGGCCATGCGCTGCGTGCCGTGTGAGCTGATCCCCCTCTGGTCGGCGTCGATGAGCGTGCCGGCCAGATACAAAGCATCGGTCGAATTGAAGCCTTGTTTGCGGAAAATGGAGGACAGCGTGACCCGCAGGGACGGTACGCTGACCTGGAAGATACGTGGCATGCGGAACCTCCTTGGATGGGACATGCGGCGTGCCGGCGTCGCGGCGCGATGGTGCGCGCCACTGCCGTCGACAATGCGGTATGGCTGCAGTATGGATGTGTTGATTGTCTTTGACCCTAACAATCCGTGCGCTGCCGCGTGGTGGCGTTGCGTTCGCAAAAATCGATAGCCGGCTCTCAGCTTTTGGGAAGCATGTCCTGAAAATGGCGGAATCCCGGCATTCTGCCTAGTTTCTGATATGATGAAGCAGGCTGTTCGCGCAAGGATCGCGCGGACTCGGATGAAAGGAATCCCCATGCCGTTTGCTATCGCATTGATTGTCATCGTGGTGCTCCTGCTGTGCTCCGCGCTGTACGTGGTCCCGCAGCAGCAGGCTTACATCATCGAACGGTTCGGCAAGTTCCATAAAGTTCAGTATGCTGGGCTTCGCATGAAGATCCCGTTCGTCGACCGCATCGCGCAGAAAACCAATATGCGGGTCAGCCAGTTGAATGTGAAGTTGGAGACCAAGACGCTGGACAACGTGTTTGTCACCGTGGTCGCCTCCACGCAGTTCCGTGTCGCGCCTGAAGCGGTCGCCACCGCCTACTATGAGTTACAGGATCCTGCCGGCCAGCTGCGCAGCTACATGGAGGACGCGCTGCGTTCCGCGATTCCGGCGCTCACCCTTGACGACGCGTTCGCCCGCAAGGACGATGTCGCCGCTGACGTGCAGAAGACGGTCGGCACGGAAATGAGCCGTTTCGGCTTCACCGTCGTCAAGACCCTGATCACCGCGATCGACCCGAGCCCGCAAGTCAAGAACGCGATGGACTCCATCAACGCCGCCCAGCGTGAAAAGGAAGCCACCCGTCAGCGCGCCGAAGCCCAGCGCATCCAGATTGAAACCCAGGCGGCCGCCGAAGCCGAGAAGACCCGTCTGCAGGGCGAGGGCCAGGCGAACTATCGTCGTGAGATCGCCAATGGTATTGTCGACCAGATCAAGAGCTTGCAGGCTGTCGGCATGAATATTGCGGATGTCAACAATGTGGTTCTGTTCAATCAGTATCTCGACGTGATGCGCTCGCTGTCTGAGTCTCGCAATGCCAAGACCGTGGTGTTGCCGGCTTCCACGCCTGGCGGGTATCAGGATCTGTACGAGCAGGTCACCAAGGCCATGCTCACTGCCAGTGAGATCCCGTCCGACGCGGCTGCTTCCGCGGCGTTCGCATCTCCAGCGCCTGACCGCCCGTCCGGATTGCGCTGAGCGATTGGACGCTTGGTGGCGACTGACACTCGTCTCCGTGCAACGTCGGGGAAGGAGAAGGGAGGAAGACCCCGCTTCCCCGCCTGGACTCTGACGAACGCCTGGATTGCCGCATAGTGCTACGCAGTGGCGGGTTTTCAGACATACCAGATGTCTGAAAACCCGCCACTTGCTTTGGCTGCCGGTGTACCGGGCTGACACCGTACAGCGCTCAGACTCATACGGTGACCCGTACCGTGGCTGTTGATTCCGCGGGTTCGCCTTCCAGATTGCGTATGACGGTCTGGGACGCTTTGAACCGTAATGGTCAGCGATGCGTGAAATCAATCAATCCATACCGGGACAGCTCATCCGCATATTTGCGTGCACTGTGTTCGGACAGCCCAAGATGCTCGGCAGTTTTTCGAGTGATACCGCTGTTCGTGAGTCGAAAATCGCTCCTGCCATGGTGACGTTCCTCTTTCACATGCTGCCGTTAAGGTAGAGCAACGATACGCTACATGCCGGCGAAGTGCTGTATTTCGTTTAATAACCTACGTGCCGCCAAGAATCAGCAAGCATCACGATGACAAGCCGCCCATGCCATGCATCATCACGAGTTGGTAAGACTTGTCCCTCACCAACTCGTCGAATCAGCCAAGAGGCAGGAAGTCGGGAGTCGCGCTCAGCTTTCCAAGAACTCGGGAATCGCCTCGGCCGCGGCATACCCCGCACGATACATGCGTTCGAGCCCTTCGAACTTCTTAGTCAGCGTCGACAGCCCGTACAGGGATTCCGGCGCGATGATCAGCGCTTTGCCTTCCTGCTCGTACTGCTTGGCGAGCGCCACCTCATCGTTATAGGTCTGATACCGGTTGAGCAGACGGTCGGCCGCAGCCGGGTACGTGCGTTCGAGGATGCGGGAGGGCATGATGTCCTTCTTCTGTTCGCGCAGTACATCCTTGAGCCGGGTGAGAATGACCACGACCCGATCGTATCCGTCGTCAATGGCTTTTTGCACGGGGACAGGATCGGCGATGCCGCCGTCGAAGTAGGGGACGCCGTCGATCACATACGGTTCGCAGGCGACCGGCACAGCGGATGATGCCTTCATAATGTCGAAATCATCGTAGTGGACGTCCGACTTGTCGAAGTATTTGGGTTGCCCGGTTTCGGCATTGCAAGCGACGACGGTGAATCCGGTCGGGTTCGCTTCGAACGCGTCGAAATCGACCGGGTATTCGCCGTCATGGTTCGACAGTGTGCTGTAGACATAGTCGAGCCCGACGAAGTTATGGTGTTTTCTGAAGTTCTGGACGCTTGCGTATTCCTTGCGGTTGGCGTATTCGGTGTAGAACTTGTGGCTGCGGTAGGGTTGATGGGCGATATAGCCGACCATGTTGGCGCTTCCTGCGGAGACGCCGTAGCAGTGGTCGAAGTCGATGTGCATTTCCATGAGCCTGTCCATGACTCCGGCTCCGAAAATCGCCCGGTAGCCGCCGCCGACATCGATCAATGCTGTTCGTGCCATGTTGTCTCCCTCACGTGAGCGCATCCGTAGTGTGCCGATGCGCACTTACGGCGAGCTTACGGGCCACACGTGGACAACCGCGCAAAAATCAGACAGATGATATTCGGATGTCGAACAATGCTCGCCGCTATCCGCCCTCAGTGTACCCGAATCGTTACACAGTAGGTCGATACCAGGCCGGAACAGCTGATTCCTGGAGCTATCCGTCTGTGGTGCGACGGTCTGGTTGCATGGCGGGCAGATACGTCTGCGGAATCGTCAACCGTCGCCGCTATCTGCCCGCTGTGCGATGGTCCGGTCACATGGCGGGCAGATGGGTCGCTGGTGTCATGCGGGTTCCGTTGCTATCCGTCTGTGGTGCGACGGTCCGGTCACACGACAAGCCGATACCTCGCGTACTTGGCAGGCAGATCCCCGTCACCTGCCGTCGCCTGCCGTCACCCCGCTGGCCGTCACCCCCCCGGCCGCCAGCCGCTCACCGTGTCAGCAACTGCTCCATCAGCGTGGCCATGCGTTCGCTGGTGTCGGAATTGGACAGCGAAACGCCGCCTGCAGCTCCTTCCGGTGCGAGTTTGCCCAGTGCTTCCAACACCACGCGTAAGTGGCGTACGGTTCCTTCATTACCGTCAATGATGGCGGTGCTGCTGGGCATGAGACGGCGGAAATACTCGCGGAAGAACGGGAAATGCGTGCAACCGAGTACTACGGAATCAATGGTTTCGAGATCATACTGGTCGAAATACCCGTGCAGGGTGCGTTCAACCAGTTCGTGGTCGTCAAGCTGCCCGTGTTCCACGATTTCCACCAGCGCCGGGCAAGGCTGCTTGTAAATCACGTTATCCGCGTTGAACCTGGCCATGAGCTTGGCGAATTTCCGCTCACGTAAGGTCAATGGGGTCGCAGCGACGATGACATGCTGGGGAACGCCATGCCCACGGTCGCACGCGACTTTCAACGCCGGTTCCATACCGATGATCGGGATGCTGAACTGTTCACGCAGTGCGTCCACCGCCGCCGAGGTCGCCGTATTGCAGGCGATGACCACGGCTTTGACGCCTTCGCGCACGAAATCGTTGACGATTGCGAACGCGAGACGACGCACCTCCTCCGGGGTTTTCGTACCGTAGGGCGCATTCGCGGAATCTCCGAAGTACAGGACCTGCTCGTCCGGCAGATCCTTCACCAGTTCGCGTACCACTGAGATACCGCCCAAGCCGGAATCAAACACGCCGATTGGTGCAGTGGAAGTCATTGATCCTCCTTGTCAGGCTGTCGCGATTGCGGGCCTCATAGTACGAGCCTGTATTGATTGGCTACCGTGATAGTAACACCATCCGCGTCTTGCCATCCGCCCATCGGCGTACCGGCGTGAAATGCCGCATACGCGCTCCGTGTATGGTGAAATCCCGTTGGCGTGTTGGGCGTGTCGTGGGCATGTGTCGAATAACCGGTAGTCGATGTCGTAAGTTGTGACCGATAATACAGATAGAACTGACCATCACCGTGGATGCGGTGGCGTGAGCGTGCCGCACCACGGGTGGCGTACCGGACTGTCACGGACGATACGCTGTGGAGTTAAGGGGACGATATGAGCAATCCGAAGTATGTCGGTATCTTGATTGCCGCGGCGATGCTGCTTGCACCCGGCTCGGCAATCGTGGCGAACGCGGCGCAACCTGCCGCCAGCCCGTCCACTGTCGCCGCGTCTTCCAGCAACACCGATTCCAGCAGCACCAAAACGTCGGCTGATGACATGTATCAGAGCGCGAAAGCTGATTACACGGCGGCGCAGAACGCGTACCGTCAAGCCGTTGCGAATCACAAGAACGCCCAGAACGCCAGCCGGTCGGCCACGCAACGGCTTGTCGCCGCCACATCGGCGCTCAATACGGCCAAAGCAAGCAAACGGCAAGCGGTCGCTGCCGGAGCTGAAGCCATCGCTGCCGCTAAAGCGCTCAAAAGCGCGGAGAACGTCGTTGCGGACGCGTATGCGAATGATGTATCCGCAAGACTGCACAATCCTGCTGATAGTGATGCCGTCAAACAGGCGGATGCCCGGCTCAATCAGGCCAAGCAGGCGCGGGATGCCGCACGCCAAGCCAATGTCGCGGCGCTTGAAGCCAAACGTCACGCCGATGAGCAGGCTGACGCGGATGCCCCGGCGCGTGTGAAAGCGGGTGAGGAGTTCGCTGCCGCCACGCAGGCGAAAGTCCAAGCGGATGCAACGCTCGTCCAGTCCGCCGCGGACGTGGCCACCGCCAAAGCCGCGTTCACCAAAGCGAAGCTTGATTTGGCTGAAGCGGTCGGCAACAAGGTGGCTGACGACACAGTGAACAACGCAAGCAATACCGACGCTGACCATCAGTCGAACACGGCCGAACATTCCACCGGCAAGACTGCCGCCACTTCGACTGACGGCAAGCAGGCGTCGACCGCCGCCGCAACCGCGAAGAACGCCGCAAGCCAGAAGAACAGCGCAGCCCCTGCATCCACAACGGCACAATCCGACGCTTCCGCGTCCCACGCTACGCCCCAGCAGGGCGGTATCGCCGGGGCGCTCGCCAAAACCGGTATCAGTCCGACCGTGCTGATTGCCGCGGCATGTGCGCTGGTTGCGGCGGTTCCCGCTGTCCTGTATGCGCGTCGCATCTGGTCGATGTATTCCGCCAGCAAGGCTTCCGGGGCTGCAGCCGACGCTGAGTGACTTCACGCTTCGGCCAATCGCTATCCCCGCTTCGGTGACGCCTGACAGTTCGTCAGCGTCGTCGGTGCGGGGATAGTCGCATGTTTGGGGATTGCGCTGATTGTATCGGCGTCGTACCCGCTGTCCCGCTATCCGGTTCGCGCTCGGCGATTCCTCCCCGCGCATGGGTAGACTCGGGGCATGAGCATTCCACAGACGGTTGTCAAGGCGCACGCCACCGGCAACGATTTTGTTATCTACGCGGATCCGGACGGCACGTTCGAACCGACGCCGGATGAGGTGCGGTTCCTGTGCGACCGGCATTTCGGTATTGGCGGCGATGGGCTGTTGCGTTTGACCCACCCGCGTTTCGTCAGCGATCTTGATGCCGATACGGTCGCACGACTGGAGTCGGACGGTGCCGAATGGTTCATGGATTATCGTAACGCTGACGGTTCTTTGGCGGAAATGTGCGGCAATGGTACGCGTGCCACCGCATTGTTCGCCCAGCGGCTCGGATATGCCGACGGCGTTGGTGGCGAGCCATTGCGGCTAGGTACGCGTGCCGGCGTGAAAACGCTGGTATCGCTTGGTGATGTCACTCCTTGCGGCCATGACGTGTTCCGCGTTGATATGGGGGAGTGGAAGCGTGGCGAGACGGACGCGTTCACTGTGACGATTCCGGGTACTGACGGTTCGGCGCGCGGCACGTTCGTTGATATGGGAAACCCGCACGTGGTCAGTGTCATCGGCGACGGCGTCTCATCCTTGCCTGCGGTCGACGAGCTGAATCTTGTGGTCAAACCGGTGGTCAACCCGGTGTTGGAGTCCGACCAGAACGCCGAATTCGTCCGTATCGATGCGACCGATGAGGCGTCCGACCATGGCAGCGCCACCATGCGGGTCAATGAGCGTGGCGTCGGGGAAACCCTGTCATGCGGTACCGGCTTGTGCGCTACGGGCGTCACGCTGCTGGCCAAAACCGGTATCCATCATTGGACGATTACGGTGCGCGGCGGCACGCTGTTGGTGGATGTCAGCGACGACCGCGTGTTCCTCACCGGTTCGGCGACCCTTGTCGGCCGCGTCGAATTGCTCTGATTCGCCGCCACACCGCCTGGTGGTTCCATGATTCTCGCGGTTGTCTCTCGCACATCGCCTGTCTACGTTGACCGCCTGTCTACGCTGAGCATTTGCTGAGCATCTGCTGAGCGTGGACAGGCGGCGGGAAAACGGACGGCGTGTAGACACGGCGACGGGACTTGGACGATTACCGGAAGATCGCGCTGCCGTCCTTCACCAGGATCACGGCGATAATGGCGAGCAGCCACACGACATCGACCATCAGATCGTAATTCAACCGGTAATACGTGCGCAGGCCGCGGCGGTCATGCGCAATATCCTGCACGGTGACGGTCGCGTGGCTCAACGCCATGAACTGGATGGTGGTCGAGAACATCAGTCCCAAGCACCACGGGCACAACGCCCTGATAACGAACAGGGATTGCACGGTCAGCCAATAGGAGAACAGCAGCGCGGCAAACCCACCAAGCCACGTGCAGGTGGCGAACCACCGGGGTACGCGCACTCGTGCGAGACCGATCACCGCGATGGTGACGAACACGCTTTCCGCCGCAATACCGAAGAACGCGTTCGGGAAACTCAAATCGCCGAGTTTCACGAGTTCCGCCTGCCAGGATTTGGCGACATCGGAGCAGGAGAGCACACTGTTGATATCGCAGGCGAGCAGCTGGTTCGGTTTGCGTGCCAAGCGAAGCGTTTCCGCAGACAGCATGAATGAGACAAACAGAGCCGCCGCAGAGGCGAGCAGCATAATCAGGTAGGTCCATGTGCTGCCGTGTCGCCAGCCGGAAAGCGCCGGGTCTGAGGCGTTTTGTCGCTGCTGGCTTGTCTGCGGTGGTGTGGTGTCTGCTGGTGTACGTTCGCTCACGATGTTGCCTTTCTCGCCAAATCATGCCGACGCCGGTGTCCGAGCCGGGCGGTGTATTTCCGCCGCCTCGTGCCACGCCTCTGCGCGTGTCGTTGACCGGTGTTCTTGAATCAGCTTACGATGGTCGTATGACTCTTGCGCGTATTCCCGATGCTCCGCCGTCCGCCGGATGGGATTTGCACTGTCACACGGTGTTCTCCGATGGCCGCCAGACGCCTGATGATATGGTTCGTGAAGCCTACGAGTGCGGCCTGCACGGAGTGGCCATCGCTGACCATGACACGACCGCAGGATGGGCCGATGCCGTGAAGGCGGCCGAACGATATCGGTTGCCGTTGATTCGCGGCACTGAAGTGACCGCGGACGCTTCCGGCATATCCGTGCACATGCTTGCCTACCAGTATGATCCGTGCGATGCGCGTATCGTCGACTTGTTCGCTTCGCTGCGTGCTGCCCGTCTCGCACGCACCAAACGCATGGTCGAACTGATTTCGAAGGATTATCCGATTACGTGGGATGATGTGCTCGCGCAGATTCGCGAAGGCGATGAGACGACGGTCGGTCGTCCGCATATCGCTGATGCACTGGTCGCCGCCGGCGCCTACCCGGATCGTTCCGCCGCGTTTGCCGGGGCAGTCGGCTCTCGTAGCCCGTATTACATTCCGACCCCGTCGCCGGATGCCGCTGATGTGGTGCGTGCGGTTCGTCAGGCCGGGGGAGTGAGCGTTATCGCCCATGCCGGTGATCCGAGCCGCAATCGCAGGCTGCTGTCTGACGCGGACATCGAAACGTTGATTGATGCTGGGCTTGACGGTTTGGAAGTGTGGCATCGCGGCAATCCGCCGCAGCAGCGTGAACGTTTGCTCGCGCTCGCCCGCCGCCATAACCTGCTGGTCACCGGCGGGTCTGACTGGCATGGCAAGGGAGGCAAACCGAACAAGTTGGGTGAGAATCTGACTGATGATGACACCGTCGCATGCATTATCGAACGGGGCGCCATCCCGCCGATTCTGCCACGCTGACACCGCCATGCCGGCGATCGCGTCGCGTCGTGCGTCGGTACATACGATGCGACGCGGATGGGACGCGCCCGGCGGCATGCTGGCAGATACGGTAACGCCCGGTCTGGCATCACCAGTAGCCGGGCGTTCTGTATGTATTACCGTCGCGGATTCACGCGGTTAGTGGCTCACAGCGCGCCGAATCCGACCGCATGCTTGGTTTCCGAACCGATCAGCGCGTAGCCGAGTGCTGCACCGGGGACGACGATATGCCGTCCCTTGGTATCCACCAGGTCGATGATTTTGCCATTCGCCACCGCGTCATCGATGATGGCGCTGATATGTTCGGCGGTGTCGTCGGAGGTGAAGCTCACCGGACGCGCCACGTTCTGGATTCCCAGCTCGATATCCATTGTTGCTCCTGTCGTTAGAGGCTGTGCCGTGCGGGCGATGCGTGTGCAATCGTATGCACGGCGTGTGTCTGCTGAATCGATGTTTCTATTGTGCCCACCGGATGCGTGTTACGCTTTCGGCGTGGTGTCATCAGGCTGTTCACCGGGCTGCTCGGTGGCGTTCGTATCACCGCTCGCGTCGGTGTCAGTGTCGCTGACGGAACCGGTCCCGCCAGCGTCCGCGTGAGCAGCATCAGTGGCTTGCGCATCGCGCGTATCATGCGTTTCGCTCTGATGCTTCGACGCTTCCAAGTTCTTGCGCGCATCCCGCATCGCCTGCTCCTCACGCTCAAGCAGCGGAATCAGAATGGTTTCCGGCGCATGCTCGGTGCCGGCTCCATCATCATGACCGTCGGTATGCTGCGGCGTCCGGAACGCGACGGTTTCCGCCTCACTATCCTGGAACGCTTCCGCCTCGTCACGACCTTCGGCTTTTACTCTGACTTGCGCTTCGATATACGCCTGCCCATGCGTGGCATCATTCTTCGTGGCGGTATCCGCGGTGGCGGCGCTATGCGTCTGAGATGATGCGGCATCGGTCTGACGCACCCCCTCGCGTGCGGGAGAGGTGACCTGTTGGACCGGGAATTGCGCCGATTGCGCGGTTCGTGGAATCGGACGCTCATCCTGCCCTTGTGGATGCCCGGAACGCTCCGAAGCCGCGGCAATCGTCGAACTCTTCGTATCGTCACGTCCATCCGCAGCATCCTGCGAGACGCGACCACGACCCAGATGGATACCGCGAATGCTGAAACTTGGCGGTTTGATCGCAATTGTCGGCTCATCATGATGGTCACCGGCATGGGCTTGCACCGGGCGGCTTGCCGTTGAATCATCAGCCTCCACGCCCTCACGGTGACCAGCCTGCGCGATGTTGGCGGAACCGGTGCGATCGGTTTCATTGGTCTGATCGGACGCCCCGGCGTTGGTGTCATCACTGCCCTGACGTTCAGTCGCTTGGCGACGCTCCTCTTCACGGCGTTGCGCATTGCGCCGCTCACCGGCATCCAGCAGCGTGCCTACGGTGATGGTGCTTGGCGGCTTGGCTCCCGAACGGTGCATGGACGCCGCGGTTGAACGGGAATCCGTGGCAAGGCTCAGCTGGTGGGCGAGACGCTCGACCTGGGCTTTGAACTGGATGATTTTCTGGCTGTCTGCGTCACTCAACGCCTGGATGAACTCACCGACCTGCTCCATTTGCAGCCACAGGTTGGCGCGCAGCATGATCAGGTCGTCAAGGCGTGAACCGAGCATGCGCCCGTACGCCGACAGTACCGCGTTGCGATGCGATTCGTCGAGTTTGCTGAAAATCCACGCGAGATCACGCGCAGGATCATTGATTTGCATGTCCTGCCAGTTGGTGACTGCGGTAATGGTTGAACCGGAGAACAGGACGTCACCGTCATGGAAACCACCGTGGACCAGGCATGTGGAGAACGACCATAATCCGTCAGTATCCAACACTGCGGTCCAGCTGGATGTGATTTCCGGTGGGATATGCCCGGCTTGACGCAGCCGTTTGATCCAGGCGACCAGTTGGGCTCTGATCTGTCCGGTTGCATACACGGGGTAGTGTTCGCGCTGGATGAACGCCGGGTTGAGTCGGTGAATCGCCCCGATGGCCGTGCCGATGCTCGCGCAATCATCCAAAGTCAGCAAATCCAGTGGACGGGCGGTGCCTTCGCGGTGGGGCGCGATCATGACCGCGGTGGTTCCGGTCGGACCGTGCGGGTCGTCGCCGGCTGAACTGGCGAGAACCTGGTCGATGGCGAAGCCCAGGGCGGCAGGCTCCTTCGCCCGCTGCAACGCTTGCGCTGCTTTGATGCGTCCGCGTAGATGCTTGCGTCCGGCATCAGTGTCGCTGGCATGGACGTCGTACAAACGCCCGGAGGCGTCTTGAACAACGGCATGGTCGATACCTCTGGTTTCATCGGTGGCATTGCCCTGGTCGCTGGCTCGTACGCCCGCCACGGAAATGTCCGGCATGACGGCTGATGCCAAGGCCGCCAGCATAAGATCGCTTCGCTGATTCACAGTTCCACAGTAATACAGGGATTCGCCTGAATCGAGCCGTATACGGTATTTCGGGATGTCAGTGTCGCTTCCCGCGAGCGTATTCCGTGCGGAAAGAAATCCCGATGCATGGTTGCGCCACTGCCCGATGGGTCACCTGTGAGGTTTGGCTCACACGGTGGCGGTTGTGACGTTCCTGTGGTGGTGGTTCGGTCTGGCCGACCGTCACTTTGTAAGGATTGGCTCACACGGTGGCGGGTTGGGTTGTGGTGTGTGCGCCGATTCGGTCGGTGTGGGTGTCGTTTTGTGAGGTTTGGCTCACACATCGGGCTGTTAGGTGTCGGTGTGAACGGGAGCCCGAATGGAGCGGCTTGTACGGCGGCGTTTATGTGGGAGAATTTGGCGATTTCCTGATTCGGCGCTATTCTCCCGCGATCGGCGTGGGAGGTTATCGAGATTCCGTGCCGTCGCGACAGTTCTCCCAACGGGAACGTTGGAATCGCGCGGTTCTTGGATGGCGCCTGTGAAGCCGTTTTCGGGAGGATGTCGCGCAATCCACCAATCGGCGACAAACTCCCGCGAAACCACGGGACTTTATTCCCGATACAACCCGTTCGCGGTAATCTCCCGCGATCGGCACGGAAGCCCGCGCACGGCGACCCCGTGTTTAAGCGGCAATCCCACATACGGAAGCCTCAAGCACAGAAATCCCACGCACAGCAGTTGCCATACGCGACACGCCGTCAAGCACGATTCGCGCATCCCAAGCATTCGTTCCCACTTGCCCCCACCACACCACGCGCATCCTCACACCCCGCATCCCACGCTCTGCACCCGCGCACTCCGCACACCCCCACACCCACACACCTCTCACACCCCCCCTATTCCTCACCTCACCTCCCTCATCTCCCCGCACCTCTCAGACCTCACGTGCTCCCGTATGCCCCCGCACCCCCCCACTGCACCCTTCCCGCCCGCTTCCCACGGACCTTCAGCCGGTTTGCGTCAAGCCGTGCCGGCTGACACAATAGCGAAATATGGATGAGACGGTTGACGATGATGTGCTTGCCGGGTTGGATGACGCGCAGCGTCAAGCCGCGACGACACTTGAGGGGCCTGTACGGATTGTGGCATGCGCTGGCGCCGGTAAGACGCGCACCATCACCCGGCGTATCGCATATGCGTGCACGTCGGGTGTGTGGGATACCCGCGGCGTGCTCGCGGTCACCTTCTCGGTCAAGGCGGCGGCTGAAATGCGCGCCAGGCTTGCTTCTCTCGGGGTGGGCGATCAGGTCACTGCCGCGACGTTTCATTCGGCGGCTCTCCACCAGCTTCGTCGGGTGTGGCCTGACGTGTGCGGTGAGGCTCCGTTCCCGCATGTCACCAATCGTCCCCACGAGCTGACGGCGAATGCGTTGCGCCGCACGATTAATCCTGAAGGACTTGACCCGTCTCAGACGGGGTCCGCCGCAGTGCGTGATGTGCTTGCCGAAATCAACTGGTGTAAGGTTCAGCTTGTCGCTCCGGACGATTATGCACGAGTATGCGCCGCGGTCGGCCGCCGCCCGCCTATCGGTTTGGAGGCCGGACAGTTTGCCGACGTGTATACCGCGTATGAGATTGAAAAATCTTCGAAAGGGGAGATTGATTTCAACGATATCCTGCTCATGGTGTGCCATGTCATTGATGATGATGCTGATGCCGCCCGCGTCATCCGCTCGTCGATCCGTTGGCTGACGGTTGACGAATACCAGGATGTCTCACCGTTGCAGCATCGCCTGTTGACCCGCTGGCTGGGGGATAACCGCAATATTTGTGTGGTGGGCGATCCTGCGCAGACGATTTACTCGTTCGCCGGGGCAAGTAGCTATGATCTGCTGCATTTCACACGGGAGTTCGCTCCGGTCGCCGCTGATATCAGTTTGCGTACGGATTACCGTTCTACGCCGCAGATTGTCGGATATGCCAACCGTGTGCTTGCCGCTTCGCCGGAGCGTGGGGATTATTTGCGCTTGGAATCCGGCCGTGGTGACGGTTCACGTGTGGCGAGCACACGATATGCTGATGATGAGCAGGAGGCGCAGGGGGTTGCCACGCATATCGCCCGGCTGATCGCCCAAGGCGTACCGGCGTCGGATATCGCGGTCCTGTCCAGGATCAACGCGCAGCAGCAGCCGGTGTGTGCGGCGTTGCGTGCGCAAGGCGTCCGTTTTCGTGTCCGTCGTGATGCAGGCTGGCAGGCTTCTTCGCTTGCCGATGACGCTCAGGAGAAGGCGGCGATGCTTGAAGCGCTGGGGATTGCGGGCACGAAGGGTGCGGTGACCGTGTCCACGATTCATGCGTCGAAGGGTTTGGAATTCAAGCATGTGTTTCTTATCGGATGTTCCGAAGGACTGCTGCCGTATGGTTCGCCGGCGCCGGGGGAGGCGCTTGAGGAGGAGCGTCGATTGATGTATGTGGGGGTGACGCGTGCGGAGGATACGCTGCACTTGTCATTCGCGGACCGTCAGTCCAATGGCAGCGGGGTGAGGCGTCGCCCCAGCCGGTTCCTTGCGTGACATACTGAAGGCGCAGGGCATCATGGTGCTCTGCGCCTTGTGGGATGGTCGGCTGTACGGTACTGTCAACTGCCGTAATTACCGGGGATTGCCGGTACTACCGGCTTTCGCCTGGCTCGTCCGCGCCGGTTTCACCTTCCTGCCCGGGCTTGCCGTCGGCGTCGCCGTTCGTGTTGTCGGCATCGCCTGAGCTGCGCAAATTCCCGGCATCATGCGCCGGAGTATTGCCGCCGGCTTTGGCATCGCTGGCTTTGATATCACTGGCATCACTGCCACCGGCATTGGCGCTGTCACCGGTTTCGGACTCTGCATGCTGCCGGGCATCCTCATCGAGCAGTTTGGACAATTCAGCATCCCAATCAATGCTGGACGCGGTCTGCGTGTCGTCGGTCGCCGTATCGGCGGGCGTGTCACTGTGCGACGATGCCGCGTGCGGGGCTGCTGTTTCGCTCGGCAGTTGCGGCAACAGATCAGGATGCGACCATCTTGCGTCGCGCTCCCCCATGCCGGATTGCGCGTCGATACTTGCCCACAAGTCAGCCGCCTCACGCAGCCGCTTGGGGCGCAACTGCAAGCCGAGCAGCGATTCGAAGCTGCGTTGCGCAACCCCGCCGACGGCACGTTCACGACGCATCATCTCACGCAACTGGTCAAGATGCGGCAGGTGCGCCATGCCGGCTTTCCACGTGACGCAATCCACCCAGCCTTCCACTGCGGCGAGCAGTCGTTCGAGGCTTGACAGCGCTTCACGCTGTTCCGGAGTGTCCGGAATGGCCACGTTGGTCAGGTTCACAGCCCCGGAGAAGGAGTCAGGATTCATGATTTGCGCGTCACGCAGCTGTTCTTCCATCGCATCCAAGTCGATGCGGGTGCCACGCGCATACTTGCCGATCAGTGCTTCAAAACGTGGCATGAGCCATGGGACGGCCGCGAACAGGCGTGCGTGCGCTTCCTCCTGCAAAGCGAGGAACGCGAGCACTTCACTTTGGTCGATGTCCAGTGAGCGCGCATATTCAATGGCGTTTTGCGCGATGATTCCGCCTGCCGGATTGCCGAGCAGCGGCACGCTTTGATCGAAACTGCCGCGTACTTCGTGAGACAGATCGCCAGCGGCGTGGCCGAGCTGCATGGCGAATGAGGTGTTGGCCAGCAGTTTGACGATTTGGCCTGGATCCTTGAGATTGTCAGGAATCGGTATCGGAATGGGGCCTGCGTACACGCCGGCGATTTCCCCGCCGAACGTGTCGCCCAATCGTTCGGAGACAACCGAGGCGAGTGCCTCATTCATCGCCGAGGCGACTGGTGCCGCGAATGTCGCCCATGAGTTGAGTGTCCCGTTGACCCAATCGGCTCGCGTCAGCACGTCGGGTTCGCCGGGAGCCGGGTCGAAAGCGCACGCGCTGTCAAGCCACAGGTTCGCTTCGCTTGCCGCACGGCGGACGCTTGCAGCATCCTGCGCGTTGACGGTATGCCAGGATTCCTCATCGTTGGCGCGCTCCAGCGCGATGGTGCTGGCGAGTTTCACGTTGATCGGCCCGCGGTCGACTGCCTGCTGCATATCCATCAGCGAGTTGAGACCGCCTTCGGTGAAGGCTTTCATCATCGCGCGTACTTCATCGGGTTTGGGCAGGTTGTCCGGATTCTGTTGCGCCAGCTGGTCGCGCACCTCCTGCGGAAGCTGGGAAAGCTGCTGCCAGGCCATTTCCCCTTGGATTTGGCCGAAACAATCGATGAGCCATTGGTGTATCGCGTTTTCGTCCATGACCTGTCATCCTTTGTATGCATGTGCCGCGGTTATTGCCTTAAGTATCCCCAATACTACAGTCCTTTGCACCCGTGTTCGCTCAAGGTGAGGAAACCGGTGCCAAGCTCTTACAGCGGCGTATCGCCGGCGACGCTTCGACAGGTGTGCTGGCTAGTATGGCGGGTATGAGCTTGACACGTATCCGCCGCGCCACCGTGGCATCTTTGCGCCGCGCCCGTAGCGATTTCAACCGTCGTAGTCTCGGCTACTATGCCGGGGGCGTTTTGTGTCCTGTTGTGTGTTCTGGTGCTGATCATGCCCAGCCCGTACGTTGTTGAAACCCCCGGCCCCACGCGCAACGTGCTCGGTACGTCGGACGGCAAGCAGATCATCGCGATTTCGGGGGTGGCGACGCATAAGCAGTCCGGGCAACTGCTCATGGTGACGGTCAACGCCGCAGGCGTCCCCGGGTATGCGATGCCCAATATTGAGACGCTTGCCATGTATATGCGTTCGGACACCACCGTACTGCCCAGCGAAGCGGTATTCCCGCCCGGTCAAAGTTCGGAGGACTACGACAAGGAGTCTCATCACGAGATGTCCGGATCGCAGAAATCCGCTACCAAGCAGGCGCTCGCGTATGCGAAACGGCTTGGTGTGGATACCAGTGGCGTGCGTGTGCGTATGCATATTGATGATATTGGCGGTCCGTCCGCGGGCATGATGTACACGCTTGGTACGATCAGTAAGCTCACGGCGCGTGATGAGACCGGCGGTAAGATCATCGCCGGTACGGGGACGATGGAAAACGGTGGCAAAGTCGGCGCGATTGGCGGTATTCGGCTGAAAATGCTTGGAGCGAAGCGTGATGGCGCCGCATGGTTCCTTGCTCCCGCATCCAACTGTGATGAGGTTGTCGGCCACGTGCCATCCGGCTTGCGGGACGTGAAAGTGTCCACGCTTGATGAGGCGTATCAGGCGCTGGTGGCTATCGGGCAAGGCAAGGGGGGAGAAGCTGCCGCACTGCACGGTGTGAATCGGGGCTTGCGTTTGGCGTGCGATGGGTGTGCGGCTGCACGCGATGTCCACGCATAGGGCTTGGTAACACATAAGTTCGCGTGTCTTGCTATATTGTGCAACGTGATTGAAACGGCATTTCAAAACGCTGAAGAGTTCGGTTTCCGCTCCGGGGACATCGTGCAGGAATGGCTGTGGGATGATGACGTCGATGATTCGATCCGCGAGAAGATCGAAACGTTGACGGGCGAGGAACTCGTTGACGAGGATTATGATTCCGCCGTCGATGGGGTCATCATTTGGTGGCGTGACGGCGATGACGAGGATGAGCTCGCCGACACTATCGTTGATGCGTATGCGGTGTTGGGCGATGACGGCCCGATGTGGGTGTTGTGCCCGAAGCCCGGTCGTGAGGGGGCTCCGAATGCGAGTACTGTGCAGTCCGCTGCGCAGACCGCCGGCATGAATGCCGCCACGCCGTTGACGGTGAGCAAGGATTGGAACGGTATCCAGCTGCGTGCCTTCGGCAAAGGTTCGGCGCACTGACCGGTTGACGGACTGAGTCGGCTGGCGGTGTCGTCCGGCTGGCATGTCGGGCGTACGGGTTTGCGTCAATACCGGTCGATGTCATTTCATCTTCCTGCGATCGGTTACGCGGGGATTGGTTCCGGCGTAACCGATTTGGCAAGGCGGTGCGTGGCGTATGGTGGATTCCCGCGCAAATGCGACGGGGAATTTGTATCGTATACGCCGGATGCCGGATAACTTCCCGCACTGATGCGGGAGATTACTGCGATTGGGCTGTATCGGGAATAAAGTCCCGTGGTTTCGTGGGAGTTTGTCGCCGATTGGCGGATTGTGCGACATCCTCCCGAAAACGGCTTCACAGGCGCCATCCAAGAACCGCGGAATTCCAACGTTCCCGTTGGGAGAACTGTCGTGACGGCACAGAATCTCGATAACCTCCCACGCCGATCGCGGGAGAACAACGCCGAATCAGGAAATCGTCGAGTTCTCCCACACAAAGGCCGCCGAATTAGGTGGGTGTGTGTTCAAAACAATCGCCGCGACCATGACGCCTAAGGTCAAAAGACCGCCTTGATTTTGATGCTGTGTCGGCGACGCGCATCACACGCAAAACCCATGTTTGCGGCACCACGTATGCACCGCGTATCAAGTGGGCGATGAGGGGCTCGAACCCCCGACATCCACCGTGTAAAGGTGGCGCTCTAGCCAACTGAGCTAATCGCCCGCGACTTTCCACTCTACCGCATGCCGCGTCGAACCCGTCGCATACCGGCGTGTTCACTCGTCAACGCACACCTGGACGGCGTGCCAATACCGTGCGGTTTATGTATTTTCCCAGCCGAAGAGTCTAAACAGTCACGTAGAGTTGAGCCATCAGAACATATGTCTAGGAGGTCGGTAGCCAATGGCTAAGAAACCTGAAACCGAGCAGGGTGCGTCAGGTATTGCGCTTGTCAGCAAGCGCAAATGGGGCTATGACGTGCCCCAGGTCGACAAGTTTCTTGAGCACGCGCACGAGCTGTACGACAGTGAAGGCATGCAGCTGACGCAAAAGGACATCCAAAACGTGTCCTTCGACATGCGCAAGGGCGGGTACGCCATCGCCCAGGTCGACGCCGCATTGACACGCTTGGAGCGTGCGGTGGTCGACAAGCAAACCACGTGGGAGATCACGCAGCATGGACGCGTGGCGTGGAAAGCCCAGACCGAGGAGCTGTACCGTCAGATTGCCGAACACGCCAAGCGCCCGCAGCGCAAGCGGTTCGCCGCCGGCACCGGCAAGCAGCCGTCATACGACCGCAAGCAGGTCGATCGTCTGGTCGACCAGATTGTTGATAAAGCCGCCGCCGAACTTGGTATCGGGGGAGCGGATCAGGACCGTGCGAAAAAGGACATCGATTTGAACGCCCAACGCGTGTCGAATGTGATTTTCACGCAGCGTCGCGGCCATCGCGGGTATGACGAACGTCAGGTCGACTACTACATCAACGCGTGCGTCCAACTGCTCAGCCGCATCGAATCGTACGCCCGCGTAGCCGATTATGTCGGCACCCCCGATGAGCAAGCCGCCCAACAGCACGCCGATAACGGTGTCAAGCCGCTGTTCGCCCAGTCCGGCCAGCAGTCCGGTCAAGATCAGGAACTCCCGCAATTCGCTCCCGGATCGGCAGCGGCGTCACTCGCAGCGGCATCCGCTGCCGCCTCAACGGTTCCCGCCGCCGAAGCCACACAATCCTTCGACGCGCTCCACGAAGCAGAACAAGCGATTTTCACCCAGACGCAGTCGCAAACCCCGTCGGTGTTCGGCCAGTCCGACCAGCCGGCATCCGAGACAACCAGCCTGTTCGACCAGTCCACGCCGGTCGCTCCGGTTCCGCCAGCTGGCACCGCGTATTCACCGGTATCATCAGTTCCGTCCTTCGATGCGGCAGCCGTGAACCAGCAGACGATTCCCACCCAGCAGGCCGCCGACCTGCCGTCATTCGCCCCATCCTCCGATTCGGCGATTCGTGCGGCACAGGAAAGCCTGCAAGGCAGCCCCTCACTGGCGGCGCTCGCCGGCAGCCATGCGTCCACGCCGGCGTCTGCCGCCGCAACCCCGTCGGTCACCCCGTCGTTTGGAACCGGCGAGTCTGCCGCTGCGGCTTCGCCGTCCATCACCCCGGCATTCGGTTCAGGATTCGCCCAGGAATCCGGCAGCACGCAGTCACGCCAGAAGTTGGGCGAAATCCCGGGCGTGTACGCTCCCGCACCGTCATCCGCATTCACTCCGGACACTCCAGCGGTTCCAGTCTCCCCGGTTTCCACCGAATCCAGTGTTTCCCCGGCTTCGTTCGATTCCGCGCCGACCACCGCATTCGCATCCCCCCCTCAGCGCTGATACTTCAGCTCAAGCCGTACAGGAGCCGGTATCCCCAGTCGCTTCGCAATCGCAGCCGTCCGCGCCAGCCACTACGGATTCCTCAACGGCCGCTGCCGCTGCAGACACCACGTCCGCCGCACAGCAGCAGACACCGGACCGCCAGAAGACCGCGAAACCCACGTCGGTCGGATTGTTCCCCGAAGCGAATCCTGCCGCTGCCGATTCCGGTTTTGGTTTCGATATCCCGGATTTGTCGTTCCCCGCGTGGAATGACGATAATTCGTCCGGCAAGTGATATCACACGGTTCCGTCCGACACTGCGAGACGGGGTCATACACGTGTCAAGCAGCCGGCTGCCGTATCGTGTGGTCGGCTGGCACGTTGCTCGAATCCGTCGCGTGTATTATGTGAACCGGGCCAAGGGGAGTGCCCGCACTTCCTGATGCGCACATACGGGACCGGAAGGCTGCCGGGCATTGCGCCGGACAACCGCAAGAAGTAGGAAGCATCCACTGTGATCAGACAATCCACTGTTATCGTACTGGGGTCGACCGGGTCGATCGGCACGCAAGGACTTGATGTCATCGCCCGTCATCCTGACCGGTTCACGGTAACCGGGCTCGCTGCCGGCGGCGGCCATGTTGATTTGCTCGCCCAACAGGCGGCATTGTTCCACGTACCGCAGGTCGCGATTGCCGATGAATCCAAGGTCGGGGCGCTTCGTGAGGCGCTCAATCAGGCCGGAGCATCGAACACCGCCATTCATGCAGGCCGCCAGGCGGTGGTTGCTTTGGCTGGTTGCGGTGCGGACACGGTACTGAACGGTATCACCGGCTCTATCGGTCTTGAACCGTCGATTGCCGCGCTTCAGGCGGGGTCCCAGCTGGCGTTGGCGAATAAGGAGTCGGTGGTCGCCGGCGGACACCTGCTGTTCAGCGCTCAGGTGCGTGACCAGCAGATTAACCCGGTGGATTCCGAGCATTCCGCGATTTGGCAGTCGCTGCGTTCCGGCAGCCACGGCGAGGTCGCGAAACTGATTGTCACGGCTTCAGGCGGACCGTTCCGCGGGATGCGCCGCGACGAGATGACTGACATCACGCCCGCGCAAGCGTTGAACCATCCCACGTGGCATATGGGCCCGGTGGTCACGATCAATTCGTCTACGCTGATGAACAAGGGGTTGGAGGTTATTGAGGCGAGCCGCCTGTTCGATATTCCCCCGGAGCGTATTGAAGTGACGGTTCACCCGCAGTCGATTGTCCATTCGATGGTGGAATTCCGCGATGGTGCGACTATCGGACAAATGTCGCCGCCTGATATGCGTCTGCCGATCGCGCTCGGCCTGTCTGCGCCCGAGCGGCTTGGAAACGTGGCTGCTGCGTGCGATTGGACGCAAGCCGCGCAATGGACCTTCGAGCCGCTGGACAACGAGGCGTTCCCTGCGGTTTCGCTCGCCCGGCAGTGCCTTGCCGCGTCCGAGAAGCATACGGCGGTATTGAACGCTGCGAACGAGCAGGCGGTTCACGCGTTCCTCGACGGCCGGCTGCCGTATCTGGGTATCGTGGACACGGTCAAGGCGGTGATCGACCACATGGATGCCGAGCTTCGCGGCAATCCGCTGTTCGCATCCGTGGAGGAAATGGGGCAAGTTGAGCGTGAGGCGCGCCAACGTGCTGATGTTTTGATAAACAAGCAAGTGTGAAGGAAAGCATCAGCATTCAAGACGATGAATTGACCGCAGGCGCCGAGGCGGGGTTCCGCAAGACTGGAACCCCTGATATCAGTGAAAGCCCGTTGCACCCGAGGCGCAAGTCCCGCCGCATTATGGTCGGTCCGGTGCCGGTTGGCGGTGGTGCGCCGGTTTCCGTGCAGTCGATGACCAACACGCCGACGGTGGATGTGAACGCTACGCTCCGCCAGATCGGTGAGCTTGCACAGGCCGGTTGCGATATTGTCCGCGTCGCGGTGCCCAGTCAGGATGATGCGGACGCGTTGCCTGCGATTGTCGCGAAATCCCCGCTTCCGGTGATTGCCGACATCCATTTCCAGAGCAAGTACGTGTTCCAGGCGATTGATGCCGGGTGTGCCGCGGTGCGTGTCAACCCTGGCAATATCCGCAAGTTCGACGAGGTCGGCCCGTCGATTTGCAAGGCGGCCACGGATGCGGGCATTTCGCTGCGCATCGGCGTGAACGCCGGCTCGCTTGATAAGGAACTGTACGCGAAGTATGGTGGCCCGACCCCTGAGGCGCTGGTCGCTTCGGCGTTGAAGGAAGCCCGCATGTTCGAGGATGTCGGCTTCCATGATTTCAAGATCTCCGTTAAGCACCACGATCCGGTCACTATGGTGCAGACGTATCGTCTGCTTGCGAGCAAGGGGGATTGGCCGCTGCATTTAGGTGTGACCGAGGCCGGTCCGGCATGGCAGGGGACAATCAAGTCGTGTCTGGCGTTCGGCGCGCTGCTGGCTGAGGGTATTGGCGACACGATTCGCGTGTCCCTGTCCGCACCTCCGGTTGAGGAGGTGAAGGTCGGCTGCAAGATTCTTGAATATTTGGGTCTTCGTCAGCGGCATTTTGATATTATTTCCTGCCCGAGCTGCGGTCGTGCGCAGGTTGATGTGATTGAGCTCGCCAAACAGGTGACCGACGGGTTGAAGGATATCAAAGCTCCGATCCGCGTGGCGGTTATGGGCTGCATCGTCAACGGCCCGGGCGAGGCGCGTGAAGCCGACTTAGGTGTGGCTTCAGGCAACGGTAAAGGGCAGATTTTCATCAAAGGCAAGGTCATCGAAACCGTCCCGGAGGATCGTATCGTCCCCACGCTGCTTGAGCATGCGCATGAGATCGCGGACCGTCTCGAACGTGAGAACGCCGCCAACGGCACAGTCACCCCCGCAAAGTGGCCCCGTCGTTGTCCCCCATCACCGGTGACGGCACCTACCCCACCCGCTAAACCCACCCCCATCCCCATCCTTCTGTCGACGCTGGCGGTGGTGTGAGCGTCGGCAGAAGTGGCGGGTAGCGGGTTGACGGGGGGGGGCGGTCGCGGTCAGGCGGGTTGAGGATGTTGTGGCGTGCATGCGGGATTCTTGCGGCTGGCTGAACGGTCGTGGTTGTCGTTAGAATGAACGATGTGTCGAATCAGGAAGAGCATACCGCCGCTCGTCCTGCGCAGCAGGAGCGGCAGATATCGCAGCAGCAGGCGCCGGGCTCATGGTCGCGTGGTCATCGGCTTGCGGTAAGTGTCCCCATTTTCATTATCCTGCTCGGCATGCTTGTTGGCGTTTCGCATATTACGGCCGTCAGCGCCGATATCCAGCCGACAGGCCAAACCATGGCGATGCTGACCGGCGACACCTCCGTCGCCTTCCGCACCCACGCCGGTAGCACGCTGCCGACGCTCAACACGTACAAAGTGACGCAACGGTATACCACCATCACCGCGAAACGCCCATCGACGGGTGAAATTCAGAAGATCCGCATGCTGATCCGCGAGCCCAAAGGCGCGGGGACGAACCGTCCGGGTGTCGTGTTCATGCATGGCGCCGGATACGGTACGTGCGACAACTCCTTCGGCGATGTCGCGTACGCGTTGTCGTCCGCCGGTTTCGTCACCGCGGTTATCGACAAACCGGTCTGGTCCACCAACGATATCACCCGTGATTATCCGGCTTCCGCGACCATCTACGATCAGGCCATCAACTATCTGCGCTCCCTCAGCCAGGTCAACGCCAAGAATGTCGGAATTTACGCCACATCCGAAAGCACGTGGATCAGCTCATACCTGTTGCAGCAGGATCCGAAGGTCGCGTTCCAAGTGCTGCTCAGCCCGATGGTGTTCTCTCCGAGGCAATCCTTGGGTTTCCTCGCTTCCCAGGATTTCACGCTGGTCGGTGCACACAGCGGCTACCAGTCGATTGTCCGCCGTGTTTTCGATATGGATGGGACGATGTTCGGCTTGAAGAACTTCGACCTCGATATCGAGCGGCCCGCGGCGTACCGTATCCCCACGTTTGTCGCCTACGGGTCGAAGGATGTGATGACCGCGCAGGTTGAAGGTACGCGCAAAATCCTTGATTTGGCTCATCAGGCCGGCAACTGGGATGTGACCATCCGCAGCTACCCGGTGGCGAACCACGTGTTGCGTTTGGGCAATGAGGCGGATGCCGGCACCGGCTTCGCCGACGACTATGTCAACGACATGGTCACGTGGATGGTCGGTACGGCGGCAGGACTCAACCAAACCAGCGAGCGTGCCGCCGGTTCGACGCTCTACCAGTCGATTGCCGTGCCGAAGGATTTGCATGCGGATCGAGCGCTCACCGTGTATGGTGCGTGGGTTCATCTGGCCATGGTGGTCACCCTGCTGCTCACGCTGATTGTCGCAGCCGTCGCGCTGATCAAGAAAATCGTGTTCCTTGTTCGCCGTAAAGGCCCGGCTCTCGGCTTCAAATACGGTTTCGGCGGCGCCTTGCTGAGTTTGACGATTACTACGTTGGCAACGCTGCTCCTGTTCGGCGGCGGGCTTGGCCAGGTGATTATGGGTATCGTCCAGCTTGCGTGGGGTGGTGCTCCCGCTGAGGATCCGGGCATGATGTATTGGAGCTGGCCGGTTATTCAAGTGGTGTGCACGCTGGTGGTGTGGGCGTGGTCGCGCGTGTTCACGCGACTTATTGAGGTTGCACAAACTCGTGGTATCGCGCAGATTCCGCCGCGGAAAGGTGCGATCAATGATGTGGTCAGTGGCCGGGAGCCTGTGCTCGCGTCCACGCGGCTGGCCCGCGTCCTGTTCTGGGTGACCGCGTTCGCCATGTTCCACGTGCTCCTGTTCTTCGCGTTCTGGGGCTTGTTCCTGTACTGACATGCCGCTGTATCGTGATGAAGGCGTGGTGTTGCGCACAATCAAACTTGGCGAAGCGGACCGCATCGTCACGATTCTCACGCGCGATCATGGCAAGATTCGCGCGGTCGCTAAGGGTGTGCGCCGCGTCAAATCACGCTTCGGGGGGCGTCTTGAACCGTTCATGCGTGACGACCTGCTGATTGCTGAAGGCCGTTCGCTTGATGTTGTTTCGCAAGCGGCTTCGATTTCCGCGTATGCTGCGGGTATTGTCGGCGATTTTGACGCGTACGCGGCGGCCTGTGAAATCGTGGAAACCGCCGACCGGCTGATTTCCACGGAAAACGAGCCTGCGCCCGCCCAATACTTGCTGCTTGCCGGCGCGTTGAACGCTCTGGCCCGGCACGCCCATCCGGCGCACACCATCGGCGACTCGTACGTGTTGCGCGCGTTGGCGCTCGCCGGTTGGACGCCGCGCCTGGACGCGTGTGTCGTGTGTGGCGGGCGCGACCGGCTGGAGTTTTTCTCCGTGCCGTCGGGTGGTGTGATGTGTGCGAAGGATCATGTGCCGGGCTCCCGGCGGATCACGCTGGATACGCGTGAACGGTTGCAGGCTTTGGTTGAGGGGGATTGGACGATTCTCGATGCCGACCCGGAACGCCCCGACACGCGCAAACTTGTCGAGGAATGGGGCGAATACTACATGGAGCGGCCGATTCGTTCGCTGCGCTTGTTAGATTCGTAGCTATGGCTTTTGAACATGTGGATTACCAGTCGTTGGACGTGCCGGCGGCACCTTTTTCCGATCCTTCCATCATCCCGGATTTTCCGAAGGATAAAGTGCCGCGCCACGTGGGTGTCATTATGGATGGCAATGGCCGCTGGGCCAAACAGCGTGGCATGATCCGCACTGAAGGCCATCAGGCTGCTGAACCGGTGGTGTTTGACACGATTGCCGCTGCGATTGAGGCGGGGGTCCGGTATTTGAGTTTGTACACGTTTTCGACGGAGAATTGGAAGCGCTCTCCGCAGGAGGTGCGTTTCCTGATGGGCTTTTCGCGTGATATCATCCGGCGGCGTGTCGCGCAGATGGATGAGTGGGGTGTGCGCGTGCGTTGGGCTGGCCGTCGTCCCAAATTGTGGAAGTCGGTGATTGATGAGCTTGAATCCGCAATGGAACGTACGAAGAACAACAAGGTGATTGATGTGGTGTTTTGCATCAATTATGGTGGTCGTGCGGAGATTGCGGACGCGTGCGCGGATATTGCGCGTGAGGTGCGTGAGGGCAGGATCAAAGGCGATCGTGTCACGGAGAAGATGATTGCCGAGCACTTGTATAACCCGGATATTCCTGATTGTGATCTGGTGATCCGCACGTCGGGCGAGCAGCGCACGTCGAATTTCCTAGCATGGGAGGCCGCTTACGCGGAGTATGATTTCGTGCCTGAACTGTTCCCTGATTATGGGCGTGAAGCGTTCTGGCGTTCGATCGACCATTACATCCATCGCGACCGCAGGTTCGGCGGAGTGAAGAAGTAGGATTCGGCGTGTGCGGGACCGGTGGATGGTCTTACCTGCCGGTCCCGCACACGCCTGGCTGTCGGTCGGACGGGGCCTATGCCGTGGCGACGGCAGCAGCTGCGGTCTGTTCCGAGGTCTCCTCGGCTCGCGCCGGCGTGGAATCCTTGTCTTTGAGCGGTCCGCCGACGATGGATTCTTTCTCGATGATCGCGCAGCGGATAAGTGTGGGGCCGTCATTGTCCAGCGGCGGCGTGGGTGCGGCATTGTATGCGGGGGTGACACGATCTTGCGCGATCGGGTCGGTGCCTTCGATCATGGAGATGATTTTGCACGCTCCCCAGAAGCCCATTTCGTAGTGGGGCAGTTCCACGCTGGTTAACGCCGGTACGGTGGTATCGCAGATGACTTCATGATTGTCCACGCCGATGACTGACAGATCCTCGCCGATGGTCAGCCCATGCTGGAACGCGTAAGCATACACGTACACCGCACGCGCGTCGTTGAACGCGAACACACCGTCCGGATGTGTGTCGTCCAGCAGTTTGCACACGGCTTCGAGGGCGGGGCGACCGTGGGAGACCCTGTTGGTCAGCCGCTTGTCGAATGGTATTCCCGCGTCTTTCAGCGCTTGACGATACCCTTTGAACCGTCCGACTTGGGCGATGGCAGGCTCATCGCAGCCGATGTATGCGATGCGGCGGCATCCGGCGCGGATCAGTCGTGTTGTGGCGTCGTATCCGATTGAGAATTCGTCCGGCTCGATTCGCGGGTGGATGACGGTACGCTCCTCGGCGTTGATGACGACGACCTGCAAATCGTCAAGCATCGGCGGCACGCTGATGTACCGGTTGGCGAATTTGGCGTAAATGTAGCCGTCCACACTCCAGCTGAGCATGCGGTCGATGTCGCCGCTGATGTCGCGTTCGTCGTCGGCATCGATGATGAACATCATGTACCCGAGTTGGCGGGCTGCGTCTTCGGCACCGTGAATGATTTCGCCCGCGTACGGGGTGGTGGCGACTTGATCACTGATAAAAGCGATGGTGTGTGTCCGGCCGCTGCGTAATGAGCGGGCCATGGCGTTCGGATGATATCCGAGTTCTTCGGCGACTTTCCAAATAGTCGCCGCGATGTCGGGTTTGACGCGACCTTTGTCACGGTGGTTGATGACCAGCGAGACTGTGGAGATCGATACGCACGCCTTTGCTGCAATATCCTTCATGGTGACCATACCCCCCCATTGTACTAAAGATTCAGCTGTAGATGTGAACAAAAACAGCGAAACTTCAATAATAACTGGGTAAATCATGGAAGGGGGGGTGGGTGTAGAGGACACCCCCGTAATGGTATCGCCCCGCGGTGTGACTGCATCATCACACAACGGGGCGATACCGGCTGTTTTGCCTGTTGTCCTGATGGTATCGGGTTGCGGTGTGACTGTTGCGTCGCACGGCGGCCTGATATCTCGCGTCCAGCCCCCGTACCCGCCGCTATCTTGCCGCGGTGTGATCATACCGTCGCACCGCGGCAAGATAGCAGCCGCCGTCACTCGCCTTGGTCGGTCTTCCCGTCGAGGATTTCGTCGACAAGCTCCTGCTTGGCGTGGATCTGCCCGCTGAATCCCGGCCTGATGTCCAGCCGGATGACCACATCAGTGCGGTAGCCTTGGCCGGCGAGCTTCATCGTCGCGTCGCGGATCGTGGCGAGCACCTGGTCAAGATCACCTTCGATATTGGTGAACATGGCGTTGGTCTCGTTCGGCAGGCCGGATTGACGGATCACGTCAACTGCCTGCGCCACATACGTTGATTTCTCGGGGCTCGCCCCGGCCGGGCTGATGGCCACGGCCGCCACCGTGTTGATGTACGGCTTACCGGTTTCCGGGTCGACCGGCACTTCCTGCCGTTCCGCGTTACGATCGAGGGTCATATCTCCTGTCCTTTCTCATGGATACCGCTTGATGCGATCATTGTCTGGGTCTGCTGTGTCGTTATCGATTATCGGCGTCCACAATGACGAACGTCCGCCGCCCGCAGGTTTGCCGAGGTCAGCGTGTCCGCCACCGCCACGCGTGGTCCATCGGCCCTGAGCCGTGTCCCAGATTCAGTCCTGCGGCGATGGCTCCGGTCAGATACGCTTTGCCGTCACGAATCGCTGAACTGAGCGTTTCACTCCGCGCCAGGGCGCTCGCAATCGCGCTGGACAACGTGCATCCGGTGCCATGCGTATTGGGATTGTCGATGTGTTCGCCACGGAACCACACCAAATTCCCGTCCGGTTCGGCGAGCACGTCGCTTGCGCCCTGCACGCTGTGCCCGCCTTTGACCAGGACCGCGCATCCGTACTGCGAAACCAGACGTCGGGCGGCTTCCGCCATCGCATCCGCAGTGTTGATGGAACCTGCACCGAAGCCCTGCCCGCACAGCACTTCCGCCTCGGGAATATTAGGGGTGATGAGCCGGCACAACCCGAACAGTCCGGTCAACGCGCTCTCGGCATTCGCGTCGAGCAGCCGCGTGCCGCTGGAGGAGACCATGACCGGGTCGAGCACCACATTCGGTGCTTGGTACTTGCGCAATGCATCACCGATGACCGCGATGAGCCGAGCATTGGAAACCATGCCGATTTTCGTGGCCGCCGGCGGAATATCGGTGTAGACCGCATCCAGCTGGGCGGCGAGGATGTCCGGGCTCACATCTTCGACCGCGCTGACGCCTTGGGTGTTCTGTGCGGTGATCGAGGTGATGGCGCTCATGCCGTAGACCCCGCACGCGAGCATGGTCTTCAGATCTGCTTGGATTCCCGCGCCTCCGGAGCAGTCGCTGCCGGCGATGGTGAGCACTGCGGGCACCTCATCGGTGTCCTCCACAGATGCTGTCCCTGCTGCCGGGGCATGCGAGACGGCACGCGCCGCATACCCGTGGTGTCCCGTGCCGCGAACGCTCCGCCACGCATCGACCATGGCCTGCGTGGTGGCTTTCGGATCGTCCGCCCCGGCGATCGCCGAAACCACGAACCAGCCGGCCGCCTTGGACACCGCCAGATCATGCATGTCAGCAAGCGTCACACCGCCGCCGACGACCACCGGATAATCGCTTGCCATGCAAATCGTGTTGATCAGGTCGATGCTCAGGAAATGCGTGCTGCCGTCATCCTCGACGACGATGGCATCCGGCTTGGTGATGGAGGGATGCAGCGGTGCGGCCCCGATGTAGTCGATGCATCCGCTCGGCAGCTCGTTGATGAGCTTGACGAGGCTTTCGGTCTCCGCGCTCAGGCCGATGATCGCATCGTCGCCGAGCAGTTGCCGTGCTTCGCGTGGATCCATGTCGTCCTGCCCGATATGCACGCCGTCGACTTTGATACCGAGGTTGCGGCACTGCCAGACCACATCCACACGGTCATCGATCACGAATGCGACTGTGTCGGACTTGTCGTTGTCCTCGATGATCTGCGCGATGTCCCGCGCTGTTTCGGTCAGCTGCTTGGCGTCCGCGGTTTTGTCTCGCAACTGGATGAACGTGGCGCCGCCTTGCAGCGCGTCGTCGACAATATCGCCGACCGGGCGGCCTTTGGTGTCCTGAGACCCGAGGATGCAGTAGGCGGTCAGGTCGAAGGTGTCACGCATGGAGGCGTAGGGATAGGGGTTGGATGGGTTGGTCATGGTGTTCCTTCTGTTGATGGGAGCTGCTTTGGGTTCCCGACGTGTGGTTGATGCGTTCTTGGGGACTGGGCGAGTATGCTAACGATTCATCCGCTTGATACCGGCGATGGTGTAGGGATATCAACCGGCATTATGATTACGTTTGCTTGATGTTGCCGCGGGATGAAGGCGCTGCATCCGCTTATCACCGGAGCGCCACGTTGCTGGGTTGACAGGCCGGATGAAACGGGTGAGCTGATGGCCGTGCGGTGCGTCGTGTCAGGCTGCGCTCGCGGTGATTGTGGACTGGGCGACTGTTCGCGCGCTCGTGTTCCACAGGGCGTCAAGGAACGCGGTTTGGAAACTGCCCGGACCGTGGCTGACGCGTTCGGCCTGCTCGCTGGCACGGTTGTAGAGGGCGGATGCGCCGACTGCCGCGGTCAGCGGGTCGGTGACGGCAAGATACGTGGCGGTGACGCCGCCAAGGGAGCAGCCTGCCCCGGTGATCTTGGTCATCATGGCACTGCCGCCGGGCAGCCGGTAGATGGTGTCGCCGTCGGTGACCAGGTCGGTTGCGCCGGATACGGCCACTGCGGCATGGCCGAGCCCGTTATGGTCACGCAGGTATCGGGCGAGCTGGACCGCGGCATTCTGCGCTGAATCGACGTCGTCAACGGCTTCCACGCCGGCCGGTCGCGTGCTGGGTTCGGGGGTATTGGCACCGCCGATGACGGTGTTGGTATTGAGACTCCACATGTCGGCAAGCGCGATGGTTTCAGACGCGTTCCCGCGCACGATGGTCGGGGGAGCGGCTTTGAAGTCGGTGAGAATGGCGGTACGCGTGGCGCCGATGCCCGCGGCGACCGGGTCCAGCACCCACGGATGCTTCATCTCGTGGAATCGGTGGGCGATTTGCGTGAGGGCGTCCTTGAAGAACGGCAGCAGTGTACCGACGTTGATGTAGGTGGATCCGGCGATGGCGGCCGTGTCAATCACGTCGTCAGGCAGGAAGCTCATGGCTGCGGTCCCGCCGGATGCCAGCTGCGCGTTGGCGACCAGATTGATGGTCACGAAGTTCGTGAAGGATTGCGCGAGCGGGGTGGTGCCGCGTACTCGCGTGGTTGCTGTTTCGATCCGGTGGCGCAGGTCATCGATATGCGGTTGGGTTTCGCCGGACTGTGATGCTGCGGTGTTTGGCGTTGGAACGACCGGTGCCGCCGCGGATGGAGTCGGTGACGATCCGCCCATGCCAATGGGTGCGGCGACGCAATGGTATGGCTGATATGACTGGTCAGATGAGACGTTCAGGCTCATGTGCTGCTCCCTACGATGGTTCTAACCAACAGGTTCTAAGGGTCAGGCGTCATGCCTTTCTCAGCCTAGCCTTCCGGTTCGGCTCCCCTGCACTGCATTACGGGTGCCATGCTAAGGTTCGCCGTGGACACGGGCACCTTGCTCCGGCTCCCGTTCCGTACGACGCATTTCGGTATGCGATATTGCGGATGTGGAGACCTTGGCGGTTGCATCGTGCGGCGCTCGCTATCCTCACATATCACAGAACCGCGGAACATCAACGATGTGGCATCGCTGCCCAATCCGCCGGATCGTTTTGTTCCATGGTTACTTTTCCATACCACGCGCATTACCCGCGCAACTGCCCGCTGTGGAATCGAAGAGCCCGTCCAGCACTGGGAACCCGCTCCGGCCCACGCTTTGCTCCGTTCCACCGAATGATACATTCCGTCCACGGTTGGCAGCATGTTGTACAGTGTGAAACAATGACAGCGATTGCATCCTAATGTCGGGATTGCCGTCGTTGGACACAGCATGGCGCGCGATTCCAACGTGGTAGAGTGTGCCGCCCTGAGAGAGCTAGAGAATAAGAGATAAGGGATTGCGTTGAATCCAGCAAACAATGTGCAAACGATGGCATCCGCAGATTCTGAAAGCCGTGCTGGAATCCACGCTGCGGAGATCCTCAAGGGATCACGTTCATCATCGCGCGATACTTCTTCATCCTCACCGTTCAGCCCCGTAATACGACGATGGAGGAGCCGTGAGTCAGGTGTTGAGGGCTTGCGCATCGTCGCTATGGCGATGATTGTTGCGTATCACGCATATTTGTATGGTGCTGTAGGCACGAATATGCTTCTCGGCTCATCTGCATTTGGAATCTTCTTGTTGGTGGTAAATTCGTTTGGGAAGACTGGCGTCGCTATTTTTTTCCTCATTACAGCTTGGTATTTATGCGAGCGTAAAGCGCCAACATTTCGGGCATCATTGCGAAAAGCATGCTATCTTGAACTTGAAGTATTGCTTTATAATGTTGTTTTTCTTGTAGAATATCATGTTATTGTTCCGAACGCGTCATTGCCGTTGGAGAGTATTATCGGTAGCGTGTTTCCCGTCTCATCGGGCTCGAATTGGTATGCAACGGCGTATATCTTGTTTCTGTTGGTATACCCATTCGTCACGACGGGATTGCGCGCTCTTGGACCTGTATTGCATGCCCGTTTGGCATTGCTGTTATTCGTGATTTGGGGTATCTGGTATGGTCTGACGCGATATGGGATGTGGCAATTCCCTGAACGGAATTTTCTATATTTTATTTACCTGTATATATTGTTGTCGTATTATCGATGGTATTTGCGTGAGATTTCAGTTTCTTCAGCTTGGCTCATAACTTTGATGGGATGTCTGATACTTGCCATACACATTATCTCTTGCGAGGTTGCCTTTAAATACACGGGAAATCGAAGCTATATCGATTTCGGTCATTTGTACTTAACTAATGAGGGGAAACTCCCCGTGTTGCTTGTCGCCTTCGGCGTGGTCTCGCTTGTTGTTCGCTGTCATCGTCACATCATCGCAGTGAATATCTTCGCCTCTGCAATGTTCGGAGTGTACTTGTTCCATGACAATGTGCTCCTTCGAGATATGTTATGGACTGATATTCTATCAGTAGAACAGATTGCGAAACAGAAGGCACCTATCCCCATATTTATTGCTGTCATTCTAGGTGTGGTTATTTTCGGCACAATTGTTGACATTCTTCGTCAGCTGTTGTTTGCAATGACTATTGATAAGCATTTCAATACTTGGTTTGATGCGACGTATCGTTGGCTGTGCGGTTGCAGGCTTGCACAATGGCTGCGTGCTTCGCTTCAACCGGTGAAGGGCTCGTGGACGACACAGAAGGGTGAATATCATGAGTAACGCTGTTGGAATGAGCATCTCGACCTCGCGGCGGTCTGCTGATGAGCGTTGTATGTACCGTATTCGCAAGTGGCTGGCTGTCCCAAAGAATCTGCTTCATCTTGGGGTGTTGGTGGCGTATCTTGCTGTGGTGATCACGGTGATGTGTTTCCATGAGCCGTGGTTTGATGAAGCGCAGTCATGGCTGATTGCCCGCGATTGTTCTTGGCATGATTTGCTGTTTTCTCGCACGCATTACGAGGGGCATCCCCCACTGTGGTGGACACTGCTGGCGATTCCCGCGAAGACCGGCGTTCCGTATGAGATCGGTCTGAAAGGCGTGCAGCTGCTGACCGCCGCCCTGATGATTTGGCTACTGGTCTTCCGCACGGCGTTGCCTGAATTGCTGAAAGTGGTACTGCCGTTCACGTATTTCTTGTGCTATCAGTATGGCGTGATTTCGCGTCCGTATGCGTTGATTATTGCCGCGATGTTGCTGATCGGTCTCGCTTGGGAGCACAAGGACGAGCATCCTTGGCGACTGGTGCTGAGCATGATACTGCTGTGCTTGGCCAGTTCGTATGGTCTGGCGATTTGTGCCGGTCTCGCTATCATATGGGTGCTTGATGTGCTGCTTTCCGCGAAACATGGTGGTATACGCGCGATGATGCGGAATCTGGTGTCGTCTCCAGCCAGATTCGTGGCATGGCTGACACTGTTGGCTGTTGCGGTGGCCTTGCTGTTGGACGTGCTGCCGGCGAAGAACGTGTACCACGGTATTCTTGATGTGAATGCGCCGATTGTCCCGTGGGTGCAGCGATGGGGGTATGTGTGGCTATTCTTCCCTTCGGATACGCTGTTCACTTCATTTACCGATGACATCAACATCTTGTTCATGCGTCCTGCGTGGACTGACTTAGTGTATGCCGCTGTGGTATCGCTGCTCATGTGGGCGGTACTGGGATGGATCGCCCGCAGGCGTGGCTTGCTGGCTGAATTGTTTGTCCCGTACACGGTGTTGAGCCTGGTGTTCTGTTCACACGCGTACGCGCACCATATCGGCGTGGTGCTTGGCTATCTGCTCATGGTACTCACCATGTGCTGCGCCCGGCGGCCGTTGTCTCGTGACGATATCCCCAGGCGGCTGGTATCCCGTTGGGATGCCGGTATGAAGGCTGTTGCGGAGCGGCGTGGGGAACGTTATGCTCGTCGATGCGCTCGTGCGTGTTCGGTGCTGGTCGTGCTGCCGTTGTTGATTGGCGTGTATTGGACCGCGTATTCAAGTATCTGCGATATTCGCTATGCCTATAGCAGTTCCCGTGCAGTAGCCTCGTTCATCGAACGCTACCATTTGGAGCATTACCGTTGGATGACCGGGTGGAGCCGAATATCCTCGAAGGTTCCGAATAGTTCCTTCAACCAGTGGTATAAGGCGCAGAACGGGAATGTGTACTGCGCGAGTAAGACGGAAAAGTGTGCGGATTTCACATCGTGGTCAGGCGGATCGCTGATGGTTGCAAACCCGTATTTTGATAGCAATCTGATAGGCAATCCCTATCGTGGACGTACGTATATGTCGTGGGAGTGGATGATCGACCAGAAGCAGCGTGCCGCGCAGGATATCGCCGACTGGCGGTCCAAGCCTGAGCCTGAGTTTTATGACACGATATATGAGCCGTTTTATTTTACGACACTCGGCTATGACCGCAATGATTATGTGAAGTATTACATTACCACTACAGTCTCTCCGTGGAAGGATACCTGGCATCGCGGAGAAGTCGAGATTTACATCCGCAAGGACATCTACAAGAAGATTTTCCATAAGGATCCGCCGGCTTCTGGTATCGATGATTCCGTGTGGGCGAATCATCCGGGAGCTCCGAGGGGATAGCCGGCTGTGTGTGGGCACGTCACTGCGGCGCGCCCACACAACATGGTTTCTTATACGCAACGCTGGTGTCGTTGAACATGTGCTCAACGACACCAGCGTTATGTATTTCAGGGGTTTCGCCGCTTGCGTTTCGGCACCAGCGGCGAAACCAGCAATGCGTACAAATCAGTGCGTGGTCATCTTGTCGAAGTCCTCCTTGACCTGTACACGGGTCAGGGCGTCCTCGTACTTGACCTTGCCTTCGTTGACCAGACGCGCGAGATCCTGGTCGAGCGTGTGCATGCCCTTGTCGGCTCCGGACTGCAGCTGGCTGCGGATCTGGTAGGCTTTCTCGCCGCGAATCAGTGCCGCGATGGCGGGCGTGGCGTACATGACTTCGGTGGCGGGCACGCGGCCACGGCCTTCGGCACGCGGCAGCAGGGTTTGCACAATGACGGCCTGCAGGGTGGATGCCACCTGTACGCGGATCTGTTGCTGCTGGTTTTCCGGGTACACGTCGATGAGACGGTCGACGGTGCTGGCCGCGTCCTGCGTGTGCAGGGTGGCGAACACCAGGTGGCCGGTTTCCACTGCGGTTAGTGCGGTGGAGATGGTTTCGAGGTCTCGAAGCTCGCCGACCATGATGATGTCAGGGTCTTCACGAAGCGCGTGTTTGAGCGCTTCGGCGAAGCTCAGCGTATCGGTGCCGACTTCACGCTGGCTGACAATGCAGTTCTTGTGGTGGTGTACGAATTCGATCGGGTCCTCGATGGTGATGATGTGGTCGTGCCGCTCACGGTTCGCCTTGTCCACGATTGCCGCAAGGGTGGTGGACTTACCGGAACCGGTAGGGCCGCACACCAGCACGAGGCCACGCGGCAGCAACGCGAGGTTGGCGATGCGCGGGTCGAGGCCGAGCTGCTGCGCATCCTTGATTTCCAGCGGAATGGTTCGCAGGGCGATGCTTACGCCGGAACGGTCCTGGTACACGTTGACACGGAATCGCACCAGCTCGCCGATGGAGAAGGATACGTCGAGTTCCAGGTCGCGTTCGAAGCGGGAGAGCTCCTCGTCGGTGGTGATGACGCGTGTGGCGGCGAGCGTATGCTCTTTGTCCCACACACTGGTGTGCTGTGCGGGCTGGAGTTTGCCGTCCACGCGGAGCATCGGATGGTCGCCGACCACTAGGTGCAAGTCGGATGCTTTCAGTTCGACCAGCTGTTCGACAGCGGCCACGAATTCCTCATCGGCGTCCGGGTATTCTTCGCGCATGGTTTTCGCGACGAGTGCGGCCCGTTCCTTCTGCTCTTTGGTGGAGGTGGGTTTGCCGTCTTTGCCGTTGGTTTGCGGAACAATGAAGGTTGGCTGGTTCGGGTTGGCTGGCCGGGCGACTCGCATGGTTGCTTCCCCGATGGGGTTGGGGTCTGTTGGACGCCCGTACGCTCCTGGTGCGGCCGGTTGGCGCAGGCCGATGGATTCCGCTTGCCGCGGCATGCCGGACATCAGGTTGGGGGATGCTGCGGCGGCTGCCACACGCGGCATGGCTTGGGTTTGTGCGGTACGCGGGTCAGGTTCGGCGGGTGCGACTTTGCGCGCGTCACGCTGATGCCAGAAGGAGCGATTCATGGTGCTGTTCCTTGCTTGTTCGGCTTGTTGTGGTGTTGGGTTCGACGCGGGGGAGTGCCCGTTGTCGGCGTTCGCTTGTTTCTTCGCTGGATTGGCGAACAGCGGTTGGTGTCCCCCTTGGTTTGCGGTGTGGGTATGCTCTGCCGCAACGGTGTCGTCACGGTGATCGGTCTGAGCGCTTTGAGCGTTGCCCTGTGCATTCTGGGCGCTATGCACGTCCTGCGCGGTGGGAGCGGTTTGCGAGTAGCTTTGCCGCGCTTTCAAAGCGGTGTCATTGCCAAGGAACCCGGATTCCGCGGTTTTCTCAGGATACGGGGATTCGGCTTGCAGTTGCCGCTTGCGGCGTTCCTCCTCCTGTGCTGCGGCTCGAGCAGCTGCTTGTGCCGCAGCCTGCTCTTCGGCTTGACGTTGGCGTAATGCCGCTTCGCGTGCCTGTTCCTGCTGGCGGACTTGTCCGCGTGCCGCAGCGAGTTCAGCTTCTTTCTGCCGTTGCAGTTCAGCTTCGCGCTGTGCAGCTCGGGCGGCTTCCGCTTCGCGGACTGCCCGCGCTCGTGCTTCCGCGGCTGCCGCCTCCTGCGCTTCCCGCTCGGCTTCCGCTTGGGCTTGGGCTTCGGCGCGTGCTTTCTCTTCCTCTTCTTTGCGTTTGCGCTCATCATCCCTGATGGATTGCGGCAAGTCGTTTTCTGTCACATGCATCACATGGTCGGGCGTGTTCAATACGCTGAAAATGCTTTGCATCTGCGGGTCGGTGGCTTGTAAAGCGTCCTCGTCGGAAGAGTGGCGTCCCCGCTTGGGATCATCGCTGAAATCGGGGGCGGTGCTGGGGAAGGTCACGCCTTTGAGATCGGCGAGATACCCGCTGTCTTCACCTGAATACTCATCCCACGTGGGGTTGGTGTTATTGTCATCGGTCATGTCCGGTCCTTTACGTCAGTGTAATTGAGAGGATGAAGTCTTCGGGCCGCCCGTCTGGCGCTCGTGGCAACAGGCGGGCGGCCATACAATCATACGGTCATACGGTAACGCGCAACACCTCTTCCACTGAGGTGATGCCCGCCAAGGCTTTCGCCCAACCGTCTTCACGCAAACTGGTCATGCCGTTCGCCTTGGCGGCCTCCTCGATTTCCAATGAGGTGGCGCCCTTGGCGATGAGCTCTTCCATGGTGGTGTCCACGCCCATCACCTGCTGGATGGCTACACGGCCCTTATACCCGGTGTTGGAACATTCACGGCATCCGACCGGCCGCCACACGGTCGGCAGTTCGTCACCCGGCTTGTACGGAATACCCATCATGGCAAGCTCAGCCGGGGTGGCTTTGTCTTCCTTGCGGCACCGCTTGCACAAGCGGCGTGCCAAACGCTGGGCCATCACCGCGGCCAGAGACGAGCTCACCAGGAACGGCTCCACACCCATTTCGCTGAGTCGTGTCACGGCGCTCGGCGCATCATTGGTGTGCAGCGTGGACAACACCAAATGGCCGGTCAGCGACGCTTCAATAGCAATGGTTGCGGTCTCCTGGTCTCGAATCTCGCCGATAAGCACCACATCCGGGTCGGCACGCAGAATGGAACGCAATGCCGCGGCGAAGGTCAGTCCGGCCTTGTTGTTCACCTGCACCTGGTTGATGCCGCGCATACGGAATTCCACCGGGTCTTCAACGGTGATGATGTTGATTTCCGGTTTCGCCACATCACCCAACGTCGCATACAGGGTGGTGGACTTACCGGAACCGGTCGGACCGGTGACCAATACCATGCCGTACGGCCTGCTATACGCTTTCTGGAACACCTCGAAATTACGCTTCGAGAAGTTCAGATCCTCCACTTTGAGGTTTCCTGCAGGCGTGGAGAGAATACGCATGACCACTGTTTCGCCCCACACGGTCGGCAGCGTGGCCACACGCAAATCCACGCTCTTGCCCGCATGGCGCACGGTAATACGACCGTCCTGTGGTTTGCGGCGCTCGCCGATATCAAGGTCGGCCATGACTTTGATACGGCTGATGACGCCTTGGATCATGGCTTTCGGGGCTTTCTGGAACACGTGGAGCACGCCGTCGATACGGTAGCGTACTTCGAGGCCGTCTTCCTGCGGTTCGATATGAATATCGGAGCAGTTGTCGTCGATGGCCTGGTTGATGAGCAGGTTGACGAACCTGGCGACGGGGGAGACGTCTTCTTCCTCATCGTTTGAAGTGTCGACGATTTTCTTGGCGCTGGCCGCCACTTCGTGCGAGATTTCGTTGAGCTCGGCGTTGGCGCGCAGGAACCGGTTGATGGCTGCTTGGACTTGCGACGCGGTGGCGACCATGGGGATGACTTGCATGCCGGTGGACGCGGAAATGTCGTCGATGGCGGCGAAGTCGTTCGGCCTAGCCATGGCGAGGGCGAGCCGCCCATTGATGATGGAGATCGGTAGCAGCTTGCTGCGGCGGCATAAATCGTCAGGCACCATGTTGACGACGCTTGGATCGACCTGGTATTCGTCCAAGTCAACGAACGGCAGGCTCATATGCCGCGCAAGGTCCATCGCCTTGTCACGCTCGGTCTGCTCGTCAACAACACCGGTTTCTTCGCTCTCGGTGTCGTCGGGGGAGTCCGGGCTGGTGGCGGCGTGCCGCGGCGTGCTCGGCGTGAATACCGTGTTGGTGCCCGGAGTGTTGGGGTCCGGGGTGTTGCCATAGGTTGCCCCGATGTTGGAGGTTGGTTCGGGGGTATGGTCGTCCTCGTTGTTCTTTCGTCCGAATGAGAAGAATCCACCTGAGGCGCTCATGACTTCTCTCCCTCTGCTGTGCCCCATACGCCACTGCATGGGGATGCGGAAATACCGTGCCGACTGATTCACTTTCACTATAGCTCATACGTGTTGTGTTGTTCGACTTTTCCGGCGATTTGGTGAACGTCAAAGGTTCTACTCTCGGTGAGAAGCTCATGCGTGGCTGCACGCGGTGTGTCGTGACCTATACTGAAAGAGTTCATACCCCCGTCCAACGGTAGCGGAGGGTGGTGTTGTTGCCCTGACTACATACACAGGGCGGTGAGTTTCGGAGGTGTTCACGGTGCGGTGCGTGAAACAGGCGTTGCGACGCAGGAGCCGCGGCGAGTCAGGTTTTTCCCTGGTTGAGCTGCTGGTTGTGGTTATTATTCTCGGTATTCTGGCTGCCATTGCGGTGCCGATCTACTTGAACCAGCGCAAGGCGGCTTGGCGGGGCTCGGTGGAGTCGGATGTGCGCAATATCTCGATGGTGATGGAAACGGCGCTCGCCGATGAGAAGGGCGACTATAGCAAAATCACCATGTCCGGCGGCGAATCGTGCTCGAATACCGACTGCACGTTCACTCAAGGTAATGCCGGGAAGATCGGCAAGAATACCGTAACGATTTCCAGTGGAAACAAGGTACAGGTGACTATCAATGTCCCAGGCAAATACATGACAGTTGATGGTTGGAACGATGGTATTGGTGATAACTACCACTATTATTATTACGGTTCCACTGGCACGACGAAGTGGCGGCCGAAAACTCCGTGAGCGGTATCGGCGTGTCGTGTCAAGACCCGCGCGGGAATGCTGTCAGGCGTTGCTGCGCGGGGCCTTGTGCGTTATGGAGTCAAACGTTACACCATGTGATGCGGGGAATGGCATGGTCTCATTGTTTGGCGCTGGGGTGCGGAAAACCAGCCGATATAATGACGTTCAGGGCTATTTCTGTGGCACGCATAGGCGCCGGCCACGGAGTCCAGAGTCGGCGAAACAGAGGAGAACCAATGGTGATGGATCAGCAGTCGTCATCGATATCCAGAATCAGGGCACTCGGCAGACGTGCCCGCAAACGGTGGCGGAATGAGCGGGGTTTTACTCTGATCGAGGTCATCGTATCCATTGCCTTGGTATTGGTGGCCGGTCTGGCTGCAGCGCAGTTCACCATCACTGCCATTCACACCTCTCACGCTCAGCAGCAACGCGCTGCCGCAGTGAATATCGCCAACGGCTCGCTGGAACAGGCTGAAGCGTTGTTGGGGTCGAATAAACCTCAGGATTATGCCCAGACCTTGGTCAAAGGTGTCAAGGAGAGCGAATCCAAAGCAGCGTGGAAGGCCGTCTCAGATTTGGGTGCGGTGTCCGCTGACGATATGGATCTGTTCTACCAGTCGGATTCCACGTCCGATACCGGTGGCGTAACAGTCAAACGCACGGCGCAACCTGAGGAATCCCGTAGCGGTACCTTCACCGTGTACACCGTGCTGGGCAAGTGCTATCGCAAGCAGGGCACGGCGGCGTGCAAGTCCGCCAGTGCGTTGGGATTGCCGACCGGTGGTCTGCGATCCGGCTCTGCCGATGTGTCGTCGCAAGTGTGGTCGAATACCGATATGCCGATCGCACCATTCAACAATGGCACAGTTAAGTATATTCCTATGCTGCGGGTGATGGTCGCGGTCACCTGGCCTGACGTCGGTGGTTCGACAAAAACCTGCGTCTACGCGACGTCCCGACTGATTGACCCGAATGAAGATAAGGCGATCTGAATGAATGCGAATGGAGGGAAAGCCATGGGTAAGCGAAGTCTGGCATCGTTGCTGCGCATCCATGTGCGGCGGGTCAACCGGGGCGAGAGCGGTATGACTTTGGTTGAGATGATGGTGTCTTTGGGGATTTTCATGCTGTTCTCCTCGATGTTCGTCGCTTCGGTGGTTTCCTTTACGCGTGCGACAACCGCAAGCCGGCTGAGGTCGGTTTCGAGCAGCTCCATGACAACCGCTTCTCAACGTATAGAGCGCATGGTGCGGTACGCATCCGACGCTGCAGTCGACCCGTCTGGGGATATCTTGACACTCTATATTCCCGGTGAAGCGGCGACCAAAGCCAATGTGGGCACTACGGGGGTAGGTCAGTGTATCGCCTTGACTTACACACCTGCCACATGGTCCGGAGACACTGTGAATACCTACGGCACGTTGAAATGGCAGTCGCGTGACGAGACAGTCAGTGCGTTCACTGATCGTGGCGCGCTCCTGTCATCCTTGTTCAATAATGAGAGTGCGGCTCCGACATCTGCATCCGGCATATACCGGCAGAAGATGTTCACGTTGGACTCAACAACCAATGCCGTTACCTTTGCGCCTGTTGTCGGAGGCTATGCTGGCGGACAGGCGGTGACCAGCAATACTGTGAGCCGGTTCCCCGTAGGCAATGCCGGTGCTGATCCTGATTGGACGATTGCCAAGCATTGTCCGTGATCGTAAGTGACAACGCTTCTTCGCATAGCGCGTCCCCACCTGCAAAATGCCGCAGACGGGACGCGCTATGTCTGGGTGTTTGCGAAACTGGCCGGAAAGACACGCCGAAAGGTGGTTGAAAAGGAAAACGTCAAACGTTCGATGCGCGACACGCCGATGACATCGTTTGCAAAACTGCTATATTCATAACCATCAGCATTGACGAGCTGAACGGGCGAGAGTCCGGAGCGCATATCCGACGTTGGGTCTGCGTAGTCCAAAAGTGGCTGCCACGTGGCAGCCGGAGTGGAAGGAACACACAATGAAGAGCGTACAGAAGGCTTTGAAGCGTCGCGCCGACAATGAAAAGGGCTTCACCCTGGTCGAGCTTCTCGTCGTCGTCATCATCCTCGGCATCCTCGCCGCCATCGCTGTCCCGATTTACCTCAACCAGCGCAAGTCCGCTTGGAACGGCTCCACCGAGTCCGACGTCAAGAACGCCAGCCTCGTGGTCGAGTCCGCTACGACAACCAATGGCGGTAAGTATAACCTTACTGTTTCCGGCGCTGGTGCTTCCGGTTCCGGCCCCTACACCTGCGCCTATGCTACTAATGCTACCGCCATGCCTGTCTGCGAAATCGACGGGAATAAGATTACCCTTTCCAAGGGTGTAACGTTGACGTTCACTTTCGATGACGCGCATAACAAGTATGTTATCGTCGGTACCAACGGGAATGACGATAGCTTGAAGACCTATTACTATGATTCCTCGGTCGGCAGTGTTTCCCATAACTGAGCATAGAACAGTTGGCGGTATAGCCGTTGACTAGTCTGAGACTCACCGAGTAAGCGGTCTGTGCAGACCAAGCAGGTCCGCACAGACCGCTTACACGTTTCCATTCACCAATCACACAACATAAACCAGATGTGCCGGTACCGCGGGGACGGGCCGGACTGACGCGTATCGAAGCCGAACAAGGGAGTACCGATGCCAGCAGAAGTTGCAGCAAAACCGGTGCAGTGGAAGTATGAGGCCATCAGTGTTGATGGCACTACGAAAACCAAAGGCACTGTCGAGGCGATGACACTCGACCAGGCGATCGGACGCATCCAGAAACTCGGGCTGGTCCCACTCAACGTGGTCGATCCCACCCAAGCGTCAGGCTTGAACAAGAACCTCGAAATCCCAGGCTTCAAACGTTACCCGTCGAAAAAAGACTTCGCCGTCATGGCGCGCCAGCTCGCCACCATGGTCGGCGCGGGCGTCTCTTTGATTCGCGCCCTTAATATCGTCACCGAACAGACCCGCAACCAGCAGCTGCGCGACGCGCTCCGCTCCTGCGCGAGCCTCATCGAAAGCGGTAGCTCCTTCTCCGACGCCATGAGTCAGAGCGGTGACATTTTCCCGCCCATCATGATCCACATGGTCAGCGCCGGTGAAGCTGGCGGCTTCCTGGACGACTCGCTGAAAACCGTGGCCGACAACTTCGAATCCGACGTCCGGCTCCAAGGCCAGATCAAATCCGCTATGGCATACCCGGTCATCGTGCTCGTCATCGCGTTCATCCTGGTCGGCGTCATGCTGCTCACCATCGTGCCGAGCTTCGCTTCCATGTATGAGTCCATGGGTGCCCAACTGCCGGCCCTGACCATGGTGTTGGTTGCGATGGGCAAGGCCGCGCCAATCGTCATTCCGCTGTTGCTTGTCGCAATCTTCGGATTCTCGATCTATTGGCGGCAGAACCGCAACAAGGATTATATCCGCAGCTGGTGGGAGCCGTTCAAACTGCGCGTTCCCGTGTTCGGCCAGTTGAACACGGCGGTCGCATTGAGCCGCTTCTGCCGCAACTTCTCCTCCATGCTGCGATCCGGCGTACCAATCCTCGAGGCGCTCAACATTGTCGGTAAGACGTCCGGCAACTACGCCATCGAAACCGCCTCCATCCGTATTTCCGCAGACGTGGAGAAAGGCTACCGTTTGGCAGACAGCATGGGTAGGGAACCGGTGTTCCCACAGATGCTCGTGCAAATGGTTTCCATCGGCGAGGATTCCGGTGCCATCGACCAGATGGTGGAAAGCGCCGGCAAAGCCTACGAGGACGAAGTCCAGAGCATCGCCAAGCAGCTCACCTCGCTGCTCGAACCAATCATGATCTGCATTCTTGGTGTTGTTGTCGGCTTCATGGTCGTCGCCCTGTACCTGCCGATGTTCCACATGTTCGACGCCATGAACAGCATGGCATCCTGACCTGCACGGCGGCGCACAAGCCAACCGAACTACCCCACGATAAGCAAACGAACCACTACACGAGAAATACGAGGAACCTGAGGGAAGGACCGCGGCAATGAAGCAGTCATGGCTATGGAAGCACGTTGAATCACGGGTCGGCGACCGGGTGCGGCGTATGATGCGCGGCAATGAAACCGGTGTCGCCATGCTCATGGCGCTGATTTTCGTGGTGATCCTCATCGTGACCACCACGCTCGTGGCGAGCGTGCTCATCGCTCAATTCGCGCCGTACCGCAGGAACACGCAGAACGCTCAGGCGGCCGTAGTGGCCGAGAACGGTTTGCAAAGCGGCCTGAGCTACCTGCGTGAGGTTGAGGACGAGGCAGCGAGCGGGGGATCGTCCAGCCTGCTGCCGTCCACGACCACGGACACGAGCAAAGCGGCTCTGGATGACGAGTACACAGTTGACGCCACATCATCGAGTGGTGTGAAAGTCGTGCTGAACAACGCGTCCGACACCACCTCAACCACATCCACCGCATCAACCGCCGACTACACCACCCGCAACTGGACCTACAGCGTCACCATCCAGTTCTACAAAGACAATCCCGCCACCACCACGTCTGCAACTCCGCTTACCAAAGGCCAAGTGAACAGCGGCACTGATATCAACTATGCCGCGGTAACCTCAAGCGCATACTTCAACCGCTATGGAAGCGGCCGTACAACTAGCATCAAGCCGATTCGTGTAATGTGGGCTGTCTACCAGTTCGGCGTCAGCAGCACCACAACCATCACCACGCCAACCGTCAGCGGCGGTGGCGGCGGCCGCCTAGGCATGGGCTTCTATGCTGCGGCGCCGTTCAGCATTTTTGGTAGAAAGACCCAGCCAACATGGGGCGATGTTAGCATCGCTCCTGGAACTGCAGCAGATGCCGTGCTATCGGGAGAAGTGGCATTTTCCAATGCTGTAAAAGACAGCGATTCGAAGCAGCTCAATGGCTCCAGCGTCATGAATCCCGCCAACCAGACCTGTATGGTGGCTACGACGCGAGGAGACCTCCGCTTGAATGACAATCTGTCGCTCAACGATATCGTGAATCTCTCCGACCCTGACCCGCTTCCCAAGGAAGGTTCAATTCTGCTTATTCTACCACAGGCCTACTTCTCAGGAGCGAGCAGCGGCAAAGACAAGTACACCTATACCGAACAGTGCCAGTCGAATGGTGCATATAAGAACCTGAACAATTGGGTGTATTGGAAAGACAACAGCATTCGCCCGACTTCGCGTCTGACTTTGTGCGTGACCGGTGTGGATATCACCTCGTCCGATGATATGCCTGCTCGTCTGGAAAAGTGCGGCAATTCGTATGGTCCGAATAATCAATCTGATTATTATACCGATCCTGACCATAAGGCGCAGATTGCCGAGAAGGCCGATTCAAAGAGTCTGCTCAATAAGTATCAGAAGTGGGTGTTCTACAACGGATTCATTAATGCCGGATATCTCAACGACAATGTAAAAAAGAAGAGTGATTATATTTCGCAATTCAAGTCGAAACTTACTGCTGATCAACGAAGCTCTTTCGACAGCTTGCCTGAGGAATCCGGATATTCGCTTGGCGGAATCCAGGATTCACAATCCGGCGATGGCGACACGAAAATACAATATCTGTATCTTTCGGATGCCAAGAAGGAGCTATTACCTAACAACGGTGGATTCAGCGGTGGTAGTGTCACTGGCTTCAGTCAAGATTTCGCCAGCGGTAAATACCATTATCTCATGTCTACCAAATGGGACCATAATCGTTTGACGAATACCGGTTGGTGGGATGGCAGCGGTGCTACGGAGGATGCAACCGCATCCTTTGGACAAGCTGGTGAGTCCGGCCGCGCAACCAATCAGTTGGTCAGCGAAACATCAGGATACTGCCTCATGGCCACGAACGACGGCAATGACGCGTACAGCGACACCTGCTACGTGGGAACCGGCGATTGGAACCCATATTGTTATGTCTCCGAATTCGTCAACAAGGTCGGCGATAAGGATACCAATCAGGCAACGGGTTGTGCTACGTCTCTCAGTCCGACAGAGGCAAATGTCGGAACAGCAAGGAACCGGCATAATAAGAAACAGACAAAACTTGAGAATGAAAACATTGTAACAGGTCCAGACGCCTTCCCGTGGAAGAACGATGTTGTGCAATACAACGAGGATCCTGACGGCAACGGTGTGCCGACAACCTTGTGGACCTGGGTCGGCAATAACGGTAATGCAGTGAAAAAGTACTACCAGTTCTCCGAATGGTCATCGTCTGGTATTTTTACCGCTCCGAAGCTCGTCGATTCAGAGGCCGCTGCGACGCACTTCACACGATACAGCAGCAAGGCATCTGACCAGTACAAGAAAGGAACCCTGCAAACGGCCAGTGGTAAGTGCCTGACGGAAATTTACCCCGGCGACACCATCAACGGCACTGCAGCGTATCCAAGAACAGACGGTCGTACCGCTGTCGCCCTTGTACAGTGCGCCACAGCTGGTACCGATTACATCGTCAAGGATTATCGCGGCCGTGCCATCAAGTCCCAAATCTGGAACGCGGATGTCGCATTCAACTCGTCAGGCCCTAGCGGCGGCAGTGGTGGCACCACCACCGTCGTTCCCGGGCCGACCACCGCAGGCTCCAACGGCTTCATCTTTACCCGTGAGCTCACCAGGGACGGGAGCATCTGATGGCTCCGGTACTTGTAACATCATTCCGTATGCTCACGGTATCTGCGCAAAGCATGGGGGAGAGTACCCTCGCCTACGGTGATACTGTGACCACGGTGGTGGCTGCCGTATTCGCGTTCGTGCTCGGCTGCGTAATCGGCTCGTTCCTCAACGTGGTCATCTGGCGGGTGCCGAACCATATCAGCCTCGTCAACCCCAAGCGCAGCTTCTGCCCGAACTGCAAAGCGCAGATCGTGTGGTACGACAACATCCCCCTCATCTCGTGGCTCGTATTGCGCGCCAAATGCCGCCACTGCCATCAGCCGATCTCCGGGCGCTACCCGGCGGTCGAACTGCTCGGCGGGCTCGCCGCCCTCACCGTCGTGCTCGGCGGCGCATGGCACGCCTACCCGTTGTGGATGCTGCCGGATCTCCTGTTCTTTGCGTGGTTGTCCATCGTCGTCGCGTTCATCGACTTCGACTTCCACAAGATCCTCAACGTCATCATCTACCCGTCCATCATCGTCACACTCCTCCTGCTGGTCCTCGCCTCATGGGGGACCGGCTTATGGCCGGCCCTCGGACGGGCGGCCATCGCCGGAGTAGTGCTCGCACTGTTCTATCTGCTCCTCGGATTCCTCTGGCCAGGCGGCATGGGAATGGGAGACGTCAAACTTGCCGTGCTCATCGGACTCAACCTCGGATGGCTCGGCTGGCAACAACTCATCGTCGGCGGATTCGCCGCATTCATCATCGGAGGTGCAATCAGCGGCATACTACTCGCAACGAAGCGCGTAACCATCCATGGCGGCATACCATTCGGACCGTCCATGGTCATCGGAGCCTGGGTCGGCATACTGTTCGGCATGCCGATAGCGCAAGCCTACCTGCAACTGGTCGGACTCGCGTAAAAGGAAGAGAACACAGGAGGGACTATGAAGTCCATAGGGGCACTGACCATATCGAATGACTCCATATGTGCGGCAACCATAGCGGAGCCATTCACCAGCAAACCGGTCATCAAAAAATACAAGATGCTACCGCTGCCGCACGGGGCAGTCGTCGACGGCGAAGCCACCAACCGCAACGCCGTCACCGGACTCATCAAAAACATGGTCAAATACGGCGACCTGCCCAAAGAAGACGTCTACATGGTGTATTCCAGCCGACGCATGATCTTCCGCGAAGCAAGCTTCCCGGAAATGCCGCTGCCGGAGCTGCGCGAAACCCTGCCGTTCCAGGCAAAAGACAAGATCGCGCTACCCGTCAACGAATCCCTGCTCGACTTCGTACCCATCCGGCGTGAAGAAACCCAAGGCGGAGCGTTCCTGCACGGGCTCATCGTCGCCACCCTCAGCAACGGCGTCGAACACACCGCGCAAGCCGTTGAAGAAGCAGGCGTCACCATCGAATCCATCGACGCAAGCGCATTCTCACTCGCCCGCTTGTTCAGCGGGCAAGCCGTCGACCATGCGGCCGCAGTCGTCAACATCGGTGGCAACAGCACCGACGTCGTCATCATCGACCACACGCGACTCGCCTACATGCGCGTCGTACCGTCAGGCGGAGACGACGTCACCGACGCCATCTCCAACTCCATCGGCGTCACCTACGAGCAAGCGCTCGAAATCAAACGCCACATCGGCCTGCAGAACGTGGTCGGCGACGCTCGACTCGAAAAAGCCGAGGAAGCCATCCGCGAAACCATCGCCCAGCTCGTCGTCGGCATCAGGAACACCCTCAACTCCTACGACCAGCAGCACGCACAATCCCCAGTCACCGAAGTCCTCCTCACCGGCCCTGGCTCCGTACTCGTCGGCCTGCCGCCGGTACTGGCCAGTTCGATCGGCAAAGTCGTCAAAATCGCCGACCCGTTCGCACCATTCGAACTGTCCCAAGAAGCCAAGGACCAGAACATGACCGTGCACGCGGCCGACTACGCCGTCGTGCTGGGACTCGCGCTCGGAAGGAGACCGCGATGAGCCTGCTGAACAATAAAAAAGGCAACCATCAGCCAGACAACACCACCCCGAAAGAAGCCGACACCGCGAAGAGCGCCTCACGCAAAGCCCAACGGGCAAGCGCGCCCAAAGGCCGCAACAATCGCGGCACAAGCAAAGAGCACGGCAAAAAGTCCGGGCTCAACATGGACCTTTCACAACTCGGCAAAACCCGCCGCGCCGGCAAGCCCACGCCAGAAGACCAGTGGACCTACCGTGCCGACCTCATGCCCAAATCGATCATCGCGCTCAACCGTGACCGCGACATCCAACGGATCATGAGCTTCGTACTCGCCGGCGTTGTTGTCGTCGCCATCATCGTCACCATCGGCATGCAAGTCGCCGTCGGACACGCACGCAGCGCCACCGCCGACGCCCAGCAGGAACAAATGTCCCTGCAACGCAAAAAAGCCGAATACAAAGACGTGGAAGACGTCCTCAACTCGCTCGCCGGTACCCGCCAATCCGTGCTCGCCACCCTGTACGCGGAAGTCGACTGGGCAGACGTGGCCAACAACCTCAACAGCGCATTGCCGCCCAACTGCTCCTACCAGAGCGTTTCGCTGAGCGAATACAACGCCACCACGGGCGCAGGCGAATCCGGAAGCGAACAAAGCGTGTGGGGCAACAACGGTGCCATCCAAGTGCAGTTCACCGTCAAATCCGGTGACTTCATCTCCGCACAAACCTTCATCTCCAGCTTCATGCAGCTGCCCGGATACGTGACCGGCGACATCAGCTCCGTCTCCGGAGACGCCGACAGCGGGTACACGTACACCGGCACCCTGTCATTCAAGCTTGAACCGTACACCACCGACCGTTCCGACGGCTCCGCAGGCGCAGACAAGGCCGACCGTGAGCTGCTCAAGCAGCTGCGTGAACAACTTGAAGACCTTGCCGGTGGCAACCAGACCGAAAGCTCCAGCTCTAGCAGCTCGAGCAGTTCGAGCTCCAGCTCCAGCAAGTGAGAAGGGACGTGAACGATGAAGATCAACAAGCATAAAATCATCTGGATGGTACTCGCCGCAGCTATCGTCGTCGTGCTGCTTATCATGTGGCTCGTCGGCGTTTCGCCGAGACGCCAACAGATCGCCGAAGCCAACGCGCAAACCGCGCAAATCGAACAGCAGAACAAGAAGCTCAGCGACGAAATCAGAGATCTCAGCGTCGCAAGCATCAACATTCAGCTGCAGAAAAGCCGACTCGCACAAATCCAGCGGCAGATTCCGGCAACCTACAACCAGTCCGAGTTCATCGCCTCACTCAACCAGGCGGCCGCCGACTCCGGCGTGACCATCTCCAGCGTGAGCTTCTCCTCGGCCGTCGACGCGCAGCTGCCCACCGCGGCATCCAACAACATCAGCACTGGTCGACTTGTGCAAGTGCCGGTCACCATTGCCGCTTCCGGCAACTACGATGCGCTGCGAAACTTCGTCAACGGTATCCAGCACATCGAACGCATCGACCTCGCCACCAACGTGAGCTACAGCATCGGTGACGACCCCAACCAGTCGACAGTCTCCATCAACAGCTACATCTGGGCGCTTCTGTCAAGCGAAGTCTCGCACTCCGCGAACGCTTCAGTCAGCTCAGACTCGTCGGCCTCCTCTTCGTCATCCTCCTCAGGTAACTGAGTTGCGTTGACAGCCATCCGGCCGGCCCATCGCGGACCTCTTCGACAGGCCGGCCGCCACTCCACGCTTCCGGGCGCGCGCCACCTCCCTTCTTATCCCCCTATGGACAGGCGGCACGCGTCCGGATCTTTTATGCCCGGGGCGGCTGAGGGGGAGGTGGCTGGCGTGAGTAGCCGTGTCGGGATGACTGCCGCGCCACCAGCCGTCACCCTGTGAGGATTCGCTCACACGTTGGCGGTCGGGTGGTTTGAAATCGGTCTGTGGGGCTGGTCCGGCTGTCATCGTGTGAGGATTCGCTCACAAATCGCCCCCGCCCGATTGCACAGTGCCCCCCGTCGCAAGCTGTCATCGTATGCCGGTAAACTAAGCATGCCTAATACGTCAACAAAACCGTCAAACCAGAAGGTGCATTGTGGCTAGTTCTAAACTCGATGAAGTCGTCTCCCTCGCCAAGCGTCGCGGGTTCGTATTCCCCGCCGGCGAGATCTACGGTGGAACCCGTTCCGCGTGGGATTACGGCCCGCTTGGTGTCGCGCTGAAAGACAACATCAAGCGCGAGTGGTGGCGTTCCATGGTCGTCACGCGCGGCGATGTCGTCGGCATCGACACCTCCATCATCCTGCCGCCGGAAGTGTGGGTCGCATCCGGCCACGTGTCCGTGTTCAACGATCCGCTCATCGAATGCCTCAACTGCCACAAGCGCCAGCGCGCCGACAAGCTTCAAGAATCCTACGCCGAAAAGCACGGCGACAAGATGCCGGAGAACGGTCTCGCCGACATCGTGTGCCCGGATTGCGGCGTACGCGGCAAGTGGACCGAACCGCGTGACTTCAACATGATGCTGCGCACCCACCTCGGCCCGGTCGAGGACGAGAACTCCCTGCATTATCTGCGCCCGGAAACCGCGCAGGGCATTTTCGTGGACTTCAAGAACGTCATGATGGCAAGCCGCTCCAAGCCGCCGTTCGGCATCGCGAACATGGGTAAGTCCTTCCGCAACGAGATCACGCCCGGCAACTTCATCTTCCGTACGCGTGAGTTCGAACAGATGGAAATGGAGTTCTTCGTCGAGCCCGGCACTGACGAGGGTTGGCATCAGTACTGGATCGACACCCGCACCCGCTGGTACCTTGACCTAGGCATCAACCCGGCCAACCTGCGCCATTACGAGCATCCGAAGGAGAAGCTCGCACATTACTCCAAGCGCACGGTGGACATCGAATACAAGTTCGGCTTCCAGGGCTCCGATTGGGGCGAGCTTGAAGGCATCGCCAACCGTACGGACTTCGACCTGTCCGCGCATGCGAAGCACTCCGGCGAAGACTTGAGCTACTTCAACCAGGCTACCGGCGAAAAGTACGTGCCGTACGTGATCGAGCCGGCCGCCGGCCTGACCCGCTCCCTGATGGCTTTCCTTGTGGACGCCTACGACGTGGACGAGGCCCCGAACACCAAGGGTGGCGTGGACAAGCGCACGGTGCTGCGTCTCGACCCGCGTCTGGCCCCGGTCAAGGCCGCGGTGCTGCCGTTGAGCAAGAAGCCGCAGCTGCAAACCATCGCCCACAATCTTGCCGCAGACCTGCGTCAGCACGAGTGGATGATTGATTACGATGAGGCGGGCGCCATCGGCCGTCGCTACCGTCGTGAAGACGAAATCGGCACCCCGCTGTGCATCACCGTCGACTTCGACACCATCGACGACAACGCGGTCACCATCCGCGAGCGTGACACCATGGCACAGGAGCGCGTCAGCCTTGACAAGGTCGCCGATTATGTGGCGGACCGTGTCAGCGAGAAGCGCGTACGCTACCCTGAAGGCCCGGCCAGCGTGACTGGCGTGAAGGCGGCAGACGGTGGCGTGGACGTTTCGAAGGAAAGCGGCATCGACGAAACCCAGCCGGTGAAGATCGCCGAAGCCGGCGGCCTGTACTGACCGTCCCGATAAGCTACCGCGGTCTGGTTGCCCGGAAATCCAGCGCAACCAGACCGCGGGACGTTACACCGTGGGGTGTTACTGGGAAACGCGTATTCACGCCTCTGCCGCAGTAGCGGGCGAGGCATCGAACAACACACACAAGGACAACGAGGGTATGAGCAAACACGACGAGGACATCATCGACGAGCGCGGCGATTCTCGACTCGGCGAGGACCCTCGTTCCACAGCCGTCGCCGGTCCGGTACGCATCAATCCGGTAAACCTGGGCCGCATCCACGTGCCGACCCCGGTCATGCTTTCCCCGATGGCGGGGGTCACCAACTGGCCGTTCCGCGTCATCTGTGAAAGCTACGGGCCGGACGGCTTGTACGTCGCCGAAATGATCACCGCCCGTGCACTGGTCGCCCGCAACCCTAAAGCGTTGCGACTGTGCCGTTTTGCTCCCAGCGAGAAGATTCGTTCCCTGCAACTGTATGGGGTTGACCCGTCCATCGTGGAGCAGGCCGCCCGCATTGTCGTAGACAACCATATGGCCGACCATGTCGACCTCAACTTCGGGTGTCCGGTGCCGAAAGTCACGCGTCGCGGCGGCGGCTCGGCACTCCCATGGAAAACCGACCTGTTCACTGAAGTCATCCACCGTGTCGTATCCGTGTGCGAGCCGGCAGGCATTCCGGTGACCGCGAAAATCCGTGTCGGCATCGACCATGAGCATGAGACGTTCCTCGATGCGGGGCATATCGCGCAGGAGGAGGGGTGCGCTGCTGTGACGTTGCACGCGCGCACTACCGCCGAATATTATGGCGGCCACTCCGATTGGAGCCGTATCGGCGAACTTGTGGAACATCTGGATATCCCGGTATTCGGTAACGGCGATATTTGGGGTGCTGATGATGCTCTCGCCATGGTCCGGCAGACCGGTTGTGCGGGCGTGGCTATCGGTCGTGGATGCCAAGGCCGCCCGTGGCTGTTCGCTGACATCAAACACGCGTTCGAAGGAAGCGACGAGCGCACGAACCCGAACCTGGGCCAAGTATGCCAGGTGATTGTGCGCCACGCCGGTTTGCTCGTGGAGTTTTACGATGGCGACGAGCGGATGGCCGTGCATGATTTGCGCAAACATATCGCGTGGTATCTCAAAGGCTTCCCGGTTGGCGGTTCGACGCGCAAAGCATTCATGGAATGTGAAAATATTGCGGATGTCAAGCGGGTTATGGAAGGGCTCGATCCACAAGCCCCATACCCGTCGCGGGTCATCGACAAGCCTCGCGGACGGGTACGTTACGCGAAAAAAGTACATGTTCCATATGGTTGGCTGGAATCGAGAACCACCACCCACGAGCAACGTGAAACACTCTTCGGCGATGACCCGATGGACGTAAGCTATTGACAGGATGATTGGCGGCGTGTTTGCGACACGTGAACAAATCGCGGTACATACCGAGAAATAACGTATGTTCTACTGGTTTTGCGCTACAGTTGAGCATAACCGTAAGTGACAGGAGACAATGGTGAGCGAGATTGCCCAGACAGACAATTTCAACGACAAGACCAACATCAAGGTCGTGGGGGTCGGCGGCGCCGGCGGCAACGCAGTCAACCGAATGATTGCCGAAGGTCTGCAAAACGTCGAGTTTGTGGCCATCAACACCGATGCAAAGGACCTCATGCGGTCCGATGCCGACATCAAGATTTCGCTCAACGATGCCTCCAGCCGTGGTCTCGGTGCGGGCGCCGACCCGGAGAAGGGTGCGAAAGCCGCGCAAGACCACCAGTCCGATATTGAAGAAGCGCTTAAGGGCGCCGATATGGTCTTTGTGACCTGCGGCGAGGGCGGTGGCACCGGTACCGGTGCCAGCCCGATCGTCGCCCGCGCCGCCAAGCAGCAGGGTGCGCTCACCATCGCCGTAGTCACCAAGCCGTTCAGCTTCGAAGGCCCGCGCCGTGAAGCGTCCGCCAAGCTCGGCATTGAAAACCTGCGCAAAGAAGTTGACGCCATCATCGTCATCCCGAACGATCGCCTGCTCGAACTGTCCGACAAGTCCATCGGTATCGTCGACGCGTTCAAAACCGCTGATACCGCGCTGCTCGCCGGCGTGCAAGGCATCACCGACCTGATCACCATGAACTCCTACATCCACGTGGACTTCTCCGATGTCACCACGATTCTGCGCGGCGCCGGCACCGCGCTGTTCGGCATCGGTTCCGCCCGTGGAGAGGACCGCGCTACTCAGGCCGCCGAAATCGCCATCAGCTCCCCGCTGCTCGAAGAGAGCATCGAAGGCGCACAAGGCGCATTGGTCAACATTTCCGGCCCGACCGATCTCAAACTGCTCGAAGCGTCCGCTGCGGTCGAACTCGTGCGCAAAGCCATCCACCCCGAAGCGCAGATCATCTGGGGTCTCGCGCTCGACGACGCGTACGGCGACGAAGTGCGCGTCACCGTCATCGCCGCAGGCTTCGACAAGACCGCCAAGGAGGCTGAAGCCGCGGCCGCGGCAGCAGCTGCTGACCTGTCCACCGCTTCCGCAGCCGACACCGCCAACGCCGCAGCGGTTTCTGCTCAACCGGCTTCAACCGCGTCCACGAACCCGACGCCGAGCGGCAACCTGATCGACGCCGGTGCGCAGAATCCCGCCGCCGCCCAACCGCAGCGTCCGGCAGCGCCGTACATTCCCCCAGCAGGCTCCACAGCAGACGCCGAACCCGCAAACCTATGGTTACGGCAACAACGGCTACAATAACGATGGAGATGCGACCACCGAACACCAGATCATCCCGCCGAACGATCCGGCAGGCGATCTTGACATCCCTGATTTCCTTCGGTGAGCAGCATACGGCACGAGTAAGCAAAAGGAGCTGAGATGGCTGGGTTCATGAAGAACGCGATGTCCTATCTGGGCATGTCCGACGTGGTCGACGACGATGATGATCTGCTTGAGCAGACGGATGACGACAAGGAATCCAAGTTCGACTCGGATCACACGGTCGCACCCATGTCGTCGTCGCAACCCACAAGCCAAGCGGCATCCGCCGCGAGCAGGGGAGCGAACCCGTTCCCGAACCGTGTCAATCGCATCACGACGATTCACCCGAAAACCTACGATGACGCGCAAATGGTGGGTCGCGCGATTCGCGACGGCGTTCCCGTGGTGCTGAACCTCACCGGTGTGCCGGAAGCCATCGCGTATCGCATCGTCGATTTCTCCGCCGGCGTGGTGTTCGGCGTGCGCGGTTCCATCGAACGTGTGACGCCACGCGTATTCCTGCTCAGCCCAGCGCAAATCAACATCAAGGTTGAGGAACCGGAATCGAAGACGGCGGGACGCGACCTGTTCAACGACTGACCGCCCGATAAGCCTGTCCGCTGGCGCACCTGTCTCCTGATGCCGGCAGCGTACGGGATATCACGTTGCGGAGGGCTTCGGTGAGCGCGAAATCACCGAAGCCCTCCTGCTATGCTTGCCCCTATGATTTCCTCTGCGGTTGCCATCGTTTTCCGAATCATCGATTGGGCTATTGGTGCGTATATCACCGTTCTGTTCATTCGCATGATTCTTGACTGGGCGTTCATGCTCGCCCCGCGCTGGCGGCCGAGCGGTGTAGTCGCCGACATCATCAACGTCATCTACGATCTGACCGAGCCGCCGCTCAGATGGCTGCGCCGGTATATCCCGCCGTTGCAAATGGGGCCGATCGCTTTCGATCTGAGTTTCATGGTGCTGTACTTCGTGCTGGTCATCCTCCAAGTGCTGATCTGACCCTACCGATTCCGTCTTGGTGTGTTCCGGTGCGTAACCTGCCCGCCCGAGCGTCTCACGCGGGGTGTCGGTGAGTCTCGGGGGGATTCTATGGGCGCAGGATTCCCGACGGATGCGGGAGAAAAGCGCCGAATCCGCCGACACGATGGTAATCTTCCGGGACAATTGCACAATCCGACGGTGTTTCGCAAGAACTCCCAATCACATCGTTGAAATCATGCGGGTCGCATAATCCTGTCGCTGGGAGTTTTCCCGCGGATCGGCATAATCGCGATAATCTCCCACGTAAACCGGGATGATACCCGTTGGCGTCCTGTCTGCACGTAACGTTCCGATCGCCTCGGGAAGCATACGCCGGCATCTGTGCAATCGGATATCATCCGGCCGCAAGCAGATGTCGCAAGCAGCTGCCGCAAGTCGCCTGTCGCCATAACATCAAACGTGACACGTAAAAAAAAGACTCCGAAAACGGTCAGAAATGCATGGAGGTCGTGCTAGCATCGGTATAGATACCGTCACAGCGAGGGCATTACTCAAAGCGAGGTGGAGATTTATGCCTCTTTTGACGCCTAAAGATATTAGGGAGCATACCTTCCAAACGGTACGCTTCAAGGAAGGCTATGACGTCGACGAGGTTGATGACTTCCTTGACCAGGTAACCGAGACTGTGGAGGCTCTCGGCAAGCAGGCGATGCAGAATGGCCCCGCCACGCAGCCGCTTGGGCAAGATGTGGCGAATCTCAACGCCAAGATTTCTGAGCTGAACAACCAGATTGAAGCGCTCAAGAAGGAAAACGCCGGGCTCAAGGCTTCCGCTGCTGCGGCTCCCGCAACTCCTGCCGGCAATGCTGCCGATGCTGAGAAGGCCGCGAAGGCCGCAGCCGATCTGAGCAAGGCCGAAGAGAACAATCGTGCGCTCGCATCGCAGAACGATCAGTTCAAGCGCCAGAACGAGCAGCTCATCGCTCAAGGCAACCAGCTGCGTTCGCAGAATGAGCAGGCGAAGGCCCAGACTGAGCAGCTTAAGGCTCAGAACACTCAACTCAAGACCCAGCTTGAACGTCTCAGCGCTCAGGTTGACCAGTTGACCGCGCAGGCCGCCAAGGAATCCGGTAACAAGGATGTCGCCGCTCAGTTGGCCGCCGTCACGCGTGAACGCGACGAGTTCCGCGCAGACACCGAGAACCTCAGCCGTGAGCTGGCCACCGCCCGTCAGCAGCTGGCAGTCCAGCAGCAGACCGGCAATCAGGTCAAGGATTTGCAGCGTCAGCTCGAAGAGTCCCGCGAACGCGAGAACAAGCTGCGTACGCAGATTGAGAAGGTCGAGCCGAGCACTGAAACCGGCAGCCTGCAGAAAATCGCCGGCGCTGCGCAGGGTGCGTCCAGCGAGCCTGAGCGCGCCACCGCAATGCTCACCCTCGCCATGCAGCTGCATGACCAGTACGTTGACAAGGGCAAGGCGAAGGCCAAGGAAATCACCGAAGCCAGCCAAGCCAAGTATGAGGAGCTCGTCACCAAGGCGAACGACTACTCCAGCCGCACTCGCACCGAGGCTGACGATTACAGCAAGGGTGCCCGTGCTGACGCTGACGAGTACAACAAGCGCGTGCATGCCGAAGCTGACGGCTACTCCGTCAAGACCCGTCAGGATGCTGACCTGTACGCCAAGAACAAGCGTGAAGAGGCGGACAATTACGAGGCTGAAGTCCAGCGTCGTGCCGCCGATTACGACAACAAGACCCGCACCGGTGCCGACAATTACGCCAAGCAGGTTCGCGGCGAGCTCGAGAACCAGGTGAAGGTCATCGAAGGCAACATCCAGGGTCTCAAGCAGTTCGAAACCGAATACCGTACGCGGCTCACCGACTTCCTCGGCCAGCTGATGAACCAGGTGTCCGATTCGAACGCGTACAGCAAGGTGGACCAGTCCCAGTCCGGCCCGCGCAAGCACTGAGCGCAGCCGACACTGGTACAGGTTCGTCAGGTTTGGGTTCTATGAACAACCTAGCAACAAGACGGCCACGTCGTTTGTACGTGGCCGTCTTTGCCGTAGCGGCAATCATCGTGCTCATCCTTGATCAGGGGAGCAAGGCGTGGGCGAAACAGGCGTTGGCAGACGGGCGCACCATTGAGGTGATTCCGCGTTTGCTGAACTTTGTTCTCGTGCATAATCCGGGAGCATCATTGGGCTTCGCATCGGGGCACACCTGGATTATCGCGCTGGCCGCGATTGTGGTGTGCATACTGCTGGCTGTCGCATCAGCTGTAACTGATTCGGTGGAATGGGCGGTGATGCTGGGCATCACATTCGGTGGCGCGGCAGGCAACGCGATTGACCGTATCGTTTACGCGGATGGTTTCCTGAACGGCAAGGTCGTGGATTTCATCGATTACGGCTGGTCGGTCGGTAATGTCGCGGATATTTTCTTGTGCGTTGCCGGCGTCTACGCGGTTGTGCTCGTGTTGCGGGATGTTCCGTTCCGACACGCCTCGGATATCGCGGATGAGAACGCCGGTCAGAACGCTCAGGACCATGATCGCGGGGTGAACAGCCGGGGGAGTGAGGTCCGATGAGCCGCATCGCACCCGCCCCAGACGCGCTGATCGGCAAACGATTCGATGTCGCCGTCTCCAAAATGCTCGGTATTTCCCGCGCGAAAGCCGCCGAACTGGTTGAAACCAACCAGGTGCGCGGCTTCAACCGTGACATGGCGAAATCAAGCATCCTGATGGACGGCGATATCGTCGAATTCGATATCGCCGAGGAACGCGTGGAACCGGAACCGGTCGCCGAAGACATGGCCGTCGTCTATGAGGATGACGACGTCGTTATCGTTGACAAGCCGGTCGGTGTCGCCGCCCACGCGTCCGCCGGGTGGACCGGCCCGACGGTGCTCGGCAGCCTTCTGCAACGCGGCGTACACATCACATCCATGGGTGCGGCCGGACGGCAAGGTATCGTCAGTCGGCTTGATGTCGGCACCAGCGGTCTTATGCTCGTATGCAAATCCGACCTCGCGTATAAGGAGATGCGCCGGCAATTCGCCGAACATGAGGTCGTGAAAACCTATCACGCGCTTGTCCAAGGCAATTTGAAAGAAGACAAAGCGACGATTGAAGCGCCGATCGGGCGGGCGAAAGTCTCCGACTTCCGGTTCACCGTGACCCCCACCGGCAAGGAAGCCATCACCCATTGGGATGTGCTCGAACGTTTCGGCGAAGCGACGTTGGTGAAGATCAATCTTGAAACCGGCCGTACTCATCAGATTCGCGTCCACTTCTCATCTATCGGCCACCCCCTGGTGGGCGATCCGATGTACGGCGCCAATCCGGTGATGGCGAAAGAGCTAGGGCTTGAACGCCAGTGGCTGCACGCCATGCAGCTGGAATTCCGCCATCCGCGCACCCGCGTGTGGACGACCGTCAAGTCGCATTATCCCGCGGATCTGCAACACGCGCTGGATTCGCTGGAAGCCAAGCACGCCACGCCGCCGGTCAACTCGCTTGGTTAGCATGGACGGCATGACAGATTCCGGAAACTTCGTTCAGCTGCACAACCACACGCATTACTCGCTGCTTGATGGTGCTTCGAAAATCCCGGATCTGGTCAAGCGTGTCAAAGAGCTTGGCATGCCGGCCGTCGGCATCACCGACCACGGCAATATGCATGGCGCCTATGAGCTATGGCGCAACGCGGTCGATCAGGGTATCAAGCCGATCATCGGCATCGAAGCGTATGTGACGCCGGAAACCGCGCGTCAGGACAAAACCCGCGTCTCCTGGGACACCAATTGGGTGCCGCAACCGCATCACGAACGCAACCCTGACGACGTTTCCGGCGGTGGTCTGATCACCCACTTGACCTTGTGGGCGGAAAACGACGAAGGCTTGGTCAATCTCATCAAAGCCTCGTCCGTCGCCAATCTCGAGGGACGCGTCATGCGCTACCCGCGTATGGACAAGGAAGTGCTCCAGCGCTACCACAAGGGCGTCATCTGCTCGTCAGGCTGCCCGTCAGGCATCATCCAGACGCGGCTGCGGCTCGGCCAATTCGACGAAGCCCTACGTGCCGCCGGTGAGATGCAGGATATTTTCGGCAAAGACAACTTCTACATCGAACTCATGGACCACGGCTTGGAAATCGAACAGCGTGTGACCAAAGACCTGCTGGATATCGCCAAGAAGCTGAACGCCCCGCTGCTCGCCACCAACGACTCCCATTACGTGCATGAGGCGGACCGCGACGCACAGGACGCGATGCTGTGCATCAACTCCGGCTCCAGGCTCGACGACCCGGACCGGTTCAAATTCGACGGTTCCGGTTATTACATTAAATCCGCGCAGGAAATGCGCGACCTGTTCAAAGAACTGCCCGAAGCGTGCGACAACACGCTCGCCATCGCCGACCGGTGCAATGTGATCTTCGACGATCACGAAGACGGCGCGTTCATGCCGCGTTTCGACTGCCCTGAAGGCTGGGATGAGACCTCCCTGTTCCTCAAGCACGTGGACGAAGGCCTCAAACGCCGCTACGACGGCAATCCGCCGATCGAAGTGCTCAAACAGGCCGATTACGAGTGCGGTGTCATCTGCCAGATGCAGTTCTGCGGCTACTTCCTCGTCGTCGCCGACTACATCAACTGGGCGAAATCGCACGGCGTGATGGTCGGACCGGGCCGTGGTTCCGCGGCAGGCTCCATGGTCGCCTACGCCATGGGCATCACCGAACTCGACCCGCTCAAACACGGTCTGATCTTCGAACGCTTCCTCAACCCAGAACGCGTCTCCCTGCCGGATATCGACGTCGACTTCGACCCTGACGGGCGTATGAAAGTCCTCGACTACGTGGCCAACAAGTACGGGCACGACAAGGTCGCCCAATGCGTAATCTACGGCACCATCAAAACCAAGCAGGCCTTGAAGGACTCCGCGCGCATCATGGGCTACGAGTTCTCCGTAGGCGAGCGCATCACCAAGGCGCTGCCGCCCAGCAAGAACGGCAAGGATGCGAGCCTGCATGATATTTTCGACCCCACGTCGAAGCGGTATGCGGAGGCCCGCGAGTTCCGTGAATTGTATGAGGCGGATCCGGATGCGAAGCGTATCACGGAGGAAGCCAAAGGTATTGAAGGGCTGATCCGCCAGACCGGTGTGCACGCGTGCGCGACGATCATGGGTTCCGAACCGATCACTGACACGTCGCCGCTGCTGGAACGCACTGACGGCACCATCACCACCACGTTCGAATACCATACGTGCGAAACGCTCGGCTTGGTGAAGATGGATTTCCTCGGCTTGTCCAACTTGACAGTGATCCGGGACACGCTGACCAATATCCGCAATAACGGCAAGGAGCCAATCGACTATACGAAGATCCCGCTTGACGACAAGCCGACGTACGAGCTGCTCGCCCGTGGCGACACGCTGGGCGTGTTCCAGCTCGATTCCGACGGTATGCGCGCGCTGCTGAAAACCTTGAAGCCGGATAACTTCAACGATATTTCCGCACTAATCGCGCTGTACCGGCCTGGCCCGATGGATATGGATTCGCATAACAACTATGCGAAACGTAAGAACGGGTTGCAGAAGATCACGCCTATCCATCCGGAGGTGGCTGAACCACTGAAGGAAGTGCTGGACGAGACTTACGGTCTAATCGTCTACCAGGAGCAGGTGCAGTCGGCGGCACGAATCCTCGCCGGGTATTCGCTGGGCAAGGCAGACGTGCTGCGCCGAGCGATGGGTAAGAAGAAGCCTGAAGTGCTGGCCAAGGAGAAAGTCCCGTTCTTCCAAGGCATGAAGGAACACGGGTATTCGATGGAGGCCGCCCAGGCGGTGTGGGATATCCTGGTTCCGTTCTCCGGGTACGCGTTCAACAAGGCGCATTCCGCGGCATACGGTTTGATTTCGTACTGGACGGCGTATCTGAAGACGCATTACCCGGTCGAATTCATGGCCGCCCTGCTGCAAAACGAACGCACGAACAAGGACAAGACCGCACTGTACTTGGGCGAGGCCCGACGTATGGGCATCAAGGTGCTGCCACCGGATGTCAACGAGTCGCGGCTCGAGTATTCGGCAGTCGGCGATGTCGTGCGTTTCGGCTTGGGCGCCATCCGCAACGTGGGTGATAAGGCGGTCGCGGATATCATCGCGGAACGTGAGACCAGCCGCGGCAAGTACGTGAACTTCATGGATTTCGTGCGCCGCGTACCGGTGACCGCGTTGAACCGTCGTCTGGTGGAATCCTTGATCAAGGCGGGCGCGTTCGATTCAATCGACCCGAACCGTCGGGCGCTTTACGAGATCCATGAGACGGCGATCGAATCGGTGATCGGGCTCAAACGCAAGCAGGCGGAAGGCCAGTTTGATCTGTTCGCCGATGATGACGATGGGGGCGCCGACACGATGGGCGACGCTCTGGTCGTGGTTCCGGACATCGAGGAATGGGATAAGAAAACCAAGCTGAATTTCGAACGTGAAATGCTCGGCTTGTACGTGTCCGACCACCCGTTGAGCGGAATGACCGCGATTTTGGCGAACCTCAGGGAAATGTCCATCGCCCATCTGATCGATCGGGCGAAAACCATGGGCGACAGCCAGCAGGTCACTATCGCCGGCTTGGTCACGAACGTGGATCGACGCGTGTCCAAGAAAGGCAATCCGTGGGCCATCGTGACGGTGGAGGATATGGAAAGCTCCATCCAGTGCATGTTCTTCGGCAAGGTGTATGAAGCCGCCGCCGCACAACTGGCCATCGACGAGGTCGTGCAGGTGCGCGGCCAAGTGGAGGTTCGTGATGAGACGGTGAGTTTGCGCGCCACTGAAATGCAAGTGCCGTCGTTGGACGCCGAGGACGCTCGACCGGTGGTGATCACCTTGCCGCAGGTGGCGCTTGACCGTGAGCATGTGATGCAGCTCGGCCACGTGCTCATGAACCATCCGGGGTACTGCCCGGTGAAGCTCGCGATCATAGGGGAGAAGGGCGACGCGCAGGTGCTGACCTTCGGCGACCGGTTCCGGGTCAAGCGTGACACGTCGCTGTTCGCGGAGATCAAGATTCTCTTCGGCCCAAGCTGCTTGCCCGCCGCCTGAGGCATGGGGGTATCTGCCTGCCGTGTGACGCAACGGTCGCATGGCGGGCGGATGCCTCGGTTTGGGCGGGCCGCGGGGGAGATATCGGCTTGCGGTGTGACACCATCGTCGCACGGCGGCCGGGCAGCGTCGGCCTCCGCCGGAATCGTCGGGGTATCTGGCTGCGGTGTAACCGGCTGGTCGCACCACAGTCGGGTAGCATCCGGTCGGAACGGGCTGTGGCGACCACGCGTAAGCCCGGCCGGGTGCATCTCAGCATGTGACAGCGAATCGGCGTTTTCGCTGGTAAGGTTTTCGCCCGTTGCTACCATGTGGGATTATGAGTGACAATACGATGCGAATCATTGACCTGCGCGGAAAGCGCCTCACCCGTGCCGAGATGCTGGCGGCGATGCCACGTGCCGAGATGGGCACGAAGGAAGCCACCGATCTGGTGCGCCCGATCCTCGACGATGTCCGTGACCGCGGTGCTGCGGCCCTGCGTGATTTCGAGGAGAAATTCGACCACGTGCGTCCCGAGCATCTGCGCGTACCCGCTGAAGCGATGAAGCAGGCGCTCGACGAGCTCGACCCCGAGGTGCGCGCCGCCATCGAAGAGTCCGTCCGCCGCAGCCGTGCGGTATCCGCCTCCCAGGTGCCGCAGGACTTCCACACTGATCTGGCGCCCGGCGCCCGTGTCGCGGAACGCTGGATCCCCATCCAGCGTGTCGGCCTGTACGTGCCCGGTGGCAAGGCCGTGTACCCAAGCTCGGTCATCATGAACGTGGTTCCCGCCCAGACGGCCGGCGTCGAATCGCTCGCCATCGCCACCCCGCCGAGCAAGGCGACCGCCGACGGTCTGCCCGACAAGACAATCCTCGCCACCTGCGCCATCCTCGGCGTTGACGAGGTGTACGCGGTCGGCGGCGCCCAAGCCATCGCCATGTTCGCCTACGGCGCCAAAGGCTCCGAACCGCAGGACGGCGAGATCCTGTGCGAGCCGGTCGACAAGATCACCGGCCCGGGTAACATCTTCGTCGCCACCGCCAAGAGCATGGTTTCCGGCATCGTCGGCATCGACGCGGTCGCCGGCCCCACCGAAATCGCCATCATCGCCGACAAGGACGCGAACCCCAGCTGGGTCGCCGCCGATCTGATCGGCCAGGCCGAGCACGACGAGCTCGCCGGCTCCGTCCTCATCACCGATTGCGAGGACCTCGCCAAGCAAGTGCAAGCCAGCCTCGACCAGCGCGTGCCCCGCACCGAGCACGCCGAGCGCGTCGCCACCTCCCTGACCGGCCGCCAGTCCGGCATCATCCTGACCGACAATCTCGACCAGTCCATCGACGCCGCCAACGCGTACGCCGCGGAACACCTGGAAATCCAGACCACCGACCCGGACGCCGTGGTACCGCGCATCAAGAACGCTGGCGCGATCTTCCGCGGACCGTACTCGCCGGTCCCGCTGGGCGACTACATGTCCGGCTCGAACCACGTGCTGCCGACCTCCGGCACCGCGCGCTTCGCCTCCGGCCTCGGCGTGCACACCTTCATGAAGCCGGTCGAAGTCATCGAATACGACGAGGAAGGCCTCAAAGCGCTCGCCGCCCGCATCAACACCTTCGCCGTGTCCGAGGACCTGCCCGCACACGGCGAGAGCGTGCTGAGCCGCTTCATCGCCGACCCGTACGACAAGGCGACCATCAAGCAGCAGGAAGAGCAGGCGGGCCTGCGATGAGCGAGAACACCATCCCCTCCAGCCTCCCGCTGCGCAACGACCTGATCGGCGAGGAGCCTTACGGCGCCCCGCAGCTCGACGTACCGGTGTGCCTCAACGTCAACGAGAACCCGTATCCGCCGAACCCGGACGTCATCGACACCATCGTCGAGCGCGTCCGCGAAATCGCGCCCACGCTCAACCGCTACCCGGATCGCGAGCATATTAAGCTGCGTCAGGCCTTCAGCGACTACCTCGCCAAGGAATCCGGCGCGCGTCTCGATATCAGCCAGCTGTGGGGTGCGAACGGCTCGAACGAGATCATGCTCCAGCTGTTCCAGGCCTTCGGTGGCCCCGGCCGCACCGCGCTGAGCTGCGACCCCACGTATTCGATGTACCCCGAGTACGCGCGCGACACGTTCACCGGATGGAAAGTCGTCCACCGCAACGCCGACTTCACGCTTGACGTGGACCGCACCATCGAAGCGATCAACGAGATCAAGCCGTCCATGGTGCTGCTGACCAGCCCGAACAACCCGACCGGCACGCCGCTGCCGCTCGAAGACACCGAACGGCTGCTCGCCGCCTGCGAACAGGCGGACGTCGCCGGCGCGGCGCCAGGAGTGCACCCGATCCTCGTCATCGACGAAGCCTATGTGGAGTTCCGCAATCCGGGCACCCCGAGCGCGGTCACCCTCGTCAACAAGCACGAGAACCTCGCGGTCAGCCGTACCATGAGCAAAGCGTTCGCCTATGCGGGCGCCCGCGTCGGCTACCTCGCCGCCTCGAAAGGCATCATCGACAGCGTGCGCATCGTGCGCATGCCGTACCACCTGTCCGCCGTGACCCAGGCCGTCGCCCTCGCCGCGTTCGAACACACCGACGAACAGCTCAGCCGCGTCGCCCACCTGCGTGAAGTACGCAACCAGACCGCGGCATGGTTGAAAAGCCAGACCTACAAGGGCATCCCGCTTGAAGTCGCGGATTCCGAATCGAACTTCCTGCTGTTCGGCGGGCATTTCGACAACCGCGAGCGGATCTTCCAGGAACTGCTTGACCGCGGCGTTCTCATCCGCGTGGTTGGCCCCGACGGCTGGTTGCGCGTATGCATGGGCACCGACGACGAGATGGCCCGCTTCCGCGAAGCGATCACACAAGTGCTACGCATCGTGGAAGCCGAATAACCCGCTCGACGCAACCCGTCCACGCGGATCACGACACGAGCATTGACCCGAACCGTACCGACCCGGCCTGCCAGTGCAGGCCGGAGCTGAGGAGGAAAGATGGCACGTACAGCCCACATCGTGCGCAAGACCAGCGAGTCGACCATCGACCTGTCACTGGACCTTGACGGCACGGGCAAAACCCAGATCGACACGTCAGTGCCCTTCTACAACCACATGATGACCGCACTCGGCAAGCATTCGCTCATCGACTTGAACATCAAGGCGAGCGGCGACACCGACATCGACGTGCATCACACCGTCGAAGACACCGCCATCGTATTCGGCGAAGCCCTGCGCCAAGCCCTCGGCGACAAACGCGGCATCCGTCGTTTCGCCGACGCGACCGTCCCGCTGGATGAGGCGCTCGCCAAAGCGGTTATCGACATTTCCGGACGCCCGTACGTCGTATGCTCCGGCGAGCCGGAAGGCTTCGAATATTGCATGATCGGCGGGCATTTCACCGGTTCGCTCGTCCGGCACGTCATGGAATCCATCGCCTTGCACGCCGGCATCTGCCTGCATCTGCAGCTACTTGCCGGCCGTGACCCGCATCATATCGCGGAAGCCGAATTCAAGGCAGTCGCCCGCGCACTGCGATTCGCCATCGAGCCTGATCCGCGGGTTGATGGCATTCCCAGCACCAAGGGAGCCTTGTGATGGCTGACGACACCAACAAACCGGACGGTCCGGACGGCTCACCGTCTTCCGATAACTCCGGTTTTGACGGCACTTCGGGCGCTTCCGACAACCTCAACGGTGACGACCTGCATTTCAACGATGCCGAACTTGAAGCGGCTATGGCTGATTTCGAGCGGGAATTCAAACAAGACACGGCCGGCGATAATGCCGGCAGCGGCAGTCCCGGCAGCGGCAACAGCGATGACACCACGGATTCACCGATCGCGGACCATACATCCGAATCCGACGTGTCCGACGCTTCCGATATCGACAACCTCGACAGCATCGAAGACCTCGACAATGCCGCGAACGGTGCGCAAACACGCGAATCCGCCATCGAAACCAGCTTCGATGACGAACTGCAAGGCCTGCTCGGCAACAAAGCGAAAGCCGCGGTCATCATCACGCGACTGACCTCCGCCGAACTGCTCGCTGCCTTCTGCCAGCTCAGCGACATCAGCGCCATCTGCCTGGACGACCCGCAAGGCGCGGTCGCCGTGCTACGCAACCTCAACGGTGACGGGCCGGAAGCCGCAGCCAAAGACCTGACCACCGTCGTATCCGGCATGCCTGCCGTCCTGGTCGTCAACCGTGCGGACAAGCTCGAAGCGACCATGTACCTGCTCGGCGAAACCAGAGACAACTTCGCTCCGCCGCTCCTGTTCTCCGCCGCCGCACCATTCGTCGAGGACCTCATGCTGGGCATCACCCCGCTTGACGACATCCTCGCCGACAACACCAGTTACGATGCCGCGGCACTCACCCGCGAACAAGCACTGGCAATACTGGCACGGCACACCAAATTCGGACGCGGCAACTCGTCCATCGCCTGACCGCCACAGCACAACGAAACAATCGCAGAGTAGCGTGAAAACGCTGCACACGTCGGCACAACCGCACACGCACGCCGCACAACGCGCGCGGCAGAAGAAAGGACAACGATGACATCGGTAGTGGTCTTCGACTACGGTTTCGGCAACGTACGCTCCATGGTGCGTGCGCTCGCCAATCTCGGTTTGGACGTGACACTCACGTCAGACCACCGTCAGGCCATCGAGGCTGACGGTCTGGTCGTCCCCGGCGTCGGCGCGTTCGGCGCATGCGTGACCAGCCTGCGTGAAGTCGGCGGCGACCGCGTAGTACTCGATCGCTTACGCGCGGGACGCCCCGTACTGGGCGTGTGCGTCGGCGAACAAATCATGTTCGACCACGGCAATGAGCATGGTGAACCCGCTGACGGTCTGGGACTGATCCGCGGCGACGTGAACCTGCTGGATGCGGACGTGGTCCCGCACATGGGTTGGGACACCATCGAAGCCCCCGACGATTCCGTACTGCTGCACGGCCTGGGAGACGAACGTTTCTACTTCGTACACTCCTACGCGGCCATGGACGCCCAACCGGCGGACCTGTCCGCGGAACAGATCGACTTCGGTGGAGCCGAACAGCGCGTGACATGGTGCACGTACGGCCGCAGCCGGTTCGTCGCCGCCTATGAGCGCGGCCCCCTGTTCGCCACCCAGTTCCACCCGGAGAAATCCGCGGAAGCGGGCGCCCAGCTGTTGCGCAACTGGGTCGCAACATTCTGAACGCCGGCACCCCTGCCATTGCCATGGGCGACACCGCACCGGCAATGACAGGCGCGCCAGTCAAGGCACAGCCGTAACCAGTATCACAACCATCGCCGGAACACCGGCATTATCAGCGGGCTGACCCGCAGAAACGAGAACACCATGGCACTCACCCTGCTTCCGGCAGTAGACGTCCGAGACGGCAAAGCGGTCCGCCTGCGTCAAGGCGAATCCGGCTCCGAAACCGACTACGGCAGCCCGCTCGAAGCCGCCCGCACATGGGTGGAATCAGGCGCGCAATGGATCCACCTGGTCGACCTTGACGCCGCGTTCGGCACCGGCAACAACCGCGATCAGCTGGGTGCCATCGTCAAGGAGCTGGGCGACAAGGTCAACATCGAACTCAGTGGCGGTGTGCGTGACGACGACAGTCTCGACGCCGCCCTGCAAGCCGGTGCCGCACGCGTGAACATCGGTACCGCCGCACTCGAGAATCCCGAATGGACCGCCTCGGTCATCAAGAAGTACGGTGATCGTGTCGCCGTCGGCTTGGACGTGCGAGGACACACGCTCGCCGCCCGAGGCTGGGTCAAGGAAGGCGGCGACCTGTTCGAAACCATGACGTTCCTCGACTCCGTAGGCTGCTCACGATACGTGGTCACCGACGTCGCCCGCGACGGCATGATGAGTGGCCCGAACCTGACGCTCCTGCGCGAAGTCGCCGAACGTACCGACGCCCACGTCACCGCTTCCGGCGGTATCAGCAGCCTCGACGACCTGCGCGCCATCAAAGAACTCGCCCCACTCGGCGTCGACGCAGCGATCCTCGGCAAATCCCTGTACGCACGCGCTTTCACCCTGGAAGAAGCGCTCAACGTCGCACAGTAACCCCGTGCCCCGCGGCCGCACCCGCAAGCCGGCGACAACCACGATACGTGTGATACCAGCAACGTATCGCACAATCGTGTCCCGTCGTCGGCCTGCGAAATCCGCAGTATAATCAGCAATCGACAACGCAAACCGATGCTCGCGCACAGCAATGACGCAACCGCGTAGCATGTCCGTAATAATTCGATGGGACGATGAGACCTATGGATAAACAGCAAGAGTTCGCCCTGCGTACGGTAGAAGAACGAGACGTGCGCTTCATCCGACTATGGTTCACGGATGTGCTGGGAACACTGAAATCAGTGGCCATCGCCCCCGCCGAACTCGAAGCGGCGTTCGAGGAAGGGCTTGGCTTCGACGGATCGTCGATCGAAGGCATGACCCGCGTTTCCGAAGATGACATGATCGTCAAACCCGATCCGTCCACCTTCCAAATCCTGCCATGGCGTGGAGGCCCGCAAGGCACCGCGCGCATGTTCTGCGACATTCTCACCCCCGACGGGGAGCCGTCCCTCGGCGATCCGCGCCACGTGCTCAAGCAGGCGCTCGCCAAGGCGAAAGAAAAAGGCTTCACCTTCTATGTCCACCCGGAAATCGAGTTCTACCTGTTCGAAAACCAAGAGGACTGGTCCCAAGCCCCCAAGCCGATCGATGAGGGCGGCTACTTCGACCATGTGCCGCGCAGCCCGGGGATGGATTTCCGCCGCGCGACCGTCAACATGCTCGAACAGATGGGTATTTCTGTCGAATACTCGCATCATGAGGCTGGCCCGGGCCAGAACGAGATCGACCTGCGGTACGCTGACGCGCTGACCACCGCGGATAACATCATGACCTTCCGCACCGTGGTCAAGGAGATTTCCCTCGAACGCGGTATTCATGCGACCTTCATGCCCAAGCCGCTCGCCGACCAGCCGGGCTCCGGTATGCACACGCATCTGAGCTTGTTCGAAGGTGATTCCAACGCCTTCTACGAGGCGGGCCAGGAGTTCAACATGTCGCTTATCGCCCGCCAGTTCGCCGCCGGTATCCTGTACCATGCGGCGGAGATCTGCGCGGTCACCGACCAGTACGTCAACTCGTACAAGCGTCTGTGGGGCGGCGCGGAAGCGCCGAGCTACATCTGCTGGGGCCACAACAACCGGTCCGCGCTGCTGCGCATCCCGCAGTACAAGCCAGGCAAGGGCAATTCCGCTCGCATGGAGTTCCGTGCGCTCGACCCGGCCGTCAACCCGTATCTCGCGTTCTCTGTGCTGCTGGCCGCCGGCCTCGACGGTATCGAACAGCAGATGACCTTGGGCGAGCCGACCAGCGACGACGTGTGGGAGCTGACCGACGCTGAACGCAAGGCGATGGGCATCCAGCCGTTGCCGGAATCGCTTGACGAAGCACTCAAGATTATGGAGAAGTCCGATTTCGTGGCCGGTGTCTTGGGCGAGCACGCCTTCGAATACTTCCTGCGCAACAAGCATCAGGAATGGGAGGAGTACCGCCGTCAGGTGACGCCGTACGAACTCGGCAAGTACTTGCAGCGCCTGTAATCCTTCAGGTTGTTGGGTGTAACCGTGCCCCGTTGCGACTGGATCGCAGCGGGGCACGGTCGTTTCGTGCGCTTGGTGGTGTCGGAGCCGTTGGGGTGCTTCGTGCCGATGACGCTACGGGAGGTTCCGGTGGTTGTCACCATCCGATGACATCTGCGGGATGGGGCACAACCGATACGGAGCGAAGCAGCTGGATTGTCAAACGATTGACACGCTGAACAAGGATTCAGTCACGCCCGGTGGTTCACTAGGGTGGGCGGCAAACAGCCGCACGGAAGGAGACCCGGGGACATGACCGGCAATACCGATACACGCGAACAGCATCCAAAGAACACGCCCGCCCGAACCGGGTTCTTCACCCCGGCGGTCATCACGCTGATCGCGACTAGTTTCATGCTGGGAATCAGCGAATTCATCATGGTCGGTATTCTCCCGCAAATCGCCCACGGTTTGCATGTCAGCGAAGTCACCGTCGGCAATCTCGTCTCACTGTTCGCTGTGGCATACGCTCCGGCCACCCCGATCGGCTCGGCTCTATCCGCACGGTTCCCGCGTTTCGCCACGCATATGACTCTGATCGCAGTGTTCCTTGCCGGCAATATTCTGTGCCTGATCGCACCGAACTATCCGATTCTGCTCATCGCACGCATCATGATCGCCCTCGTGGCAGGCACCACGGTCGCCGTGTCCATGACCTATGCGCCGGATGTCGCCAGCGCCTCCAACCGCACGCGGTTCATTGCGTGGGTATTCTCCGGATTCTCCATCGCCTCGGTCGTCGGCGTACCCATCGGCACGTGGATTGCGGAAACCTTCGGATGGCGTGCCGCATTCGCCCTGATCGTCGCCCTGACCATCATCCTGATGCTCGCCATGCTTGCAGTACTGCCACGCAACAGCCACCCCATGACCATCGGGTTCCTCCCGCAATTCCGCCTGTTCGCCGACCGTCGCATCCGTCTCGGCGTCCTTGCTGTCATGTTCGGCGCGGCCGCAAGCTACGTGTTCTACACGTACCTTACGCCGATTCTGCGCGATGAAATCGGTGTGCCGCAACGATTCGTCAGCATAGGGCTCATGATGTTCGGCGCAGCATGTCTGTGCAGCAACCTGTACAGTGGGCGGCTCGCCAACCGGGGGACAGGTGCGGCGCCGCTCGCACGAATCCGCCCAATCTACCTGATACACGCGCTGCTGCTGTGCCTGCTCGCGTTCGCCGGACTCCTGCCTGTCGCCGGAGCGCTGCTGCTGATCATGCTCGGACTGTTCATGTATCTGCAAAACTCCTCTTCCCAAGTGCTGTACATGGACGTGGCAGCCCAAGCGCACCCGGGGTCCATGAATCTTGCGGCATCGCTCAACTCCATGTCCTTCAACATCGGTATCGCGCTCGGATCGGCGGTCGGCGGCATCGTCAACGATCATCTGGGACTGACTTGGCTGGGACCATTCGGCGCGGTGTTCGCGCTGCTCGCCGCACTGACCGTCAGCGGCCTGCACCCAACCGAAGCGGAACTCGGCAAATGAGTTCCGGACGCCCGGTAATCCTACAATGGCAGTGGTATGGAACAACAGCATGATGATGAGCACGACACAACGGGTACCGGACACAACAACCAGCTGGGACAGCAGAATCAAGGCGCGAAAGAACCGACCATGAGCAAGAAGACAAGCACGGCAAACGATGCAGACAAGCACAAATCATCATCCGCGTCTTCGCCATCGTCGCAACCGGCAGAAGCGATGCCGTCGCCATCGGCGAAAACCACAGGAAACCCTGCCGGCCAATCACGACATACTACAGGCAAATCAGGCGGTGCGGCCAAATCCGGTCACGCTAGTGCATCGGGCAGCACCGCAAAACCAGGCAATACTGCGAAGAATAGTAATGCTGCGAGCCGGGGAGCATCACGCAAAGCCGCTGGCAGCTCATCAGCAACATCGGCAAGAACACGCACCCCGGCACGAAAACCAGTCGTCCGGCGCAACACGACATGGAAACAGTGGATCCGCAACCGGCAATCGCAATACCGCACAGCTTGGAAGCATGCGAGCCTCGGCAAACGTTGTCTCATCGCGGCGGAAACCATCGTGGCGATAATTTGCGCCATGGCACTCATCATGGGACTCGTACGCGTCATCCAATGGCGGGCGGAAATCGCCGTCGCCGAATACCGGCAGAACCAAACCGCACAACGCTACGGATTCAACCCAGGCAACATCATCTCCGACGGGCAATTCTTCAACGGCAACGCCATGAGCCAGGCGGAAATCCAAGCGTTCCTCGACAAGCAAGGAGCCTCCTGCACCGGGAGCCAATGCCTACGCGTCATGACCTTCGACAGTGAAAATGAACCCGCCGGCAGCGAATGCGAAGCCTACCAAGGCATGCAAGGCGAAACCGCGGCAGCCATCATCAGCAAATCCGCCAAAGTCTGCGGCATCAGTCCCAAAGTGCTGCTCACCGTACTGCAAAAGGAACAGCATCTGGTCACCGCAACCAGCACCACCGCCTTCCAATTCAAAGCCGCCATGGGATTGAGCTGCCCCGACGACAACAGCTGCGACCCGCAGTACGCCGGATTCTTCCGGCAAGTGTACGGTGCCGCGAAACGGTACAAGTACTATCTGCAGCATGAGGACACCTACGGGTATCACGCCGGAAGGATGAACTACATCCAGTACAACCCGAATGCGAGCTGCGGCGGCAGCAACGTGTACATCGAAAACAAGGCGACCGCGCTGCTGTACATTTACACGCCCTACCAGCCGAACACGGCGGCGCTCGCAGCAGGGGCGGGGGAGGGTGACGCCTGCTCGGCGTATGGCAATCGCAACTTCTCCATCATTTACACCGGCTGGTTTGGCAATCCACGTTCGTAGCGCTGTATGCGGCGCTGCTGGGCGGCGGGTTATTTTCTGGAGGCTCGTTGTGTGAGGATTGGCTCACACGGTGGCGGGTCGGGTTGTGGTGTGCGTGCCGGTTCGGCCTGTCTGACCGTCACTGTGCGAGGATTGGCTCACACGGTGACGGTCGCGATTGCCGGGCAAAGATGGGTATCCGACTTGCCTGATGGCTGTGGTGTGAGCCCGTCCGCTGCCGATTTCCGATGCAGACGAGTCAAGAACCCGCCGCACCCCGCTACGCGAGCGCTTTGCGGATGCGCTGGATACTCACTGGTTTCGCGGTGCCCAGTTCCTGCGCCCAGAGGGACACGTAGAACTCCTCAAGCATCCAGCGAGCTTGGGTCGCCTTTCCCAGCAGCAGTTCGTGCCGCGGTCCGGCGGGCTCCGCTTTGGCCTGTTCCATCGCCTTGTCCACAAGCCCGCGCGCTTCATCGGCCTGCCACGCCCAGCGTACGTCCCGGTTCTTGTCGGTTTTCGCTTTGGCGAGCCGCATCAGATCGGCGTGCAGGTATCGTTCGATATTTGGCAGCGCATCCGGGGGAGCGGCCCCGATAAACCCGGGGAATACGAGCGTCGCGATATGCTCCCGCACCGATTGCAGCACCGACAGCATCGGCAGATCGGCTTTGCCGGACACCGCCTTGTCGACTTCGGCGTACCGCTTGAGAATCGCAATCACATCATGCGCGACCGCGTACACGGTATCCTCGAACACTTGCGACACCCCGCTGACCGCCTGGGCGAGCGCCTCATCATCCGGCAGCGTATCCACATGCGGCAGCAGCCGTTTGACGGCGGCGAGCTGCAGATCTTCGACCAGATCGGCGGTGGAACGGTAGGGCGCGCTCGCCAGCATGAGCGCTTCGGCGCCGAGCCATCTTGAGGAAATACGCTCCGACGGCAGGCGTAGGGACTCCAGTGCGCCTGCCCACAGAATGTCGGCGCGCGGTTTGGTGGTTGCCCCCGCTTTGTGCAGCAGATTCGCCTGTTGGACGATTTTGCCTTGCGCCTCGGCGGCTTTCGCCTGTCGTTGCACGACTTTGCGTGCCGATGCGGCGGCGAGCTGTGCGAACTGTCGTTGCAATGCGACCAAGGATTTTCCGGTTCCGAGTACTTTGACATGCTGCCGGCTGCCGTGCCCGCGCCCGTTGCCGTGCCGATGCTGGGATTTGACCGGGGGCAGCGGCTCTTCGATGCTGAAGGTCATGCGAAGGTAGGGGGCGAGTTTGGCGATTTGCTCGTCCGTGTACACTTCCGGATGGATTTGCGCTCCCACGGTTGCAATCGCCGCCGCGGTGAACGCGTGGATGATGTCCGGCCAAGCGCCGGCCGTGGTTCCCGACCCGTTCGACGTCCCGTCTTGCTCTGGTGCTGGGAGGTTGGGATGCTTCATATCCCCGGATCCGGGCAGGTCGGGGTAGCGTTCGTTGATGGCTTCGCGGATCGCCCGAGCTGTGTCGGGGGCGGGCACGAACTGGACGCGCAACGCTTTGGGCAGGGATTTGATCATGCCCAGGAGCAGTTCGTCAAGCAATCCGGGCACGTTCCACGTGAACTGTTCAGGCGTCAACCGTGACAGTTCCTTGATGGGGATGTGCACGGTTACGCCGTCGTCCGGCGCACCCGGCTCGTACTTGTAGCTCAGACGAAGGTCGATCGGCGTGCCGTCGGTGCCGAGCGTATGCCAGTATTCGGGGTAGTCGTCCATGCTGACGCTGCCGGAGTGTTGCAAACGCTCAACGTTGTCCGGGTCGAAGTCCAGCAGGTGTGGCTGCTTGTCATGCTCGGTTTTCCACCATTTCGCCAGATCGGCGACACTGGTGATATCTGTTGGTATCACGGTGTTGTAGAAGTCGAAGAGGTCTTCTTCGCTGACCGTGTCGGCGACCTGCCGGGTACGGTCCGCATCCTGTGCGGCTTCTTCGAGGATTTCCCGATTATGTTCGATGAACCCGTCGAACGGGAACCGCTGCTGGATATCGCTTTCGACGAGGCCTTGCCGCAGCAGGAAATCACGCGCTTCAGGTGGGTTGATGCGCCCCCACTGCACCGGACGGTCCTGCACAATCGGCAGCCCATATAGCAGGACTTTCGATTGCGCGACCGCCGAGCCGCGCGAACCGGACCAGTGCGGCTCGGCGTACGTGACACGGGTGAGTGAGCCGGCCAGCGGTTCCGCCCATGCCGGGTCGATTGCGGCGGAATAGCGCGCCCACAGACGTGAGGTTTCCACGAGTTCCGTGCTCATCACCCACGGCGGGGTGGTTTTGGCGACCGCCGACGCGGGGAACAGTGCGAAGCGTGTGCCACGAGCGCCTTGATAGTCGTTTTTCGCGGTTTTCTGCGCACGTTTCATGGCGCGCGCTTTGGCTGCCCCCTTGAGTCCGGCGAAATCCGAGGCTTTCGGCTCGCGAACCACCTGCATGCCCATCATGGACAGCAGTCCGGCGAGCATTGATTGGTGGATGCCTTGCGCGTCCCACGTGCAGCACATGGCGTGTGCGGCCTGCTGATTCATCGGCAGATTGCGGATGTCAAGCCCCGGCCGAGAGATTGGCTGTGGCTCGCCCACGCGGAATTTCAGTTCGCGGCACATCTGCGACAGCTGGGCGACGAGGTCTTTCCACTGCCGCATGCGTAGGAAGCTGAAATACTCGGCTTTGCAGATGCGGCGCAACGCATTGTTGCCCGGCTCGCCGTCCACTTGGAACACGCGGTCCCAAATGTTGAGCGCGGTGAGGAAATCACTGGTCGGGTCGGCATACCGGTTGTGGATCCGGTCAGCTTCCTCGCGTTTATCTTCGGGGCGCTCGCGGGGGTCCTGCAAGCTGAGGAACGCGACGACGACCAGCACAGCGGCAAGCGTGTTCGGCGTGGTGCGGGTGGCCGCTTCGATGACCATGCGCCCGAGCCTGATGTCGATTGGGATATGAGACAGTTGTCGGCCGATGCGGGTCAGTTTGACTTCGCCGTGTTTATGGCTGACGGCCTTGAGTTCGGTCAGCTCGTTGAACCCGTCGGACACGGAACGCACATCCGGCGGGTCGATGAAGCCGAAATGCGTGATGTCATCGACCGTGTGCGCCACGCCGACCGACAGCATGTGCAACACCACCGCGCCCAGCGACGTGCGCAGGATTTCAGGCTCGGTGAAGCGCGGCCGCGTCTGGTAATCCTCGTTCGAATACAGACGAATCGCGATGCCGTCGGCTACACGCCCGCATCGGCCGGAACGCTGGTCGGCGCTCGCCTGTGAGATCGGCTCGATCGGCAGGCGTTGCACTTTCGCCGTTTTCGAATACCGTGAGATGCGTGCGGTGCCCGGGTCGACGACATAGCGAATTCCCGGCACGGTCAGTGACGTTTCGGCCACATTCGTGGCGATGACGATCCGCTGATGCGTGTGCGGCTCGAATACCTTGTGCTGTTCCTTGGCGGACAGCCTTGCGAACAGCGGCATGATTTCGATGGCGTCGGGTCGGCGCATATCCGCGGTGCGTGGTCCGAAATGATGGTGTAGCGCGTTTTCGAAATCGTGGATGTCGCGCTCGCCTGACGCGAAAACCAAGATGTCCCGCGGCCCGTGCTCATGGCTTGAGCGGATGACCAGTTCGGCGCAGGCGCGGGCGACCGCGGTCGACATGTCGGTCTGGTCGTCGTCGCTGCTCCCGCTGTTGCCGCCGCGTTCGCCATCTTCGCCGCCGAGCGCCGGGTTGCGCGGGTTGGGGAAGCCGGGCACATGGTTCATGAGCGCGGGCAGCGATCCCAGGGGTTCGTACACGATTTGGACCGGGTAGGTGCGTCCGGAGACTTCGATGACCGGCACGGTGGTGTGCAGGGCGTGTTCGAAATGGTCGCGGAATTTCTCCGAATCGATGGTCGCCGAGGTGATGATGAGCTTCAGGTCACGGCGTTTGGGCAGCAGTGCGGTCAGGTAGCCGAGCAGGAAATCGATGTTGAGGCTGCGTTCGTGCGCCTCGTCGATCACGATGGTGTCGTAGCGGCTTAACTGGGGGTCTCGCTGGATTTGCGCGAGCAGGATACCGTCGGTGACGACGCGCAGCCTGGTATTGGGGGAGCTTTCGTCGGTGAACCGTACTTGGTAGCCGATTTCATCGCCGAGTTTGACGCCCATTTCCAAAGCGATGCGTTCGGCGACCGTTCGGGCGGCAAGCCGGCGCGGCTGCGTGTGTACGATTTGGTGGCCGTGCGTGCCGCGACCCATTTCCAGCAGCATTTTCGGTATCTGCGTGGTTTTGCCTGAACCGGTCTGTCCGGAAACGATAACAACCTGTGAGCGTTTCACCGCTTCGATGATCTGGTCGTGAGCGGCGGAAATCGGCAGTTCTTGAGGATACGTGAATCTCATGCCTGACGCAGCACCTCGATGACACGATACCCTTTGGAACTCGCGTATTTGCTCACCGTATACCCGTCGCCGAGCGCTTGGGTGAGCCATGGGATCAGCGAGTCGGCCCCGAGGTTCTTCTGCACCACCAGATACGCGGCGCCATCGTTGTTCAGCCGTGGAAGCCAAGCCATGAGCAGGTTGTGCAGAGCCTCCTTGCCGATGCGGATCGGGGGGTTGGACCAGATCACGTCAAAGGTGAGGTCGGCGGGTACGGCGTCCGGGCTGACGGCATGCACATGGTTCAGCCCGTTGGCTTTTGCGTTCTCGCCGGTCAGTTCCACCGCACGCTCGTTGATATCCACCGCCCACACGTCAAGTTCCGGTGATTCGAAGCCGAGCGCGAGCGCGATCGGCCCCCAGCCGCACCCCAGATCAAGCCCGGTTCCACGTTGCGGCGGCATGGGTGCGTGACGCAGCAGCACGGACGTGCCCAAATCGACCCGGTTGCCTGAAAACACGCCGTTCGAGGTCTGGACTGTCGCCTCATACCCGCGCAGCGTCACCTTGCGTTCGCGACGGATGTCCGCCGACTGCGGGGTCGAAGCGAAATACTGTTCACCGCCCGTGTTGTTCTTCCCCATGTCGCCCTTACCCGAACGGCTCGTGCTGTTCTCCTGCTTGTCGTCGTGCGCTTTGACGCCGTGATGTGCTTTCGATGCTGCCATATCCCTGTCGTTCTTTCCTGCAAACGTCTGTTGGTCGTGCCGTCCCGTCCGCCTGTCGCTGACGGCGGAACCGCTTGGTGTTGTCGTCCAACACGATGATAATAAAGACAATAGTTGATACTAGGAAGATACCGCCGATCGTGCCGCCGATTCGGCGATGCGAGAAGAAGGAACAGCCATCACCACGACAGCTTTCGCACGTACGGACGACGATGAAGACACCCGGGACAGCGGGAGCGTGACAAGCGCGACAACAGAGCAGACGTCGCACCGCGATGCCGCGCAATCCGCGCTACCGGCTGAGGGCGGCACGACAGACCCGTCCGCCAAACCCGCCGCAGCGCAACATGAAAGCGTTCTGGCTGAACATTCCGAAGTGCTGCTCGACGACACCGCCGCCCACCCCTACGCCCATGAGGACGAAGCCTGGGCGGAACGTGAGGCGCGCAACCAGCTCAAACGTGTCGCCGGCCTCGGCGAACTCGAAGACGTCACCGAAGTCGAATACCGCAAGGTCCGCCTTGAACGCGTCGTGCTTGTCGGCGTGTGGTCGAGCGCGAAAACCACCCAGGCACAAGCCGAGGAATCGTTGCGTGAGCTTGCCGCGCTCGCCGAAACCGCCGGCGCCCAGGTCTGCGACGGTTTGCTGCAGCACCGGTTGCGTCCGGATTCAGCCACCTACGTGGGGTCCGGCAAGGCCAAGGAGATCGCGGGCATCGTCGCGCGTGACGAAGCTGACACCATCATCGTCGACGACGACTTGCCGCCCAGCCAGCGGCGAGCTTTGGAAGATGCGACAAAAGTCAAGGTCGTCGATCGCACCGCTGTGATTCTGGACATTTTCGCCCAGCATGCGACCAGCCGCGAAGGCAAGGCGCAGGTCGAGCTCGCCCAATTGCAGTACATGCTGCCGCGACTGCGCGGCTGGGGCGGCTCCCTGTCCCGTCAGGCGGGCGGCCGTGCAGCGGGCGCGGACGCGGGTATCGGCTCGCGAGGCCCGGGTGAGACGAAAATCGAAATGGATCGCCGCGTCATCCGCAACCGGATCGCCAAACTCCGCAAGCAGATCGCCCACATGGCCCCGGCACGCGATGTCAAACGCGGGTCGCGGCGTCGATTCGGCCTGCCCACAGTCGCCGTGGTCGGCTACACGAACGCCGGCAAATCGTCATTGACCAACCGGCTGACCGGATCCAAGGAACTCGTGGAAAACGCGTTGTTCGCCACACTCGACACCGCGGTGCGACGGGCCAGTGCGAAAGACGGCCGTCAATACGCCTACGTGGACACCGTCGGATTCGTGCGCCGCCTGCCTACGCAGCTGGTCGAAGCGTTCAAGTCCACGCTTGAAGAAGTCGCCGACGCCGATGTCATCGTCCACGTGGTCGACGCCTCCCACCCCGACCCGTTCGCCCAGATCGACGCGGTCAACGCGATCCTCGCCGACATCGACGGCACAGAAAGCATTCCGCGGCTTCTTGTGTTCAACAAAATCGACCGCGTCGACCAAACCACCCGCGACCGGCTCGCCGCGCTCGCCCCCAGACGCCCATCTGGTGTCCGCGTACACCGGCGAAGGCATCGAGCGTTGCGTGAGCGGGTCGAGGGGCTCCTGCCCGTCCCCGGCGTACATGTCAGCGCGCTCCTGCCGTACACCGCGGGATCATTGGTGTCGAAAATCCGCGAATACGGGCAGATGGACTCGATTGACTACCGCGGTGACGGCATGATGGTCGAAGCCCAGGTGGACAGTCAGCTTGCCGCGCAAATCGTCGACGCCGCCATCGACGAGTGACCGCCCAGTAACGGGCGAATGACCGGCGGGCAGCCGGCGTCCGCCGGGACATCGGCCGTCGGCGGAATCGGCGCAATCAATGACACTCCGACAAGCGCCCGCGCGACAAACGTTTGCCCTACACGCAGTGTGAACGCTCTCAAATTCGTCTCGTACCGGTTCGCCCGCAAAGCGTTTTCCCCGGAGAAACGTCACGGAGAACCACTAGAGTAGAGGTGTTACTGAATGAAACCCGTCACAATCGGGTCATTGCCAAGGAGAAGTAGCAAATGGTGAATTCAGCTGTAAAGCCCACGAAGCTCGCTATCATCGGTGCCGGCGCTGTCGGCTCAACGCTTGCCTTCGCGGCCGCCCAGCGTGGCGTTGCACGCGAAATCGTTCTCGAAGACATTGCCAAGGAACGCGTCGAAGCCGAAGTGCTCGACATGCAGCACGGCTCCAGCTTCTACCCGACCGTCTCCATCGACGGTTCCGACGACGTGGAAATCTGCCGTGACGCCGACATGGTCGTCATCACCGCAGGCGCTCGCCAGAAGCCGGGCCAGTCCCGCCTCGACCTCGCTGGCGCGACCATCAACATCATGAAGTCCATCATCCCGAATGTGGTCAAGGTCGCCCCGAACGCCATCTACATGCTTATCACGAACCCGGTGGACGTCGTCACCCACGTGTCCATGAAGCTGTCCGGCCTGCCGGCCAACCAGATGTTCGGCTCCGGCACGAACCTTGATTCCGCGCGTCTGCGCTTCCTGATCGCGCAGCAGACCGGCGTGAACGTGAAGAACGTGCACGCGTACATCGCTGGCGAGCACGGTGATTCCGAAGTCCCGCTGTGGGCTTCCGCCACCATCGGTGGCGTTCCGATGTGCGATTGGCAGCCGCTGCCGGGCCATGAGCCGCTCGACGCCGCCAAGCGTGAGGAAATCCATCAGGAAGTCAAGAACGCCGCCTACAAGATCATCCAGGGCAAGGGCGCGACCAATTACGCGATCGCCATGTCCGGCGTGGATATCATCGAAGCTGTGCTGCGCGACACCAACCGCATCCTGCCGGTGTCCTCCATGCTCACCGACTTCCACGGCATCTCCGACGTGTGCATGTCCGTGCCGACCCTGCTGAACCGTCACGGCGTGAACTCCCGCATCAACACCCCGCTGTCCGACCATGAGCTCCAGGAGCTCAAGAAGTCCGCGGAGACGTTGCGCGAGACCGCAGCGAAGTTCGGCTTCTGATACCTTCGCTCCACCGGCGTTGCCCGGTCGAGTGTGGAACCCCGGTCCATGTGGCCGGGGTTCTCTCGTTTTCCGCACGTTGAGAATGGTAATGAGAAGCGGTTTCGGTACCGTCTCCAGCCGGCCTGGACCGGTGGAACGCCGACCGAGGTCTGTACAGACAAGGAGCAGTGATGGCGCACGAGCACGGAACAAACAGACAAACGGCTGATAGCAGGGAACACCAGAAGCGGCTGACGATGTCGCTGGCATTGACGTTGACCGTGTTCGTAGCTGAGGTTGTCAGTGCGGCGGTCACCGGATCGCTCGCGTTGCTCGTGGATGCCGGCCATATGCTCACCGACCTGTCAGTGCTTGTGGCGTCAACGGTGACCGCGATGCTGATGCGACGCAAACCAAGCAACGTGCGTACATGGGGATGGGCGCGACTCGAAGTGATCACCGCGGCTCTCGGTGCGCTGATGCTGCTGTTCGTTGGCATATACGCGCTCGCGGAGGCAGGCATGCGTCTGTTCGGTGCCGCGGACGACGGTGTGCGCAGCCCGGGTCTGCTGCTGTTCATGGGTGTGCTCGGTTTGACGGCGAATGTCGCTTCGATGCTGATCCTCCATGCCAACAGCGAGGACAATATGAATATGCGCGCGGCCTTCCTTGAAGTCGTCAATGACGCCTTGGGATCGGTCGCGGTGATTGTTTCGGCGATTGTGCTCCAAGCGACCGGTTGGGACGGTTTCGACGCCGTCGCCGGTGGGGTCATCGCGCTGATGATGATTCCGCGCGCGGCATTGTTGCTGCGCAACGCGGCGCGTGTCCTGTTGGAGGAGACGCCGGAAGGCTTGGATTTGGATGAGGTGCGTGCCCATATGGAACATGTGCCCCATGTGGTAGCGGTGCATGATTTGCATGCGAGCACGGTGTCGACCGGTATGCCGGTGCTGATGGCGCATGTGGTGGTCGATCCGGGATTGTCCATGACGCAGGGCGCGGAGATTCTCGCGCAATTGCACAGCTGCCTGCAGGAGCATTTCCCGGTGTCCGTGGAACATACGACGTTCCAACTGGAGCCGGACGGTTGTGAGGTCTCACGTACGGAGCATTTGCATGACGAAGCCGAAACTCAGGAGGCTGACGTGTCGCCGAGAAGCGCCGGGAAGCGGTGAAAGGCGAAAACGATGCTGCAGGCGTTCAGATTTTGCGAAGCACGGTGACGACTTTGCCCATGATTTGCGCGTGCGTGCCGTCGATGGGCGAATAGGCGGGGTTGTGGGGGATGAGCCACACATGCCCCTGTTCTTTGCGGAATGTTTTCACGGTGGCTTCGTCGTCAAGCAGGGCTGCGACAATGTCCCCGTTTTCCGCGGTCTGCTGTTCACGCACTACGACGAAATCGCCGTCGCAGATGGCGGCGTCGACCATGGAATCCCCGTGGACTTCAAGCATGAACAGATTGCCGGTGCCGGTGAGTCGCTGCGGCAGGCGCATGACATCTTCGACATGCTGCTGTGCGGTGATCGGGGTGCCGGCGGCGATGCGCCCGACCAATGGCACGTCGCGTGATGCCGTGATCGAGGGGGCGTCTTCGCGGTCCTGGTCGGGGGCGGGGAAGGGGAAGATGTCGGCGGTGCGTGTCTGCGGGGTGGTATCGGACTGATCGTTCGGTTGCGTGGTTTCCACGAGTTCGATGGCCCGGCCTTTTTTCGCGCTGATGCGGATATACCCGCGGTCTGCGAGCACTTGCAACTGATGTTTGACCGACGATGGGCTTTTGAGGCCGACAAGATCGCCGATTTCTCGGAACGAAGGGGCATAACCGTGGGCTGAGACATGTGAGCGGATGGCGTCAAGCACTTGGCGCTGGCGCGCGGAAAGCGCGGGGGATTGCCCCGCCGGTGCGCCGTCATGCCGTGATGGGAATGCGATTGTGCCCACAATGGTTCCTTTCGTTCTTCTGCAAGCATAACCATAGAACCGGAAAATATCAAACATCTGTTCGACACGCTCTTGCTGTTTTCGAACGGCTGTGCCATACTTAGAACATCTGTTCGATAGAACACATGTTCGAACGGGTGAATGCGGGCATCTGCCTGCCGCTCGGCTCGTACGGCGTGGAAGACACGGAAAGGCACGGATCATGGTTGAGATTCAGCGTCATGGCGGGTATATCGCGGCCAGCCGCAACGTTGCGATGTCACGAATGCACCGCATGTCAAGGCCTGCAGGTGTGTGCGTCGCGGCGAGCCGTGGGTATCACGGTGTCGCCGATCGTTTGCGTGGCGGCAGCATGCCGTGCAATGACGGTGCGCATCCCGTGGATGAACCGACGGGTGGTATGCCGGCGTATCTGCCCAAAGTGTTGGTCGGCGTGCTGCTCGCATGCGCTTTGGTATTCGGCTGGAGTATATACTCGCCTGACACCGCGCAATCGGCGACGCCGCGGCATACGGTGACCTACAGTGTGCAACAGGGGGATACCTTGTGGCAGTATGCGCAGCAGGTGACACCTCCCGGCGGTGATGTGAGAGGCACGGTGCGCGACATCGTCGAATTGAATCATCTGCAATCCACGGAACTTATGCCGGGGCAGACCATCATGGTTCCGGTTGACCGGTAGCCGGTCGGCATGCGGGCGGAGGTTGGCGGTGTCGGCTATTGTTGATGGCATGCATTGCCCGTATTGTCAAAATCCTGAAACCAAGGTGGTTGACACCCGTATCAACGAGGATGGCCACTCCATCAAACGGCGTCGTGAATGCCTCAAGTGCGGACGCCGTTTCACCACTGTGGAAACCACCATGCTGCTCGTGCAGAAACGGTCCGGTAACGTCGAACCGTTCGACCGCAACAAAGTGGTCAATGGCGTGCGCAAAGCGTGTCAGGGGCGGCCGATTGACGAAGACCAGCTGAAAACGCTGGGTCAGCGGGTGGAAGAGGATCTGCGGTCACGGGGATTGGCGACTGTCAAATCAGAAGAAGTCGGCAAGGCGATTCTCAAGCCATTGCGCGATCTCGACGAAGTCGCCTACATGCGGTTCGCAAGCGTATACCAGAATTTTGAGAACCTTCAGGATTTCCAACACGCCATTGACGAGCTGAATGCGAGCAAAGCCAAGGAATTCAGCGGCGTCCGCTGACTGGATCATACGGGAATGGTGCGCCGGCGCATACGCCGGAACAGCAATATGCCAAACGGGCTGACCCAACCATACGGCTGGGGCAGCCCGTTTAGTATATCCGTGACCGCTGGCGGATCAGTCGCCGGACAGCACCCGCATGCGGATGGTGCCTTCGATGTGGCTCAGCGCATCGATCGTCGCCTGATCGGGCTTGCCGGACACGTCGGTGACCACATAGCCCAACTCGCCTTCCGTGCCAAGCGACTGAGCGGAAATATTGATGTTTTCCTCGCCTAGAATGTGGTTCATCTTGCCCAGCACGCCTGGCAGGTTGGCATGCAGGTGGGCGATACGCACGTTGCCGCGGTTCGCGCCAAGCGTCAGCTGCGGGAAATTCACGGACAGCATCGTGGAACCCTTATACCAGTAGTCCTCCAAACGCTGCGAAACGAAATGTCCGATCGATTCCTGCGCTTCAAGCGTCGAACCGCCGATATGCGGTGTCAAAATCATATTGTCTTCGTCAGCCAGCGGCGTGCCGAACGGGTCACCGGTCTTCTTCGGCTCCGTGGGGAACACGTCCACAGCGGCTCCGGAAAGATGCCCGGAATCCAAGTGACGTTTCAGCGCATCCAAGTCGGCGACGAATCCACGGGACAGGTTGATGAAAATAGCGCCCTGCTTCATGTGCGAGAACTGTTCCTCGCCGAAGAACCCGGTATTGGACTTGCGGCCGTCCACATGCAGCGTCACCGCATCGGACTGCTCAAGCAGGTCATTAAGGCTCGACATGCGCTTGGCATTGCCCATGGCGAGTTTTTCCTCGATGTCATAGAACAGCACGCGCATGCCCATCGCCTCGGCAAGCACCGACAGCTGAGAACCGATATTGCCGTAGCCGATGATGCCGAGCGTCTTGCCGCGGACCTCATGCGAGCCGCTGGCGGACTTATCCCACACGCCATGCTTCATATGATGCGTATGCGCGGGGATACGACGCATCAGGCAAATGATGTCGCAAATGACCAGTTCAACCACCGAGCGGGTGTTCGAATACGGTGCGTTGAATACGGCGATACCGCGCTTGCCCGCGTAGTCGAGATCCACTTGGTTGGTGCCGATGCAGAAGCAGCCAATGGCGGTGAGATTCGGCCTCGCGTCGATTACTTTGCGCGTCACGCTGGTCTTGGATCGGATGCCAAGCACGTCGACGCCGTCAAGAGCGTCGATGAGCTCATCCTCGCTCAAGGCTCCCTTGAGCGTTTCCACCTCGAAACCGTGGTCTCGCAGCGATTGCGCCGCGAACGGATGAATATTCTCTAATAACAATGCTTTGGGCATACTACTACCTTAAATCATAAGTTGACGTTCGTCATCTTCTGTCCGCACTATAAGCAGGCGTTGCGTCGGCCGGGTCATCGCGACATACAAGTCGGCGGCGGCGACCAGGCGCGCCGGCGAGGTCTGTTCGATCTCGCCTGGTTGGACGACGATCACCGCGTCGAACTCCAGTCCCTTGACCTCTTCGGTCGTGCACACCATGATCTGACGGTCCCAAGCGTTCTGCTCGCTGAGACGAGTGAAACGGTTCTGTGGCAGGCTTTCGCGCAGCCTGTCAGTCACGGTGTCGCGTAGTGCGGCGACATGCTGGGCGGCAGCGATGACGGCGATACGGCCGGTACTGTCATCACCGACGTATTCCTTGGCAAGCACAAGGGTTTCCTCGGCGACGCGGGCGTTCAACGCGGTTTCGTCTGCGACGAGGATGCGCCGGACGGAATCGTCGACATGGCGGACCGCTTTGACTGTGGAAACGTACAGGCCTTCATGCTCGGCGAAGCGGGAGGCGAGGTCGGAAACTTCCTGCGGGTTGCGATAGTCGATGGTCAGCTCGTTGAGGTCCCAGTGTTCGGGGCCGAACAGCCGGTCCATGGTTTTCGCCCATGAACGTGTGCCGCCAAGCGCCGAGGTCTGTGCCACGTCGCCGACGATGGTGAACGATCGTGACGGGCATCGCCTGATCAGCATCCGCCAGTCCATGGCGGTCAGTTCCTGCGCCTCGTCGACGACGATATGCCCGTACGTCCATTCACGGTCCGCCGCTGCATGCTGGGCGATGAGTTCGTCGCTGCCGCCGTTGATGTTGTCCAGCAGCATTTGGGAGGTTACGATACCCGAGCCGATGCCCGCTTGGGCGAGCGTGTCCTTGGCGAATTGTTCTTCTTCGGCACGCTTGGCGTCTTTGGCGGCCTGACGGGCAGCCTGCTTGGGGTCGGGGCCGAGCAGTTCCAAGGCTTCGTCAAGCAGGGGGATGTCGGACCGGGTCAGCGGCGAGCCCTTGGGGCGGGTCAGCGCGTTGACGTCATCGTCGGACAGCCATGGGGCGAAACGCTTGAGTTGCTGCGGTTTGGCGAACAGCTGGTCGATCAGCCATGGTCCGGTCATCGGCAGCCACGCCTTGTTCAACGTGATACGCACCTGATCGTTCATCCGCAGCTGGGTGAGGATGTCGTACAGTTCCGCCTGGTTCGGCTGGTAATCCAACTGTTCGACGTAGCGGTCGCGCAATGTGGCGAGCATGTCACGCACGAAGGTTTCGCGTGCCTTGTTATGCGGTTGGCGGGTGCGTTTGGCGTCGGCGATCGCCTGATTGAAATCGTCGCGCAGCATCGGCACTTTGAACCCGTTGAGCGCGATGACCGGCAGGTGCGAAGGAATGCGTTCCCTTGCGGCCACGGCGTTTTCGATGGTATGCCGCATCCGCCAGTCGCCTTTGAGCATCGCGGTTCGTGGGTCATCCTCGTGTGAGGCGACGAAGCCGGGAATCAGGTCGGCGATGGTCCGGCTGACCACGCCGGTCTCACCGAGCGAGGGGAGCACCTGGTCGATGTAGTGCAGGAAGCCGGTACTCGGGCCGATGACCAGCACGCCGGAATTCTGCAGCCTGCGGCGATGCGTGTACAGCAGGTATGCTGCACGGTGGAGTGCGACAGCGGTTTTGCCGGTTCCCGGGCCGCCTTGGACGATGACGACCCGGTCGAGTGGCGCGCGGATGATACGGTCCTGTTCGGCCTGGATGGTGGCGACGATGTCGGTCATTTTGCCGGTGCGCTTCGAATTGAGGGAGGCGAGCAATGCGCCTTCCCCGGTGAGTGTGCCGGCATTCTGTGCCTTGCCGACCTGATCGGAGTGGACGTCAAGCACTTCGTCTTCGATGCCGGTGACTTCCCGGAAATGCAAGGTGATATGGCGACGCATGACGATATCGCCATGATGCGACGGGGTCGCTTCGTAGAACGGCCGGGCGGCTTCGGCTCTCCAATCAGTCAGGATTGGCTCATGTTCGGCGCTGGACAAGCCGATGCGGCCGATGTATCGGCGTTTGCCGTGAACGTCATCGAGACGACCGAACACGAGCCGATCCTCAACAGCGCGCAATTGCATCAGACGGTCTTCGTACATGGTTGCGAAGGAATCGCGTTCGGTGCGTTGCGTCGGCGAGCCATGTGAGCCGGCTGCGCGTACGGCGGCGAGCCGTTCCTTGGCTTGGTCGCGTAGCGAGTCCAGACGGTCATAGGCGCGTGTCACTGCGCGTTGTTCCTCGTGAAGCTGGGAGGAGTAAGTCGTCATGCTGTTCCGTTTCCGATATCAGATGCTGCGATTCAGGCATTCCAGTGTACCGCGAGGCAACTACGTCTTTTGCGTAGGTGTGGGGGACGTCGGCGCTGATGTGTTTGGCAGCCGTCCGGCAAGACGGTCGTTGTGTGAGTGAATCCTCACACGAGGGGCATCGGCTGGTGTTGCTGCATCGCCATTGAATAGGGATGATTCACCGTTCATTCACCATATTTGCAATGAAATCATCAATAGACGATATGACACAGGTTCGTTTCACCATTGATGCACCATTTCGTACGCTTTTTATCCGACTTGCGTGGTGTCGTCATGGTTGGGGCGGTATGTCCCCCACGGGTGCTGTCGCCTGTCCAGGGGCGAAACGCCGGATATGAACCGCTTTTTGAGCAGTATCAACGGCACTGGACTGCTTGCGTGAGGTTTTTGTGTACTCATGGTGGAAAATGGGGATTCGTGGGGTAAAGTGGTGAACCAGCTGTGTGGAGTGTGTCCGGTAACGATAAAGGAGGTGGAATTATGGCTACGCGCGATAACGAATATCAAGCCTGAAATCCCCTCCGAAGCTCCACAGCCAGCGCCCGGGCAGCCCCAGCCACCGGTTTTCGCGGTTCCTCCCACCTCGTTCACACCACAGTTCACCGCGGATCCGACCGGCCAACAGTCTGCACAGGCCGCGCAGCAGTTTCCCCAGCCGGTAGCCCCGCAACAGCCGCAATCCGGCATGGCCGCTTACATCTACGATCCTCGGCAGGGATGGGTTCTGGTCAACCAGCCTGTGCAGCCCATGCCATCGGCGTTCGTTCCACAGGGCTACCAGCAGTCAGGCCAGCCGCTCCAGTCCGTGCAGGCCGGCCAACCTGACCAGCCGATGCCTGCCGCCCAGCCGGTCGTCCAAACCATCATCGGCGGGCAGGCGCCCCAGCCGGCAAGCATCGGAGCATCCCCGGCCGCCGCGTCATCGAACTCAGCCACCGGCGACGAAATCATGCTGCTGGGCACGTATGCCCCGAAAATCGACGCGAAAGGCAGAATGGCGTTGCCTGCGAAATTCCGCTCTCAGCTCGGGCCAGGCGTAGTTATGGCACGCGGACAGGAACGTTGCGTCTACTTGTTCCCGCAGACGGAGTTCCGTCGCGTAGCCATGCAGATTCAACGCACGTCGCTGGGCAACAAAGCCGCCCGCGAGTATCTTCGCGTCTTCCTGTCCGGCGCAGTCGACCAGACCCCGGACAAGCAAGGTCGCGTCCTGGTGCCGCAAATGCTGCGCGACTACGCCAAACTCGGTGACGATATCGTGGTCATCGGCGTGGGAACCCGTGCTGAAATCTGGAATCGTCAGGCTTGGGAACAGTATTTGGCCGATAACGAGCAGGGCTATTCCGATATCGCCAATGATGTCCTGCCGACGATGGAATGGTGAGTGTGCTATGACGGATTTTTCAACCATCCACCAGCCGGTGCTGCTTGACGAGTGCGTCGATCTCGTCGCCCCCGCCCTCCAACAGCCCGGAAGCATTGTCGTCGACTGCACGCTCGGTTTGGCCGGTCATGCGTGCGCGTTCCTCAAAGCCGCCCCACAAGCGCGGCTGATCGGTATCGACCGAGACCGTGAAGCGCTGGGCATGGCGACCCAGCGGATGCGCCAGGAAGGCCTCGACGCCCGCTTCACCCCGGTGCACGCCGCCTTTGACGAGTTCGATCGTGTACTCCATGACCTGGGTATCCATCGCGTCCACGCGGTGTTCATGGATCTGGGATTGTCCAGCCTGCAAATCGACGAAACCGACCGTGGCTTCTCCTACTCCCATGACGCGCCGCTCGACATGAGGATGGACGTCACACAGGATCTGACCGCGCAACAGGTGCTCGCCCAATACAGTGAACACGATCTTGCGTACATTTTCAAAACCTACGGCGAAGAGCGTTTCGCACGCCAAATCGCCCACGCCATCGTCGAAGAGCGTACGACCACGCCGTTTGAAACGTCAGGACAATTGAACCGGCTCGTCGACCGTGTGGTTCCCAAAGCACACCGTCCTGCGGGCAACCCGGCGAAACGCGTATTCCAAGCCTTGCGCATCGAAGTCAACGGCGAACTGGACAAGCTCGCCCACACGCTGCCGCAAGCCGCGAACCATCTTGCCGTGGGCGGCAGGCTGGTTGTCGAGTCCTACCATTCGCTGGAAGACAAAACCGTGAAAAGCTTCATGCGCTACGGCTTGGAATCGGACGCGCCCGCAGGACTGCCGGTCATTCCCGACGACGCCAAACCGTTCTTCACCGCCCTCACCAGGGGTGCGGTGAAAGCCGACGAGCAGCAGATCGCCGACAATCCACGGTCCGCATCCGTCCGGTTGCGTGCCGTGGAACTCACACGGCCGATCCCTGACCGGTGGGTGGAACGTTTCGACCGTATGAGACGCGAAGGCGTTGGCCGTAACCGCAGATCCGGCCACCAACAGCACGGGCAACATCACGACCATGGCACGCATGGAACGAGGAGAGGATAATGGCGGCTCCCGCACGCAGAATACATTCGAACGCGACTCCGGCCAAGCGCACGGAACGCGCCGAGGACACCCGTGAAGGCAGCACCCGTCCGGCATTGCACGTAGTCAAGAACGGGCGCGCTGAAGCAAGCGCCTCACGCGACCGGCTCCAACAGTTCCTCGAATGGACCAGGTCACGCACCGCACCATTCTTGCAAATCGTCGTCTCCTCGGTGTTTCTTGTGGCAACGCTGGTGATTGCCCTCGGGCTACGCACCCAAATGGCATCGAATTCGTTCGAGTCGGACCAGACTGAGAACCATATCGAACAGTTGCAACAGGACATCCAGTCCGATCAGACCAAACTTGATTCCCTCCAAGCGTCACTGCCGCAGAAAGCGCAAGACATGGGGATGGTCGCCCAACAGGATTCCGTGACCATCGATCTCAACGGCTACCAGCCCAGCGACGGGGGCAAGTGATATGCGCCTGTGGAAACGGCTGGTCAACGCGATCGGAGAGTTCGGCGCTCACAGTGTCCTGGTGATGCTTGTGTTCGCCATGGTCGCATCCACGTGCATCGTCCGACTCGTGGATGTGCAACTGGTCAACGCGAAAACCTATGCGCAGGCGGCGGCGGACACGCGCACGGCCAGCGTGACCATCAAAGCGAATCGCGGCAAGATCGAAGACACGAACGGAACCGTTCTGGCACAAAGCGTGGAACGGTACGATATCATCGGTGACGCAATCCTTGCCCAACAGTTCAAGCCAGTGAACTGCACAGCGAAAAAAACCAAGAACTGCCACTCCATCAACGGCAAACCGGTCGGCACCACCGGGGCAGCCGCAGTGGCACGTCTGATATCCGGCCTTCTGGGCATTGACGCGAAAACCCTGGGCGCGCAGCTGAGCACAACCTCCCGGTATGTGGTCTTGAAAAAGAACGTGTCCCCGGAAGTCAAACGCAAGCTCGACAAGCTCAACCTCGGTTGGTGTGTCTACGCACGGTTGTCCAGCGTCCGTGAATATTCGAACGGCACGCTTATGGGATCGCTACTCGGCGGCGTCAACGGGCAAAACACCGGTGTCGGTGGTATCGAGCAGATGGAAAACAAGGTCCTGACCGGCACCGACGGCAGCGTGACCTACCAGGTGGGCGGCGGCGGACAGATGATACCGGGCACGCAAATCGACAAGAAAGATGAAGTCGACGGTTCGGATGTCAAACTCACCATTGATGCGGACGTGGACTGGTACGTCAAGAAAGCGCTGACCGATGGCATCAACCAATTCCATGCGGATTGGGGTATCGCCGTAGTCCAGGACGTGCAAACCGGGGCGATTCTCGCGCTCGAGGATTCCGACCAGATTGAAGCGGGCAGCGCCGAAGCCATGCAACGCGCATCGCGAGCCGTCGCCGAGACCTTCGAACCCGGCTCGGTCGGCAAAGTGTTCTCCATGGCGGGCATGCTGCAACTCGGCTTGCATAAGATGACCGACCAGTTCACCGTTCCGAGCACCATCACCGTGGACGGGCAGGACTACAAGGACTCGCATGAGCATGGTACCAGCAATTGGACGCTTGCAGGCATCCTGCAGCAGTCTTCGAACGTCGGCATGATCATGGCGGCGGACAAGTACACCAATGAGGAACGCTACGAGTTCATCAAAAAATTCGGCATCGGCCAGGCCAGCGGCATGAACCTGCCTGCGGAATCAAGCGGCTGGCTGACCTCTCCCAGCAGTTGGGACGGCCGTACCCGCAACACCGTGCTGTTCGGCCAAGGCTACTCGACCAACGCCTTGCAAATCACGAACGCCATCGCCGTAATCGCGAATAAAGGCGTGAAAAACCAGCAGTACATCATCAAATCCGTCACCGATGCCGAAGGGCATACGACGACAGCCAAGCATGGGGAAGCAACCCGCGTCGTTGACGAATCAGTCGCCGCTCAAATGCTCAACGCGATGGAGTCCGTCGGCGAGTACTACAAGAACGAGACAGGCATCCCCGGGTACCGGATCGCTGCGAAAACCGGTACCGCGCAGGTGCCGGGCGCAAACGGCGCGTTGACATCGATCGTCGCCGATTGGGTGGGTGTGCTCCCCGCCGATAATCCACGTTTCGTAGTCACCGTTATTCTCAAGGACCCTGAAGGAACGTTCGGTGGTATGACCGCCGGCCCGGTCTTCAAAACCATCGGTGAATTCCTTATGCAGAAGTATCAGGTGCCGGCTTCCACGCCACGCACCGATGCTATCCCGGTGACGTGGTAATGCAGAACGCATACGCCATGAACGGCAGTCAAGCCGGTACGCGACGAACGATGACAGAAAGGGGTACCCGATGAGTGTGGTAACTGAGGCTGTAGGCCTGCGGATGACGCTGGGCGACATCTGCACACGGTTCGGTTTCGAGCTTGTCCCGGCATTCGCAGACGGTGTGACCATCACGTCGCTCAGTGACGACATCGAGTCCATCAAACCCGGATCCCTGTTCACCCCGTTGCAGGATGTTGACGCTGAAACCCTGCGCATCGCCCACGTGCACGGCGCATACGCCGCACTCATCCCGCATACGTCACAAGATCTCGCCGAACAAGCGGGATACCCCGTCATCGTGGCCGACCCCACCCCCCAGCAGATCGGGGAACTCGCCAGCACGCTTGCCGGCGACCCGTCAAAACCGCTCGCCGTGTTCGCCGTCGGCGGCCGCGACGATGACGAGGTGCGTGCCAGCACCATCCGTTTGGCGGCGTTCCTGCACATGCTCGGCAACCCGGTCGGACAAATCAACGCCGCCGGATCGTCATCGCTGGAACGGCAGTTGAACCTGTCCTATCCGCTGAACATCTACGACATCCAACACATCATGGCGGTCTGCGCCGAAGACGGCGCCGCAGCCATCATCATCGCACTCGAACCCGGCACGCTTGACGACCACGCGCTGGAAAGCACCAACGTGGATGTCGTCGGCTCCGCTGATGTGCTCACTGCCCAGACGCAAGCCGATACACTCCGCGACTGGATCGAACGCTACGGGTTCACTCTGAAAGACGGCGACCATATCATCCGCCAACGTGACGCGGAAACCGACAGCATCGCCGCCGAAGCGGTTGACAGGGGAGCCGGCACGGGGGAGGCGTCCAGGCTGAGCCTGGCCATTTCGATGGTCATGGCGGCAGGCGTGAGGAAATCCAATATCCGCAGCGCGTTGAGAGTATCCCACGAGATGCAGTAAATCCGCGACACCGCAAGCCAGACACATCCGCATAATCGTCCCCACGACAACGGTAACCACCGGCGGGACACCACAGGGCAAACAATCAGGAGGAACAGGACATGACACCAGAAGCGGCCATGATGCCGGTGACACTCGACCAGGTCGCCGAGGCGGTGGGCGGTGAATTGCGCATTCCGGCTCACGCCCGAAGCCCACACGAAACGTTCGAACCGAGTGTGGTCAGCGATTCACGCCAAGCACATGACGATTCGATATTCGTCGCGATTCCCGGCGAACGCGTCGACGGCCATGATTTCGTCGCCCAAGTCGCCGGTCAGGGTGCCGCGGCGACGATCGTGCAACACCCGGTCGAAGCGCCCATCGCCCAAATCATCGTCAAGGATTCAGTCGAAGCTTTGGGACGCCTCGCCCAATACAATCTCGCCGCTCGCAGGGCAGCAGCCGGGGATTTCACCATCATCGGCATCACCGGATCAGTCGGCAAAACCACAACCAAAGACCTGCTGCACGCCCTGCTGAGCGAACTCGGCCCCACCGTGGCCCCGGTCGGCTCATTCAACAATGAGATCGGCCTGCCGCTCACCGCACTGCAAGTCGGCAAGCGCACGCGCTTCCTCATCGCTGAAATGGGCGCGAATCACATCGGCGAAATCGCCCATCTGACCCACATCGCCCCGCCTGATATCGCTGTGGTGCTGAAAGTCGGCGTAGCACACTTGGGTGAGTTCGGTTCCCGTGAACGCATCGCCCAAGCGAAAAGCGAAATCATCCGCGGCCTGGTCCCGGGAGGAACCGCCGTACTCAACGCCGGCGACCCGTACGTGGCAGCCATGGCGGATATCGCCCCCGCACACGTCCTATGGTTCGGCCTCGACGACACCCGGCCCGCCGGCGCGGAAGCGAAAACCACGGCTCAAGCCATCAGCCTTGACGACCTCGACCACCCGTCCTTCACCCTCGTGGACGCTGACGGTTCCACCGCACGCGTCACCCTTGGCATCAGCGGACGACACAACGTGGTCAACGCGCTCGCCGCCGCTACAGTCGCCCGCGTATGCGGTATGACGCTTGACCAGACCGCCCGCGCGTTGAGCCGCGTGAACCGTATCAGCGCCCACCGCATGGCTGTTTCCCAAGTCGAACGAGACGGCGCACAGTTCACGCTGATTGATGACAGTTTCAACGCGAACCCTGATTCCATGAAAGCCGGTCTCGACGGTCTCGCCGCATGGCATGCGCAGGACAGCACGCAGCCGTACCGGGTCGCTGTGCTCGGCGCGATGCTTGAACTCGGCGAAAGCGAACGCGAACAGCATCGTCAGATCGGAGCCTACACGGTTGACCGGGGCATCGACGAAATCATCGCGGTAGGCAACCCCACGGACACGCATTTCGACTCGCTTGCCGAAGCGGTGTATCACGGCGCGCAGGAGCGTGCGACGACATCGGGACGTGACAGCGTCTCGATACACTGGGTGCATGATGCCGCGCAAGCCGACACGCTGGTGGCGTCTGCGGCGGCCGACCATGCTGACACGGTGGTGCTGCTCAAAGGTTCGCACATGTCCGGACTGAGCGCGCTTGCTGAACGTTGGTCCAAATAAGGTGCTGCACGCGCACAAGAATGAAGTGGAGTAGACTGTGATTTCGCTTATTATCGGCATTCTGGTTTCGCTGCTGGTCGTGTTCTTCGGCACGCCGGTGCTGATTGACGTGGTACACAAACTGCATTACGGCCAGTACATTCGTCAGGACGGCCCGAAATCCCATCAAATCAAACGTGGCACTCCGACCATGGGTGGCTTGATCATTGTGCTGGCCATCGTGCTCGGCTGGGGCGCTTCGGCGCTCTACCGGTTCTGCACGGGCGGCGCGACCCCCTCATGGTCGGCGGTACTGGTACTGTTCGCCATGGTGTCCATGGGGTTGCTCGGTTTCATTGACGATTTTGCGAAAGTCCGCAAGAAGCAGAATCTGGGGCTTTCGGTGCGAGCCAAGTTCATCGGCCAGTTCATTTTCGCGACCTGCTACGCGGTGCTCGCGCTGATCATCCCCACCAAATCCGGTTTCCCCAGCGCCCAAGCGGGTATGAGTTTCATCGAGAAACCGTTTTGGAACTTCGAATCCGCCGGCAAAGTCGGGGCGATGATCCTGTTCATCATCTGGGTGAACTTCCTGATGACCGCGTGGACGAACGCCGTGAACCTGACCGACGGTCTGGACGGTTTGGCGTCCGGCTCCTCAATGATCGCGTTCGCCGGCTACGCGATCATCGCCTACTGGGAGTGCTACCACCTCAAAGGCGCCGGGCATGAAGGGTACGCGTACGCGGTATCCGACCCGCTGGACTTGTCCATCATCGCCGTATGCGCTGCTGTCGCCTGCTTCGGTTTCCTGTGGTACAACTCCAATCCGGCGACCATCTTCATGGGTGATACCGGGTCCCTCGCTTTGGGCGGCCTGTTCTCAGCCCTGTCAATCGCCACGCACACCGAGTTCCTGGCGATCATCCTGGGCGGCCTGTTCGTCATCGAAGTCATGTCCGACGTCATCCAGGTCAGCTGCTTCAAACTCACCCATAAGCGCGTGTTCAAGATGGCGCCGATCCACCATCATTTCGAACTGCTCGGATGGAGTGAAGGCAAAGTCGTCGTACGATTCTGGATGATTGAACTGCTGTTCACCATGACCGCGATCATGCTGTTCTACGGTGATTGGGTGACGCGTTCAGGATTGCTGCTCTAATACCGGCGGAACCGGCACGCATGAAACCGGAACAAGCAGGAGCGAATGCCGCGCAGATGCGCGGAGAAAGAGATGACAAGATGAACGACGAGAACAATGCGACCGAAAACGAGCGAGAACGCGATTTCAATGAGCGGCTCGGCGGCATGACCGTACTGGTCGCAGGGCTCGGTGTCTCCGGCCGCAGCATCGTCGAAGTACTGGACCACCGTGCCAAGCGCGTGATCAGCGTTGACGAGCACAAGCCGCAAGCCGATCTGCACTCCTTCGACGACGTGGATTGGAATCAGATTGACCTGGTGATGACCTCCCCGGTGTTCAACCCCCGTACCCCGTTCATCCTCGAAGCCCAACGCCGCAATATCCCCGTGTACAGTGAGGTCGAGCTCGCGTGGCGGCTGCGTGTCAACACTACGCGCACCGGCAAGCCCGCCCCATGGATCGGTATCACCGGCACGAACGGCAAAACCTCGACCACAGAAATGACCTCGGCGATGCTGAGCGCGTGCGGCCTGCAAGCGCCCGCCGTAGGCAACATCGGCAAAGCCGTGTCGCACGCCGCCGTCGATCCGGCAAATGACGTGCTGTGCGTCGAACTGAGCTCCTTCCAACTGCATTTCACCGATTCCCTTGCCTTGGAATGCGCCACCATCACGAATATCGCCGACGACCATCTTGACTGGCACGGCGGTATCGACAACTACGCCGCAGACAAAAGCAAAGTGTTCCACAGGGTACGCAAGGCGCTCGTCTACAATGCCGACGACCAGCGGGTCAGTGCGCTCGCTGAGAGCGCCGAACCCGCCGCAGGATGCCTCACCGTCGGATTCACGCTACACGAACCCCACAGCGGCCAGATCGGCGTGGCGGATGGCTGGATTGTGGACCGCAGCGGTGTCGCCGGCGCGCCGGTCGGAACGGCATGCCGAGTGGTGAACATCAGCGACTTGAAGCACCTGTGCGAGCCGGACGGCACCGTATATCCCCATCTGCTCGCCGACGCGATGACCGCGCTCGCCCTGGTGCTGGGCTTCGGTGTCGACCGTGAGCAGGCGGTCCGCGCGCTATGCGATTTCGCGCCCGGCGGCCACCGCATCCAGACCGTCGCCTCCGCCAGCGTGGATGGCGGTACCATCCGATTCGTAGATGATTCCAAAGCCACCAACGCGCACGCCGCCCATGCTTCACTGTCAAGTTTCGCGCCGAAATCCGTGGTGTGGATCGCTGGCGGTCTGGCCAAAGGCGCAACCTTCGAGCATCTGATCGCCGACCAGAAGAACACCATCAAAGCCGCGGTCATCATCGGCGTGGACCAGCAGCCCATGATCGACGCGTTCCACACCAGTGCACCCGACATTCCGGTGACACTCATCGACCCGGCGGACCGCGACCGTGTGATGGACCATGCTGTCGAAGCCGCCGGAGCGTACGCCGAACCCGGCAACATCGTACTGATGGCGCCAGCATGCGCCTCCATGGACCAATTCCGCTCCTACGCTGACCGCGGCGACCAGTTCGCTGCGGCCGCGCAACGTTGGGTAGCCGCACATGGCAAGCACTGAACACCGGGCACGCTCCACAACCAAGGGGCGTACAGCCCAATCAACCGTATTCCCCGCCCAACGCGCTGAGGGCGGCAATCGTCGCACCCGCGACGATTTCGACATCCTCGCCGACCGGAACACGGCTTCCACGCGCGACGGATCCGCATCGGCCCGAAGTTCGACGCCCTCACGCAACCGCGGCCAGCAGCCCCGACAATCCAAGCAATCCGATCGCAGACGTCCAACCTTGGAAAACCCCCCAACAATCATGGTTCTCCAAACTGTGGGAGCAAACCAAAGAAAGCCTGTCAATCAAACAAATCGTCCAGCATAACGGCAGGTATCATGAGCGGACCAAACCCGTGTTGGACGTGGCCAAACGCGGCGGCTATCAGGGCGCCCGCATGCTGTTCAACCCGCTATGGTGCTACCACTGCTTCTTCGGCGTGGTCATGTTCCTGACCTTCGTCGGCGTCATCATGGTGTTCTCCAGCTCCTCGATCACCATGCTTTCCAGCGCCAAGAGCCCATGGTCACAAGGCGCCAACCAAGCGATGTTCTGCGCGTTGGGACTGCTGCTGTGCGCCCTGGGCGCGCATATCCCGCCACGCATATACCGCGGGCTATCCGGAATACTTCTCATCATCTCATGGTTCGTGCAGCTGCTCACCCTCACACCGATCGGCGTTGAAATCAACGGCAACCGCGGCTGGATCAACATCGGGTTCACCACCGTGCAGCCGGCGGAATTCATGAAACTCGCCGTCTGCATATGGATGCCGCTGGCAGTGATCATCGCCAAAAGCCGGGCAGCCGACACACGCAACAACAACTCCTACGCAGTACCCATCATCATGCTCGGCATCTGCTGCGCACTCGTGATGCTGGGCAAAGATATGGGCACAACCATGATTGTGCTCATCATCGGCGTGATTGCCTTGCTTCTTGGCGGCATGCCAAGCAAATGGTTCTGGAGTATGGTGGTGCTCGCCGTTGTCGCGTCAACAGCTCTCATCATCCAAAGTCCGAACCGTCTGGCCCGAGTCACCGCCGCATACACCAAGTGCGGTACCGCCACAGGTTTCGCCGACACCTGCTATCAGAGCGTGCACGCGAAATATGCGCTCGCTTCCGGCGGATTCCTCGGCGTAGGTATTGGCAATTCACGCGAAAAATGGAACTACCTGCCTGAAGCGCATAACGATTTCATTTTCGCGATTATCGGCGAAGAACTCGGGTTTGTCGGCACCGTGATGATCGTACTGCTGTTCGTGATCCTCGGATGGTGCCTGCTGTGCGTCGCCTTACAAGCCACCGACAGGTACACTGCGATGGTGCTCATGTGCATCGCAGTATGGATCCTCGGCCAGGCGATGGTCAACATCATGGTGGTGATCGGCCTGCTGCCGGTGATGGGCGTGCCGCTGCCGTTCGTTTCCGCCGGCGGATCGTCACTGGTCATGTGCCTTGGAGCGGCAGGCGTGGCAATGAGTATGATGCGCCAGCAAGCGCAAATCGCCACGGCGACCGACAGACTGAGCTCATGACGCTGCCGCCAGCCAAGAGTAGCGGTAGAGTGGTAAGGCGACACTGATACCAGTTGCACGGTCAATCAGCCAAGCATACGCGAGGTGGACACAAGCATGACGAATATTGTATTGGCCGGCGGCGGCACCGCCGGACACGTAAACCCGCTCCTATCGGTCGCAGACGCGATCAAGAAGCTCGAACCCGACGCGAAACTGAGTGTCATCGGCACGGCGGTCGGTTTGGAGCATGATCTGGTTCCGCAAGCCGGTTACGAGCTAGACACCGTGGAGAAAGTCCCGTTCCCGCGGCGGCCAAACAAAGATGCGATCACGTTCCCATGGCGGTGGAGCCGTGAGAAACGCAAAGTGCGTGCGATTCTGGAACGTCGCGGAGCGCAAGTCGTCGTCGGTTTCGGCGGATACGCGTCCGCCCCCGTGTATTCAGTCGCCCACGCGATGGGCATCCCCATAGTGATCCACGAGCAGAATGCCCGCGCCGGCATGGCCAACAAGCTGGGAGCCAAATGGGCGTCCTTCATCGGCACCGCGTACGAACACACCGGTTTGAAACCCGGCAGCGCCACCACTATTGAGCGGGTCGGCCTGCCGTTGCGCCCGGCCATCGCACGCCTGGCAGCACGGATCAACACCGATGGCCACGCTGTGCGCGCACAAGCCGCAGCCCAACTGGGCATCGACCCTGATCGGCCGGTGGTCGTCGTCACCGGTGGCTCACTCGGCGCGTTGAGCTTGAACAAGGCGGTCGCCGCCGCAGCCGGCGACCTGCTCAAACGCTCGCAAGTAATCCACCTGACCGGCAAAGGCAAAATCGACCAAGTCACCACGGACGTGACAGCTACCGCCGGGGCGGACGCAATCAACGACCTCGACCCCACGCACGCCGGACAGGGCGACTATCACGTCGCGCAATACCTTGAACGCATCGACCTCGCCTTCGCCTGCGCCGACCTCGTGATCTGCAGGGCCGGCGCCGGCACCGTATGCGAACTGACCGCCCTCGGCTTGCCCGCCGTCTACGTGCCCCTGCCGATCGGCAACGGCGAACAACGGTTCAACGCGCAACCGGTGGTCGACGCGGACGGCGGAATCATCGTCAATGACAGCGATTTCACCCCCGAATGGGTACGCGGTCACGTCGCCGAACTACTCGACAATCCGCAACGTTTGCACGAACTCGGCGACCACGCCTGGCAGTACGGCATCCGCGACGCCGCCGACATCATGGCCCGCCACATCCTCAACCTCGCCCAAAACACGTGGATAACCACGCAACACCACCACGCCACAAGGCCGGACAGTGTACAAGCCGTCATGTCATAATGGCCATACAGACAGGGACAGCAACCAAGAGAAAGCAGTGCCTTCCATCATGAATACAAAGCCCATCGTGCTTGATCCAACCGTCGCAGCCTTCACTGAAGACCAGCACGTCAACGATCTGGGAACCACCCATTTCATCGGCATCGGGGGAGCAGGCATGAGCGTCCTCGCCGAAATGCTCCACGAGCAAGGCGTCCACGTCACCGGCTCAGACAGAGAGCACAACGCCAAAACCGAACGGCTCGAAACGCTCGGCATTCCCGTCGCAATCGGTCAACGGGCAGACAATGTTCGCGACGCGTCAACAGTGGTATATTCCAGCGCCATCAAACCAGACAACCCGGAAATCATCGCCGCAGCGGAACACGGTGCACATATCGTCCACCGCAGCGACATCCTCGCCCTGCTCATGAACCATCATGATGCGGTCGCCGTCGCCGGAGCACACGGCAAAACCACCACCAGCTCACTGCTATCACACATCCTCGTCCACGCCGGCACCGACGATCTCGCCGACCCCAGTTACGCCATCGGCGGCACCATCCAAGGTCCCGACGGGCAAACCCTCGACGGCGGACACGCCGGAGCAGGCCGCGTCCTCGTCGCCGAAGCCGACGAATCCGACGGCAGCTTCGCCAAATACCGTCCCGCCATCGCCATCATCACCAACGCCGAAGCCGACCACCTCGACCACTACGGCACCCCCAACCACTACTGCGAAGCCTTTGTCGCCTACGCGTCACACGCTCGCGACCACATCGTCATGACCGCCGACGACCCCGGCGCTCTCGACGTCCTACGCGGCCTCGACGACGCCGTCATGCACCGCACCGTCATCTACACCACCCAAAGCCGCCAGCTCATCACCGACGCCGTCGCCCAAGCCGTCGACGCTACCATCGTCACCATCACCTCCGAAAGCGAACACGCCGGCAACGGGGAAGAACAATTCACCATCGACATGCCCGCTGCACTTACTGGCGACGAACACGCCATCCCCGTCAGTCTCAAGATTCCAGGCATCCACAACGCGCGCAACGCCACCGCCGCCATCATCACCGCCACCCTGCTCGGCATGGACCCTGACACCGCAGCCCAAGCAGCCGGCAGCTTCCTCGGCGCATCCCGCCGCTTCCAAGTACGCGGACAAGAAAAACAAGTCACCGTCGTCGACGACTACGCACACCACCCCACCGAAATCACCGCGCTCCTCAACGCCGCACGCCGACGCTACCCAGACGCCACCATCCGCGTCCTGTTCCAACCACACCTGTTCTCACGCACCAAATTCTTCGCACGCGAATTCGCCCAAGCGCTCGCGCTCGCGGACGATGTGATCGTCACCGGCATCTATCCGGCACGCGAAAAGCAGGAGGATTTCCCGGATATCACCGCGCAGACCATCGTGGACGCCGCGCAAGGCATCGAACACGAGCCAGCGGACTGGATTCGAGCGGTCGACGATATGCATACCGCCGCCCTCATGATGGCGATGCGCGCACACCATGGTGATGTGGTCTTCACTGTAGGCGCCGGCGATATCACAGCCATGGGGCCAGTGCTGCTGCACGCGCTGGAAGCCCACCGCGAGAACTGCGAGGGCTGACATGCCAGGACGCGTGGCACGAAGCAGGCAAAACGGTGACGGACCCCGTGATGACGGGCGACGCCGCGGGATCGGGCGGTCAGCGCGATCCGGGGCGGGGCATGCCGATAGCCTGTCAGCCAGGTCGAATGCGGTATCGGATACGCCGCTGGACAGCGCCCGTGACGCCTCATCTGCCCGTCCGGTGTCAAGGCGGCAAAGTTCAGGCCGCGCCGTATCCGGTCGTGTTGTCGGCTCGCGTGTCGACGCCGGTGCGTCCCGACAAAACGAACCGGGGCAAGCGTCCGAGACCATTCGCCGGAATATGGCGGGGAAACCCGCAAGGAAAACGCTGGGAAGACCATCTGCAACAGCTTCAGGAAAACCAGCGCGCCGGACGGGACGTAATACTCTTTCCTCTGTAAGAGGTCGGAAATCCGACACGTTACCGCGAGTCGCCGGCAGTCAGTCGGCAAGCGGGGTTTCCGCTGCCGCCGCTTCGGAGCGTGGTGCCTCAACCTCCTCACGCTCAGTATCCAGAGCAACCGGATTCGTGGACGCACGAACCTTACGCAGCGAGGACCTCGTCACCAAAACACTCAGGGAAACCACCGGTCCGCTAGGTGTGGCGGCGCGTCCGAAAGTCGTGGATTTCAACGAGCGAGTCAAAGAGCGCAGACACGCGACCATCCTCATGGTCGTCAAACGTGTGACGATTCTCATTGTATCCATCGCCGCCGTCGTAGGTGTCGTGTGGGCGCTGTTCTTCTCGCCGATGCTCATGCTCAACGCCGACCAGATCACCGTCAGCGGCGCCAACGAGTGGGTCAGCTCGAGTAAAGTCGAATCCATCGCATCCGCACAAGCCGGCAAATCCCTGCTGCTCGTATCCACGCATGATATCGAAACCCAGCTCGCCGGCATTCCGGGCGTCAGCAAAGCGACCGCAACCAAACAATACCCCAACGGTATGCAAGTCCAAATCAGTGCGCAAGAGCCGGCCGCCATGCTGAAAACACCGGACGGCTCACTCACCGCAGTCGACGGCAAAGGACGCATCCTCAACTCGGTGAAGAACGCGTCAACAGCGGGGATTCCCGTCATCGAAGTCAACGACGTGGCCAAAGGGCTGAAAAGCCGGTCCGTAGTGACCGCCATCAAAGTGCTGGACTCGCTGTCCACCGCCATGCGCGCGCGAGTGAACAAAGTCACTGCGCAAACGCAGGATTCCATCACCACCGAACTCGACAACGGGAACTTCTCCATCATCTGGGGTGATGCCTCGCAGATGAAGCTCAAAAAAGCCGTGGTCGACAAGATCATCAACGATCCCAATGTGATCGGCGACAAGCATTCCGTGGACGTGTCGGCGCCGTTGCGGCCGATTATCAAGTAGTCGGCGGGCGGTTGCATGCGCGCTGGTTCGAACGCTGGTGTGGTTCATGCCGGTTTCGTGGGAGTCGCTGGCTTGTGTCGGCTTGCGTATGCGGCGGTATACCGGATGTGTCGTAATCCTAGGTGACAGGTCGGTTTTGTGAGGGTCTGGCGGGTTGCGCATGCAGCGACATGCACAACGTACCGTTTGACGACATGTGCGGGCTGGTCTAACGAGCATGTCACGAGTCTCGTATGCGGGGACATACGCAACTTGCCATTACTCTTGCCGGAGATACTGGTTTGGTGAGGATATCGCGCATTGCGTATGCGAAGCCATACGCAGCGTGCGCATCGATACGCGAGATTGACGCGGCTGTGCAATGGACAGACGGCTGCGCATGGATTGACATACGTAACCTATCGATTCGGTGGTTGGTGATTCGGCGAATACGGCAAGTTCAGTCATCCAGGCTGCTCATGTCATCCAGGTCGGCCAGACAGACCCGAGACGGACCGGTTCAGTCCTCCCGATCGTTTTCGGCGGGCATCTGGAGCCGCAGCCGGTATATCCCGCTTTCCCGGTCGGCCTTTGTATTGGGGATGTGTGCCACCATCACCGCGCCTTGTGGCGGGACCTGACCGCGATGCCGTTCTTCTTGGAGCGCGGGGATCCGCCCGATTTCAACACCGTCAAGCGCAACGCACAGCGTCGGATGCCCCGTGTTCTTGCCGGACTCGATGATGCCGTGGCTGACGGTCACCCACAGCCACGCGTCATACCCGTACCGGCTGAGCACGTCTTGATGCGCGGTATCACCGGAAACGGTGACGCCGCACACCGGCTGGTCGATTACCATGCCGTCAGGTTTGGTGTTGACCGGAGTGGTGTCCCGGTTGCTTAGGGTACGAGCTGCGCATATAGGCGTTGGTGCGGCGTCGCTTTGTCATGGCATGACGACGGCGCGACTCTTCGACTTCATCGTCGGACAGCACCACCGGATCTTTCATGTGTTTAAGCTGCTGCAAACACTGCCATGTCTGTCGGGCATCCGAGATTGCACGATGCTCTTCGATTTCATTGATATCGAGCAGTCGCATTACTTCTTGCAACGAGCAGCTGGGAGCGTTGGGGAACATGCGGCGGGACATGGTCATCGTATCGAGAAAATCGTTGGAAACTTCGCGGCAGCCCAGCAGGCCGCCCTCGACATTCAGCATCCTGATATCGAACGATACGTTATGCCCGATAAGCAGCAACGGGCGGATTGCAGTCAGGAACTGGGGGATGACGAATCCGGCGTCAGGCTGATCGGCGAGATCGGACTCGGTGATGCCGGTCAGTTCCGTGATGCCTGCTGGCAGTCTGGTGGGAGGCTGTATCAGCTGGTCGTATTCGTAGATTGGGGCGTCGTCGCCGATCAGCAGCGCCCCGATTTCGATGATGCGGGCGTCGTCGCCGATGCCGGTGGTCTCTGTATCGAACACGACGGCATCGGCGTTGCCGGCTGCAGCGACGAATGACCACAGTTGCTCAATCGGATCAGCCGTCGACATGCCCCTGTCGGCAGCATGACGTCCATGACGATGCGACGCGCGAAGTCCAAGAGCACTCATGACCAGCCCCTCCAATCATCGCACTGTGACCGGCATAATCATCGTTGAGATCACAGTGCGTTTCCTGTGCAAACGTACACACCGTATCGTGACAATCAGACACGGTCTTCGGGCTACAGTGAGCAAGAGGCGGGTGCCTGCTGGGAGCGGAGTATGACGGCGGATTTGCATGGTCCGTGATGCACAATCGCGGAAGGGCTACTCGCGCGGTGCGTAGTGAGATGGTTGCAGGTTGCTGATTTGATTGCGATTACGCCTGTCATTGCTCGTCTGCAATCACCACTGGGTGCCGCTTACTGAACCGCAGATAATACAACGCCGAGCAGATGAGGATTGACAGCAGCGAGCCGAGTGGCGCGGCACATCCCATGGGGAACAGGTTGTCTGGCCACAGCAAGGATGCCGCATACGCCCCAGGGATGCGCACGAGCAGCACCGACGCAATATTGTGAGCGAACGTGTACAGGGATTTGCCGTAGGCGCTGAAGAACCCGCTGAAGCAGAAGTGGACGCCCGCCAGAATACAGTCGAAGGAGTAACTGCTCAGGTATTGCGTCCCGTACCTGACCACTGCTTCGTCGTCGGGGGAGAAGACGCGCACGATGTCGGCGCCCCAGATCTGGCTCGCGACACACACAAGCGCACCGTACGCTATACACATGGTGATGCCGTATCTCAGCGCCGTCTTGCTGCGCGAATGTTGCCGTGCGCCGGCGTTCCGCTGCCCGGCGACCACCGACACGGTGGACAGCATTGCCGAGGGCACGAGGAACAGGAAGGAGATGATTTTCTCGACGATGCCGACGGCGGCGGAGATTTCCAGGCCGCGCCCGTTGGCGATGGCGGTGATCACGATGAACGAGATCTGGATGCACAGCTCCTGCAGTGCGATCGGTGTGCCGATAGCCAGAATCTGCCGTGTACTGGCCCAGTCGTAGACAAGGTCGGCTCTGCGCACGCGAATGCCGGTGTTCGCGAACTTGAGATAGGTGAGGGCGGCCGCAACAGAGAACGCTTGAGATATTACCGTGGCGAGCGCAGCGCCTGCCGCTTGCATGTGTGCGCCGCCGATGAATACGAGGTCGAGTCCCACGTTGAGCAGTCCGGCGAGGGCAACGAAATACATCGGGTGTCGGGAGTCGCCGAATCCGCGGAATATCGCGCTGACCACGTTGTATGCGACGATGAACGGGGTGCCGAAGAAGCAAATGGTCACGTAGTCGTGCGCCTGGCTGAACGCTTCAGGCGGCGTGGACAGTAGGTGCAGCAGCGGGTCGGCGCTCGCGGTCAGGGCGATGGTGGCGATGATCGCGACAAAGGCGAACAGACGGATGGATTGCCCGATCTGGCGTTGCACTTTGTCCATGCGCCGGGCGCCGATCGCGTGGCTGATGGTCACGGTGACGCCCGTGGTCAGGCCGACGATGGTGACGGTCACCAGGTGGGTCATCTGGCTGCCCGTGGAGACGGCTGAGACGGAATCCGCGCCGTTGAATCTGCCGACGATGAGCAGATCGGCCAGTTCGTAGCAGCTTTGCAGGAAGCAGGTGATGAGATAGGGGATTGAGAAGCGCAGCATGGTGGGGATCAACGGCCCACGGGTCAGGTCTCCTTTGAGATTTCCTGTGGTCGAGCGTGCGTCGGTGGTTGCGGGAATCGCATCGTTTGCAGTGGTGTTGGTATCGCTCACGTCAGTCGCGGTATGCCGAGTCTCGCCGGCCTGTGCCATGGTTGCCCTCTCCTCGCGATTTCCGCAGGTCGCGTGGCATGACGGCATGCGGTCGGCCGGTTGAAACCGGATGATTCCATAGGTAACGCCGGCTGTAGACAGGGGAGGGGTGCGGGATGGCATTATTAATGCCAACGCAGTTGACCAATCACCGTTCACGGTAAACAAAAAACGCCACCCCTTGCGGAATGGCGTTCGTTGTTCAGTGGAGCTGCGGGGAATTGAACCCCGGTCCGGTGACCGTACCCTCAGTCTTCTACGTGCGTAGTCTGCTGGCCGTGCGGCGGTTTTTCTGCCCCCATCGATGTCGCAGACAACTGATGGCGAGCATATCCGCAGAAAAAGTCCCCCAGCCACCCTGCGGTGCAGTAGCCGGAGCAAGTCTCCTAAACGACGCTCAACATCTCCCCGAAGACGAGGGGGAGTGAACGGAGCGGCTGCTCACTGGTTAATCCTGGCGCGAAGCTCAGGCAGCGAGAGCAAACTCAGTGCGGTTAGATTTAGCACTTATTTGTTTGCGGAGGGCATCACGAGTGGACTCCGCGTTCTCGGCACGCTTCCCTGCGACGAACAGGTCACCGTCGAAACCGATCAGCCCCTTTTGAATTATCAAACCCCGGAATAGACCGGACTTTTCAGTATACGACATTTCGTCGTTCGGCTCAAATCGGCTGTGAGCCGAAGGCGTCGGTGATACACGAGATGATGGCGGCTGATTGTGTGTGAACTCGGAATCGAAGACGGAACATCATGGGGGACGGCGCCCGTGCGATTTCCGTCATGATTATCCTGCCATGATTGTGCAATTCGAAACCGTGCAACCGCGCGCGACGGAATCCGTGAAACCGAGCGGCGGATGCCGGGGAAGTGCCTGTGTAATCTCCCGCCATAATCCTGCGATAGAGTGACGGTATGAGAATCGTGTTACAACGCGTAAGCGAAGCCAGCGCCGACGTGATCGACCCCACTACGAACAGCGTCGACCCGACGTTCGAGAAGCAAATCATCGGCACAGGCTACGTACTGCTTGTCGGGGTCGCGGATGCGGACGGACAGCGAGAAATCGACTGGCTGACGGGCAAAATCGCCAGACTGCGAGTGTTCGAAGATGCCGACGGACGCATGAACGAGTCGATTACGCAGCATGACGGCGAAATCCTCTCCATTTCGCAGTTCACGTTGTACGGCAACATTCGCAAAGGCAACCGGCCGAGCTTCATCGCAGCCGGTGAACCTGAACACGCCAAACGAGTGTGGCTCGCCTTCAACGAAGCGTTGCGCGCGCAAGGACTCACCGTCAAAGAAGGACGATTCGGCGCGCACATGCGGGTGTCGTTGGTCAACGACGGGCCGGTGACGCTCGTGGTGGACACGGCGGAGGTGTTGGGGGGAGTAGGGTGGCTGCGTGCGGAAACATGATGTGAGTGTAAGGTTGCACGGTGCGGCTGACTGAAGTTGTCGTCGTGCCGCTCATCGCGGTATGGGCCTGTCACATCATAATAAAGTCAGGAATAGCATCCGCGCCGTTTCGCGGTGTGACGAGTTGTCCAGCGGGGTGGGTCGCGGTCTTGCCGCCAATGGTCATGGATATACTATTTATTGGGTCGTTTGCTGTGAAAACCTGGGAGTTATTGGCATCTAGGTATTTACTCGCAGATGCTTCATTGAGGATTGTATTTCTTGCTTGCAAGAATCCAGAATTGAAATATGCCGGTGACGGCACTTCGGTGAACCGCATTCACGAAAGTGGATGCGGTTTTGCTTTATGCTAGCAAGAATCATATAATTACCGCATGTCTGTGAATCTGACAATGTTGTTTGATGAGCGAATATAGGGGGAAAGCATTTGTCTTGGGCATATACGTGTGCCGTGTGGGGATGGGGCTTATTTTGTTGCATGACAATCATTCCATGAGAAGAAGTGGTGAGATGACACGCCGTCTTGATACTGAATGATACTCGGCTAATACTTTGCAATACCTGGCTTTTGTTTAATCGCATACGATTCGGGACAATCGTAGGTCTTGTAACAAGAAATACAAGTAAGAAAAGTGTGTTATCATATTTTTCGTCAGAGAAACCTGACAAAGAACACAAGGCATGCAACGGGTGCATGCCTGCAAACTAATTGGAAGGGAAGCAATAATGCGTAAGCTCACTCTCGATGATCTGAATGCCGCCGCTACTGTTGGAGGACCGAACTCTTTGACTGAACGCACCGTGCTGGTGCCTGCAGGTGGAGAGGATGCCATTATCTCCCCGGCAAAGTATGCGGGCCCCACCTATGTGTTCGAAACCCGATTCGTTGACGGCGAACCGAAGAAGACGGTTCTCGTTGACAGCAAGAATTCACAGGCGAATCGTCTGGAATCGGTCATTACGGGCGCGCTGCGTGACAAGGCGGGTGTGCTTGGTAAGCTTCCGCACATTGTGGTGAACTATCCTGAGGCGGTAGGTAAGTCGGAGTTCTTCGACACCGAGCTTCCCCATCGCGCGTTTGATGCACATGTGCGCATCGGCAAGGTGGAAGACGAGGATCGTTACACAGAGGCTCGCAATTCAAGCTTGGATAACCTGCGTCCGCTGTTTGAACTCTCCCCGGACACCGTGTTTTTCGGTGGCTGGGATTCGACGAGGAATAAGAATCAGCTTCGCATCCCATCCGTGTTCGTCGGTGAAATTTTCGGGGTCCTTGCAGATCAAAGCGATTACTACGCCAATGAAGTGCATCGTTCCGGTGCACGCGTCGACCCTGTTGCCGCAAGTGTGACTTTCAACAAGGCGGCACGAGACGAAATCGTGCGCGACAGCCTCGATCTGAGCGACAAAACCGCTAATAACTTCAAGAAAGACGGTAAGGGTTCCACCATCATCGTGGGCGCTATTCCTCCTACTGTGAGCAAGGATGCCCTCGATGGCGTGGCGACGAGCAAGATCGTGCGCATTCACGTGCTGAGCTTTGCAATTCTGCGATCCTTCCGTTTCGGTGGCAGCCGCGAAAGTGATGTCGCTATTCGAGCGTTGATTGCCGCAGCATTGCTGCGCGCAATGGCGGGATCCAACGCAGAGCTGAATCTCCGTGCGAACTGCATTCTGGATGAGGACTCTGAACCCACAACTGAGCTTGACGAGCGTTTCGGCAAGAAAGAGGAGCTGGAGCCCCTCACTGTCGAGTCCGCCGAGGATTTGCTGCAGCAGGCGTATGAGCAGGCTCATCGTGTCGCGGGCATTGAATGGGATGGTCAAGCATTCCAGGTGCAGGGCAATTCGACTCTGTTCGCCTCGGGGTCTGATGAAGTGGCAGGCGAGTGAAATGTCGTTTGTCATATCCGCCCGCTTCCTGATGGGGCTGTATCAGGGGCGTGATTCCAGCGGGGAGCCTGAGCGCTATCCCACTCCCGACAGGTTGTTCAAGGCCTTGCTATCAGTGGCGTGCCTGAATTTTGGCTACACAGGCAAGGATTGCCCCGAGAGTGAGGAGATTTCTGATTCCCTTCACTGGCTCGAAGGGAATCCTCCAGACAAGATGAGACTACCTTTTGCAATCCCCAGCGATGGGTATGGCGCAATCGCATACCGTGACAAGGGATTTCAAGAAAACGACAAAGTGAAGATGGCGAGTTCTCCTGCCATGAGCGCATATCGTTATCGGTCTGATGATGCGCTGGAATGGATTTGGCTGGACCCTCCGTCCGAGCGAGTCGCAGGGTGTCTTGAAAATCTGTGCGAAGAGATTCCTTATCTTGGGGAGTCATGTTCCAAGGTCCACGTCGTTGCACAAGTGTGCGAGACCAATACAGAGACGCCTGAACAGCGTTCCCGTACCTTCGTCAGGGATGATGCAACAGACTTGGGAGCATTGAACTCGCATATCTTCATCAATTGCCCGATTCGCGGACGCCTTGAAGAACTGTGTGGTAATTACAAAGAACTGAACTCGAAGAAGGTAAGCAAGAGGAAGGTAAACGAGCTCACTGTGAAGGAGACCAACCTTCTTGCCGAAATTCCTGAAGGGCGGTTCATCGGCTCTGTCGCATACCGCGGCGAGGGATTGGATATGCACGATGCAGCGACCGTGGCGCCTCCGTGGGACCGAGCGATTCTGATGCCTGTCCGTGTGATTTCCTCGCCGGTCGAGTGGCAGCCTCGTCAGTCTCAAACGGTTCGATGGGCCGTTGCGATGCATCGTTTCCTCATTAGGAAGTGGGGCTTCGGTGCGCCTGCCACATTGACCGGCCGGTACATGAAGATTCCGGGCATTGCGCAACCCGCCAATAATGTGGCGATACATGTGCTGTCTGATTCCCTGGGGCAAGAGTTCTTGTCGAAACTCCTCCCATCGGTTCGCCACAATGTGCCGGCGTTCCTGATATTGATACCGCGGGAGATGCCTACAGAAGATTTTGCTGAGCTCTGTGACATCTGTCAGCGATCGCAGGGCAGCTCGCTCTATTGTGGGCATGACCTAGAGACCTTGGTATTCGGGAAGGCGGATATTCTTGTCGACTCAACAATGTGGCAAGAACCCGCGGATGACCGTGTCCGTTATTGGAAGCCTGTGCCGTTCGCGATGGCTGAGACACGAGCCTTTACCGATCCACAAGGTGCTCGCAAATGGCGTGCGCGGGAGTCGGTCGCTTTGTCAATCGCCCATGTGTGGCGGGATTCGTTCGGCACTCAATCTGAACGAACCGGGCATTGGGCGAAGGAACAGGGTTATTGGGCGGCAGCTGATGCTGTTCTTGATGATTCTTCACCTGTGCAGATTATCGATGCGAGGCCCACGTTCCGCACACATATGGAGGATTATGCGCATCACGTGCAGGAATCGAATGTACTGCGTGGTTGCAATGCCCTCATCCAATTTAGTGAGGATTTCTCGAATGAATGCTGCGCGGCGGCAATAGGGCAGACGCGCCATCTAGGAGGAGGCCTCTTGGTGCCCGTGGATGTTCCCCGCGATCTCATTGCTCGTAACCAGGTGACTGGAAAGGAGGAGCCGATATGGCTGAGCTGACAGATAAAGAAAAGTTCGTAGGTGCATTCCGTAAATTCATTGCCGCTGTCCATCGTGATGATTCCACAGGGCAGTCGCGCCAGCCTTACCAGTGGCAGATTAGCCTGATGCTGTATGTTGAAGATACTCATCGTTGGCCGGAGCGGATTGCTGCGCCAACGGCATCTGGCAAGACGAGCGTCATCGATATCCACGTTTTTCTCAATGCATTGGCAGGATTGGCGCAATGCGGGGATCACGATTTTTCATGGATTGATTCCGGCCTGTCCCGCATCCCGAGGCGTTTGGTGCTGACGGTCAACAGGCGGTCTTTGGTCGATGATCAGTATGAAGAAGCGCTTGCCTTGCACCGCCGAATCGTCGAGGAAGCGGATTCATGTGAAGACGAGGAGACGAAAGAGATTTTGCTCCTCGCTCGTAAAGGCTTGCTTGCTAGGTCTTCCTCGCAGATTTTCGCTGAAGATTCCAGTCTCGAAAAGCATGGAATGCAATATTCGATGCTGAATGTTGTGGAACTCCGTGGCGGTATGGGATCAAGCGGAGTCGACCGTAACTGGAGGTATTTCCCGCAAACCTGTGCAATCGTGTGTGCTACACCGGACATGTTCGGCAGTCGTTTGCTGTTCCGTGGATACGGCACCAGCAGGGTGATGCGTCCGTTGGAAGCCGGATTGTTCACATACGACACTGTGCTTATTGCTGATGAAGCCCACCTGAGTCGTCAGCTCGTTGAAACCGCACGTCAAGTGTCACGTCTTGAGCATTTCGTGAAAAGCCCGATTTCGCAATTCGTGCCGGCGTTGCAAGTGGTCTCCACTACGGCAACTCAGGCAGAAGTTGCAGAAGACTCAACTGTCGTCGGCGTAGAAGCTTCGGACTTCGAAATTGATAGAGCGCTGGCACGACGTCTGACCAACCCCAAGCCTACGATTGTGGACTATACTTCTTCGTCTCGTGCCGAGATGTTGACGAAAATTGCCGAGAGATGTTGTTCGCTCATTCAGAAGGCGCAACATGGCGATGAGGCGGAAAGGAGGATCATCGGCTGCGTCGTCAACCGTGTTTCTGATGCAGTGACAGTTGGCAAACTGCTTCGACAGCATCTGAAGCATGCGGGGATCGACCGGCCGGTTGAAAGCTACCTTGGTCCGATGCGCGGTTTTGAGAAACAACGGGTTTCCGCCAAACTTAAGGAATGCTTCGATACTGATGCCTTCGACAATCCGCAGACACCGTGTTGCATCATCGGAACCCAGACGCTGGAAGTCGGTGTGGACGCAGACTTCTATGCACTTGTGACGGAACTTGCTCCTGCTGCTGCACTAGTGCAGCGCGCCGGACGAGTTAATCGCCAGGGAAAGCGACCATCAGGTCATGTCTATGTCTTTGGCCTCGATCCTGGTGTTGATGAGAAAACCCAGGCAAAGGAAGCCTCTCCCTACCTTCCCGAGGATTTGTCCAAGTGCGGTGAGTGGCTGAGGACGTTGCCGTTGATTGGATCATCTGATGATTCATCATCAGAGGTTTATGACATCAGCGCATGGGCGGTTCTATCGGACACCACGGCTCCGCCGTCTGAATCAAGCAGGCGTCTGCTGCTGCAGCGGCTGGAAATCACTGATGTTGAGAATCTGTCTCACACCGATGAAGATCTTGGCGCTGATGTGGCGATGGAAAGGCTGCAACAACAGCCGTCTGACATTAACCTGTGGCTCCGTGATGATTTGGATGATGACACCGAGACCAATGCGAGTATCGTAGTCCGTCATCTACCTGTGGATGCGGATGCCGCCTGCATGGTTCTGGAAGCTGCTCCGCCGACTACGCTCGAACAATTCCCGGTTCGTTCCTTGTCCCAGCTGTTTGCCAAGAAGGACAGCATAGCGGCGTATCTTGATGACAATGACTCTTCTGCTCAGACTCAACGCCGTGCGTTCCTGTTTAATGCACAGCGCGATGAGGGGAGCAGGACGGTTTGCGTAAAGGATTCCGATTCCTTCAGAGCCGCCTTTGCTCCTGGAACAATCGTTATCGTCGATGATGATGTGCCATTGTTCGATTCGCAAGCCCATGTGTTCGACCCCTCGTCTGAGTTCAAAGACACAGAAGTCGATGTGCTCAATTCCACCGATTCAGCGGAATACGTTGTGAAACTGGACGGAAACAGCAGTGTCGCCAGAGAGGTGCAGGAGTATTTCGAGACTGCGGTGCAGACGGAGAACGAAACTGCGGACGCTGGATTGGAAGAGGAGGATGTACTCGCTGATATTCTTCACGTGACGAGTTTGCATCTTGATTCCGATGTGTCGGCTGATGGTAAGCGATTGCGTCTTGATGGCGTCTTCTCAGACGACGAAGAATCCATGCTATGGGTCGTCTTGTCGGATTCCGAAGTGTTGTCGCAGACATTCCAGATCCAGGAAATCGCCGTTCAAAATAAGACTGTGCGGTTGCAAGGTCCAGAAGGTCATGAGGGTCACGTCTCGCTTCGCGCAAAATGCCTGGCATTGCAGGTTGGCTTGCCAGATGTTTTCGCGGGCATCGAGCAAGAAGCGGGGCTGTATCACGATGAAGGCAAGAAGGATTCTCGCTTCCAGACGCTGCTCCGACATGGTCGTTCCCGTGGCGAATCTGAGGAATATTGGGCAAAAAGCAGATTCTCCGGTCGGCAGTTTGAAGTCCGTTATCGCACGGAAGCGCAGTTGCGAGGCTGGAGGCACGAACAGCGTTCAGTTGCGGAGTACCTTGCAATCGAATTCGGCGAGCCCGATGACGGTTTCGTGGAATTGAATCCTGAGAATTCTCAGCGTTTGCTCAGTGCGCGGCTTATCGGCACATCTCATGGACACGGCAGGTCGAGCTTCGCCCATACCGAGAAATTCCTGATTCCCAATGCAGCCGATGCCGACCCTGCGGTAATTGCCTGGTCGAAGCGGTTGTTCGATGAGGGTGAATGGGAGACCCTGATCCAGATCACGAATGAGACCTTCGGCTTCTGGGGCTCTGCCTATCTGGAAGCATTGCTTCGAGCTGCGGACATCACTGTTTCCATGGAGGGACGTTAAGATGAGTATCACTGTTCCGGTAGATGTGCATGATGCGTTCTCGCATTTGTTCCTCGTCGGGCTCGCCTCGATTGTTGAGGAAGAGACGCCCGGCACCTATTGCGCTTTGCGGTGGGAGGGGTCGGGCACGAGTGCGACCGTGATGTTCTCCTCTCCGATGGAGCTTGATGATGTGACTGCATGCGTGCACTCACATGTGGCGAAATATAATGACCTTCTCGCCATGACATCCGACGGCGAATACGATGGAAGCACCCCACATGCAACGATGTCGCCGAGGCTGAGCAATATCGTGGAGCCTGCTGGCTGGAGAGCATTGCAACATGATCGTCAGGCTGCCATTGATGCATTGGATTCAATGGGGGAATGCCGTTATTTCAGCGCTTTGGGCCAACCCTCGTATTGGTCGGGGCGCGTGAGCGGATCATCCCATGCGCTTCAAGCAGATTATGGTGCCTCCCGCTGGGAGATGGTTGCGCGCAACAGGGGCCAAGAGTTCATTTCAGGCCGGTTGCGCAAGCTGTCGCAAATCGCTGCGGACTTTTCTCTGGAAAGAATCCGAGGTGGTATCAGTGGCGAAGTCGAAAAGGACGAGTGCGGCAAAGACAAATCGGACAGCAGAACCGCCACTGGATTGCATGCTCCCTCCCTGACTGATAACGTACGCGCATGGTGTGCGTTGATTGGAGTGTCTGCATTCCCGGTCATCCCCAGCGTTTCTGATTCGAGGGACTCCACTGCTGCGATGTTCCAGATTTCGAAGAAGGGATCCTACGCAGTGCTTCCGGTTTTCACGGGAGAATGGACTCTCTCACGATTCCGTTCGGTTGCTCGCAGTGCTGCACTGCTGCGGGCAGGTGCATCTGTAGTGCAAGCCGAGGGGGCTTCTGAAATCAGTGTGCATGATGATTGGCTGGCGGAGCGCAACGTGATTGCCTGTGTGTTGTTCCGGCAATTTGTCTCAGACAATAAAAGCGCTCCGGAACGATGGTTGGAACGTGGCACCTTCACACCTGTTCGAGGAGCCTGCCATTAATCCCATCTCAAAGAGACTGGAGAAGGTGCGTCATGCATATGCATGACGCACCTTATGAAAATGGCCTAGAAGAAAGAAGAGAGCATCATGGATGAAGACCCGCTGTCCATCAGTCTCATTGCAGACTTCGTATTCTGTCCAAGACGGGCATGGCTTGAAATGCAAGGTGAACGAGTGGAATCCGCGCAAATCCAGCAGGGAACTAACGATCACACCGTTGCTGATCGCTTCACGGGGGTTGATGACGCGGGTCTATTCCATGCAATTGATATCCGTGCGAATCGGTGGAATATTTCCGGTCGTCTTGATGCAGTTCAACTCACGGAAGATGGTGCTGTCATTCGTGAATATAAGGCTACGCCTGTCAAGAGGCAGATGCGAGTGACTGATGCGATGCGTATCCAGCTTGCTTTGCAGACGATGTGTTTGCAGGAGATGGGATACAAAGTCGTAGGAACACAAATATTCTTTACTTCCCATCACCGGCGGGTGGATGTGGAATTGACATCTGCTGATTTCCATGATGCGGAAAGCGCCATCATGGGAACTCGCGCGCTCGCCAACTCTGACGTGGCGCCGGAGCCATTGGAAGACAACCCGCGATGCATGTACTGCTCTCATGTAGGTATATGCCTTCCCGATGAGCGCAAACCGGAACCCATCGGTCGCAAGATTGTCGTTAAATCACCTGATTATCAGGTGACGCATATTGCCACACCGGGCGCTCAGCTGTATGTCCGTTCGGGACGAATGATTGCGAGCAAAGCGGGGGAACAGATTGCTTCCATTCCCATTGAGACGATTTCCGCTCTTGAAGTACATGGCAATTGTGATTTGTCAAGTGCCTTGATACGGGAATTACTGTGGCGTAATGTCCCGATACTGTGGTGCAGCGGCACCGGTAGGTTCTACGGTTGGGCTCAATCCTCCTACGGACCTAATGGTCAGGTTCGAGTGCGGCAGCATGTGGCCTCAGAAACCGGCCGTCTTGGCCTTGCCCGGGAATTCATCGCAACCAAGATTCATAACCAGCGAATTTTGTTGCGACGTTCGGATAACACCAACGAGGTGCTGCCGAGGCTGAAAGAACTGGAGAAAACAGTCAAGAACGTGAATCTGTGGCAAGATGTGCTGGGATTGGAAGGCGAAGCCGCATCTTTGTATTTTTCGCAATTCTCTCAACTGATCAAGCCTGACAAACGAGAACAGTGGGAGTGGCAGGGTAGAATGAGACGTCCGGCTCCTGATGCTCTCAATTCGATGTTGGATTATGCTTATGCGTTACTGCTTGCAGATTGTGTGAAGGCGATAATTGCCTGTGGATTGGATCCTCATGCAGGTTTCATCCATAGCAGTAAGCGCAACAAGCCTGCATTAGCGCTTGATCTGATGGAGGAGTTTAGAGCGCCCATCGCTGATTCGGTGGTGCAGACGGTGGTAAATAACGGAGAAGTCAAACCATCTGGATTCACAGAGGTCTTCGGGTCCGTGCGAATGAATGATGCCACGCGGAAATCCTTGATCGGTGCGTACGAACGTCGGATGGAAACGCAGATTGTTCATCCTGTCTTTGGATATAAAGCAAGCTGGCGTCGCGTCGTGGAGATTCAAGCGCGAATGATTCTTGGGTATTTGGATGGTACTCAATCTGAATATCACGGGATGAGAATCAGGTGACGTCATGAGTGATGAGAAACGTGCATATCTGCTCGCCTACGATGTATGTGACGATAGACGTCGTGCTCATATTGCAAAGTATCTACAAAGTTACGGCGAGCGGCTTCAATACAGCTTGTTCTATTTTGAAATTCGTCCTGCCCGTCTTCTTCAGATAAAAAGAACAGTGGAGAATGAAATGGACTGCCATGAGGATTCTGTGCTTGTGGTGAATCTTGGGAAGGTAGAGCAGGCGGATAATGCAATGGAGTTTGTTGGAAGACGCTCACTTCGCGACATTGAAATTCCTACCGTAATATGAACCATCCGAGACCGCGGGGTGCGGCATGAAAGTGAGGAGCTCCGGGGTATGCTGGTGGTGGCGGTCTAGGAAGCCTTTCTGGATCGTGTGTTGATTTTGAGCAGGATGCTCGTGTTGCTTGAAAGCTGAAGAGAGAAAGTAATTCTGTGTTTTGCGAGAGCTGAATCGCTGTGTGTCTCCCTACGGAGCGCTCGCAGTGGGTTTTCCCAGTGCGAGCGCTCCGCTCTTGACACCGTTGCCGGTTTTCGTATCTTGAACGATTCATGAAAACGGATTGGGCGTACTGGACCTCTCGCAATATTGCAATGTTGCCGTACTGGCGACTTATGCTAAACTGAGGCCATTGCCGGGATTCAATTCCCGGCACTTCATTGAGGGGTCTGCGCCTGCATCTCACGCAGCAGCCGACCCAACATTGCCGGGATTCAATTCCCGGCACTTCATTGAGGGACCACACCACAAAAACGACACACCGACACGTCACAATTGCCGGGATTCAATTCCCGGCACTTCATTGAGGGGGGTCACGGCATCGTCCGGCTCCCGAATCTGATATACAATTGCCGGGATTCAATTCCCGGCACTTCATTGAGGGACGCTCAAGGTGCCGGCGATGGAATGCCGCAAGGCCGATTGCCGGGATTCAATTCCCGGCACTTCATTGAGGGCACACATCGCGTCAACCACAATGCGGACGGCAGCAATTGCCGGGATTCAATTCCCGGCACTTCATTGAGGGGGGGAATGCGCGGCGCACGACCGTCTTGCGGGCCATATTGCCGGGATTCAATTCCCGGCACTTCATTGAGGGTCGCAGCTCCCCGCGCGCGCACCGCAGGAACTGGCCGATTGCCGGGATTCAATTCCCGGCACTTCATTGAGGGGTCCTGGGCGCCGGCTCTCACGGCGTGAAAGGCGAAATTGCCGGGATTCAATTCCCGGCACTTCATTGAGGGTTCGCGTTCGATAGCCGTGAGATCATCAAGGCTAGATTGCCGGGATTCAATTCCCGGCACTTCATTGAGGGGAAGCCATGCTCAAAGGTATCGACGCGAGCCTGTCAGATTGCCGGGATTCAATTCCCGGCACTTCATTGAGGGGCCACGGTGCAGGTGCAGAACGAGGGCGGCATCAGCATTGCCGGGATTCAATTCCCGGCACTTCATTGAGGGCTGACCGGCAGGAAGGTCGACAAGCCGGTAATCACATTGCCGGGATTCAATTCCCGGCACTTCATTGAGGGTCGGCAAGCGAGGCATCCGGAAACGGAAGTCGGGCGATTGCCGGGATTCAATTCCCGGCACTTCATTGAGGGGTGCTATCAGCACCGAGCAGGAACCTGCCGCCGATACATTGCCGGGATTCAATTCCCGGCACTTCATTGAGGGGGCACATAAAGGTACGTGCGCGCAAGTGCGCGGTATTGCCGGGATTCAATTCCCGGCACTTCATTGAGGGATGAATATATAGTGTGTGGGCTTAGTCTGTTCCATATTGCCGGGATTCAATTCCCGGCACTTCATTGAGGGGTTCAACATCGGCACAGTCACCCCACTCCCCGCCGATTGCCGGGATTCAATTCCCGGCACTTCATTGAGGGGGGGATGGTGGCGGTGGTACCGCTCACGGTGACGAATTGCCGGGATTCAATTCCCGGCACTTCATTGAGGGTCTGGGAGCGTCCCGTAATCGAAGTACACGGGATAATTGCCGGGGATTCAATTCCCGGCACTTCATTGAGGGTGCGGCTCCTCCACTCGCACGTCATGGTGCCGATAGATTGCCGGGATTCAATTCCCGGCACTTCATTGAGGGGTTGGGGATGGCTGACCTGTCCACCAGAGTGGTGGTGATTGCCGGGATTCAATTCCCGGCACTTCATTGAGGGTTGATTGCGATGTTTTCGTGTGTTTCGATGGCCGCATTGCCGGGATTCAATTCCCGGCACTTCATTGAGGGGTGGGAAAAACGACACGCCGAGTTGCGTCCCCACTGATTGCCGGGATTCAATTCCCGGCACTTCATTGAGGGGTTGCGTGAGGGCACGTGTTTCGATGCGTGGGGCATCATTGCCGGGATTCAATTCCCGGCACTTCATTGAGGGTGCGACTTCACCGACTATGTCGCCCGACCCATCGTATTGCCGGGATTCAATTCCCGGCACTTCATTGAGGGCCGTCAGCCTCATGCGCCTCATCCAACGGCAACGCATATTGCCGGGATTCAATTCCCGGCACTTCATTGAGGGCTGCTTAACGATGACCTGACTTCCCCGTTCGGCACATTGCCGGGATTCAATTCCCGGCACTTCATTGAGGGCAGGCTTTTGGGTCCATTCCGCTCTGTGACGACCACATTGCCGGGATTCAATTCCCGGCACTTCATTGAGGGTTCTCCTGGCCGGGGATCTGGCCGACGGTGGCGGAATTGCCGGGATTCAATTCCCGGCACTTCATTGAGGGCATTATGTCGGCGGTCAGGGCGCTGTCGCTGAAGCATTGCCGGGATTCAATTCCCGGCACTTCATTGAGGGATTTTGCGTGTCTCGGGATGCAGAACATGGTCGACATTGCCGGGATTCAATTCCCGGCACTTCATTGAGGGTACCTGCCGCAGGTCGTGTTCTACGCGGCCGTCACCATTGCCGGGATTCAATTCCCGGCACTTCATTGAGGGAGAGGACAGCAAGGGGGCGTGCCGCCGCATTAGCAGCATTGCCGGGATTCAATTCCCGGCACTTCATTGAGGGGTCAGGCATGCAACGCTGACCCGTTTCCACGTTGCGGATTGCCGGGATTCAATTCCCGGCACTTCATTGAGGGAAGTGTTCTTATGATGTGCCGGGCAAGGTCACGGAGGATTGCCGGGATTCAATTCCCGGCACTTCATTGAGGGCTAACCAATCTTTTCCAACCGCGGGCCGTTGTGCTTATTGCCGGGATTCAATTCCCGGCACTTCATTGAGGGCAAGCGTGGTCTCAATCCACGCCGACCGACTTACGTATTGCCGGGATTCAATTCCCGGCACTTCATTGAGGGACCTCCCTGAGCATGTCTTGTACTGCGCAGAGCCTGACATTGCCGGGATTCAATTCCCGGCACTTCATTGAGGGTTTGCACTTCATCACAACGAACGGATTGAATCTTGATTGCCGGGATTCAATTCCTGGCACTTCATTGAGGGCTCTGCTCAGCTCCCTCCAACCTCCCTCCCATCAACATTGCCGGGATTCAATTCCCGGCACTTCATTGAGGGAAGTCCTACGCGTTGCATAAGGCGTGTTTTCGCGGCATTGCCGGGATTCAATTCCCGGCACTTCATTGAGGGGAGAAAAGCCCGTCGTCGACCTCTTGCACCCACTGCTATTGCCGGGATTCAATTCCCGGCACTTCATTGAGGGAGCCATTTGGCCGCGTTGCCCGCCGTCTCCTGACGCAGATTGCCGGGATTCAATTCCCGGCACTTCATTGAGGGCCCATCACGGCGAGCGGCGTGGAATGGCTCACCGAATTGCCGGGATTCAATTCCCGGCACTTCATTGAGGGGGTGCGGTGCGGTGCGGCTGCATGCTCGGCGGCGTCATTGCCGGGATTCAATTCCCGGCACTTCATTGAGGGGGCAGCTGGAGCTTGCCCTTCGTGTTGTAGCGCTGAATTGCTGGGATTCAATTCCCGGCACTTCATTGAGGGTGGCAATGCCACGTTGACGTTTGACGCGGATACTGATTGCCGGGATTCAATTCCCGGCTCTTCATTGAGGTGCGACCGTGCAGGTCGAGAACGATGGCGGTATCAGCATTGCCGGGATTCAATTCCCGGCACTTCATTGAGGGTCCAAGCGACGAAAGCCACAGTCCACAAGGAAGAATTGCCGGGATTCAATTCCCGGCACTTCATTGAGGGTTATCTTCCAAGAACGCAGCGGCATCAGCCCTACCAATTGCCGGGATTCAATTCCCGGCACTTCATTAAGGGGCAACCAGCGTCGTGGCAACCACACCGTCGAATGGGATTGCCGGGATTCAATTCCCGGCGCTTCATTGAGGGCACTATATCGGCGGTCAAGGCGCGGTAGCTGAAGCCATTGCCGGGATTCAATTCCCGGCACTTCATTGAGGGGACAAAATGTGTATTGTCGACAAATCCACCTATATCGCCCATTCTGTCTATGGGGATCACTGCGGTGAATGGACTGCAATCGGATTGCAATTCCAAGTCCCGTATGTCTTCAAGACGTTATTTTCAGGTGAACCGGTAATACTTGAGGATTTTCGTGAAATGAAATCAGCCAAGACCAGCATTTTTCTTGACTTCAACGAAGGGCTTTCTGAAGATGATCATCGTTACAGCTTCGTCGGCAAGGTATCAGCATTCACTCCAGTGAAACCTGGATGTGGAGGAGGTTTGCTGGTTCGTGAAAACAACAGAGGAGGATTCGATGCGGTAACGGGAACCAAGGGATACCGATGGAAAGAATATTCCGTCATTCGTGGCGATCATCTATCCGATGAGGTGGACCGAAGCTATTACGAACGACTTGCTAATGAAGCGATGGACACGATCGAACAATATGGATCGTACGAATGGCTTGTGGACGAATCAAGCCCATATTCTTCGCCCAATCCGGCATCCAACGATCTTATGCACAAGCTTGCGTCGTGACATCGTTCGCGATGCAAACATGCGCTATAGTGAAGAATGATTAAACCGAAAGGAAGTCATTATGTATAATAGAGATACATAAATGTCTATTATATACAGAATCTTATAAAAGACGAAGTCTCATGGAAACATGGGACTTATATTTTAGAAAAGAGTTGTCATGAAACAGCGAACATTGGATATGGCTCGCGAGACTTGTTTATGGATCAGGGATATTATTGTTCCCGCCGTCGGCGTTGTTGCAACTATTGCATGGAACGCCCATGCTTTTAAGAAATTCAAATCCACGATGGATCATATCCGCAATAGAAAGCCAGGTCAACCATGAGAGAGGATGAACTCAATGAACTTATGGGATGTGATTGTGATTATGATATCCGGCCACATGACTTGTATTTCAAGGACCATAAAATCGTTGCCATTGCCGGGATTCAATTCCCGGTACTTCATTGAGGGTTCTGCATGGCGGATGATCTCATCGAGCCATTCCACGTTGCCAGGGATTCCGCTCTGACACTTCATTGAGGGCGCGATAATAAGACGTGGGAGTTGTGCCTTCCCTGCACGGGGAGCGTGGATTGAAATTCCACGGATACGATGATGCTGGCGGCCATATGCACGGCTATGGGTGGATTCATGACAAGCCCGAGTTCCCCGAGGACTGGGACGAGAAGAAGATCCTCGGCGCGCGCATCGACACGATGAGGGCCAAGGCTTCGGCCATCGCGGCGAGTTCCGGCGGCAGGAAGGATGCCAATCTGGTCGTGGATGGCAAACCGATATGAGTCGCGATAACATGGAGTACGAGCAAGAAATATGGGAAGCGCATCACGTCGTTCTTCCCCGCCGCCGACGGGAGGTGACACGGCGTGTACACCATAAAGGAGACAGACGAGCTGGCGCGCCAGCTGACGCTGGCATTGTGCGGTATCATCGAGCAAAGCGATTTCGATGACGCCCAATACACCGTTGATGTCTGCCGTGGCCTTGTGGACGAGGACTGCGGAGCGGCGTTGATAATGGCCTCGGATTACATGGAGATGCATGATATCGATCCGTCGCCGGCCATGGAATTGGCTCACCGACATGACGTGGCGCTTGGATACAATCATGCTATCATCGAGCAGCTGGAAGGCATTCTCGAGAGAATCGGCAAGGCCTGAACCCTGGTCCTTCCTTATTCACCATAGCCGCCTTTCGGGCGGCTTTTCTGTTACTTGGCCCCGGCCTTGTGCGGGGCCTTCCCGCATATAATGCCCCGTTCATGCGATGTGGGTGTTATCTCTCCCCGCACAAGGGCGTGGGTTGTAATTGCTGGTAAGTCAGGGATGCATTGATGGTGCGGACCACTCCCGCCCCACCTCACTCCCACCTCACCACATACCCCGCTTCAACCTTCCAACCGCAGTAGTCCAAAATAGCCCGCTCCCGCTGAGATAACCCCGCAACCGCATCATCGGACACCAACACATGCCGTCCATCGCCGATCGGCCGTGCGTTCTCCCACGGCAGTTGAGCGTTGCCGCCGGCCCGATCGGGCCAAGCAGCAGGCCGCATACCATCAGAAGCAGAACCGGCGGCATGATCCGGAAGAATCCCCATGCCGCTGACCACCATGCCGCTGGGCAAATCTGTGGCATCAACGAAACCCGTGACCGCTCGCATTCGCGGATTGAAAACGCGCCACCCGGCACTCGTGCAACGGTACAGTTCGTTCTCTTCCACAAGGTCCCCGGACCACAGCAATACGTTCACGGCATCCGCAACACAGGTGCCAGGTATCACAGTTGATATTCCACGTGCATACCGCTCGACGCCCGCCAACCAATGTTCGGTGCGTTCTCGCACATGTTGCGGCGTCACGCCATACGTTCCGCCATACCCATCGTCAATGCACGCCGCTTGAATCTGGAACCGAAGGCAGGAGTACAGCGTTCTCTTCCAACGTGATCGCTCATCCTCATGGGGGAGCGGAACAATCCCCAAATCATCGGCAATCGCCCTCAGCAAATCAATGGACATGATGATGCCCATCCAACGCTGTCAGCAACGCCTGAACCGTATCAACGGGCCCGATTCTTCCGCTCAGCGCCTGCGCATGCTTCGCATCCTGCGCCGCATTGGTTCGTACCGCCAGCTGATACTGCAGCCAGGCGTTCGCACCGCCGAGCCCCTTGGTGGCGGCGCGGAATGTGGCGAGATGCGCCAGCGATTTCAAGGGAACGGCATCCGCAAGCGTGGAACCCAAATCGTTCAGTTCGCCTACAACCTGCGCGGAGTTGAGCGGTTCAGCGGGAGGAACCTTAGCGCAATGTTGCAAAGTGTGATGCTCCGCCGGGAGCGTGACCAGTTGCTCCGAGGGAACAAGTATCATGCCGTCCCATACTTCCGGGGCGATCAACGAGAGATTCGCGTAGGCGCCCACCGGGAAGATAAGCGTCTTCTTATTATCTTGCCGTATGAGCGAAAACAGCAGCGCCTCGTTCACCATGTCCAATGTTCCATCAAGTACGACAATCGAGGACGGGCACCGGTCGATCGCCGAGACCGCCGAATTGGAATCGAGACGCTCCCGACTCGTGTCAATCCGGTATGCAGGCATGCCATCGAGCGCAAACGACCATGCGTTTGCGACCTGCATGGCGATATTCGAATCCACCGCGAACAACGAGGTCACCGCACGGCTGCGTGTGAGCAGTGTTGCAAACGGTTGCAGCGAAACTCCTTCCTGCATAGATGTAACGCCGAACGCCTCCAGATTGTAAGCGAGCGCATCGGGCAGGGAGCGCTACCCGTATTCAACTGTTTCAGGCCTGAGGTTTGGCCCCCGTGACGCCCGAAGAAGAAGCGGAGATTCCCGCGTACCGTATATATCCCATGAAATGGCGCAAAGCAGGCTTGTATCAACGCGGAAAATCTGATTGGACGATATCCCCAATGCTGATTGTACCGGTGTAGGGGTCACGGGCGGCAGCTGTCATTCTGTGCTTCCCGTCATTCTGAGTTGTCCGCGCCGAGTGATGACGGTATTTCATCTATCTGTGGTATCGAAGAGCGAGCATCTCGCCTATCTGTAGTACCTCGCGAACCGTATCTCCACTATCTGTGTTCGCGCACCCTCGATACCGCGAGTATTGCCCGCGGAATGTCAACAGTCGTACTTGCGATATCGCAGGTCGATGAACCCCGATAAGCGAGATAGCCTCCGGCAGGTACTACAGATACCGCAGATACCCACAAGTCGGTGCGCGGTTTTGCGGTCTAGCAGTCTAGCGTCCTAGCGGTCTTGCAGTCGTACGTTCTAGCGGTCTGGCGGTCTAGCGTCCTAGCGGCGGTTCCAGCAGGTAGTACCCGCCGAAGTCGTGTTCCCAGCTTCATGCGGGCACGGGCCGCGGAACCAACAAATCCACAGAGTCTCTGCAGTTATTGCGCATCCGTTTCGGTTTCGTCGCTGGTATCGCGGGCGGTGATGATTCCGACGGCGAAGAGACACGATGCCAACCCGATTCCCCAGACCGGACACTCTGACCGGTCTGGTCGAACAAGCTGATCGTTGGACATAGGCTGGAGAAGAGTGGAATAAGAGGAACCAACAAGAAGGGTGAATCCGAATCATGGCAAGAAAACCTGACCCGGCTCCGGGGTGGCTGTTCAGATGCGACAAGCTGCAGTGGCAGCTCGAATTGCGCTTGTACGGCAACCGCGTGGAGGCCGACATCCCCACATACTGGCTCCGCAGATACAAACGCACGGATGTGATATTCCTCAAAGACGTGCTTGGTGTGCAGGTACAGCGCAAGCAGGTCACGCTGTCGCTGTCCGGATGGCGGTCCTCGTTGTTCATCTTTCGACGTGCCGACGATGCGCTCGAGTTCTCCCGGATGCTCAGCGGGCTGATCGGCCGTTGAATGCGATGATGATTCAGGCTGGACATTCTGACCGGTCTGGCTGCGGGGGAGTGCCGATGGTCGTCGTGGTCTGTGTGGACGCTGTCGTTCCGTCTTGAACGGTGACGTTAATGGACGCGGGCTGCGTATGTTGTCGCGTGCGTATCGTTACGAACGGATGTCGCTCGGGCTTGGTCTGCCGCCGATTTGGCGGGTCGCGTATGTCGATACCTGCGTGGTTGGTCCCACCTCGTTCTTGCGGTGTCATCGTGTGAGGATTGGCTCGCACGATGACATACTCCCGGCCCAGCTCTCAGCCGCCCGGCAGTCATCCAGCCAGTCCATATACAAAAAAGGCCCGCTGTGCGAGTCAATCCTCACACAGCGGGCCTTCGGACCGCGGAAAATTCCCGGACTCAGCCGAGTCACTGACCGGGCGGAACATTCGCCAACGGAGCCAACAGAGCTAACCGGGTGAATCACCCTGTCCGGCCTCAAGCGGCTCCAGTCCGGGCGTCACGCTCGGTCATCACGCTCGGTCATCACTCACTTCTTCGCCGGTTCCAGCGCCTTGTCATACGCCAGCGCAATCGCAAGCACGTAGATCGCGCCCACTGCGACGACGATAATCGAACCGACCTGGCCCATCGCGTCGGCGGCGGCACCCATGATCGGCGGGAAGATAGCGCCACCGATCAGGCCCATCATCATCAGGCCAGACACCTCGTTCTGGCGGGACGGCAGGGTGTTGAGCGCGTGCGACAGGCACAGCGAGAACACGTTCGCGTTACCGAAGCCGATCAGTGCAACCGCCAGATAGAACAGCCACTGCGGCGGGTTCGTCGAAATCGTGGTGAACACAGCGAAGCATACGACGGACAGCACCATGATTGCGCCGCAGATGCGCAACGCGGTCTTGTTATCCATCTTCTGCAGCACGATGCCGCCCAATCCCGTGCCGATGGTACGGAACGCGAAGTAGACGGAGGTCGCTCCCGCCGCGGTGGCGAGCGGTACGGCGGTGTGCTCCATCAGGATGCGCGGCGCTTGCGCGTTGATGCCGACATCGATGCCCACGTGTGCGATGATGCCGAGGAAGCACAGCAGCACAATCGGGTTGCCGAGTAGTTTGAAGCAGCTGACGATGCTGGTCTGTCCGGCATCGGGCGCAGGCTCGTCGATTTTGTCAAGCGCCAGGGCTACGCCGACGATTACGCCGATAATCAGGTAGATGACATACAGCACCCACCATGCGCCGAGCGCGGAAGCACCCCATCCGGCGATCAGTGGCGCGAAGAACGAGGCGAATGCCTTGACGAACTGGCCGGTGGTGAGGGTGGAGGCGAGCTTGTCGCCGTTCACGAACACGGTGAGCAGTGGGTTGAGTGACACCTGCATGAGCGTGTTGCCGATACCCAGCAGCGAGAACGAGACAATCATGAGCACCAGTCGCGGCGTGCCGGCGGCGCCCGTGTAGGCGACGACCGGCAGCAGCATGGCCACGGCGGTGACGATCAGTGAAATCAGTACGGTTTTGCGGCGACCGATTTTGTTCATCAGTACGCCGGTGGGAACGGAGAAGATCAGGAACCAGAAGAACACCATGGAGGTGAACAGGTTCGCTTGGGAGTCGGACAGGTTGAATTCCGGCTTGACATAATTCGTGGCGGTGCCGACAAGGTCGACAAAGCCCATGACGAAGAACGCGGCCATGACAGGGACAAGCGCCCTGACCGTGGTTTTCTTCGCCGTCGCGGTGTTGTTGCTCATAATGTTCCCCTTTTGATACAACGCGATTGGTGACGGTTGGTGTGGTTGATGTGAGGGCTTCCGACAGTGCGTTGTTGCGCAAGAGTACGGAGTGTACACACCCCCAGCCGTCACTGGTGATAGGCCGGATAACGGTTGGGGCGTGGGGGAGCCGCACGCTATTGTGCGGTCAGGGAATCAGTCGTGGTGTGTCTGGGTTCACAGACCGGCTTCGGCGAGATAATCCGGAATGTGCTCCGGGTACTCAGGCCATGCGCCATCGTTGGTGCACACGAAGGCAGCGGTGTTCACGGCGGCGCGGTGGGCTTCCTCGAGGCTCGCGCCGGTGAGGATCTTTGCCGCGAAAGTGCCGGAGAAGGAGTCGCCAGCACCGACCGTGTCCGCGACCTCGACATGCGGGGTGGACAGCGTGGAGCTGTCGCCGGTCTTGGAAATGATCGTGCTGAAGGTCGATCCGCCGGTCAGGATGATGTAATCCAGGCCGTACTGGGTGAGGAACCAGCGGCAGGCCTCGTCGTCGGAAGTGCCGCGGATGCCGAACATGTCGCGCAGCAGCAGGAGTTCCGCATCGTTGAGCTTGAACACGGTCGCGTAGCCGAGCAGCTCCTCGATTAGCTCCTTGGAGTAGTGGTCGCCGCGGATGTTGATGTCGAAGAACTTCATGGCGCCGGGCTTCGTGTGCTTGAGCAGCTCTACGATGGTGTCATGCGATTCGGGGGAGCGCAGGCCGAGCGTGCCGAAGCACACGCAGTCGGCCTTCTCGACCTGATCGATCAGCTCGTGGGTGTACAGGATGTGGTCCCATGCCACGCCGCGGACAATCGTGTACTCCGGGATGCCGTTCTTCAGGGCGACATCCACGGTGCCGGTCGGCCAGGCGTTGCGCTGGATGATTGCGTTGATGCCGGCGTCCTCGGTGACTTTGACCAGTTCGTCGCCGAGATCGTCTTCACCGACCGCGCTGATCGCGTAGCCGTCCGCGCCGTTGTGCATGGCGTGGTAGATGAAGTTGACCGGGGCACCGCCTGCGCGCTTGCCTCCGGGGAGCATATCCCACAGAAGTTCGCCGAGTGAGAGAACGATTGGCTGTGCCATGATGGTTCCTTTCGATATGTTGGTTGTTGTGGTTGGTTTGTTCTGTTTTCCGATTGGGAAATCTGGACAGTTGTCGGGTCCCTAGGCGGGTGTCTAGGTGATGGCGAAGAACCTTGACGGATGTTCAAGGAACTGGGTCACTGCGACTGCGGCGGCGCCGATGACGGCGGCATCCGCGGGAAGTTTGGACAGGCAGATGGTGGTTGCCTTGTTGAGTTCGGGAATGACACGTTCGTCGACCACTTCGCGCGCGGCTTCGAGCAGAGGTTGACCGCCTTCGGCGACGATATCGCCCAGTACGATGCGCTCGGGGTTGAATGTGTTGAAGATGGTCACGCAACCGTAGCCGACGTACCGGCCGATGTCATGGACGAGCTCCTGTGCCGCGTGGTTGCCGTGGGCGGCCTGCTCGAACAGTGCGTGGCATGCCTGCTTGTGGGTCATGCCGCCCGTGTCGGGGACGATGCCGGTTCTGGCGAGCCGCTCGTGGATGGCGACCGCGGAGCAGTAGCGTTCGAGGCATCCGCGGTTGCCGCAGTCGCACGGCAGGCCATTGACATCGATGCTGACATGGCCGATTTCGGCTGCGGCACCCTGGGCTCCGTTGACGAGCCTGCCATCGTCGATGACACCGAGACCGACGCCTTCGCCCAGCAGATAATAGGCGAGATTGTCGCAGTTGTTGCTTGCCGGATCGAACAGATATTGCGCGAGCACGCCGGCGCGGGCGTCCTGTTCGACGAACACCGGTACGCGGAACGCATCGGAGAACTCATCGAGGAAATTGAATGTGCGCCAACCTTGCATCGAGGAAACAACGGCCGTTCTGCCTTCATGACGCAGGTAGGGGCCTGGGACCGCCATGCCGATGGCGACGATGGAAGGGTCGCTGTCAAGCAGGGTGCTGATGGTCTCGTGAATGCTGTGGATCGTCTCGGGAATCGTGTCGTTCTTGACGGTCGGCAGGTCTGTGAGGCTTGATGTCGCGCCCTTGAGGTCGAATACGCCGATTTCGACGAGGCTGCGGGCGAATTTCACGCCGATGAAATGGAACTGTTCGGGGTCGAGTTCTAGGCCGATGGACCGGCGGTTCTTGCGCCCTTCGATGCCGCCCACTTCGTGGATGATGCCGGCGTCGATCAGACGTGCGGTGATTTTCGTGATCGCCGCCGCGGACAGGCCGAGTGCGTGGGCGATGCTGGCGCGTGAGCTGATGCCATGAGTGTACAGGTAATGCAACACGTGTGAGCGGTTGGCTTCCGATAGTGTGGACTGCAAGCTTTGGCTGGCGTTCTGGCTGTTCATGGCACCTCCTTGCGTCTGTTCTCCCTGCTCCGCTGGTGGGCGGACGGTTCGTCTTTGAATCTGAACTTGATTAAAAGTTTAACTGAGTTAACATAAATCGGCAAGTGAGGATGTCGGCGTGTCGCATGCTTGCCTCCGAACTGCTTGCGTTGCTTCTTGCTTCGCATATCGACCGCCAGTGTGTGAGGATTCGCTCACACAGGCATCGCGGAAGGGCGCAACGCGGTGTTCACTGTTGGCGTTTGCGGCAATCGTGACTGGCGGGTATGACTAGAGTGGCAGCAACAACGATTCTTGTGTTGGAGGAGTGACATGAGTTCGGTAGTGACCGAAGCAGATAAGGCATACGAGGCAGAGGAAAGCAAGAACGCCCCGGGCCCGGACCAGCCGATGGCTGACCGGGTGAACAACCGTTCATTGCGCCCGAACAGCGAGACGTTCCGCCAGTTCATGACCACCGGCTGGGACAACGCCGAGCCGGCGGTCGAGCCGTTGGAATCGAGCAAGTACATCGGCAAGCGCCTTGAGGCGCTGGGCAAGCGGTTCCCGGGCGAGCGCATTGTCATTCCCGCGGGTCAGCCGAAGGTGCGCAATAATGATTGCGATTACGCGTTCCGCCCGGATACCGCGTTCGCGTACTATACCGGTCTGGGCTGTGATTACGAGGCGGGTGCCGTGCTCGTGCTCAACCCGCTCGATCCGAACAGCGCGGAGGCGAAGGCCGGCAAAACCCATACGCCGGAACTGTTCGTCGCCCCTCGTGCCGATAACAGCACGGCTGATTACTACCGTGACACCCATTACGGCGAGTACTGGGTCGGCCCGCGTGCCGGCCTGCGTGAGCTCAAGGCGATGACGGGCATTGAGACCCATGACATCGCTACGCTCGAGGATGCGATCAGCAAGGATGTCGGCGCCGAGGCGGGTGCCGTGCAGCTGCGTGTGGTGCGCACCACCGACCCGTCGATCACGCAGATGGTTGAACGGGTGCGCGAGGCGAACGGTTTCGGCGACCCGGATGCCAATACGAAGGCCGATGAAGCGTTGGCAGAGTTCGGTTCTGAGCAGCGCATGGTCAAGGACCAGTATGAGATTGGCGAAATCCGCAAGGCTGTTGAGGCCACGAAGCACGGCTTCGACCGTATGCTCACCCATTTGCCGCGCGTGATCGGCCGCCCGCGTTCCGAACGTATGCTGGAAGGCGCGTTCAATTCGGTGGCACGCGAGGAGGGCAACGCCGTCGGTTATGACACGATTATCGCGTCGGGCAAGCATGCGCCGATCCTGCACTGGATGCGCAACACCGGCGTGGTCGGCGACGGCGAACTGCTGCTCGTGGATGCGGGCGTCGAGGTCGATAGCCTGTACACGGCCGACATCACCCGCACCTTCCCGGTCAACGGCAAGTTCACGCCCTTGCAGCGCAAGCTGTACCAGGCGGTGTTGGACTCCCAGCAGGCCGGTTTCGAAGCCGCACAGCCGGGTGCCACGTATTCGGATATCCATCATGCGTGCATGCGCGTGATCGCCGAGCGCCTGCACGAGTGGGGCATTTTGAAGGTCCCGGTCGAGGAGTCTCTGTCCCCGCAGGGTCAGCAGCATCGTCGTTGGCTTGCTTGCGGTGTCGCGCACCATCTGGGGCTTGACGTGCATGATTGCGCGCAGGCCCGCTACGAGTCGTATCAGGGCGCGAAAATCACGCCGGGCATGATTTTCACAATCGAACCTGGCCTGTATTTCGCGGCGAACGATTTGCTGCTGCCACCTGAGCTGCGTGGCATCGGCATCCGTATCGAGGATGATGTACTCATGACCGAACACGGCCCCGAATGGATTTCCGCCGGTATCCCCAAGCAGATCGACGAGGTCGAGGCGTGGCTTGCTGAGCGTGCGGCCGCACGTGAGGACTGAACTCTGCTGAATCACCAGGGTAAAGGTTCACCCCTGTCGTCAACCCGTTGCGCGGGCCATCACTCGATCGCACTGGTAGCCCGTGCAACGGATTGTGTATCGTACGCCTGACAAGAAGTGTGGAGTATCAATGCCGACACCTGATTTCATTATCGAATTGCGCAAATCCATCGGGCACAGCCTTCTATGGCTGACCGGCATTACCGCGTACGTGCGTGACGATGCCGGTCGCGTGCTGCTTGGCCGTCGTTCGGACACCGGTCAGTGGGCGCTGGTGTACGGAATCGTCGAACCGGGGGAGGAGCCGGCGGATACCGCGGTGCGCGAAATCAAGGAGGAAACCGGCGTGGATGCGGTCGTCACCGACTTGGTGTCGGTCACGAGCAGTAAACGCGTAATCACCTACGTCAATGGCGATCAAGCTCAGTATATGGATCACTCCTTCCTGTGTTCCTTGCGTCCGGGCGGCAACGCGCAACCGTTCGTGGGAGATGAGGAGAGTCTCCAGGTCGGCTGGTTCGATCCGGATGATCTGCCCAGCCCGCTTGCTGAAAGCACGGTTGAGCGTATGGCCGTCTTCCGTGACTATCTCAAGCGTCGCGAGCAGGGCGATCGGGCTGCGGTATTTCGCGGCGGGCGCTGAACACGGGTGTTGCCCGGTATTCGCATAGAATAAAAGCAGCGCGTTTGCATCGGTGTGTTGCCGGTTCGAACGCATCCACGTTCCGTCATCTGGCGGGCGTACGACCATCAAGGCATAGGAAAGAGACCAGCGGGTATGTCGTTTGAACATCCGAATCGCAATGGCGAGAACATCCGTGACGTTGAGCGTGAAATCATGAAGCGCCCACCGGAGCATAATAAAACGAACCTTGATCTTGACCGTATGAAGATGATGGTTGACCTGCTGGGTAATCCGCAGGACAGTTTCCGCGTCATTCACGTTACCGGTACGAACGGCAAGGGGTCCACTGCCCGCATGGCGGAGGCGATTTGCCGCGCCTATGGTATGCGCACCGGCTTGTACACGTCCCCGCATCTGGAGAAGATCAACGAGCGGATCGCCATTGACGGCCAGCAGTTGTCTGATGACGATTTCATTGACTCGTGGGATCAGATCAAGGATCTGGTTGCGCTGGTGGACCGCAAGATGGAGCAGGAGAACAAGCCGCCGATGAGCTTCTTCGAGGTGCTGACTTCGATGGCGATCTGGAAGTTCGCCGACGCCCCGGTCGATGTCGCGATTTTTGAGGTCGGCATGGGGGGCGCCTGGGATGCGACGAACGTCATGGATGCGGATGCCGCGATCATCGGCCCGGTGGATATGGATCACATGCAGTGGCTGGGCGATACGGTCGAGCAGATTGCCACGGAGAAGGCGGGGATCATCAAGCCTGGTTGTGCGGCGATTATCGGGCGCCAGCCGCATGCCGAGCAAGTCATGCCGATTCTCGAAGCCGCGGCGAAACACAATAACGCCACGCTTATCCGTGATGGCGAGGAGATGGAAGTCGTTTCGCGTGTTCCCGCGGTCGGCGGCCAGATGGCGACGCTGCGCACGCCGGAAGGCGAATACCGCGACGTGCCGATCGCGAAATTCGGCGAGCATCAGGCGCATAACGCCCTGGCAGCGCTTGCCGCAGCAGAAACCGTGATTCCGGTCAACGGTCAGCTTGACCAAGATCTGGTCGATGAGGCGCTCGGCGGTGTGAAGGTGCCGGGTCGTATCGAACAGGTCCGCACATCCCCGACAATCATCGTCGATGGCGGGCACAACGTCAACGCGGCCCAGTCCTTGCGTGCCGCGATTGAGGAGAATTACAGCTTCCAGCAACTGGTCGGCGTGGTCGCCATGATGGGTGACAAGCAGGTCGAGGAGTATCTTGGCGTGCTTGAGCCGATCCTGAGTGAGATTATCGTCACCGAGAATTCGTGGCATGATCGTGTGATGCCTGCGGAAGACTTGGAGAAGATCGCGGTGCGCGTGTTCGGCCCGGACCGTGTGACTGTCATCAAGGATCTTCCGGACGCAATCCAGGCCGCCGTCGACAAGGTCGACGCGGAAGATGACTTGGGTGTCGGTTACGGGCACGGCGTGCTGATTTGCGGCAGCTTCGTCACCGCGGGCGACGCGAGGACATTGCTGACCGAGCATATGGCCACCGATCTGGCCAAGCCGAAAGCCGAACGCGTCAACCCGCCTGTCGTCTCGCCTGACACCGCCGGCGACACTGCCGATACCACTGGCACTGCCGACGAGAGCGGCGACACCGACGGCAAACCGGAAACCGACGATGTGATCAACGAGATTCTCAACGCCGGCGAAGAGGGCCTCAAGTTTACTATTGACGCGCGTACCTCCGGCACGTCATCGCACACAGATCGGTCCTGAACTCCGCCTTGGTTCCTTGACGGTCGTATGCCGTCAAGGAACCAAGGCTTATGGGGTCGACGGCGGTGTATTCCGTTCCTGTCTCGGCACCACGGGACCCTGCGGTCATTGTCGTCGCCAGAGAAAAACGGAACCAGCGACGACAATGACCGTTGCCAGACTCATTCTGTCCGGTTTCTGTCTGGTACACCGGTAGCAGACAGAAACCGGATCGGTGCCCTCATCTGGCAGGGATAATATGTTCAGAACTTGAACCGCATATGTTCGAAATTGACGCGGCCCCAGAAACGCTGCCTGAAGGTATCCTCCCGGCATAGCAGTGGGCTGCTCCAATTGCCTGAATCGAACATGCGCATTGCGGCATCATGTTTGGCCCCATGTGTCTCATGATCAATGACACTGCGGGGAACCATGGTGAACAGGAAATCGTCATCCGCAGCGAGCTCTTGGGCGGACAAGGCCTCATGCAAATCATGGCGCATGACAAAATGCTCAATCAGAGGCCTGACGAATGGGCATCCGGCAAGGCTGACATAGTAGGTGTTCCTGCCGGGCCGGGTGTTGATTTCCAAGAAATGAGGATTGCCGTCCGCATCATCCATAACATCAAAATTGGCATAGCCCTCGTAACCGGTATCCGCAAGGAAACGTCCGGCGGCCTCGAGCAGATCACGGTGTTTGCCTGTAGACATGATGACCAGAGGGTTGCCGATGCCTGTGGCGCTCCGATCCTGCACGAGGACATCGCCGCTGACCGCCACGATGGCGGTGCCGTGGGCGTCTGAGAACGTGGTCAGCGTGTGCAGCGACTCGTCGCTTGCGGACAAGCGCTCTTGAATCAGCAAGGCGTGCGAGTAGCTTGACGCGGCGACGGCATCGTAAATCGAGAACAGCTCTTCCTCGGAAGAAACGATATAGACTTTGTTCTTTCCTGCGATATCGGCGTAATGCCAGTCGGCGGAGTTTGAGGGCTTGGCGATGAGCGGATAGTTCAGCCCGGATAGTTCCCGCTTCTCGCGAGCGACACGCATTGACGTGCCGGCAAGCACGGAATCATCGTAGGAGTCGGAGAACGGTACGACGATGGTCTTCGGATAGGGGATACCCAATCGGTCGCAACGTGCATAGAAGCGGTCTTTTTGCGTGATGTCATCTAGGAGGTCAAAGTCGATATACGGAATCACATATCCCAGTTCTTCCAGCTCCGGTTTGTGCTTCGACAGGTTGCGGACGTGCCAGTCGCTTGCTCCGGCGATGACCACGGGCTGCGCATCGAAATGGCCCGCATGGGCATGAAGCCATTCCATCAGCCGTTGTTCTTTGTCGATGTCTTCGATGGTATGGTAATCGGTGAATCTGCTCGCTGAAGAATATTTGATGTCTGCGCCGGCCAGCATCGTTGTCGTGCTGCCATAACACCGGTGAAGTTCCCGTGCGTAGGAATATCCGAGGGTATCCCCGCCGAGGACGATTGGGTCAAAATCCATAATGCTTTCCTTCAATCGGTTGAATCGAAAAAACAGGTTGTCGTCGAATACTGATTCATCCCAGCAACTGGCCAAGCAGCGCGTCATCGCCCTCATACGGCATATGCCGGTTCAGTCGCTTGATCCAGCGTTCATTGCCCTTGCCGATGGCAAGAATGACATCACAGCGATTGGGATGCTGCAACGCGTCATGCGCGGCAGTCTCAATGGCTTCCGCACGGTCCACGATGATGTCGGATGTCACATTCGGGTCGGTGACATAGCCGGCCATCTGCTTGCACACCTCCTCCGTGGGTTCCGTATTGGTGTCCTCTTCGGTGAAGATGAACCGGCTGATGCGGTGCTGGGCAGCTTCGACAATCTCCTTGCGGCGATCGTATGCCTTGTTGCCTGCGGAACCGGTGATCAAGGTGATGTACGGGCGGCGCTCGCCGAACCGTTCATCGACATAATCAAGCAATGCCGTCGTGGAAATCCCGTTATGCGCGTAGTCGACGATGGCGATGGTATTCGTTGACGGGTCTTCGAACCGTTCCATGCGCCCGGCGATTGTCACGCGCTCCATCGCGTGCAGTGCTTGCGGTGATGCGTCAAGCCCCAACGCGTGGATGATTGCGACAGCCGCGGCGGCGTTCGCATAGTTGAAATCACCGTCGAGCGCCAGTGAGAACGTACCCAAGTCGGCACCATCCGTCTCAATCCGGTAGCGCGTATGTCCGGCGTCGACGGGACTTGCCGTCACATCCGCCGGTGTGGCGTGTGCAGCCGTGTCATGCAGCGCGAAGGAGATCACCTTCCGGTTATCGCGTTCCGCCTGCTGTCTGATCAGATCAGCATGATCCGCATCCGCGCCGAGCACCAAGGTACGGCAGTTGTCGACGATCTGCCGCTTGCACCACAAATAATCCTCGAATGTCGGGTGCTCGATCGGGCTGATATGGTCGGGGGAAACATTCAGGAACGCCCCGATGTCAAACGTGAGACCATACACACGATCGACCTTGTACGCTTGGGAAGACACTTCCATGACCAGATAACGCATGCCATGCTCGACGGCCTCACGCATCATGCGGAATGCGTCCAACGATTCCGGCGTAGTCAAATCGGACTCCACATACGTGTGCCCGTCCACGCAGTTGTCGACTGACGAGAACAGCGCGGCCTTGCCGCCACTGACCGCGTTCAACACGGCATGGGTGAAATAGGCGGTCGTGGTCTTGCCTTTGGTGCCGGTGATGCCAACCACGGTCAGCTTCTCCTGCGGGCGGTCGTAGAACTGTGCGGACAGCAGGCTCATCGCCTTGCGCACGTTGGAAACAATCAATCCGGGGGCCGCAGTGCGATCATGGAACTCGGTTTCGGACACGTACGCCGCCAGCCCGCGCGCATCAATCCCGTCAAGATATTCCGGGCGGAACGCGCCCTTGCAGAACAGTAGCGTGCCATCACCCACCTGGCGTGTGTCATAGGTGACCGAAGAGAACGGGGTGTGCGAACCTTCGAATTCGTTGGCATCCAGGGTCCAACGGTCAGCCTGGATGATTTCATGCAGCAGATGATGCTCCTGCAGCAGTTGCGCGGCCGAAGCCAGAGTCAAAGCCATGAGCGAACCTTTCTTATCGTTCCCCGTCTGCCCGCAATCATTGTAGACGCTGGGCTGTGTGCGTTCCGTGCAGGCGCGTGCCGCCAATATTCCGAGACGGTTGCGGGCGTGAGTCGTCAAAAACGGGAATTACAACCATGATTCATGCGACGGCATACGGCCGCGGCTTTCCAACCACTGGTTCAAGGACTCCTGCCAAGACCGATACGCTTCACGCTGCCACTCCATGAGCTCGCCCATGGTCAGATGGCCGACCTGCGGGTACAGGGTGCTCATCGGCTTGATCAAGTCCACCGCGGCGACCGTATCGGCGGTAGCGTTATGGAAATCCCCGGTGGGGACGACGCCATAATATTCCGTGGTCAACGTCAGCGTGCGTTTGCCGCGACGCTTGGACACCGCACGATCGATAACCAGCGGATCGACGACCAGAAGCCCCGATGACGCTGCTGCCGAATCTGCCCGTTCACTGACTTGGGGAAGGTTCCAACGATGCAAATCACCTTCAAGCATGTGTACGTCGAAAGGAGCGTTATACGCCAGTAATGGGATGTTCTTGTCTTGAGCGGCGGCAATGGCTCGTGCGATCTGGTCGATCGCATCCGTCGGCTCCATACCATGCTCGGCGAGGTATTCGTCGGTGAACCCGTTGACCGCGCTCGCTTTTGGATTCATCCGCATATGCGGGTTGATGATCCATTCGGCTTCAGCATCACCATCATGGCCTTGCTGCGGGTCGCGCAACACCAAGGTCGCGGACACGATGGCATCGCGACCGGCGGCGATTCCTGTGGTTTCAGTATCGAAACCAAGCAGCCATGACGAGCCCAACGGCGTGTCATCGGTTTGCTGCGGCGCGTGTTCCAGCGCCGCAATCAGTGCGTCATACGTCATAGTCATATGGAGTATTGTGCGCTGTCAAACAGACAAGCGTACGCGTACGGTATCCGGCTCGCCGTCATCGCAAGAATACGAAACGCCGTGTATGACACGTCATAGAATAGTGGGGTGAGCAACGAGCTGAACGAAACAACGGAAGAGAAGCGCAAGCGCTTCGAAAAGCTCGCCATGCCCGCGGTGAACGTGCTCTACCGTCAGGCAATGAAACTGACCAATAATCCCGATGACGCGCAGGATTTGGTCCAAGACACCTTTGAACGGGGGTTCAAAGCGTTCGACAGTTTCAAACCCGGCAGCAATTTCGAAGCGTGGATGACCACCATCGAACGTAACTCGTATTTCAACCAGTATGCGAAAGCGAAACGTCGTCCACAGCGTGCGAACGACGCCACTGGGGAATATGACGACTGGGATATTTACTCCGCCTCCGAACATGCTTCGCAGGGGTTGGAGTCAGCCGAGCAGCAGTATCTTGACGCGTACGCTCCCGAAGAAATCATGGCGGCGCTGGACAAGCTCAGTCCTGAACGTCGGCAAGTGTTCATTGACGCTGCGATTGACGGCAAATCCTACCAGCAGGTGGCTGACGAGCAGGGTGTGAAAATCGGTACGGTGATGAGCCGGCTCAACCGTGCGCGCACCCAACTCAAACAGGAATTGGCCTCGTATGCGAAAGAGCGTGGGTATGCCAGCGGGGATAAACGGGCTGGCACACGAGGCGCCTCGTCTTCGCCGGTTGCGAATTCTTCTCATTGAGGGCATCACAATCCGTGAGAACAGGTCATAATGAGAAACGTCATCTGTGAGAAGAAGCGGCCGTCGGTGTTGCGCGGAAGGAGTCGGCATGGACACGTACGAGCATCATAGCCATATCTCCATCACCCGGCATACGCATGAAGGCGTGACCCGCACCGACGTGCATATCACGAGTATGGAGGCGCCTGACGGGCAGCATCACCATTCCATGTCGCATGATGACCATGAATGTTTTAACCCGGATTCCTGCTGCGATGCCCAGGAGCGTGCACTGATCGCCATGATGCGTGCATACCTGCGTCCACAGACGGCCCCCGAATGCCTGTTTGAGCGGTTGCACCGCACGCTCGACGCTTGCTGCCGTGAAGAGGAATGCGAGCACGCTGAGACGCATACTGATATTCCGGCTGGTGACGGTGCACAGTGTCCGGATGCCGCGCACCAGACGGGCGGCGCCGTAGTGGTGCGTCACGTTCGCGTGCCGGGTACGGAAGTTGTGACGGTTGCGGACCTGTCATTCCCCAGCGGTTGGACGTTCCCCGCATATCCTGACGTGCGCTGATTGGCATACTGAAAGAAAACAGTCGGTCAGGCACTGTCGACGTCGGCGTACCCATGTCCGCCGATACGTGGCTTCCGAGCGCATGCCCGCCAGTGGCGACGGGATCTGGCAGAGTTGTTGTTTGTGTATCGGTTTACAGGTAAAGAAAACCCCGCGTGCGATGGTTGTCATCGTCCGCGGGGTTTCGTACAGCTGTCGCTGCAACGCGATGTTGCGAATGCCGCCACCGTGAAACCGGCGTGTCGCGACATTCGTCAGCGCAACTCAGGCATTTGGCCTTTTGCCGTGATTAGCGGCTTTTTTTGCGACGTGCCTTGCGCTTGCGTCCACGCATACCCATAATGGACTCCTTTGCTAAAGATTGGTAAGCCTACGGGATTATCGCACATCGGCGGGACGTTTACAAGTCAGCGGTGTGCGTTCACAGCTGCTGTGCGCTGATACGGATTTGCGTGACGCTCGTATCACCGGGCTTGATGACAATGAGATCGTTGCCGCTGCGGAACGCGTTCGCATACGCGGTCTGCGGCTCCACCGCCACGCCTTGCGGTCGGATCGCCTCGGGGAATCCGGTTCCCGTGCACACTTGGAACGAGGTGATGCTCGGGCCGCCGCTCACCGTAATCGCCATACCGTCAGGTCGGGTGAACACTGCGGATGCCATGCCGTCGGCATCATGATGCACGTCAGTCCACGCGTCGTCGAACGCACGTCCGGCAAGCGTCGGATTGTCGCGAAGATCGTACGGAGTGCCGTCCACCGGTTCCGTGTCGCGTGGCAGCAGCCTGTCGTCGGCGATGACATGCGTGTCGGCCGGGACGCAAAGATGACACGCGGCGTTATCCTGCTCGATGGCGTCGCCGGTGCTATGCTCGCCGTTCGCCAGCCACGGGTGCATCGCAGCGGCCCACGGAGCATCCGTCGTCCCATTGTTGAACGCGCTGAGTGTCAGTGACAGGCCATGAGCGTCAAGCCGGTAATCCGCGGTGACCAGCACGTCGAACGGATACCCTTCAAGGGCGGGCGCCCGCCACTGCAAGCTCACGGCGGTATCCGTGGAAGTCAACAGCGTCCAGTACGCGCGATACCCGTATCCGTGAATCGCATTATGACGCTCATGCTCGTCGATCGGCAGCACGTACCGGGTGCCTTCGAACTCGTATTCGCCGTCTTCGATACGGTTGGGGAACGGAATCAACAGCTGGCCGCGGCAACAGTTGGGAATATCATCCTCGTCGAACGGCACGACGACATGCTTGCCATGGTAGGTGAGCGTACGCAATGCCGCACCCTGTTCGGTGATGGTCGCCGCATACGCGCCAAATACGAGATGATACTGCTGTCCTGTCCGAGGTGGAACCATGGTGTCTCCTATCCGCTGAGGCCTGCCCGCGCCGAATATGACGCGATGTTTCCGCGTCGGCGCGTTGTCGCCTCCATGCTATCGCGATGCTCGCATGGGCGTGTCCAGTGAGCATCGCCGTGTCGCAGACTGAACCATGATTGAGGCGTGTTGTGCACGAACTGCGCGGAGCATCGCCGATACAGCCACTGACGCCAACACCGGCACTACCATGAGTGATGCCCCTGGAAGGGGCGTTGCGCAACGAATACACATCGGCAGACAGGAGCGGTATGGGCGAGGGCAAACACATTATTCTTGCTGATCCGAGAGGATTTTGCGCCGGGGTGGATCGTGCGATCGCCACGGTGCAGACCATCTTGAGATCCGCACGCCAGCACAACGGTCTGCCGCCGGTGTATGTGCGACGCCAGATTGTGCACAACCGTCATGTGGTCGACGATCTCGCTTCCCAAGGCGCGGTGTTTGTCGAGGAACTTTCCGAAATCCCCGATGAAGCTGTCGCTGCGGGCGTGCCGGTCGTGTTCTCTGCGCACGGCGTGTCGCCGCAGGTGCAGGCGGAGGCTAAACGCCGTGGCATGTTCATTGTGGACGCGACCTGTCCGCTGGTGAGCAAAGTCCATCGTGAAGTGTCGCGGTTCGTCCGTGAAGGCTACGAAATCATCTATATCGGTCATCGTGGGCATGATGAGGCGGTCGGCGTGGTGGGGGAGTCGCCGGAGCATGTTCATCTGATTGAACATGAGGGCGATGTCGCCGGCCTTGATTTCCAGCCAGGGCAGAAACTGGTGCTGCTTACCCAGACCACGCTCAGCGTGGATGAGACCGCGGGCGTGGTGGCGGCGCTCAAGCAGCGGTTCGACTGGATTGAGGAGCCGCCGAGCTCCGATATTTGTTATGCGACGCAGAACCGGCAGACCGCGGTGAAAACCGTGGCGCAACGGGCACAATGCGTGGTGATTGTCGGATCGGCAAATTCATCGAATTCGGTGCGGCTTATGGAAGTTGCCCAGGAAGCGCTGGGGGAGTGCGGCCACGCCCACCGGGTGGATGACGCTGCGGAGTTGGATCCGGCATGGTTCGATGGCGTGCAGACCGTCGGCATTTCCTCCGGCGCTTCAGTGCCAGACACGCTGGTCGATGGTGTTGTGGAAGCATTGCGTCCGCTCGGGTTCACCGATGTCTCGTACGTCGAAACCATCAAGGAAAACATGCATTTCGTGCTTCCCGCGACGCTGCGCAAACGTGGAGAAGTGGAAAAAGCCGCTGACTGAGAACGCGTGGACGCCTATGCGGTTTGAAACGGCTCGCGGTTTGAAACCGCTCACCATGTGCCGATCGGCGCGGTCGTCGCGTTGAGCACAGCGACCAGATCGTGAGGATTGACGCCGACGCTCAGGCCGCGCTTGCCACCGGACACAAGGATTTCATCGAATTGCAGGGCGCTGTCATCCAGCACGGTTTTGTGCCGGGTGCGCTGGCCGAGCGGGGAGATGCCGCCGACCACATAGCCGCTTTCACGCATCGCAACTTTCGGGTCAGCCATCGCCGCTTTCTTCGCGCCGACCGCTGCCGCCAGGGCCTTCAAATCCATATGGCCGCTGACCGGGACGACGCCGATCACACGCTCCTTGCCGGTGTCGGCCATGAGCGTTTTGAACACCTGCTTGGGGTTGAGCCCGAGTTTTTCGGCTGCTTCCACGCCGTAGCCCTCGTCCATGTGGTCGTTGGAATGATCGTATTCGTACAGCTTGAACTCCACGCCGGCGCGTTCGAGTTGCAAGGTCGCCGGGGTCGAGCCCATACCCTTGTCGTTGTGTTTCTTCTTGCCCATGCCCCACATGCTTGCACCACCGGTTGACGGGCGGCATAAGAAAACCCCTCGGAATCGCTTCCGAGGGGTTGTTCAGCGCTGGAACGCTAGGCTAGGCTCACTTGTTGAGCTCAGCGAAGTACAGCAGGGTACGGATCATGTTGGAAGTGAAGCCGTACTCGTTGTCGTACCAGGAGACGGTACGAGCCAGCGTCAGACCGTCAACAGTGTTGACATCGGTCTGCGTCGGGTCGAACACGCCACCGTGGGTGTCGCCGATGATATCGGAGGACACGATGCCGTCAGCGTTGTAGCCGTAGTAATCGGTGTTGGAGAAGGCTTCCTTGAAGGCTTCGTTGATCTCGTCAACGGTGGCGGCCTTCTCGAGGACGGTGGTCAGCTCGGTGACAGAGCCGTCCGGGACCTGGATGCGCTGGGCGTGGCCCTGGAGCTTGCCGTTGACCTCCGGGACGACCTTGCCGATGGCCTTCGCAGCACCGGTGGAATGCGGAATCGTGTTGATCGCGGCGGCGCGGTTGTTGCGAGCCTTCGGGAAGCGCGGGCCGTCGAGCAGCATCTGGGTGCCGGTGTAGGCATGGATGGTGGTCATGAAGCCAGCCTTGATGCCGAACTTGTCGTTCAGCAGCTTGACCATGGCGGCCATGGAGTTGGTGGTGCAGGAACCGGCGGACACGATGGTGTCGGTCGGCTTCAGGATCTCATGGTTCACGCCGAACACGACGGTCGGGGTGGTCTCGTCCTTGGCCGGAGCGGAAATCAGGACCTTCTTGGCGCCAGCGTTGATGTGCGCCTGGGACTTCTCAGCGGAAGTGTAGAAGCCGGTGCACTCGAGCACGTACTCAACACCGTCGTTCTTGACCCACGGGATGTTGTTGGCGTCCTTCTCGGCGTACACGGTGTATTCCTTGCCGTCCACGATGATGGAGTGATCGGTGGAGGTGACCTCGACCGGGGTGCCATCGTCATGACGGAAGGTGCCGTGGGTGCTGTCGTACTTCAGCAGGTAAGCCAGCATGGACGGGGTCGTCAGATCGTTGATGGCTGCGACCTCGATGTCACCGGCCTGACCACCACGAGCCTGCAGCTCGAAGATGCGGCGGAACGCAAGACGACCGATACGGCCGAAGCCGTTGATACCAATCTTTACTGTCATGTATATCTCCCTTAGGGATCAGGCTTTGGCGCGCGCGGGCATAAGCGGGCGTACACCTCGGCCATTGTTTACCAACGATGTCCACTGTAATGCTCGCGGTGTACGAACGCTAGTGTTGCCGCGGTGTCGCAAGCGCGGCGGATACGGCGGTGCTTAAGGTGCCCAAGTCTCCGGTGAACACGTGGTGACGTTCGACACGCGGCAATCCGGCTTCAATCGGGAACGTGACGACGAGTGTGCCGGAGCCGACACTGATGAACGCCGGCGTGGCGGTGAGGAATTCGTTGCTCACACCCTGAATCGTGGTGTTGAGCATGGTCGCATGGTCGAGCTGGTATTTGAGTCCCTGCTCGGTGACATTCGTGGAGCGGTCGCTGTGTGAGAACACCGACACCATGCGGCCCGCCCCGCGTGTGGCGGCGTCCGCGGGGAAGCTGAGCGCCCCGTCGGCTATCGCGGTAACGACCGTGCCGTCGCCGAACAGGTAGCCGATGCCGCCGTGCGCCGCGAGCCGGGCGAGAATCTGGATATTGGCGATGGAATGGTCGACCCGACCGCCGAGTGCACCATAGATGTAAAACGTCCTCGCACCTTGTGACCATCCGACTTTGAGTGCGGAGAGCAGGTCGGGGTCGTCTTTTTCTTCCGGCAGGCGGATGGTCCCGGATTGTTCGGGGATAGGGCCGGCGATCGAGTCGAAGTCCCCGATGACCGCGTCGGCATGGATGCCGAGTTCGCGTGCGTGGTCGAGCCCGCCGTCCGCAGCGACGACGAAAGCGTCTCCGGGAATCGAAAGAGGCGTGTCGAAGTAGGTTCCCGCCGCGAATACGACGCATGTCGTACCCACACGCCCCGCAGTATCTGGTTGCTGCTTGGATTCCATGTCCGGCTCCCTTCCGCATGTTTGGCCACCAGTATAGTGAGGTATCCGTTGCGCGTGATGGCTAGCCATGCGGTGGCGGCACTCAGCCGGCGCTGAATACGACACGCTGTGCGATTTGGTCCGGCCGTGTGCTAAACTTTTGCACCGGCTTGAGAAATCAAGAAAGCGGGTAACAACCCCACCTGGAGACCTGTCGTGGTTTCGGGTTCAAGGCAAGACCTGAGCGTGCTTGAGGCACGCTGATTGATGGACTGGCGGCCGCGCGCCGTGTTATGTTCTTGAAGTCTTCCATGAACTCACTGCGAACGGTTTCGGGGGCGATCCGCTGAAGGAAATATGAGGATTGGAGTCATCATTAGCGACGAACCACGCATTAACGACGAGATTCGCGTCTCCCAGGTGCGTCTGATCGGCCCGAACGGCGAGCAGGTCGGCGTTATCGCGACGACGGTCGCGTTGAACTTGGCGAAGGAAGCGAACCTCGATCTCGTCGAGGTGGCACCGAACGCGAAGCCTCCGGTAGCCAAGCTCATCGATTACGGCAAGTACAAGTACAACGAGAAGATCAAGGCTCGTGAAGCTCGCCGCAATCAGAGCACTGCCGAAATCAAGGAGATCCGTTTCCGTCTCAAGATTGACGCCCACGACTTCGAGGTGAAGAAAGGCCATGTCATCCGCTTCCTTGAGGGCGGCGACAAGGTCAAGGTCACCATCATGCTGCGTGGTCGCGAACAGTCCCGTCCGATCGGCGGTGTCGAGCTTCTTGAAAAGCTTGCCGATGAAGTGCAGGACTACGGCACGGTGGAATCCGCGCCGAAGCAGGAGGGCCGCAACATCATCATGACGATTGCGCCCAAGGGCAAGAAAGTGCACACGCAGTCCGAGCAGCGCCGTCGCGGTGCCGAATCGCGTGCGGAGCGTCAGGCGCGTCAGGCGGCGCGTCTCGCGGCCAAGCAGGAGTCGAAGGCCAAAGCAGCGCAAGCCGCTAAAGAGGCTGTCGTCTCCGTCGAACAGAAGGAAGACAAGCCTTCCAAGTAGGCCAAACGAATGTGTCGGATGGGCCGAGCCCATTCGCCCACGCTATCCAACACGATGTGATAGATAATCACAAGGAGGGCAGCAATGCCGAAGATGAAAACCAATTCCGCCGCTTCCAAGCGCGTCCGTGTCACCGGCTCGGGCAAGCTCATGCACGCCGGCACCGGTATGCGCCACAACCTCGAGCACAAGTCGGCCAAGACGCGCCGTCACCTGTCCGCTGACGAGGTGCTGGCCACGTCGCAGGCAAAGAAGATGCGCGGTCTGCTCGGTCGCTGAACCGTAGCCCGTTGAGTTATTAGACGAATAGAAAGCTGAGGAAATAACTATGGCACGTGTCAAGCGCGCAGTCAACGCCCACAAGAAGCGTCGCGTCGTTCTCGAGAGGGCTTCCGGCTATCGCGGTCAGCGCTCCCGTCTGTACCGTAAGGCCAAGGAGCAGCTGCTTCACTCCTTTACCTACAACTACCGTGACCGCAAGGCACGCAAGGGTGACTTCCGCAAGCTGTGGATTCAGCGCATCAACGCTGCTGTCCGTGCTGAGGGCATCACCTACAATCGCTTCATCCAGGGCCTGAAGCTCGCCGGCATCGAACTTGACCGTCGTGCTCTCGCCGAGCTCGCTGTCTCCGATCCGGAGACCTTCAAGACCATCGTTGACGCCGCTAAGGCTGCACTGCCGGCTGACGTGAACGCTCCGGTCGCCGCCTGAGTCAATCAACATTTCGGTTCTATGGCGTACACGTCATGAACCATGTTGTAATGCCCCGACTTCCGTTTGAAGCCGGGGCTTTACTGTACCCGAACGCATGCGGATTCCGTGACAGTACGATGACGAGTACCGCAGTCTGCGGGATCTGTCGCATATGATACAGGCAAGGGTGATGATGGGAGTATGACCGAACAATTGCACACGCGAACAGCGCCGGGAACACCGGCAGAGTCATCGACACGCGAACAGCTGTCGGCGTTCATGGGGCACATCGCCGTGGAACGCGGCCTTGCCGAAGCCACCGTCGAAGCGTACCGTTCCGATCTGGAACGCTACCTCACGTGGCTGGAACAGCATGGTATCCGCTCACTCAACCAAGTCCGTCCGCAGGATGTCCAAACGTACGCCGAATCGCTTGCCGAACAAGGCCAGAGCGTCGCCAGCCGTAGAAGGCATCTCGCCAGCATCCACGAATTCCACCGGTTCGCACTTTCCCGCGGAGCGGTCAGTGACGACGTTTCCGCCAATATCCGCGCGCCGAAAAACGCGTCGCATCTGCCAGACGTGTTGACCATCGACGAAGTCACCACCCTGCTGGAGGTCGCGGCGATGGGTGGCAGCGACGATCCGGTCGTTCTGCGTGACAAAGCGCTGCTCGAATTCCTGTACGCCACCGGAGCCCGCATTTCGGAGGCGGTGGGGGTGGATTTCGCCGATATTGACGTCAACGACCACTTGGTCAGGCTTACCGGCAAAGGTTCGAAACAGCGTCTCGTCCCGATTGGCAGTTATGCGTGCGAAGCGCTGGAACGCTATCAGACAGTCGGCCGTCCGGCGTTGGCGAGCAAGGCCAAACAGCCTGAACTGCGTGCGGTGTTCCTCAACCGTCGCGGCAAGCGTCTGTCGCGGCAAAGCGCTTGGGAAGCGGTGCGTATCGCTGGGGAGCGGGCGCATCTGGCGACACCGTTGCACCCGCATACGTTGAGACACTCCTTCGCGACCCACCTGATTCAAGGCGGCGCCGACGTGCGAACCGTGCAGGAGCTGCTTGGACACGCTTCGGTCACAACCACGCAGATTTACACGCATATCGCGCCGGAAACACTGATCGAGACCTATCTGACCGCGCATCCACGAGCACGCTGACAGGGCGAATGCAGCCGCTTCGCCACAACGATTTTGGCCGTCCGCCGACAGGGTGGATACGCCGCTTGGTACAGTGAACGGTATGCCTACGGATTTACTGGGACGAGAGTATGAGACGTTCCCTGCGCCACAACCGCGCCAAGAGCACGGACCGGCGAGGGTTATTGCGATGTGCAACCAAAAGGGTGGTGTCGGCAAAACCACCAGCTCCATCAATATAGCCGGAGCGCTCAGCCAGTATGGTCGGCGTGTACTGATCGTCGATTTCGACCCGCAAGGTGCGGCAACGGTCGGACTTGGCATCAACGCCAACGCGGTGGAGAATACGATTTATACGGCGCTGTTCGATCCTTCCATCGACCCGCACGACATCATCCAGCATACGGATTTCGACAATCTTGACGTGATGCCTGCGAATATCGACTTGTCCGCGGCGGAAGTCCAGCTGGTCACCGAAGTCGGTCGCGAGCAGATTCTCGCCAGCGTGCTGCGCAAAGTCCGCAACGAGTATGACCTGATCATTATCGACTGCCAGCCGTCCCTCGGCTTGCTGACCGTCAACGCGCTGACCGCGGCTGACGGCGTGATGATCCCGGTCGCCGCCGAATTCTTCGCCTTACGCGGTGTGGCTTTGCTTATGCAGTCCATTGAGAAAGTCCAGTCGCGTATCAACCCGAATCTGGAAGTCGATGGCGTGCTGGTCACTATGTATACGCGCACCCTGCATTCCGAAGAAGTGTTGCAACGCATCTACGAGGCGTTCGGGGACAAGGTGTTCCACACGGTGATTTCCCGGTCCATCAAACTGCCTGATGCGACGGTCGCAGCCGCTCCGATCACCATATACGCGCCGAACCATAAAACCGCACAAGAGTATCGTGAGGTTGCGCGTGAGATGGTTGTCCGGGGAGTAGTCGCCTGAGCGTCGAAGACGACGATGCGGCAAGTGCCGCATACTGGGGGAAGATGACGCGACTGATGGTGCCGGCGTCTCGTCATGGGCGGCGTGCCACGGCTGTTGACCTGTCGTGGCACGCCGGTAATCTTGTGACGGTTTATGTGTAAGCGGTAGGTGGGTGATTCCCGCATCCGAGAGTGATACGTAGACAAATCATGCAATTAAGAGAGGTAATTGATGGCAGTTCGCGGTGATATCCGTAATGTGGCAATTGTAGCGCACGTCGATCACGGCAAGACCACCTTGGTCAACGCCATGCTCCAGCAGTCCCACGTCTTCAACGAACGTGAGGAAGTCCCGGACCGCGTCATGGATTCCAACGATTTGGAACGCGAGAAGGGCATCACCATCCTCGCCAAGAACACGGCGGTCAAGTACACCGGCCCGCTTGCCGCGAAGTACGGTGAGCCCGACGGCATCACCATCAACGTGATCGATACCCCCGGCCACGCCGATTTCGGCGGCGAGGTCGAGCGCGGCATCTCCATGGTCGACGGCGTGGTGCTGCTCGTCGACGCGTCCGAAGGCCCGCTGCCGCAGACCCGTTTCGTGCTGCGCAAGGCGCTCGAGGCGAAGCTGCCGGTCATCCTGTGCATTAACAAGACCGACCGCCCGGACGCCCGCATCTCCGAAGTCGTCAGCGAATCCACTGATCTGCTGCTCGGCCTGGCTCAGGACGTCATGGAAGAGGGCGTCGACCTTGATCTCGACTCCCTGCTCGACCTGCCGGTCATCTACTGCGCCGCGAAGGTCGGCTACGCTTCCGCTGACCAGCCTGCCGACGGCGCCCTGCCGGACAACGACAACCTCGAACCGCTGTTCGAATCGATTATCGCCAACATCCCCGCCCCGCAGTACGAGGAGGGCGCACCGCTGCAGGCCCATGTCGCGAATATCGACTCCTCCGACTTCCTCGGACGTCTCGGCCTCGTGCGCGTGTACAACGGCTTGCTCGAGAAGGGCAAGACCTACGGCCTGTCCCGCGTGGATGGCTCGATTGAGAACTTCCGTGTCTCCGAACTGCTGCGCACGCAGGGTCTGGACCGCATCCCGGTGGAATCCGCAGGCCCCGGCGACATCGTCGCCGTCGCCGGTGTGAGCGACATCATGATCGGCGAAACCATCGTCGACCCGAACGACCCGCGTCCGCTGCCGCTTATCCATGTCGACGACCCGGCGATCTCCATGACTTTCGGCGTCAACGATTCCCCGCTGGCTGGCCGTGAAGGCAAGGATCACAAGCTTACCGCCCGTATGATCAAGGATCGTCTCGACCGCGAGCTGATCGGCAACGTGTCCATCAAGGTGCTGCCGACTGACCGTCCTGACGCGTGGGAGGTTCAGGGCCGTGGCGAACTCGCGCTGGCTGTCCTCGCTGAGGAGATGCGCCGCGAAGGTTACGAGCTGACCGTCGGCCGCCCGCAGGTGGTCACCAAGATGATCGACGGCAAGATCAACGAGCCGATGGAGAACACCACCATCGACGTGCCCGAGGAGTACATGGGTACGGTCACGCAGCTGCTGGCCGACCGCAAGGGCCGTATGGATTCGATGACCAACCACGGTTCCGGCTGGGTGCGCCTGGAATTCACCGTGCCGTCCCGTGGTCTGATCGGTTTCCGCACCGCACTGCTGTCCGCCACTCGCGGTACAGGCATCGCGAGCTCCATCTCCGCTGGCTACGCCCCGTGGGCTGGTGAGATTGTGACCCGCCAGAACGGCTCCATGGTCTCCGATCGCGCCGGTGTCGCCACCCCGTATGCCATGCAGCGTCTGCAGGCCCGCGGCCAGTTCTTCGTCGAGCCGCAGTCCCCGGTCTACGAAGGCCAGGTCGTCGGCATCAACAACAAGCCTGACGAGCTCGATGTCAACATCACGCTGGCCAAGCATATGACCAATATGCGTTCCTCCACCGCCGACGTGCTTGAAACGCTCACCCCGCCGATCAAGATGAGCCTCGAGGAATCGCTTGATTTCGCGAACGAGGACGAATGCGTCGAGGTGACGCCGGAAGCCATCCGTGTGCGCAAGATCATCCTCAGCCGCGACGAATGGTACAAGTGGCGCGCCAAGCAGCGTCGCCAGAACAACGCGGCAGCCAAGTAAGGCATGGCATCGTCGTCGCATACGTGAATGCGACGACGATGTGACAATGCGACGCCGTCTGCACACAGTCTGGTCTGGTGCAGACGGCGTCGTCGTTTTTGTGGAGTAGTTACGCGGTTTGGCAGCGTGCTGACTTTGCACGGTTGACTGACTGCGCAATCCGTCACGCGCAATCCGCCGTCCGCTGCCGTAAGAGTCGGCTCTCAACTTTTTACCGATGCTGAGCGAGCTGTAAGCGTCGGTAAAAGCAGTAGTTCTGTTTCTGTCGACGCTGAGGGGCCGGTAAGCGTCGGTAGAAGCGGCGGTGGTGCGGTATGGAATGTGCGGGATTTTTTCGCGGCGGGAGAGCATACTGGATATATGACCTCTTCACCAGCTTCCGGGCGCGACCTGCCATGGTCGCACCGCCAGTCGTATCCGATACGGATGACGCTTTCCCTGCTCGCAGGGGCGGCGGTCGGTGTCATCGGCACGCTCGCGCATCGGTTGGGCGCATCCCACAACATGCCGTATGGGTTGGTTGTCGCGTTGCTGATAATCGTGCTGTCCGCCTGGTGCGCCCGATCGCGGGCAGGGGCGCTTGGCTTGGGTGTGCATGTCGCGGCGTCTTCCATGGTCGCATGGGGGCTTGCGGTTGCGCCTCGCGGTTCCGGTGCGTTGACGCCGGTCGGCTTTGGCGACCCGTCGACGATCCCGTTCTGGAGCGAACATGTGGGCATGGTTTGGTTGTATGGCATGATTGTGGTGCAGGTCGTCATGCTGTTCTTGCCGCGTCGTATGTTCCTGATTACAGTGGACGACGATGCCGAGTCGGCGGCAACGCATCAGGATCGGCAATCCGCTGACATCCCGGCTGCCGGCAAACACGGGAAAGGCACTGACGCATGATGGACGATACCATGCAATGCGAGCCATCCTGGCCGTCACACGATGATACGAGAGGATCTTCGATGTCGCGGGCGAGCAAGCGCAACCTGTATTATCTCGGTCCGCAAGGCTCTTTCACCCATCAGGCGGCGGTGGCGGCCAGTTGCGCGTTGGCTGGTCTGTCGGATGAGATTATTCCGGTGGCGCAAACCACGATTCCCCAGATCATGGCGCATGTTCGTGACGGTGACGGCTGGGGTGTTATCGCTTGGGAAAACAACGTGGAAGGCTATGTTGTTCCCAACTTGGACATGATGATTGACGCTGATGATGTTGTCGGGTTCGCGCATGTCGGTGTTGATGTCGCGTTCGATGCGTTTGTGCCCAACGGGAGCCTCGAACGAGGTGTCGTCCCGCATGAGGCGACCGCCCATCCGCATGGTTTGGCGCAATGCCAACGGTTCATTGCGCAGCGTCACCTCTCGCTCATGCCTGCCACGTCGAACGCCGCCGCATGCCGGGACGTCCGCGACGGTCAGGTGGCGCTCGGCCCTTCGATTTGCGGGGAACTCTACCATTTGGACACGCTGGGGCATGACGTGCAGGATTATCACGGTGCACGAACCGAGTTCCTCGTCCTCGCCCGCCGTGATGACGCGCCGGATCTTATCGCCAAAGCCAAAGCGGACGGTCGCACTGAATTCGAGACCATCATTTCGTTCATCCCGTTGAGCACCGGCCCAGGCGTGCTCGCCAACCTGTTGGATGTTCTGCGGGATGCGGGAATCAACATGACCAGTTTCATTTCCCGCCCGATCAAAGGGCATGCGGGAACATACAGTTTTGTCGCCGCCGTGGATGCCGCGCCATGGCAACCGCATTTCCGCCACGTGCTCACCGAAGTGGTTGAACATGGTGATTGGGTGAAAACCTTGGCGGTGTACCCGCGCCGGGAACGGCCGAATCCGCCGGTCAACGAATGGATGCTGCCGCAGGGCGGCGTGTGTTTCACCGCGGAAACCATACCCCCCGGCGTGGGATGGCACACCCGAAGCCGCTAGGGAGCTGCTGTGGTGAGCGGCGGCAAGACGGCACATCCCGGGGAACGGCGAACAGCGCGATCCATCAACTATGACGGTGTTACGAACCAGACACGAGAAGAAGGAACACACACCATGACAGGCGTGACGGTCGGTATTGTCGGATTGGGGCTTATCGGCGGTTCGCTCGCCCGGCATTTGGCGGCGAACGGCTCCCATGTCATCGCGTGGAATCATCGTCCCCACCCGTATGAGCAGGCGAGGCGCGACGGTATCACATGCGTGGACACGCTTGACGAGCTTGCCTCCGCCCGCCCCCAACTCATCGTGCTGTGCAATCCGCTGAAAGCCATGCCGGACATGCTGTCCCGGCTCGCCCCGCTGATTGACCGCGAGACGACTACGCTCACTGATGTCGGCAGTGTGAAAGGATTGGTTCGCCAGCAAGTGGTGTCCGCGGGTTTGGGCGACTGCTATGTGGGCGCTCACCCGATGACCGGAACCGAGCATTCCGGCTTCGAAGCGTCCGACCCTGGTCTGTTCGACCACGCGCTGTGGGCGATCACCGTTGACGAATCCACGGACTACCAGCGTTTTCTCACCGTAGCCCGGATGATTACCGAAGGATGCGCCAACCGGTGCATCGTCATCGACGACACTACCCATGACCGCGCCGCAGCCCTGATCTCCCATATGCCGCACGTTGTGGCGACCGCGCTGATCAACGAGCTGACCGATAATCCCGACCGTAATATCGCCGCCGCACTCGCCGCCGGATCGTGGCGGGATATGACGCGCGTGGCGTTGACCGACCCGCAACGTACGCGGGCGATGGTTGATGAGGATGCCGAGAACGTGCAAACGCTGCTGCGGCATATGGCCGACCGGCTCACCCGGGTCGCTGACGCGTTGCAGCACGGGGATACGCAAGCCATCGGCATGTTCTTCTCCCACGGCCAGCCGTTCCGCGATTACAAAGCCGCTTGCGCGCACGATACCGCCGCCACGCGCATCACCATGCCATTGGAGCCGGCATCATGGCGCAGCCAGCTGCTTCAATCCGCCCGACATGGTGAACAACTGGTCGCGTTGCGTGGGGATATGCGTGCCGTGATTGAGCGGCACCCTGCAGTCAGCGTGTGATGCCACGTGTACCATTGTTCGGGCGTTCGGGAACCGGTTTCAGTCGTACGATGCTGTCCGCGGTGATGCTGACTTGCTGCGCCGGCCGTGACCCGTTGGCCGCCGCGTCACGCGTCATCTCCAATGTTTTTCCGTCCCAGTGCCGGACGTGACCGACGACATCACGGTAGGTCATCCGACCGGTGTCAGGGTCGATGCCGGCGGTTCTTCGCACCACAATGCGTGCACCTTGCGGGATGACTCGGGGAAGAGCCGGTGACTTATCCGGCATGCCGGTCTGCTCACGGCGTGCCGCTCGCCGCGGTGTATCGTTGCGCTGCTCGTGGTGTCGTGGTGTCGGTTGAGGGACGATGAACATGAAGCCTCGTTTGTTGAACGAATCCGTTGTGTTTATCTTAGGGCCAAGTGCGCTTGGTCGGTCTGGTCCGACGATCACTGCGGATACGATAGTCCTTATGGAGGTACGATATGGGATCACGCCGGTGCGCTGACCGCCCCGATCGAATGAGGCAAAACGGCAAACGTGAATCATCTCAGGAGCTGGAACATGTGGTAGGCGCTCCCATCGTCGCGGTTATCGATCAATTCCTCCATGCTCTGCGTACGAATCGCGCCGCCAGTGAAAATACGCTGAAAGCATATCGTATCGATGTGCTCGACTGTTTGGCCACTATGGGTGTTGATGGTCGCAAGGCACTTGACGATGTCAGTGTCGACGATTTGCGGGCATGGTTGGCGAGTGACGGCGAACGGCATTACGCCCGATCCAGTATGGCCAGAAGAACCGTCGCCGTCCGTGGATTTTTCCACTGGGCGCATGACCAAGCGCTTATTGACAGTGATCCGGCGGCGATGCTTATGGCACCCAAAATCCCATCTGCCCTGCCCGCGGTGCTCACCCAAACGCAAGCGACCACGCTGATGGACGACACTGACGAACAAGCGAGGCGGCAGGATCATCAGCAACCGCAGCATGATGCCGACACTCAACGGGACGACCATACCGGACGCCCGGCCGATCTGGCGGTCGCCCTCCGTGACGCGGCGATGCTGGAACTGTTATACGCGACCGGCATGCGCGTGGGGGAGCTGGTGGGGATCGATACCCCCGACATCGATTTCGCCCAGCGTACCGTCCGTGTCACCGGCAAAGGCGACAAGCAGCGGGTGATTCCTTTCGGCGCTCCCGCCAGCCGTGCTGTACAAGCTTGGTTGCGTGACGGGCGTCCGATGCTGGCGACCGCGGCATCCGGGGACGCGACTTTCCTCGGCCGCAGGGGAGGCAGGATTGATCAGCGGATTGTGCGACAAGTGGTGCATGTCAAAGCACGCGCCGCCGGAGTGCCGGATATCAGCCCGCATGCCCTGCGGCACAGCGCCGCCACCCATATGCTTGATGGGGGAGCGGATTTGCGTGAGGTCCAGGAAATGCTGGGGCACGCGTCACTGCGCACGACCCAACGGTATACTCACGTTTCCATGGAGCAACTCAAGGAACGCTACCGGCAGGCGTTCCCGCGCGCGTGACATCCCGGACACATGCGTGACAGGCGATACTGATGCGCAGACTTGCGGGTGGGGAACAGTTAGGCAATCGTAATGATGGTAACGAAAACATCGGCGTGTGAATGCCTGTCGTCAAGACGAACACGATGCAGGTATCGTGGATTTCCTTGCAATATCAAGCCTCCCGGCTCGACCGGCATGCGGAACGCCGAACCGCAGGTATCACGGTGGCGGCGGACAGGTATTGCATCTTGTCCGTTCAAGGGGTAAGAATGAATGCGTTCAGCAACGAGGTTGGGGCGAAAGCCCGGCCTCGTTGTTTGTTGGGGGTGTTCCCCGGACCGACAACACACACAGGAGAAAAACACAATGAAGAAGAAAGCTATTGCGCTGGTCGCGGCGGCCTGCTCGCTCGCGATGGCGCTCGGCGGCTGCGGCTCGTCGTCCTCGACATCCGGCTCTTCCAATGGCGGCAAGGTCATCATCACCGCCTTCGGTTCCGAACCGCAGAACCCGCTCGTCCCGGGCAACACCAACGAGACCGGCGGCGGCCGTCCGGTCGAACTGCTGTTCGCCCGCCTGGTGAGCTTCGACAACAAGGGCAACGCGAAGAACGAAGTCGCCCAGTCCATCAAGCCGAACTCCGACTCCAGCGAATACACCATCACCCTCAAGAAGGGCTGGAAGTTCACGGACGGCACCCCGGTGACCGCCGAATCCTTCACCAAGGCCTGGAGCTACACCGCGAACGCGAAGAACGCCCAGAAGTGCGCGTCCTTCTTCTCCACCATCAAGGGCTATGACGACCTGCAGAAGGACGGCCTGAAGGGCGACGAGCAGCTTTCCGGTTTGAAGGTCGTCGACGACAACACCTTCACCGTCACTATGAACCAGCCTGACGCCACCTTCCCGGTCAAGGTCGGTTACGAGGGCTTCTCCCCGCTGCCTGAATCCTTCTACAAGGACCCGAAGGCCTTCGGCGAAAAGCCGGTCGGCAACGGCCCGTACAAGTTCTCCAGCTGGGATCACAACAAGCAGATCGTGCTGGTCAAGAACCCCGACTACAAGGGCAACGTCAAGGTCAACAATGACGGCGTGACCTTCAAGATCTACACCTCCACCGACTCCGCCTACGCCGACGTGCAGTCCGGCAACCTCGACGTCATGGATTCCGTTCCGGCGACCGCGACCAAGACCTTCCAGTCCGACCCCAGCGTCGAAGCCTACAACAAGGCTGGTTCCGTGAGCCAGACTTTCACCATCCCGTCCGATCTCGATCACTTCAAGTCCAACACCGAGGAAGGCGTCCTGCGTCGCCAGGCCATCTCCATGGCCATCAACCGCAAGACCATCGTCGACAAGGTGCTCGGCGGCGTCGGCACCCCGGCCAAGGAATTCACCTCCCCGATGACCCCGGGCTATTCGGACTCCCTCAAGGGCGAAAGCAACCTGGAGTACAACCCGAAGAAGGCCAAGGAACTGTGGGCCAAGGCCGATGCCATCTCCAAGTATGACGGCACCCTCACCTTCTCCTACAACGCCGACGGCGGCGCCAAGCCGATCTACGACGCTGTGGTCAACCAGGTGAAGAACAACCTGGGCATCAAGGCCGCCACCAACCCGGTCCCGACCTTCCAGGAGTTCCGCACCGACGTGTCCAACCGCTCCATCAAGGGCGCGTTCCGTACCGGCTGGCAGCCTGATTACCCGTCCCCGGAGAACTACCTGTACCAGCTGTACGACTCCGCTGCGGCCGACAACCAGGGCTCCAACGACGGCGACTACAAGAACCCGGCCTTCGACAAGCTCATGGACCAGGCGTACGCCGCGACCAGCACCGAAGCAGCGAACAAGATCTACCAGCAGGCCCAGGAAATCCTGCTCAACGATCTGCCGGCCATCCCGCTGTACTACGGCAACGCGTACGGCGTGGCTGCCAAGGGCGTGAAGAACTTCACGATGAACTGGCAGAACCAGCCGGTGTATTCCGAGCTGTCCAAGTGATGACTCGCCGGTAGACACCGGAACATGCTGAGGGCGTCCGACACGCATCCGTGCCGGACGCCCTCAGTGTATAAACTTCTTATTGTGCTGGAAAACCGTGTTTCCGTGCGGTTAACGTCCACCATGCGGCTGCACGCCATGCACGTCAAACGATGCAACCAAACACAAGGGCAACGGCGCCTTCGCTCGCACACAGATGACGGTGGGGCAGACGTGGGGTAAACTATCGTAAGTATTTTACGGCCGAAACGCCGGGACGCGACTGTAGCCGCGGCGAACACGGTCGAAGAGCAATAAGGAGCAACCCAATGGGCAAATATCTTCTGCGACGCATTCTGCAGATGATTCCCGTGGTCCTTGGCACGACCCTCCTGGTTTATGCTCTTGTCTTCGCGCTGCCGGGCGACCCGGTGAAAGCCATGTTCGGGGACAAGCCGGTCAACCAGGCGGTCGCGGCCCAGATCCGCGCCGAATACAACCTCGACAAGCCGTTCATCATCCAATACCTGCTGTTCCTCAAGAACGCACTGACCCTTGACTTCGGCAACACCTTCGCCGGACAGCCGGTCATCGATGAAATCGGTCGCGCATTCCCCGTGACCATTCGCCTGGCGCTCATGGCATTCGTGTTCGAAGCCGTGTTCGGCGTTCTTTTCGGTATCATCTCGGGAATCAACAAGGGACGTTGGGGTGACACTGTTATCCTGATCATCTCCCTGCTGCTGATCTCCGTACCGACCTTCGTCACCGGTTTCATCATGCAGTATCTCATCGGCGTCAAATGGAGGCTGCTACCCGTTACCGCCGGCAACGATCCTGGCTTCCTTGATTTGCTCATGCCGGCCATCGTGCTCGGCTCAGTATCCATGGCCTACATCATCAGACTCACCCGCGGTGAAATCTCCTCGAATATGAACGAGGATTACGTACGTACCGCCCGCGCCAAAGGCATGGGACGTCGTCAGGTCTTCGTCCGCCACGTTCTGCGCAACTCACTGATCCCCGTGGTCACCTACCTCGGCCAGGATCTCGGCGCGCTCATGGGCGGCGCCATGATCTCCGAAACCATCTTCAACGTGCACGGCATCGGATACCTCACCTATCAGAGCATCCTCAAGGGCGAAAGCAATATGGTGGTCTCCATCGTGACCCTGCTGACCCTGATCTTCGTTGTCACCAACCTGATCGTCGACCTGCTGTACGCGGCGCTTGACCCGCGCATCCGGTACGCGTGAGAGGAAGGAAGGGATAATCATGGCACAATCACGCAATGAATCCACCGCCGCGTTGCCTGGACAGGAACGCTACGTCGCACCCATCGACGAAACCCCGCTCCAGGCGGTCGACTCCATCGACGAATCCGCGCCGGCGGCAAGCATGTGGGCTGACGCATGGCGTACGCTGCGTCGCAACCCGATGTTCATCATCTCCGCGATTCTCATCATTTTCGTCGTGTTCGTCGCCCTCTTCCCGGGCGTACTGACCAAGCAGAACCCGAACTACTGCAACCTCGACAACTCCCTCGAGCCCGCCAAAGCAGGCCACCCCTTCGGCTTCGACCTGCAAGGCTGCGACGTGTATACCCGCACCATCTACGGGACCCGCACCTCGCTGAGCGTCGGCCTGCTGTCCACGATTTTCGTGGTGGTGATCGGCGCGTTCATCGGCGCGCTCGCCGGCTTCTTCGGAGGCTGGGTTGACGCGGTGCTCAGCCGTCTGACCGATATCTTCCTCGCGCTGCCGATTCTGCTCGGCGCCATCGTCGTGCTGCAGATGTTCAAGACCAGCACCTCGATCTGGAAGCTTGTGCTCGTCATCACGCTCTTCGGCTGGGTGTCCACTGCGCGTATCGCCCGAGGTGCGGTCATGGAAGCGAAGAACCTCGAATTCAACACCGCCTCCACTGCCTTGGGTTCGACGCCGTGGCGCAATCTGATTCGGCATATCATCCCCAATTCGCTGGCCCCGATCATCGTCATCGGCACCACGTCCCTCGGCTCCTACATCGTGCTTGAAGCGACGTTGAGCTTCCTCGGTGTCGGCCTGCCGACCACCACGGTCAGCTGGGGCGGCGACATCTCCAGCGCGCAATCCGTGCTGCGGACCAACCCCTCCGTCCTGTTCTATCCGTCGGCCGCGCTGGCGATCACCGTGCTGGCCTTCATCATGATGGGCGATGCCGTCAAGGACGCGCTCGATCCGAAGAGCCGTACGGCCTGACAAGGAGCATGTGATGATTGAGAACACCAATACCAATGCGAAGGACGAGGCTGCACAGCGGCTCGAGGCGATGCAGCGCGAGCAGGGCCCGCTGCTGGAAGTACAGCATCTGAAGGTCGATTTCACTGACGACAACGGGCATGACGTCCATGCCGTGCGCGACGCCTCATTCAACGTCTATCCCGGACAGTGGGTGGCGATCGTGGGTGAATCCGGTTCCGGCAAATCAACGTCCGCTATGGCGGTCTTGGGCCTGCTTCCGGGCACCGGACACGTGGTCGGCGGCTCCATCAAGCTCGAGGGCCAGGAGATTTCCGGCCTCAAGGGCAAGGAGTATGACCAGCTGCGCGGCAGCAAGATGGGTTTGGTCCCGCAGGACCCGATGAGCAACCTCAACCCGGTGTGGCGTATCGGCACCCAGGTCAAGGAAGCGCTCGTCGCCAACCATATGGATATCGCGCATGAGAAGCGGTCCAAGCTCGCCAAGGCGCTCGCCGGCGACGAGGTGAACGTGAAAAGCGAGGACGACGAGACCTTCATCGGTTCCGAGGAACGCCCCGCCCTGCTCGCCGCAGCCAAGCAGGCGCTCACCGGAATCGGCATGAGCGGCAAGAAGCTCGACAATGCGATGGAGTTCTTCTCCCAAGAGTGGACCGCCGGCTCTGAAACCCGTTGGCGTGTGGCGGACGACCTGATCAAAGCCGGCGTGAACGACGACAAAGCGTGGCAAATCGCCAAGGAGCATGTCACCGGATCGAATATGAACGATCGCATCGCCGGACTGCTCGACGAGGCCGGTCTGCCGGATGCCGCGACGCGTGCGCGCCAGTATCCGCACGAGTTCTCCGGCGGTATGCGGCAGCGTGCCCTGATCGCGATCGGCTTGGCATGCCGCCCTGACCTGCTGATCGCCGATGAGCCGACGTCCGCCCTCGACGTGACCGTGCAGAAGCGCATCCTCGACCATTTGCAGACACTCACCGACTCACTGGGCACGGCCGTGCTGTTCATCACGCATGATCTGGGCTTGGCTGCGGAACGCGCCCAGCATATCGTCGTCATGTACAAGGGGCAGGTCGTCGAATCCGGCCCGTCGCTCGAAGTGCTGCAACATCCGATGCACCCGTACACCAAGCGTCTGGTCGCGGCGGCCCCGTCACTCGCCTCCCAGCGCATCATCTCCGCCAAGGAACACGGCGAGAACGCGGACGCCCTGCTCGAACACAAGGTCAAGGGTGAGCAGACGCTGGAGAAGAGCGAACACATCATCACGGTCGAGCATCTGACCAGAGAGTTCAAGCTCCCGCGCAAGAAAGAGATGTTCAAAGCCGTCGATGACGTGTCCTTCTCCGTCAAACGCGGCACCACGCTGGCGATTGTAGGCGAATCCGGTTCCGGCAAGTCCACCGTCGCGAACATGGTGCTGCGCCTGCTTGAACCCACGTCAGGCAAGGTCTTCTACGAAGGCAAGAACATCGCTGACTTCGGCAAGGCGGAGCTGCTGGACTTCCGTCGGCATGTCCAGCCGGTCTTCCAGAATCCGTACGGTTCGCTTGACCCGATGTATTCGATTTATCGGTCTATCGAGGAACCGCTGCGCATCCACCATATCGGTGACCGTAAGAGCCGTGCCAAGCGTGTACGCGAACTGCTCGACATGGTCGAGCTGCCCGAGACCGTGATGAGCCGGTATCCGAACGAGCTGTCCGGCGGCCAGCGTCAGCGTATCGCCATCGCGCGCGCCATGGCGCTCGACCCGGATGTCATCATCTGTGATGAGGCGGTTTCCGCGCTCGACGTGCTGGTACAGGATCAGGTGCTTCACCTGCTCAACGATCTGCAAGCGGAACGCGGATTGAGCTACCTGTTCATCACGCATGATTTGGCTGTTGTCCGCCAGATCGCCGATGAAGTGGTAGTCATGCAGCACGGCCGGCTGGTCGAGCATGCCACGACCGATGAGGTGTTCGACCACCCGCAGCAGCAATACACGCGCGACCTGCTCGACGCGATCCCTGGAGGCAAACTCAAGCTCGGCCTCGACTGATCGCCGATCCATCAACACCGTCTACCGACGCTAGGAGCCCCGTCAGCGTCGGTAGACGGTTTTTTTCTTTTCTGCTTCTGTCGATGCTGAGCGTCCTGTCAGCGTCGGCAGATGGTTGTGCTGTCGTGTTTGCCGACGGCGAGCTATCCGTAGGGGAGCGCTGCTAGGCTCGGAGCCATGAGCATTGTGATTACGACATCGAACGTCAACGGCTTGCGTGCGGCGAACCGCAAGGGCGTCATGCATTGGGCGGGCGAGCATACGCCGGACGTGTGGTGCATGCAGGAGGTTCGCGCGCCACAGAAGGAAATCGACCCGATTTTCAGCAAGATCGCCGATACATACGTGGATTGTGGCAAAGTCGCCGATCCGGCTGACCTCCATACGATGAACGAAATCTGCCGTATCAAAGGGCGTGCCGGCGTCGGACTGCTGTCCACCCTGCCGGTGACAGCCATGCGTTACGGTTTGCCGGGGCTTGAGGAAGACGTCGATTCCGGTCGTTGGATCGAGGCGGATGTACGCACTCCACAAGGCTACGAGATCACGGTGGTATGCGTATACGTGCATTCCGGTGATGTTGACGATCCGAACAAAATGCATCAGAAGTTCCGTTTCCTTGACACCATGCTCATCCGCATGGGCCAGTTGCGCGACGAAGCGGCGAGCGGCGGCAAGCAGGCGGTGCTGTGCGGAGATTTCAACATCGCGCACACCCCGCTCGACATCAAGAATGCGAAAGCGAACGTCACCCATTCCGGTTTCCTGCCCGAGGAGCGCGCGTATATCGACAAGTGGCTTGGCGAGTACGAGTTCGTTGATGTGATGCGCGAACTCGCCGGCGATATCCAAGGACCGTACACGTGGTGGAGCCAGCGCGGCAGGGCGTTCGACAATAACACCGGTTGGCGCCTGGACTACCAGTTCGCCACCCCGGAACTTGCGCAGACGGCGCGCGGGTTCAGCATCGACAAGGCGCCCACCTATGACGCCCGATGGTCCGACCACGCTCCGCTGAGCATCACGTACGACGTGTGACACCGGCACTCCGCCACCACACCAAGTTCGTCTCACAGGCAGACGTTCACAGCCGGCTCTCATCTGCGGTGTTACGCTTATTGATAGTCATATTCACAGAAACGAGGAACCATGGGATTGTTCGGATTCGGCAAGAAGAAGCATCACGACGATGTCGTCGCGCAGCGTGACGATACGCGTGAGGATGACGACAGCCAGAAACTGTCTGACGAGCAGAACATCGACGCGCATGATGATGCGGCGGATGCTCAGGCGGCATCATCCGCATCGCAACAGGTGACGGATACGGCTGCCGGTGACGAGGCCGAAGACACCGACAACGATTATCCCACCGAGCCGAGCGAAGAATACGAGGGCCGTGGCGAGGATTGGGGCCCGTGGGATGTCGACGATGAGTACGTCCCCGATTATGACGAGTATCTTGATCTCGGCGCCTACTACATCCCGTTCCTCAGGGGCATTGAACTGCGCATCAAGGCGAGCCGCGCAACCAACGCCGTACTCGGCGCCACGATTACGTACGGTTCGTCCAGTCTTGAGGTTGAAGCGTTCGCCGCACCGAAGACGCTGGGATTGTGGGATGATGTCCGCGCCGATCTGCTGGACTCCAAAAGCGATGTCGCCAAAGAAGTGCCGGGCGTGTTCGGCACGGAGCTCATCCTGCCGGTCCCAATCAAGGAAGGCAAGATGGTGACCACCCGTATCGTGGGCGTGGACGGCCCGCGTTGGATGCTTCGCGGCATTTTCTCCGGCAAGGCCGCCACCGATCCGGATAATGAGGAGACCCAGGCGCTCAACCGATTCTTCTCACAGATTGTTGTCGAACGCGGTGAAGAGCCGCTCGCCCCGCGCGACCTCATCCCGATGCATCCTCCTGTCACTCCGGGCGAGCGCAAAGCCGCGGCTGAGCAAGCGCAGCAGGCGGATACTGAGATTCCGCAGCGTCCGAAGGGACCGTTCGATTCCGACCAGCAGGTGGAGCAGAAGACCACGCTGTCCCGTGGCCCGATGTTCTCTGAAGTACGGTGAGCGGCGCAATGCCGGATTCCGCTCAGAATCACAAGCTTCGTACCGGTGTCGCCGCACTCACCCAAGCTGGGGATGGTGATTTTTCCGTCATCGAGGCGATTGGCGGCCCTCGCGGTGTCGTGGAGTCGATGCTGCCCGGGTTCGTGTTCGTGGTAATGTTCGTCATCACGTCCGACTTGCGTACAACGGTGATTGTGTCCGCGATACTCGCGGTCCTTCAGGTGCTGATCCGGCTGATTCAACGCCAATCCGTGATGGGGGCGCTGAGCGGGCTGTTTTCCGTCGGCATCTGCCTGGTGTGGGCGTGGCATAGCCATGAGGCGCGCAACTATTACATGTTCGGCTTCATCACGAATGCCGTGTATATCGTGCTGTTGGGTATTTCACTGATTGCACGCGTACCGGGGCTGGGACTGGTGGTCGAGTTCATCCGCTCGCTGCCTACCGAGCATTTCCGTGACTGGTTCCACGGATGGATGGATGACAAGCCGCTCAAACGCGCGTATATGACGATCACGGCACTGTGGGTGGGTGTGTTCTCGCTGCGTCTGCTCGTTCAAGTGCCGCTGTATTTGTCCGATCATGTGGCATGGCTCGGCACGGCGCGACTGCTGATGGGTATTCCGTTCTGGGCGTTGGCAATCTGGGTGTCGTATCTGATTGTCGCCACGCCGATGCACCGGCATCGTGAGCGTGAACGTGTCATGCAGGACCAGGCTGTAGCGGGACGCCAGTTCAGCGAAAGCGAATAACGAGCCGTACATGATGCTGTCCAGCATCACATGTACTGACGGTGGACGATTGGTGGCGGATGGTGTGCAAACTGCGCATCATCCGCCATTACCGTATGTCGGGACACCAGGTCGTGCTAGCCTGTTGCCCCAGTGAGTTGCGGCCGGTATACCGATACCCGTGCCGCATGGTGGGCTGGAATGCGTTGTGTGTCCAGCTACAGGCAGGCAGGAAAGTGACGGGATAATGCAAGCACAAGTGCGTATCGAACGGTATGCGGATCAGGGACGTTGCGTCGGACATATTGACGGGCGCGTAGTGTTTGTCCGTTTTGCGTTGCCGGGTGAGCTGGTGCGCATCGAACTCGACGAGCCATATGACCGTGATGACCGGTTCTGGACCGGCGAAGTGGTGGACGTGCTTGAAGCCAGTCCCGACCGTGTCGATCCGGCGTGGCCTCTGGCCGGTCCGCTCGCCCAAGGCGGCGGTGTCGGAGGAGCGGACCTTGTACATGTGAGCCTGCCCGGTCAGCTTGCTTGGAAATCCGCGGTGATTACCGATCAGATGCACCGGATGGGTCATGTCGAGTGCGATCCGGTGCCGGTTGACCGGGCTGAGGGCGATGTTGATCTTGGCGGGCTTCACTGGCGGACGCGTATTGAAATGATTGCCGACGATCAGGGTATGCCGTCGATGCGCCGGAGAGGCACGCATATCCGCGTTCCGATTGACACGATGCCGCTCGCTTCCCGCGCATTGCTTGCGGTTGCGGACAAGGAGCATGTCTGGGACGGCGGGTTCGAACCGGGTTCGCAAATCAGATTGTCGGTGCCTGAACCGCGTGGTGTTGATACCGTCCATGCCGATCAGCAGACGCTGCTCAAGGCGATTGGCAATAATTACGCGTTGCTGGTCAACGGTGAGCTACGTGCCGGGTCGAAGCATCTGCACGAATCCGTGACAGTCGCCGGTGGCACGTTCGACTATCGTGTGGACGCGAACGGTTTCTGGCAGGTGCACCGTATGGCCCCGGTGATGCTCGCCAACCATGTGATGGATTTGGTCCATCGCGAGCTTGACGGGCGCAAGCAGGCGGTGTTGTGGGATTTGTATTCAGGTTCAGGCTTGTTTACGCTGCCGTTGAGCATGCTCGCGGCGGAGCGTACGCGCATGCTCAGTGTCGAAGGCGGTCGCACCGCCGTACGCAACGCCCAACATAATCTGCGACGTTGCCGGGTCAGTACTGTGGATGTTCGCGCGGGCGATGTTCGTCGTACGTTGCAGCATGTTCCCAATGATCTGGCTAATCCGGACGTCGTGGTGTTGGATCCCCCGCGTGCCGGGGCGAGAGCCGCAGTGTGCCGTCAGATTGCCGAAAGCGGTGCGAAAGCGGTCATCTATATCGCATGCGACCCGACGAGTCTCGCACGCGATACTGCCACGATGGTGGGTGAGCTCGGCTATCGTCTCGACGACATCCACGCCTACGATATCTATCCGATGACCCACCATGTGGAAACGGTGGCGCTGTTCGTACGGTGATGAACCGGTAACGCGGGAGATCCTTCTTGCGAGACTTCAAGCGTGGCTGTTGGTGCTCGGCGTATGCCGATTGATGTCTTGATCGGTGGCATATGCAGAGGCCGTCGATGTGCGGCGTGGCGAGGATGGACGTGGCATGCATTTGAGCATCGGGGATTGGGAATCGGTATAGGGCGTGGGCAAAGAGTAATGTACGTATGGATTGTGCGACATATGTGTGCGGAGGTGTATGGTGATATTGAAAAGAATAGAAGCGGGATTTTCGGTCTGCAAGGTATCGGATTATTCGAAGGTTGATTTCTCCGCGCAGTTCTGCTTCGTTGGAAAAACCGACGAGGAGCGTTCGCTAGTGTGCCAAACGGAGAACGTTCCTGATAACGTCATCGAGCGTGATGATGGATGGCGGGCATTCAGGATTGACGATGTTCTGGATTTTTCGTTGATTGGAATATTATCGAAAATCTCGAGCATTCTTGCTGAAAACAAGATTGGAATCTTCGCTATCTCGACCTTTAATACGGATTATGTGCTGGTCAAGGAGGATACCTTCGAAAAAGCGCTGGATGTGTTGGGCGATGCTGGGTATTCAATCAGATGATTCGATGGGATGAACCGTATGGCAAGGAATAGGGCTACGGCGTGCATGGCCGCCATCTGCGCGATGCTGGCGTGCGCTGCGCTCGCAGGCTGCACGCCGAAAGGCGTCGCCGTGGGGGCATCGCATGGCGAAAGCCAAAATGTGGCGCATGACAGTGTGGACCGGCAGGATGTCACGATCGGCGTGGTCGGGGCGTTGGGCAATCCTCCGGTATCTGATGCCGTGGTGATGAACGATCTCGCCAAGGCCGGATTGTTCGCCCGCTTCGCGTCAACGACCAATAATGCCGATGCGACGCAGGCGGCCCAGCAGGCGGTGCGTGATTGGGCTTCGCAGCGGGTTTCGGTGATTGTCGTCAATGCGCTCAATGTCACGGATACTACGGCACGGTCGTGGACTGATGCTCTGGGCTATGCGCGCGGCGCCGGAGTGCCTGTCGCTCTGCTCGACCCGACGAATCCCCCGCAAGACGCCACGTTGTACGCGGCGGTGCTGCGTATGGGCACCGATCCGGCAGGCAGTGACCCCAACGTCGGTTCGTCGACGTATAAGCTGGATGCCGCGCTGTCGCTGATCATCAATGACAATCCGCATCCCGCCACCATGCGTATCGGCTGATTCGCGCCGGCGGTACGGTGCTGGCGCGGGGAGCGTCTTCAGGGTGTCGCGAGTATATGATTCGTGCAAATGGTATCGGAAAATCCGATACCAGACATTGAAGACACGCATTTGATTGATACGTCGGTATCGGCGAAGATGACAGCATGACACGAATCACAACCACACTCACAACACTATGTTCTCGGTTTTGCACCCGCGAAATGCTGCTCGTCGCGCTCGTCACCTGCGCCGCGTCCGTCATCGGAACCCTGATGGCCGGGCTGCCGGTGTTCAGCCTGTTCGGCGCGCTCATCATCGCGCTTATCATCGGCATGCTGCTGCAAATCCCGATGCGCGCATGGTTCGCCAGGTCCGGGGCCCGCCATGCGGAAGGCGTCAGCAACGCCGCTGCGTTGATTTCCAACAAACTGCTGCGGCTGGGTATTATCCTGCTCGGATTCAAACTCAACCTTGACGTGCTGTTCGCCACCGGGGTCAAAACCATCGCCGTGGCGGCGATTATCGTCACACTCACCATCACCGTCACGTATCTCATCGCCAGAAAACTCGGCGTCGACGAGCATCTCGCCATCCTCACCGCCGGAGGCACCGGTATTTGCGGTGCCGCCGCGGTCATGGGGCTGTCCGGCTCCATCACTATGTCGAAAGGCGAGGAGAAGCGCGGCCGCGATGACGAGGTCATGGCAGTGGCGACCGTCGCCGTCATGGGCACGGTGTTTGCGCTCGCGGAAATCGCGTTGCGCCCGGTCCTCGGGCTGACCGACGCGCAATTCGGCACGATGGGCGGCGCTTCGCTCCATGAGATCGCCCACGCGGTCGCGGTCGGTGGTTCCGCCGGCGAAACCGGCATGAATGCGGCCATCATCATGAAACTCTCCCGCGTGCTGATGCTCGCCCCGGCTGCCCTGATCATCGGCGCATGGTGGGCCCGCAGACACCCCCAACCCGGCGATGGTCCGCGCAAGGTGCCGATTCCGTGGTTCATGCTTGGCTTCCTCATCGCATCGGTCGCCGGCACGTACCTGCCGTTCGTCGCACAGTTCACCGGTGTTCTGGTCAAGGCCGCGTATCTGGTGCTTGGCATGGCGATGGCAGCGCTCGGCATGAATGTCGATTTCAAGGCGATTGCGAGCCGTGGCCGCATGGCGGTGCTCGCCAGCTTCCTTGCCTCGATTCTGCTGGCGGTCGGCGCGTTCCTGGCGGCGACGCTGCTGTTCTGATTGGTCCCGTGTGGGATGCGTGGCACGGCTACGCATCCCACACTCGTGTCGGTGCCAGCCGCGTACCTGCCTGGCGGGCCCTCATCGGTTTGCAAAATCGACATTTACCATCACAGTGTCGATGGCATGATTCTCCGGACACTCCTATAATGGTGCCCGCCTCGACGTTGAGGCCCGGCTTCATCAAGACGGAAACGCCTTCGATGAAACCGGCGAATAATGACGGCAAAGGAGTCATCATGTACTACTCGGCTGGAAACTATGAAGCCTTCGCAACCCCGGAGAAGCCTGAAGGCATCGACGACAAGTACGCGTATATCGTCGGGTCTGGTCTTGCCGGTCTGTCGGCGGCATGCTACCTGATCCGCGACGCCCAGATGCCCGGCGACCATATCACGGTCTTCGAATCCCTGCCTGTTGCCGGCGGCTCCTGCGACGGCATCTACGATGCGACACGGGGCTACATCATGCGCGGCGGCCGTGAAATGGACAACCATTTCGAAGTCATGTGGGACCTGTTCCGTTCCATCCCGTCCATCCAGAACCCCGGCGAGACGATCTTCTCCGAATACTACAAGCTCAACAAGCACGACCCGAACTTCTCCCTGTGCCGCGTCACCGAGAAGCAAGGCCAGGACGCGCACACCGACAAGAAGTACGGGATGAACCCGAAGGCGACGCAGGAGTTGCTGCACTTGTTCATGGCCACGGACGAAGAGCTCGCTGACAAGACCATCGATGACGTGTTCGACGACGATTTCTACAAGACGAACTTCTGGGTGTACTGGCAGACGATGTTCGCGTTCGAGAAGTGGCATAGCGCCATTGAGATGAAGCGCTATATGCAGCGTTACATCCATCACATTGACGGATTGCCCGATTTGTCCGCACTGCGTTTCACTCGCTACAACCAGTATGATTCCATGATCCGCCCGATGGTCAAGTACATCACGGACGCCGGGGCGAAGGTGCTGTACGACACCAATGTGACCAACGTGGTGTGCGAGGTGACGGGCAGCCGCAAAGCGGCTCGCCGCATCGAATACACGCAGGGCGGCGAGGCCAAGAGCATCGACCTGACCGACAACGACCTCGTGTTCGTCACCAACGGCTCACAGGGCGATTGCACCGCGTACGGCGACCAGACGCATGCGCCGGTCGTGGCCATCAAGAACGGCGAAGGCCCATCGGTCGAACTGTGGAAGCGGATCGCCGCCCAATCTCCGGACTTCGGGCACCCTGAGAAGTTCTTCAAGGACATCGAGGAAACCAGCTGGGAATCGTGGACGGTCGACACGTCCAACAAGGAGGTGCTCGACGCAATCGAAGCGATCTGCCACCGCGACCCGCTGTCCGGCAAGATCGTGACCGGCGGTATCGTGACCGCCAGGGATTCGAGCTGGCTGCTGTCGTGGACCATCAACCGGCAAGGCCAGTTCCCCGATCAGCCGTCCGACCACTGCCTGATCTGGGTGTACGGCCTCAACTGCTGGCATGATAACGGCGATTTCGTCAAGAAGCCGATGGCGCAATGCACCGGCGAGGAGTTGTGCGAGGAATGGCTGTATCATATCGGCATTCCGCAGGACAGGATCAAGCAGCTGGCGAGCGAGGCATGCAACACGACCGCCGCGATGATGCCGTATGTGACGAGCTTCTTCGAACCGCGCCGCGACGGGGATCGGCCGAAGGTCGTGCCCGACGGCTCCGTGAACCTCGCCTTTGTCGGCCAGTACGCCGAAACGCCGCGCGACACCGTGTTCACCACGGAGTATTCAATCCGCACCGGCATGGAAGCGGTGTACACGCTGTGCAATGTCGACCGTGGCGTGCCGGAAGTATGGGGCAGCGTCTTCGACGTACGTGACCTGCTGACCGCGACGGTCAAACTCGCCGACGGCAAGAAACTCACCGAAATGGACCTGCCGCTCAAAGATCGTCTCGCCCTGCGTGAACTGCTCAAGAAAGTACAGGGCACCGAGGTCGAGAAGCTGCTCAAGATGTGCGGGGCGTTGTGAGCCATCGGCAGGGTGTGGTTGCCTGCCATGGTGCGAATTAGACGTCATTGATTGATATGGAGCCGTGTTCCGGATTTTCCGGGATGCGGCTCCTTATCCACTGGGATAGTATTCAATGGGGTAGTGCTCAGTGGGATAATACCTGTGTGTTCCCTTTGCTTGAGACGTTTGTAGCGGTGTATGAGACCGGGCAGTTCTCGATTGCTGCTGACGAGCTGCGTGTCTCGCAGTCGACGGTGTCGGCGCGGATCGCGCAGCTGGAGCAACGGTTGGGGACGCCACTGTTCGAGCGGCATGCGCGCGCCGATGTGACCGCGACACGTGCGGGGGAGACACTCTACCGTTCCGCCGTGGAGCTTCTTGCGCAATGGCGGCGGACGCAGGAGGATGTCAGCCGGGCGGGGCAGGCGCGCGATCCGTTCCTGCTCATGATGTCGAACACCGCGGCGGTGGCGCTGCTGCCGCGGATCCTGGACGGACTGCGCTCGGCGGGCGCGCTCGAACGCATCGACATGCATGTCCGGACTGCGAATTCCGACGACATCGTCGAAGCGGTGGAACTGCACCGGGCGCACATGGGAATCGTGGAGAAACCGGTGGCGGCGGAAGGGATTATCCGTACCGCCCTGTGCGATGACCGGTTGGTGCTGGCGGGGGAGCACGCGAACGACCCGGATAACCCACAGACGGTGTGGCTGCTGCGTGAACATGGGTCAGGCGTGCGCTACTACACGGATCTGTTCTTCTCCCAGCGTGCAATCCAGCCGGCGCATCGCATCGAGATATCCGGCAACGCGTCGATTTGTGCGTGTCTTGCCGCGGGTTTCGGCACGTCGCTGGTTTCGCAAGGCGTGGTGCCGGCTGGTGTGCCGACGGCGGATCTTGGCATGGATTTTTCCAGACGGTTCTCGAGCGTGACGCCGCGTTCAGGGCTGACCGCTGCGCAACGCGGGATTTGCAGGCAGATTACTTCGCTGTTTGCAGCGCTGCCGCATTCCGGAAGCTGAACTGGTGATATGCGGCGTGTCGCGCTGCTATCGTGGGATGAACGCGGTGATATCGAAGCGCCGGACATGCGTCAGACGCGGATTCGGCGGAAACGAAGGAGGCCGGTATGGCGGTGACCCAGGGGAAGACAGCCGGCACGGGCATGCCGCATGTGGACGAGCGCGGTCTTGACGATGACGCCGTGCGAACCCGTGTGGAACAAGGCCAGACCAACCGTACGGACGAGAGCACATCCCGCTCGGTGGGCTCGATCATCCGCGCAAACGTGTTCACTCTGTTCAACGCGATTATCCTCACCGCGATGGTAGTCGTGCTGCTCACCGGGTCGTGGAAGGACGCGGTGTTCGGGCTGGTCATCATCATCAACACCGGTATCGGCATCGTCACCGAATTGCGGGCGAAAGTGACGCTTGACCGCCTGTCGATCCTGGTCGCCTCGCCGGTGCTGGTGCGCCGTGGCGGCAAAGATGTCGAAGTCGCTCCCGCGGATATCGTGCTGGGGGATTTGGTATGGGTCCGCGCGGGGGAACAAGTACCGGCCGATGCCAAGATTCTGCATACGTGGGGGCTTGAGCTTGACGAGTCCATGCTCACCGGCGAATCCCGGACGGTACGCAAGAAAGAAGGCGATGCTATCTATTCCGGGTCCACCGCGGTCTCCGGCATGGCGCTCGCCCAAGTGGAGGCGGTCGGGGAACATAGCTATGCGGCGGGGCTCACCGCGCAGGCGAAAGTCTACAAACGCAATCTGTCCGATCTGAGCCGCGGTATCAATACGATTCTGCGGGTCATGTCCTTCGTGGTGGTGCCGTTGTGTATCCTGCTGATCTGGTCGCAGCTGCATACGGTCGGCGGGCTGGGCAACGCGATCGCGACCGGGGCATGGCGTCAGGCGGTCGTCTCGGCGGTGGCCGGCGTCGTTGGCATGATTCCCGAAGGCTTGGTATTGCTCACCTCGCTCAACTTCGCCATCGCAGCCATGCGTCTGGCACGGCACAACACGCTTGTGCAGGATCTCGAATCCGTGGAAACGCTCGCCCGCGTGGACTGCCTGAATCTGGACAAGACCGGGACCATCACCGACGGTGGCATCGAGGCTGACGCACTGATTCCCGCAACGGCTGACGATTGGGAGCATGCAAGTCTGGGCCATGACGAGGCCATGCAAGCCACCTACGACTTGTGCAACGAGGAGAATCCGAACGCCACCGGCAGAGCGGCCATGGAGCTGTTCGCCTCGCAAGGCGCGCACCCGGGTGCGGTCGCCGCACGTGTTCCCTTCTCGTCGGCCCGCAAATGGAGCGCCATCGTACGCGGCGACGGCAGTGTATGGGTTATGGGTGCGCCGGAAGTCCTTGCGCGCGGCTTCGTTGACGCCGCACGACAAGCGGGCCGGGATACGTCGGCGACACAAGCGCAGTTTGCCTCGGTGCTTCAACGCGTGCAAACCAAAGCGGCACAAGGCCATCGTGTGCTCCTGATCGCACGGGCGCGGCTTGCTCAAAATCAGACACCATCCTCTTTCGCAGACAATACCATGCTGCCGTCGGATGCCCAGCCCGCCGCTCTGCTGCTGTGCAGCGAACGAATCAGAGCGGACGCCGAGGCGACCCTGCGATGGTTCCGTGACCAAGGAGTGCGGTGCCGCGTCATTTCCGGCGACAACCCGACCACCGTGCGTGCGATCGCTGCGAAGGTGAAACTGACCGGTGAGCGTGAACCGGTCGCCGTCGACGCCCACGACCTGCCTCAGGATATCGACGAACTGTCCCGCGCGTTGGAAGGTATTGACGTGGTGGGGCGCGTCCTGCCTGAGCAGAAGCAGGCGATTGTCAAGGCGTTGCATGCTTCACGCCATGTGGTGGCGATGACCGGTGACGGCGTCAACGACACGCTGGCGCTCAAAGAAGCCGATCTCGGGGTCGCGATGGGCAATGCCGCGCCCGCCACGAAGGCGGTCGCCGAACTCGTACTGGTCGACTCGAAATTCTCCCATTTGCCTGACGTCGTGGCACGTGGCCGCCAGGTCATGGCCAATATGGAGCGGGTCGCGAGCCTGTTCCTGACCAAAACCGTCTACTCCGCGCTGATTTCCCTCGGCGTCGTCCTGCTGGCGATGCCGTTCCCGTACCTGCCGCGGCATATCTCGTATATCGGCGCCCTGACCATTGGCGTACCCGCGTTCATTCTCGCCTTGGCACCCAATACGCGGCGCTACATACCCGGGTTTTTGGGGCGTGTCGTGCGTTTCGCCTTGCCGGGTGGTATTGCGGTGGGATTGTCGGTGTTGATTGCGGAGGCGTCCATGCCGGGCGTGCTTGGATGGGATTTGTCTGTTCCGGCTGATCTTGCCGTGCAACGCTCATGCTGTGCGATGATCGTGTTCACGCTCGGCGTGCTGGTGCTCGCTTTGGTGGCCAGGCCTTTGGCTTCATGGCGTGGCATTCTGGTCGCCGTGTTCGCCGCGGCCGGGGTGATCGGCCTGTTCATCCCGCCGGTCGCCGATTTCTTCGCGTTGCACCTGCCGCAAGGCGATACGCTCGTGGTTTTGCTGGTCGCCCTGCTGATTTCCGTTGCGATATTCGTATTGTGCCAATTGGCGAGCCGCGTGTTCGCGCGCATTTTCTCACATAACAGGCAGACACGCCAGAGTTGAAACCGTATCACGATACAATACAGGGGCAAGCACTAATCGGCATCCATACCGGAACTTAACCATCCGGCGTTCGCCGGCTCGGAGGTAGCATGTCATTCAAAGACAGTCAACTGTCCACACTGACCGTGGGCGACACCACATTCGACTACGTCAATATCGCAAATCTGCCCGGCATCGAGCATTTGCCGTATTCGCTCAAGGTGCTCGTCGAGAACCTTGTGCGCAACATCGACGGCAAGAACATCACCGACGAGCATGTCAAGGCGCTGCTCGACTGGGATCCGCAGGCCGAGCCGAGCCATGAGATCCAGTTCACGCCGTCGCGCGTGGTCATGCAGGATTTCACCGGTGTGCCCTGCATCGTCGACCTGGCGACTATGCGTGACGCGGTCAAGCAGCTTGGCGGCGATCCGGAGGTCATCAACCCGCAGGTGCCGGCTGACATGATCATCGACCATTCCGTGCAGATCGACAAGTACGGTGTCGCCGACGCGTTGCAGCAGAACATGGACATCGAATACCAGCGCAACGGGGAACGCTACCAGTTCCTGCGCTGGGGCCAGCAGGCGTTCAAGAACTTCCGCGTGGTGCCGCCGGGAACCGGCATCATCCACCAAGTGAATATCGAATACCTCGCCAAAGTCGTCATGAGCAAGGATTCCGGCCTTGATGACGGCCGTAAGCTCGCCTATCTCGACTCCTGCGTGGGCACGGATTCGCACACCACCACCGTCAACGGCCTGGGTGTGCTCGGCTGGGGTGTCGGCGGCATCGAGGCCGAAGCCGCCATGCTCGGCCAGCCGATTTCCATGCTCGTGCCGCGTGTGGTCGGGTTCAAGCTCACCGGTTCCATCCCCGAGGGCGTCACCGCGACCGACGTGGTGCTCACCATCACCGACATGCTCCGCCAGCACGGCGTGGTCGGCAAGTTCGTCGAATTCTACGGTGAGGGCGTCGCATCCGTCCCGCTCGCCAACCGTGCGACCATCGGCAACATGAGCCCTGAATTCGGCTCCACTTGCGGCATCTTCCCGATCGATGACGTGACACTCGACTATCTGCGCCTGACCGGCCGCAGCGAGGAACAGGTCGAACTCGTCAAGGCCTACGCGAAGGCGAACCGCCTGTGGGGCGACACCAAGGACCCGCAGTACGTCGAACCGCAGTATTCGGAATACATGGAACTCGACCTTGGCTCTGTCGTACCGAGCATCGCCGGTCCGAAGCGCCCGCAGGACCGCATCACCCTCGCCACCGCGAAGCAGACCTTCGAAGACACGCTGCCCGCGTATGAAACCGACAAGACCGCACAGCAGCCGATCCCGGTGAGCACCGACTTCCGCGGTGATTTCGACGTGAAGAACGGTGACGTCGCCATCGCCTCCATCACCAGCTGCACCAACACCTCGAACCCGTCGGTCATGATCGCCGCCGGCCTGATCGCGCGCAACGCCCACGCCAAAGGCCTCAAGCCCAAGCCGTGGGTCAAGACCTCCCTTGCCCCGGGCTCCCAAGTCGTGGCCGACTACCTCAAGAAAGCAGGCCTCCAGGACGACCTCGACGCCCTGGGCTACCAGCTCGTCGGCTTCGGCTGCGCCACATGCATCGGCAACTCCGGCCCGCTGCTGCCCGAAATCTCCCAAGCCATCAACGACAACGACCTGACCGTCACCGCCGTGCTGTCCGGCAACCGCAACTTCGAAGGCCGCATCAGCCCGGATGTCAAGATGAACTACCTCGCCTCCCCGCCGCTGGTGATTGCCTATGCGCTCGCCGGCACCATGGACTTCGACTTCGAAACCCAGCCGCTGGGCCAAGACGCGGACGGCAACGACGTGTTCCTTCGCGACATCTGGCCGAGCAACGAGGACGTGCAGCGCGTGGTCGACGAGACCGTCTCCCGCGAGATGTTCGTCAAGGACTACGCGAGCGTCTTCGACGGTGACGCCCGTTGGCAGGGCCTCGACGTGCCGAAGGGCGAACTGTTCTCCTGGAACCCGGATTCCACGTATGTGCGCCGGCAGACCTTCTTCGACGGCATGGGCGCCACGCCCGCCCCGGTGGAGGACATCCACGGCGCCCGCGTTCTGGCGCTGCTCGGCGATTCGGTGACCACCGACCACATCTCCCCGGCAGGCGCGTTCAAGGCGTCCAGCCCGGCAGGCAAGTATCTGGTCGAGCATGGCGTCGAACCGAAGAATTTCAATTCGTATGGTTCCCGTCGCGGCAATCATGAGGTCATGGTGCGCGGCACCTTCGGCAACATCCGTCTGCGCAACCAGTTGCTCGCCTCGGTCGGTGAAGAGGTGACCCCAGGCGGGTATACCTACGATTTCCTGACAGGCAAGCCGTCCACGATCTTCGAGGCTTCGCTGGACTACCGCAAGGCGGGCGTGCCTCTGGTCGTGCTCGCGGGCAAGGAATACGGCACCGGTTCGTCCCGCGACTGGGCGGCCAAGGGTACGGTCATGCTCGGCGTGCGTGCGGTCATCACCCGCAGCTTCGAGCGCATCCACCGTTCCAACCTGATCGGCATGGGCGTGCTCCCGCTGCAGTTCCCTGAAGGCGAATCCGCCGAATCACTGGGCTTGAACGGCACCGAAACCTTCGACATCGAAGGTATCGACCAGCTCAACAGCGGCGAGATTCCGCACACCGTCCACGTAACCGCCACCAAGAGCGACGGCACCAGGATCGAATTCGACGCGACCGTACGCATCGACACCCCTGGTGAAGCGGATTACTACCGCAACGGCGGCATCCTGCAGTACGTGCTGCGTAACCTCATGGCAGGCCAGCAGGCCTGAGCCGCGTACTCAACGACGGGCCGCGTCCGATACTGATTCGGATGCGGCCCGTCGCGTTTCTGCTTCAGCTTCCACTGGCGTACAATCACTGGGAGAGACGGACGCCGGAGTACATCATATAGGGAGGGCATATGGCTATCAGCGCGTTCGAATTGCCGCTGGGCAAAGTGTTCACGTCGGATTATCAGCTGTCGATACCATCATTCCAGCGTGCGTACTCGTGGCGTCCCGGAAACGTGCTGCAACTGCTCGACGACGTGCGTTTCGCATCCCAAACCCAAGAAACACCGTATTTCCTTGGGTCTCTGATTCTCGTCCATGATGATGACCGTGCATATGAGGTGATTGACGGGCAGCAGCGTCTGGTGTCCCTGACCATCATCATCGCGGCGTTACGCGAGCTGGAAGACGATCCGGCGCTCACCCATGACCTGACCAACCTCATCCTCGAACCTGGCGACCGGCTGCGTCATATCGAAGCGGCGCCCAGACTGACATTGCGTGAGCGGGACGCCGACTTCTTCGCCTCCTACGTGCAGGAAGGCAATCTCGAGTCCCTATTCGACCTGCGTGACATGGATATGGCAACGAATGCGCAACGCAATATCCATGACAACGCGCAAGCCGCCTACGACAATCTCGCCGGAATGGACGCGCAGGAGCGCCGTCGGCTCGCCTCCTACCTGGTCAACAAGGTGACGCTCGTCATGGTGACCACCGACGACCTGCAAGGCGCCCATCGGGTATTCGACGTGATGAACATGCGCGGCATGCCGCTGACTGTTTCCGACGTGTTCAAATCCAAAGCGGTCAGCGCAATCGACGGCACCGCGCAAGACCAGTATGCCGCCCGATGGGACGATATCATGGATCCGCTGGGCGACGACCCGGCAGCCTGTGAAGCGTTCTTCCGCGATCTGCATCTGGTGGTTTCGCATAAAGTGGACTGTTCGCGGCTGATCGACCAGTTCGTTGGCGATGTCCTCGACCCGCAAATCACCGCTGGACGCATCGAAACGTTCATCGACGATGTCCTGTCATCCTACGCGTGCGCATGGCGGATTGTGGAGCAACCCACCAGCACGAATCTGCCTCCGCAGGTTGTGTCCGCGCTCGTCGCGCTGCGTGATTATCCCAATGATGATTGGAAACCCATCGCCATGTGGGCGCTGGTCCATTCCATCCGCAATCTCAATAACCGGGATACCGCAGTGTTCCGCTCATCGGCAGGGCACGCGCGGTTTTCCAAAGACACGCACGAGAGCGCGGGCCTTGACATACACGACCTGGACAGGCTGATGCAGATACTGCACGCCACCGACCGGGCTTGGGGCGTGGATTGTCTCAACCGCGTCGCCTCCGCGCAACGCCGTACCCGCGCGGCGACCACCGTGCGTGACTTGGAGAAAGGCATCACGCCCAACGCCATCGCCGGGCTGCGTGTAGACCAGGCTGCGGCGCGTCTTGCGCTTATCCGTATGCGCGGGGAAATGCCGAACGACCCTGCAGTGCCCAGACTGCTGCTGATCCGGGCGAACGAACAGAAAAACGGGTACGCCATTTCGCGGCCGCGCAGCCTGAGCGCCGTGCATATCATGCCGGAACCAACCGGCAAAGACGATCTTGAGGCATCATGGACGCAAAGCGATCTTGAATATTGGGCTGAACGCCTCGGCAATATGGCGCTGAGCCAGTCCAGTGACGAACGGATGTCCAAATTCGCCACATTCGAGCAGCGTCGTGCATGCATGCTTGCGCTCGCCATCTCTCAACAGTTCCCGCTCACCCGGGAACTTGAGGATATCGGCACGTGCACGCCGCAAACCCTGGCGGCCCGCCAGCGTGACATCATCGCACTGATCGCGCAATACTGGCAGTTGCCGTTCGACGAGCATGCCGATCAGGGCATGCCGACAGTCGACAACCATGGCATGACAGCGGATCAGATCGAACCTGAGACACATACGAGGTCTTCACGCCGTGTGACCATCGCCGCGGTCCTGCGCGCCGGACTGCTAACCCCGGGCGAGCGGCTGACGTGGCAGCGCCCCCGTAAGGGTGAACTGTGGGTGGCTGAGGTCACGCCGCTTGGGCGATTACGCATGGAGGACGGCACGGAGTACGCCACGCCGACCGCGGCCGCCCGTGCCGTCGGCGGCGCCAGTGCCGGACTGAATGTGTGGAAACGCAGTGACGGCACAAGCCTCGCGGATATTTGGAAGCAATACCGGTCCCGTCAATGACTCCGAGGACGGGAACCAGCTTCGCATTGTGCCCCGGCCGCGGCAGGTTCAAGGTGCGGTGAATCTGTGCCGACTTGCAGGCGTACCCTCATGCTGGTTGCCCTGTAGGCTAGGCTGACACGTGAGTGTCTTCGCGGCATGTGAAGGGATAGGAAGCATATGAGCACGGTACGATATTGCCCGCATTGCGGTTCGGAAGTTTTCTACGACGGGGATTTCTGCGTCAACTGCGGTGGCACGCTCGAAGGGCCGGATCCGCGCGCTTCAGACACGCCGACCCAAGCGATTCCGCAGCGTTCCGCGCCGATTCCATCGGCGTTCGCGCCCGGGCAGCCGACCCGTCAGATGTCCCGCCGTGAATTCATCCAGAACGCGCAGATGGAATCTGTCAACGGTTCCGCCGATCTGGCGGCATTGGCCGCGTCGACCAGTTCGCTGCTCGCCCACGGTGATGCCCGCCGTAAGCCGGCATCCACGGACGATGCTTTGCAGCCGCCAACCGTGCAACAGGACGCGCAGGCGGCAGGCGATACCGCCCGTAACGATGATGACGCCGCTGATTCAGCTTCCTCGGATATTCGCGCGACCGACCCCGTTCCCGCGCACGACGGCGCGGAACGGCATGATGGCACGGCGGGAGAACACCCCGATGTCAATTTCGCGCTGGACTGGGCGTCGGACACGTGGGGGATTGCGGCACTTCCTAAAGATATCTGGTCGCTGGACTCCTCGTCGCAACCTGCTTCCGACCAGCCGGTAGCAGCCGACGACAAGCCTTGGCCCGGAGAGACAGCCAATCAGACGACTGAGACCGGACAGGCCGGACATCAGCTGGAACCTGCCGAGCCTGCCAGCGTCGACGAGCCTGTCGAAGCGGCGCCTGATCGGCAGTCCGCTCCTGCGCATACCACGGCGACGGGCCAACTGCCGGCACTTGAACCGGAAGAACAACCCCAATCCGCCGTCGAAAACACTGATATCGACGACCATCCTGACGCCGCCGAAGACACTGGCGAGACTCCCGGCATTGCTGATACCGGGCGCATGTCGGTGACCCAGCCGGCAGCCGAGCCGTCACAAGCTGGCACTGACGCGTCCATCCGGCAAACCGAGCCGGACGATGACACCGACGTTCCCACGCAAGTCATCGAACGCGCCGATACCCCGGCAGACACCGGTCCGCTGCCGTACAACATCCCGTCCGCGGATATGACCGGGCATACGGCGGCGGTTTACACTCCCGCCACCACGGCATCCGGTATGCCTGCAATCGGCACGCCGGATGATACGGATATGGCCACTGCCGCCATGCCACAGGCCGTCACCCCGGATGAGACCGGCACCCAAGTCATGCCGCAGGCGCACGCCGGACGTCCTATCACAGATACGGCGCACGCTCCGGCATCATCCACAATCCCGGTCCCAGCGGCATCGCCGAACCGGTGGAGGCCCATCGTCATCGTGTGCGTCGCGGCGGTATTATGCGTGTGCGTCGGTCTGGGCATCACCGCCGCCCGCCGCCACGCTTCGCCCGCTGCCACCACGCAGACCGCCACATCCGCGCCATCAGGGGCGACAACGTCAGCAAGCCCATCAGCCTCCGCTCCGTCCGCCGCCTCGGCATCACCGTCACCCGCCGGCGTGTACACCAACAGCACCATGGGCTATCAGGTGTCCATCCCCGACGGTTATGTGTGGCATGACGAAACCGACAATGGGTTGTCCCGCAGTTTCACCAATGATGCCATCGGCATGACCATCGCCGTATCCGGCAAAGCGAACACGACAGGCGCCACCGTATCCAGCGAATACGCGGCATGCGCCTCCAGACACGCCGTGTCCTACCATCTACTGTCCGGAGACATCATGGTGTGCAGCTATTCGGACAACAACACCATCACGTACATCAAGGAAATCGTGACACGCAGAACAATCCTCACCCTGCGTTTCGATTACCCCCAGTCCGCGAAAACCGACGGCTCCGCAGTAATCGACCAAGTGTTCCCAAGCTTCGTGTCAACCCAGTGACCCGTGCGCGGTTATGCGACACGCGACGGCGCGGAAAACCGATGGGCCCGGCTTCCTCACAGGAAACCGGGCCCATCGACTGGTGTCAGGCGAGCCGGCGGCACGCGCCAGCCCCCCGCCTTCGATCAGTCACGGCTGCCGAACAGGCGCAGCAAATACAAGAACATGTTCACAAAGTCGAGATACAAGTCAAGCGCGCACACAATCGACAGGCTTTTGATGACCTCAGGCTGGCCGGCATACTGGGCGAACAACGCGCGCGTCTTCTGCGCGTCATACATCGTCAGCCCTGCGAACAGCACCACACCGATAGCGGAAATCGCCATCAGCCCGGTCGACCCCGGTGCGACCAGCATGATGATGACCTCACCGACAATCAAAGCGATCAGCGCCGCCAACAGAATCGGACCGGCTTTGAGCATATTGCCGCGCATGGTCAGCGACAGCATGGTCAGCACAAAGAAGAAGCCTGTGCACAATGCGAGAACCGTACCGATCGAACCGAGATCGTACACCATGAAAATCGAGCTCAGCGTGAAGCCCATGAGTGCGGCATACAGATAAAACAAGATGCGAGCCGCTCCCGCTTTGAGATTCATCGCACGGTTGCCGATGGCAATCGCCATGACGATCTGCACAAGCATCAGACCGATCCATCCCAACCCGCCTGTTGCGACCAGGAACGTGTTGAGCAAGCCGAAAGTCTGCGTCAGCACCGCCACAACGGCTGTCAGCGCGAGCCCCGCAGTCATCTCGGCGTACGCGCGGGTGATGGACGTGCGTTCGGCGCGTTCCATGGCTGAAGCAAGCTGGGCGGGAATCGCCGAAGCTTGGCTGGCGTACCCTGCACCCGCGCCGGAGGGCTGGAAGTACGAGACTTGCGGCTGTGCGGTCGGCTGACCATATTGCGGCACGCCATACGGCGACTGACTATAGGAAGATTGCGTTTGTCCACGGTACTGAGGGGGTTGCTGGGAAGCACTCTGAGGCTGGTGATCGTAAGTCATGATTGCTCCTTTCTTTCATACTACTATATGGTCTGTTGCTGGGAATCATCTTGGAATATACGGTTCAATAGCCGTTCAGGGTCAATCTGCGCGAGAATCGTGCCAAGGAATATCAACGCACACCCTGCATACGCCCGGCCGGTCATCGTCTCGTGCAAGATCAGCGCCCCACCCACAGCCGAGAACAACGATTCAAGCGACATGATCATCGACGCCTGCGACGGGGGAACATACCGCTGCCCAACCACCTGCAACGTGTATGCGACACCGACCGACATGATACCGGCATACGCCACCGCTCCGGCGCACGCCAGCGCGCCCCGCCAATCCACCTGATGCAACGAGAGCGTCATCACCCAGCTCAACAATGAAACCACCAGATACTGGCCGAGCGACAACTCAAGCGGATCAAGCCGGTCACCCACGCGGTCAATGACCAGAATATGCGTGGCATACAGCACCGCACTCGTCAACAACACCAGGTCGCCTGTGCCGACATTCCGGATACCATCGGTGACACACAGCAGATAAAACCCGATCACTGACACGATGATCGCCGACACAGTCAGCACGTGGATACGCCGGTGCAAAAACAGGAACCCGAGCACCGGCACGAGCACAATATACAAGGCAGTCACAAACCCGGAATGTCCCGCGGACATGCTCATCTGCACACCGATCTGCTGTGAGGTGGCGCCAGCCCACAACACCAGTCCGCACACGCACGACCACAACACCAGCCTCCCGCGTCTCCCTGCAGGCTGCCGCTCGTCGTCGACACGCCGCGCCCGCGTCCGTGAAGACAGCAACAGCACCGGAAACAATGAGGCCGCGCCCAACGTGAAACGTATCGCATTGAAAAACGCCGGGGACATCGATTGCATCCCCTGCACCTGACTGACAAAAGCGAACCCCCAAATCAGGGCGGTTACCAACAGCAGGACGCTGCCCACCACACGACGTTGCTTCTCACTCTCTGGCATGAACCCAGCATATCCCACACCTATCAACCGAACGCCCCACGCGTCCCGACAATCGCGGTATTGACCGTGGGGGCGGCTAAGGTGGAAGGCCGGTGACACGGGGTGCCGGCAGGCTGAGAACACACCCGTTGAACCTGATCTAGTCAGCACTAGCGAAGGGATGTCCGGTATGGCCGAGCAGCAATATCAGCAACCATCACAATCCTCCCGCACCACCCGTGCCATGGAAGCGCTCGCACGTTTGGAAGCCGCGGGGGAACAAGCGGCAAACAAACCCTCACGCCTGCGGGTCCTGTCCATCGAAGGCTCCGACCCGATCGGCGGCGCCGGCACCATGGCCGACATGAAAGCCTTCAGCGCGCAAGGCGTATTCGGATACGCCGCCATGACCAGCGTCCTCGCCCAAAACACGCAAGGCGTGACCAGCATCGTGAACATGGACCCCGATTTCCTGGTCGCCCAACTTAACGCGGTCAGCGACGACGCGGTCATCGACGCCATGAAAATCGGCATGCTGGGCACCCCCGAACTCGTCGACGCGGTCAAAGGATGGCTCACCGCTCTGGAAAACCAGTACCAACATGACGCCATCGCCAAACCGGTCGTCGTGCTCGACCCGGTGATGTACGCGAAATCCGGGGACGCGTTACTCACCCCACAAGCCGAACAAGCTTTGCGCACCATCGTGCCCATGGCCGACATCATCACACCGAACGTACCGGAACTCGCCGCGCTCGCCGACGCCGGCCAACCTGCAACCAACATCGACGAACTTGAAACCATGGCACGCCTCGTATGCGAACGCTACGGGGTCGCCGTCTACGCCAAAGGCGGCGCGCTCGCACTCGCCGGCAGCGAATCAAGCACCGATATTCTCGCCGAGCCCTCACCACAAGACGGCGATGTACGCACGACACGCATCGAAGGCAAAACAGTACATACCCAAAACGTCCACGGGACAGGAGACACCCTCTCCAGCACACTCGCCGCGCTGCGCCCCCAATGCGACACCTGGGAGGAGACGACCAGACGAGCCAAAACATGGATGAACGGAGCTATCGGCGCCGCCGACCGATTGCACGTGGGCAAAGGCCATGGTCCGGTCGATTTCACTTGGCAGCACGCGCCCACCGGCTTGCGTTTCAGCGCCGACTACTGGAACCGGGTGCGTCCCATCCGCGAGCGCATCCACGGCATGCGATTCATCACCAGCATGGTGGATGCCACGTTGTCGCTTGACGATTTCGCGTTTTACCTGCACCAGGATGATATTTATCTGACCGATTACACGTCGTTGCTTGCGCTCGCGTCCTCACGCGCCGACCGGCTTGATGAGCGCGTGTTTTTCGCACAAGCGGCATCCGGTGGTGTGGATTCCGAAGTGTTGTTCCACCGCAACTGGTTCATCAAACACGGGTTTGACCCGGCTCCTGTTTCCCGTTCCGAAGTGACGGCCGCTTATATCGGTCATGAGCATCGCGTCGCGGACTCCGGTTCGTACGCGCGTCTGGTGGCCGTGGTCATGCCGTGCTTCTGGCTGTATGCGGCGATGGGCAAAGAAATGCGTGACCAAGTGCGAGACAAGCATATTGATGTTGATACACATCCGTTCGGCGAGTGGATCCGCATGTACTCCGATCCGGAATTCACTGAGAGCACGTTGCGTGAGGTGCAGATTTGCGATCGGCTTGCCGCAGAGGCGTCCATCGACGAATACGAGCATATGATGCATGCCGCACTGGTGTCTTCGGAACATGAATTCCGGTTCTTTGAACAGGGGCTTACCCGTCCGGCGCTCGGATTCTAATGTCACGCGGCGGTGTGAGCGGCTTGTGCTGCCGCACCGCCGCATGACAGGGGTTACGCCTGCGGGGCTTCCTCCACGCGGGGAGCGCCGGTGATATCGCGGTGAATGCTTTGCATTTGCGCTTCGACATTCTGCAGACTGCGCGCACAATCCAACAAGGTTTGCGAATGTTCGGCGAGTTTCGCATCAGGCAGGTCCGACTTGTACCGCAACTGGTGTTCGAGACTCGCCCAATAATCCATGGCGATGGTGCGGAACTGCACTTCCACCGGCGTGTAATGCGCTCCGGAGGACAGGAACACCGGTACGGCGTAAATCACGTGGAGGCTGCGATACCCGTTCTGCTTGGGGTGTTTGATGTAATCTTTGACGCGCAACACCTGGATATCCGACTGTGCGGACAGGTAGTTCGACACGGAGTACACATCGTCACGGTAATTGCAGATGACGCGGATACCGGCGACATCGAACAGATTGTCCTTGATCGACCTCGTGTTGATCGGCAGGGATTTGCGTTCCAGCTTGCCGAGAATGGAATCCACGGACTTCAGCCGACGCTCCATATGATGAATCGGATTATGGGAGAATCGCACTTGGAATTCGCTGTCGAGAATCTCCAGTTTCGTGCTGATCTCGTACATCGCCCCCTCATAGACCTGCATGAGATCGATGAATTCGGTGACTTCATCGGCGGGGGAAGCGCTCGCCGATGGTGTTCATGTCGCCGAGTCGGGCTTTCATCTCTCCGGTGTTGATGTGGGTATGTCGGTCAAGTATCACGATTGCCCATGATAGCGTGGCGGCTCCAGATTTGCGCAATATTACGTGACATATTCCTTGGTGTCCGGAGCCCCGCTGTGCCGACCGGACGTTACAATCGGCGGTTATGGATGAAGCGATGATGACCGAGGCGGAGCGCGCCTCGATGCCGGCTGCCCGACACGCGGAAAACGGACGGATGCAAGGCCGCGGCAAAGGTGTATTTTATATTCACACGCTCGGCTGTCAGATGAATGTGCACGATTCGGAGCGTATCGCCGGCGTGCTTGAGCAGGACGGGTATGTGCCGGCGAACGAACAGCAGATCGCCCGGCATGATTTCGATCTTGTGGTCATGAACACGTGCGCGGTGCGGGAGAATGCCGCTGAACGCATGTACGGCACGATTGGCCGCTGGGCGCGGTACAAGCATGCGAACCCGCGTGTGCAAATCGCAATCGGCGGGTGCATGGCCCAGCTTGACCGTGAGCGGATCGCCAAACGGACCCCGTGGGTTGATGCGGTATTCGGCACGAAAAGCATCGCCTCGTTGCCTCGTCTGCTTGACCAGGCTCGCGCGACCGGTGAACCGCAGATCGATGTCGCCGATGATTTGAAGTATTTCCCCAGTCAACTGCCTGCCGCCCGGTCGTCGCGCATCTCCTCGTGGGTGTCGATTTCCGTGGGCTGCAACAATACGTGCACCTTCTGCATTGTGCCGACCACGCGTGGCCGTGAGCACGACCGGCGTCCTGGCGACGTGCTTGCCGAAGTGCGCGAGTGCGTGGCAAACGGGGCCAAAGAGGTGACGTTGTTGGGGCAGAACGTCAACTCCTACGGCTATGGGATGGGCGACCGTTACGCGTTTTCCAAACTGTTGCGCGCCTGCGGCACGATTGAGGGGTTGGAGCGTGTGCGATTCACCTCCCCGCATCCTGCGGCGTTCACTGATGATGTCATCGCCGCGATGGCTGAAACACCGAATGTCATGCATCAACTGCATATGCCGTTGCAGTCGGGGTCAGACCGTGTGCTGCGTGCCATGCGCCGCTCGTACCGCACCGAACGGTTCCTGACGATTCTGTCCAAGGTCCGTGAAGCGATGCCGGACGCCCGGATTTCCACCGATATCATCGTCGGGTTCCCTGGAGAGACCGAAGAGGATTTCCAGCGTACGCTTGACGTGGTTGAACAAGCGCGTTTTTCCACCGCGTTCACGTTCGAGTATTCGCCGCGTCCGGGCACGCCGGCCGCCGCGATGGAGCAGATCCCCAAGCAGGTGGTCCAGGAGCGTTTCGACCGGCTGCTCGCCCTCCAGCAGCAGATCAGCCAAGAGGAGCTTGACAAGTTCGAAGGACATGACGTCGAAGTGATGGTCACTGGCACGCACGGTAAGAAAGACGATGAGACGCATCGTGTCACCGGCCGTGAACGGACCGGCGCACTGGTGCATATCGGTGTGCCTCAAGGCTGCCCGCAACCGCAGATCGGTGATTTCGTAACGGCGACCGTCACCCATGCCGGTGAGCATAACCTCATCGCCGACCCCGATCCGGCCGCCGGACAGACGTATCGGGTTCGCCGCGGCTGAGAGCGGACACACACGGGTCGCGTACCCGACGGGCGGGTACAGTGAGGAACGGAAAGGCAGGTATGGAGACGCAGATGCGACAGACAATGCAAGATGACAGTGCCAAACAAGCGGGGATGCCGGCGGTACCAGGTGAAAACATCAGCCATGGGCAGGAGGGTTCCACGCCTTCGAACACTCCGCATGTCGTGTCGATTGTCGGCCCTACGGCTTCCGGCAAGACCGGGCTGGGCATCGCTATCGCCAAAACGTTGGCCGAACGCGGTGAACGGGCCGAGATCGTCAACGCGGACGCCTACCAGATGTATCGAGGCATGGATATCGGCACGGCGAAGCCGACCGCCGAGGAGCAGGCGGAAGTTCCTCATCATCTCATCGATATCATCGACCCGGATGACACGATGAGTGTCGCCCGCTTCCAAACGCTCGCCCGTGATTGCATCAACGACTTGCAATCGCAAGGCATCAGACCGATTCTGGTAGGTGGATCCGGGCTGTACGCGAGAGCGGCGATTGATGACATCTCTTTCCCCGGCACCGACCCTGAAGTACGTAAGCGTTTGGAGGAACGTGAGCGGCATGAGGGGGCGGCAGTCCTATTCGAAGAGCTGAAAGCCAAGGATCCCGAGGCGGCTGCCCGCATGGACCCGCATAATCCGCGGCGCACCATCCGCGCCCTCGAAGTCATCGAAGTGACCGGCCGCCCGTATTCTGCGAGCCTGCCACGCTACCGGTATGTCATCCCCAGCGTGCAGATCGGACTCGACCTGCCTCGCCGCGAGCTTGACGACCGCATCATGCGGCGCACCCAAGCCATGCGCGAGCACGGTTTTGTCGACGAAGTGCGCCGGTTGCGGCCGCATCTGGGGTTCACTGCTGGTCGGGCGCTCGGCTACCAACAGATCATCGATTATCTCGACGGCATCTGGGACGAGGATGACGCGTTCTTCGACATCGCGCAGAAAACCTGCCGTCTGGCCCGTAAACAGATGGGGTGGTTCGGTCGTGATCCGAGGATTCACTGGCTTGAAGCGCTCAACCCGGCGTTGTTGGACAACGCGATGGCGATCATCGACCATGCCGACGCGGGTGAGTATGACGCCATTGACGCCCATGCCGACGAATACGTTCAGCATCATCTCGGCGATATCCAAGGTTGACGCCTTGTCGGCCGGTGATGTGACCGCCGCTCGTTAGAATCGAATCGTTATGGCACGAACCTCATCCTCATCCCAAGAGCGCAACACCCAGACCCGTCGTAGGTCGAGCGGGTCCTCGAAACGTACCACCAGCGGAGGCTCCGACCGCACCCGTGTGCTGTCCGATGACGAGCGGCTTGTCGGCGAGGAACCGTTATGGCAGAAGCTCCTGCTCGCCATTCCGCGAGGGTTCGGGGCTGCGGTCAGAGCGTTGACCGGTGTCGGAGAGTATGACCCCACGTACCGGCGTGACGGCTTGTGCTTCGTCATGGTGATACTCTCAGTGCTGTTCTGTGCGTCGGAATGGTTCCGCGTCAACGGGGCGTTGGGACGTTTCCTACATACGATTGCGGCCGGCGCGTTCGGCGTGATGAGCGTCGTGCTTCCCGTGTTCTTGGCGATTGTGGCATTCCGTCTGATGCGCAACGCCGGCAAAGGCTCCGACAATCCGCGGGTTGTGACCGGCTGGGCGTTGCTGCTGTGGTCGATCTGTTCCATCATCGATGCCGCCGCGGCATCCGATACGCACGGGTTCGATTTGAAGGTATTGGAGAATGCCGGCGGTATCTTCGGCTTCCTGCTGGGCTCTCCGTTGGCATGGGGATTGTCGAAGGCTTTCGCCATCGTCGTGTTCGTCATCGTCGCGTTGTTCTCACTGCTGATGATCACGCGCACGCATGTCGAGGAGCTTCCTGAACGGTTCCAAGCTTTGGCTGAACGGCTGCGCAGCGATGACGGCCAACGAGAGCCGGATGAAGGCGGGGACGACCAGTTCCCCAACGAGATCCATATCGGCGACGATCTCATGCAGGTTGCTGAAGGGGTTCCCGCCCACGACGGGTCCGACGAGGAGGATCAGCGTGACCGCGAGCGCCGCCCAAGCCTGTTCGCTCGGCTGTTCCACCGCAAACCCAAGCAGGACACTGATGAGCGGCTTGACGAATACGCCGGTGACGAAGCATTCACCCATGCAGCCAAACAGCATGGTGAAGCCGCGGAAACCATGATCGCCACCCCGCGGAGCGTGTCGTCGTCCAACGCCGGTATCGATCCGGCGTTGTTGCAACCGTCCTCGCATGCGCCAATGCCTGACGTGCCATCAGCCCCGGCCATTGTTCCGGGCCCACAGGCGGGTCCCGATCCGTGGGCGACGGTTGCCGCCCGTGAATCCGCGGCCGGCCCGTCCATGCCCGACGCCACTTCAGGCGCACAATCCGAGGGGGCATATGGCGTTGAGAGCCCCGAGTCGCGCAGCAGCGGGAATGCGCCCGTACCTGATGCGTCCGCCATGCCGGCCGTCGTGGATGACAATGCCCCGTACCAGCTGCCGGATCTTGACATGCTGGTCAAAGGTAAGCCGCATGCGGTGCGCACACCCGCCAATGACAATGTCATTCGCGCGCTGACCAACACGTTCGAACAGTTCAAGGTCGATGCGAAAGTCGTCGGCTTCCTGCGCGGCCCTTCTGTCACCCAATATGAGGTCGAGCTTGGCCCCGGCGTGAAAGTCGAGAAAGTCACCAATCTGCAACGCAATATCGCGTATGCGGTGGCGAGTTCCGATGTGCGTATCCTTTCGCCGATCCCCGGCAAATCCGCCATCGGCATCGAGATTCCGAACGTCGATCGTGAAATCGTCCATTTGGGTGATGTCCTGCGCTCCGACAAGGCGCGCAATGATCCCAATCCGATGCTCGCCGGCGTCGGCAAGGATGTCGAAGGACATTTCGTCACCGCTGATTTGACGAAAATGCCGCATCTGCTGGTCGCGGGCGCGACCGGTTCAGGTAAGTCCAGTTTCATCAATTCAATGCTCATGTCGATTATCATGCGGTCCACTCCCGAACAGGTGCGGCTGATCCTCGTCGACCCCAAACGCGTCGAATTGTCCGCGTACGCCGGCATCCCGCACCTGCTCACCCCGATCATCACCGATCCCAAGCACGCCGCCCAAGCGCTGGAATGGGTGGTCAAGGAGATGGACGCCCGCTACGATGACTTGCAGTTCTTCGGTTTCCGCAATATGAAAGACTTCAACAAGGCGGTGCGGGAAGGCAAAGTCCATGCGCCTGCGGGTTCGAAACGCAAGGTGGCCCCGTATCCGTATCTGCTGGTCGTCGTCGATGAGATGGCCGACCTGATGATGGTCGCCAAAAACGATGTCGAAAGTTCAATCCAGCGCATCACCCAGCTGGCGCGTGCGGCCGGCGTGCATCTCGTGCTCGCCACCCAGCGCCCATCCGTGGATGTGGTGACCGGCCTGATCAAGGCGAATATCCCGTCACGGTTGGCGTTCGCGACCTCCTCGGCAACGGATTCGCGCGTCATTCTCGACACCACCGGTGCTGAAACCCTGATCGGTCAGGGTGACGCACTGTTCCTGCCGATGGGGCAGGCGCGACCCATCCGCGTGCAAGGATCGTGGGTCGGGGAGTCTGAGATCCGCAAGGCTGTCGAATTCGTACGCACTCAGCGTAAGCCGCATTACCGTGAGGATATCGAGCAGATGGCCAAGGAGGCGGACCAGCATAAGGTCGATCCGACTGAGGATATCGGCGACGATATGGATGTCCTGCTTCAAGCCGCGGAACTGGTGGTGACCACGCAATTCGGCTCCACTTCGATGCTGCAGCGCAAACTGCGTGTCGGTTTCGCCAAGGCGGGACGCTTGATGGATTTGCTGGAATCGCGCGGCGTCGTCGGACCGTCCGAAGGGTCCAAGGCCAGGGAAGTGCTCGTCCAGCCTCAAGATCTGCCGCAAGTGCTCGCTTTCATCAAAGGTGAGAGTTCCACGTTGGGCTCATCCGGCGACCAGCCCGAGCCGGAGTCGTCCGACGAAGCATGAGCGGCGTGTACGGCTACGTTGGCGGCGAATCCCCGGCCGCCATACATGAGTCGGTAGCCTAGGCGAGGTAAGGTGAACGGTATGCAGACTGAACATGAACATAAGCCATCGCTGTTGGACGGATGGAACAGCCCGCCGAATATCGTCACGTACACGCGTATCGTGCTGGTGCTGGTCTTTCTGGGTCTTGATATCGCCGCCGGACCGCAAGGCTCGCATAGCGTGGGTATGCGGTGGGCTGCCGCGATTCTGTTCATCATCGCGGCCTCGACAGACAAACTTGATGGCTGGATGGCCCGCAAGTACAATCAGGTCACCGAGTTGGGCAAGCTTATGGACCCGATCGCCGACAAGCTCCTGACCTGCTCCACGCTGATTGTCGCTTCCGCATTCGGCGAAGTGTTCTGGTGGGTGACCATCCTGTTCCTCATCCGCGAAATCGGTATCACCGTCATGCGGTTCTTCGTCATCGACACCGGCGGCAAGGTCATTGCCGCAGACAAGGCCGGCAAGTACAAGACCTTGTGCCAGTGCATCGGCTTGGGTATGCTGCTGGTGCCGGCGCGCACCTTCATCGCCAACACCACGGCGTTGAACGTCTACACGTTCATCACGAACTTCCTGATTTACGTGGCGCTGTTCCTATGCCTGTATTCCGGGGCGATGTACGTCTACCGTGTCGTCAAGGCGCGTCGCGGATCGCTGACGGTATGAATGCTGATACGATTCCTGCCGGCAACAATATGGTTGACGGTATGGCGGATCCTGCCCGGCGGGACGCGTTGGCGGGTGAGATTCTCGCGTATTGTGAACGCAGGCAGGTGAAAATCGCCGCGGCGGAATCCCTGACCGGCGGACTGCTCGCCGATGCGTTTGTCCGTGTCCCGGGGGCATCCAAAGTGTTCCTCGGTTCGGCGGTCACCTACGACATCCACGCGAAAGCGAAGATTCTCGGAGTCGACACCAGTCTGCTGGACACACAAGGAGCGGTGCATCCTGAAGTCGCCCGCCAAATGGCGTGGGGGACAGCACGGCTGTATGACCAACCCGCCTACTGCGGACGGGTGATCGGACTGTCCACCACAGGTGTCGCAGGCCCCGGACCTGACGGTGACAAGCCGGCCGGCTTGGTGTACATCGGTTGCTCTCTGCCGGGTGCAGTCACCGGCGGAGCGCGGGTGACCCAAGCGCGTGAGTTGCGGTTGCATGGCACGCGTGAGCAGGTTCGCGAACAAACGGTGTGGTGCGTCCTTGAGAATGTGAGGCAGCTCACAGTGAGCTTTGAGGAATAATTTCGCTGACGGCCGGTTGTCTATGGTGTACAGAACGACACGAAGCCGAAAGGGGTTACGCAGATGGAAACGATGACCCGGACCAACGAGATGATGGAAACCAAGACCGAGGGGGATACCCGTTCCCCCCGAGCGGCGCAGTCTGCACGTATGCGTGATCTGACTCCGGCGCAACGCCGTGCGGTGATGTTCGCGCAGCAGCAGGTGTTACGCGCCCGTGCCGCCAGGAAAGCCAAGGATGAACGCCAATCCGCGTTGAACCGCATGTGGCAGGAAGAGGATGCCGAGCATGCCCGTACGCGCGTCACGGTTCGCAAGCATGAGGAATCCGGCCAGTTCAAGGACGTCTCGCTGCGCGAGGCGATCGGCCATGTCCTGCGCGATTTGAGGACGCGTGACCATAAGACGTTGCGCGAAGTCAGTGAGAAAGCCGGCGTGTCGCTCGGCTACCTGTCCGAGGTTGAGCGCGGACAGAAAGAGGCGAGCTCCGAGCTGCTCAGTTCAATCGCTGCCTCGCTGGGGTTGAGCACCGCGCAGATGTTGCGCATGGTCGCCGACTATCTTGATTCCGTTCACGCCTGATCCGGCTTGAATACGACGCCTCCCCGTTGCTCGGGGAGGCGTCGCGGCGTTGTGGAGCCGGTGACGCAGTGCCGCCCATGCCAAACGGCGGATGTAGCGTGGATGTGCAAGACTTACTGCGTGCGTGAACGTGAATTCTGGCAATTGCTCGAAGAGGTGTTCGGCCGGGTCTATGGTCGAAGCCTGTCCCGTGACCAGCGTCTGACCAAGCTTCATGACATGACGGTGGTTGAAGCGCTCGCCGCAGGGTATGAGCCACGTGTTGTATGGAACGTACTGTGTGATCAGATGGATATTCCTGACACTAGGCGATGGGGCAAGGACCATAACGCGCCGCCTCTGCCGGCGGCCTGATACGCGATTCGCCTCGATGGCACCCGCGGCACGATATTCGAACAGATGTTCGTATCATGGGGTAGGATGTTGTCATGACGGCACGATTTGCAGCGGTAGGTGACGGACGGTGTTGCGTGTATTCGGCGGCAAGCATCTTCTGACCACATTGCTTGGGATGGATAGACCCACCGAACGCAATCCCGTAGGGTGAAATTCGTCGCTGGAATCGTGAAGATAAGGAGAACACATGGCACAGCAGACAAAATCGACGAAGGCCGCGGGCGCCAAGGCTTCCGAGGACGGACACGCATCCGGCGCACATGACATCGACCCCCGTCGTAAAGCCGCGCTGGATACGGCGCTTGCGCAGGTCGAGAAAAGTTTCGGCAAAGGCTCCGCCATGCGGTTGGGCGACCGGCCGGTGCAGGATGTCGAAGTGATCCCTACGGGTTCTCTTGCGCTTGATATGGCTTTGGGCATCGGCGGTCTGCCGCGCGGCAGAATCGTCGAGATTTACGGGCCGGAATCCTCCGGTAAAACCACGCTGGCGTTGCATGTCGTCGCCAACGCGCAGAAAGCGGGTGGGGTCGCGGCATTCATTGATGCTGAACACGCGCTTGATCCCGTGTATGCCCGTCATCTGGGTGTCGACACGGATTCCTTGATTGTCTCCCAGCCTGACAACGGCGAGCAAGCATTGGAAATCGCCGATATGCTCATCAGGTCGGGGGCGTTGGATGTCATCGTCATCGATTCAGTGGCGGCGTTGGTGCCCAAGGCTGAAATCGAAGGCGAGATGGGAGACAGCCATGTCGGTCTGCAAGCGCGTCTGATGAGCCAGGCGTTGCGTAAAATGACCGGTGCGCTGGCCCAGGCGAACACCACAGCGATCTTCATCAACCAATTGCGCGAGAAGATCGGCGTGTTCTTCGGCAATCCTGAGACCACGACCGGCGGCAAAGCATTGAAGTTCTACTCCTCGGTACGTCTTGATATCAGGCGTATCCAGACTTTGAAGAACGGTGATGAAGCCGTCGGCAGCCGCACCAAGGTCAAGGTGGTGAAGAACAAGATGGCCCCGCCGTTCAAGTCCGCCGAATTCGATGTCCTGTACGGCGAAGGCATTTCCAAAGAGGGCTCGATTATCGACATGGCGTTGCAAAGCAATGTGGTCAAGAAATCAGGGTCCTGGTTCACCTATAACGGCGACCAGCTCGGTCAGGGCCGTGAGAACGTCCGCAAATACCTCAAGGATAACCCTGAATTGGCCGCGGAAATCGAGACCAAAGTCAAAGAGGCGTTCGGTCTGATCAAACCGGCCGATCAATTCGCCGAAGAGGATGCTACGCCGGCGGGTGCTTCAGCCAACGCGTCTGCACCGAAAACGGAGCAGACCGGCACGCCTGCAGCCGCTCAGGTCTGAGCGCGATGATTGACGCTGAAGCGTTCATCGCCCAGCATGGGCTTGCTGTCGGGCAGGATGCTGGAGGGGATGTGTCTGAAACCGGCTTATCCGTTGATGTCGATCGGGCACATCCCGCCATCCCGACGCAAGACGATGATGCGGTGCCACAACATCATGACCGGCACAGTGGCAAGCGAACCTGTCGGTCCTCCTGGGGCGCGCATGGTGCGTCTCGTCAGAAAACACTCGACGATCCGTGTGATATCGACGCCTGCCGAGAAGCGGCGTTGCGCCTACTGGACTGTTCGGACCGGTCCAGTCATGCGCTGCGAGAACGCCTGATCGGCAAAGGGTATGACGAGACAGTCGCCGACAGTGTCGTGGTCCGGTTGGTAGAAGTAGGCCTGATTAACGATGAAGCCTACGCGCAATCCGTAGTCAGGTATTGTGCCGGAAGAATGCTGGGGGAGCGCGGCACCCTGCTCGAGCTGTCACGCAAGGGCGTCGACCGTGCGTTGGCGCAGCAGGCGGTGAACCAGGCGCGCGACGCGGGCGTATTCATTGACTCGGCATGGGAATTGGGGCGGCGCGTCGCCATGCGGACGGCTGGTCTTGACCCCCAGATCAGGCGACGCAGGTTCTGGAGCGCGGGCGGGCGGAAAGGGCATAGTCCCGACGTTTTGCGCGACGTGTCGGAAAGCCTGTTCGGTGACCGCCCGCAATGATGTCAACCGTGCACCCATCCTGATCCGCCGGCTGCGGAGGCGTTCTGCGTGTTACCGGGTTGTGCGGGCAATGCCGTCCGGTCCGTGCTGGAGTCGTGGGCTGCTGCAGTGCCGCCGTAAGCGTGTCGTGGTATTGGGCTTGTGCTCTGGTCTTCGTCGGTGCTTGCCGTGTAGATGCGGGACGGTCTTGCGTGGATGCCGGTATGTCGGGGCATACACGCATCGACGGACGGCAAGAGGCCCATCGCACTCCTGTGCGTTCCACCGTGGTGCGTATACTCGCGCAGACTCAGCCGGATGGAACATCTACGGCAGTAGCATTGGTGGACGGTGGACGATCGCCCGGTACACAATGAGCCGGTCGATGTGCCGCCGCTGCGTTCGGCTGTCATATCCGCTGAGCGGAACCGGGATTGGCGTCGCGGCACTCTCGATCCGGGAAACTTCCACAGCGGACATGGGAGATTGTCGTGGAAGCGACTGTCGGGCAGCAACGTCCCAAGGACAGCGCCCCAGGCTTGCATGGGAGATTGTCGAGGATCTGCGGTTTCGGCGGCCTTCTCCCGCGAGCGGTTTCAGGGGCGTTTTCCACAACCGCGGATTTCCAACGTTCCCGTCGGGAGATTCATCCTCACGGCGTGAAACTCCCGTAAACGCCCACGACGGATAGGGGAGCACAGATGCGAATCAGAGAATCCCGTCGGTTCTCCCGGGAGAACATCGCCGAACGGGTCAATCCGTCGCAAACTCCCCGTACATCACCCATCAACACCCCGGCAGCCGCGCAGAAGTGGCAGATCGGAGCCGAAGACATCGCTTACCGCCCTTGCAGGCGGTGCGGTCGTAAGCGCGTCAGGGCTTTAGGCTTGTGCTGTTTGTTTTCATCGGATGTCGAAACATTGCACAGCCTGCCGTGTGGGCGCGGGGATCACAATCGTGGGCATGCGCCAATCGGCGGACGGCATGAGACCTCGTCGGTGCTTCTGCGTGTTCCAGCCAGCTACGCATGCGAACACGCACAAGGCCGGATAGGCGAATCATGCAACAACGCCGGTGCCTCTATGGCCAATACCCCGCCAACACCTTGATCGTCAGATATGAAAAGGCCCGCCATATTTGGCGGGCCAACACGTGGATGAGACCCCACATACCCCGGGTTCTGTCGTGTGTTTCCACACGGATGGCCATCCATCTCGACCTGACGTTGCCGCCAGGCTCTAGCAGCCTACCCGAAGACTGGGCGAGCAACCCTTGACGTCTTCTGCTTGGCCTTGCTCCCGATGAGGCTTGCCATGCGACCACTGTCACCAGCGGTCCCGGTGGTCTCTTGCACCGCCGTTTCACCCTTACCCGCATGAGGCGGGCGGTCTGTTCTCTGTTGCGCTATCTCTCAGGTCACCCTGGGCGGATGTTGTCCGCCATCGTGCTCTGTGGAGCCCGGAAGTTCCTCAGCCGAATCGGCCGCGGCCACCGTGGGGTCTCAACCACAATAGTATACGCACGCATCGGATACAGCACAATGTCACAAAGATTTCCGACACCCGTAAGCGAATTGGCTTCACATTGCTCAGTATTCGACTACAATGAAACATACCCGGACGGCGAAGACGCGGTTCGGGACAACCCACACACAGCGGGTAACACCGCTTGAGGCTAGGAGGTCCACATGGAAATCGTCATCACCGGACGTCACACGCAGGTCAGTCAAAAATTCCGTGACGTCGTTGAGAGCAAGATGAATCGTGTGACCGCAATCGCTCCGGACGCCCAGCGCGCTCAGATTGTCGTGACCCACGAAGGCAACCCCCGTCAGGCGGACACGGCGAAACGCGTGGAAATCACCGTGGTGGCCGGACGTACCGTCGTACGCGCTGAAGCATCAAGCTCCGACGAGTACAGCGCTCTCGACATGGCGCTTGACAAGCTGACGCTCCGTCTGCGTCGCACTCGCGACCGTCGCAAGGATCACCGCCGTGGTTATGTCGATCCGGTTCCGGTCGATCTTGGTCCGATCGAAGCGGCGCCGGCAGAGGAGCCGAAGGATGAGGAGCCCAACAACAGCCCGCAGGCCGCGGTCGCATCCGATCTGGGTCCGGGCGAATCCGTTGAGGTTCAGGTTGGCGACACGCCTATCGTCATCCGTCGTAAGCTGCATATCGCCGAGCCGATGAGCATTGACGAGGCCCTGTACGAAATGGAGCTGATCGGCCACGACTTCTTCCTGTTCGTGAACAAGGACACCGGCCGCCCGTCGGTGGTGTACCACCGTCACGGCTGGAGCTACGGCGTCTTCGAGATCGACACCGCTGAGAACGTGGCGAAAGCCAAGAAGGAAGCCTGATCGTCAGGAACCGTCATGTGAACGGTATCCTTAACACGGCGACGGGAGCCCGCGTTGCATCGCACGCGGGCTCCCGTCATGTCCGACCCGCCATGTCGGATGAAAATGACGGAATGCGTGTAAAATCCTCTCCGTCGCGTACTATGAAATGAGTCCGTGAGCGGGCTGTGCAGCCCCGCACGACCGTTGTGCTGAATGAACTAGGGAGCGAAACGTGGTAAACATCGTCGACAAGGCCCTACGCATGGGTGAAGGCCACCAGCTGAAGAAGCTGGAGAACGTCGCAAAAGCGGTAAACGCGCTTGAGGACGAGATATCGGCCCTCTCCGACGAGGAACTTAAAGGACAAACCGCGAAGTTCAAGCAGGAACTTGAGAACGGCAAGAGCCTCGACGATATTATGCCGGAGGCTTTCGCCACCGTGCGTGAAGCATCGAAACGTACGCTCGGCTTACGTCACTTCGATGTCCAGCTGATGGGCGGTGCGGCGTTGCACTGGGGCAACATCGCGGAAATGAAAACCGGTGAAGGCAAGACTCTGGTCGCCACCCTGCCGAGCTACCTCAACGCCCTCGAAGGCAAAGGCGTTCACGTGGTCACCGTCAACGACTACCTTGCCAGCTACCAGAGTGAGCTGATGGGCCGCATCTTCCGTTTCCTCGGCATGAGCGTGGGCTGCATCATCACCAATCAGAAGCCCGCCGAACGTCGCAAACAGTACAACGCGGATATCACGTACGGCACGAACAACGAGTTCGGTTTCGATTATCTGCGTGACAACATGGCGTGGGATAAGAACGAGTTGGTCCAGCGAGGCCACCACTACGCTATCGTCGACGAGGTGGATTCCATTCTCATTGATGAGGCGCGTACCCCGCTGATCATCTCAGGACCGGCGGAAGGCGATGTCACGCGCTGGTACCGCCAGTTCGCCCGACTGGTGCCCAAACTGACCCGTGACGAAGATTACGAGGTCGACGAGAAGAAGAAGACCGTCGGCATCCTTGACCCCGGCATCAGCAAGGTTGAAGATTATCTGGGCATCGACAACCTGTACGAGCCGAGCAACACCGCCCTGATCGGCTATCTGAACAACGCCATCAAGGCGAAGGAACTGTTCCTGCGCGACCGTGACTACGTGGTCACCAACGGTGAAGTGCTCATCGTTGACGAACATACCGGCCGCATCCTGCCCGGCCGCCGCTACAATGAGGGTCTGCATCAGGCCATCGAAGCGAAGGAAGGCGTCGAAGTCAAGGCGGAGAATCAAACGTTCGCAACCATTACCTTGCAGAACTACTTCCGCATGTACGACAAGCTCGCCGGCATGACCGGCACCGCTGAAACCGAGGCGGCGGAATTCATGGGCACGTACAAGCTGGGTGTGATTCCGATCCCCACCAACAAGCCGATGATCCGTAAGGATCAGGATGATCTGATCTTCCGTACCAAGCGGGAAAAGCTCCAGGCGATTGTCAAGGATGTCGCCAAGCGTCATGCCAAAGGTCAGCCGGTGCTGTTGGGCACCGCTTCCGTGGAATCTTCGGAAGTCGTGTCCTCCCTGCTTGATGTCGCGAAGATCCCCCACCAGGTGCTCAACGCCAAGCAGCATGCGAAGGAGGCCGCGGTGGTCGCGGTCGCAGGCCGTAAGGGTGCGGTGACAGTCGCCACCAACATGGCCGGCCGTGGTACCGATATCATGCTCGGCGGCAATGTCGAGTTCCTGGCGGACGCCAAGCTTAAGAAGGAAGGCTATTCGCCGGACGACACTCCTGAAGAGTATGAGAAGCGTTGGCCGGGCACTCTTGCCGAAGTCAAGGCGCAGGTCAAGGACGAGCATGATGAAGTCGCCCAGCTCGGCGGTCTGTATGTGCTCGGCACTGAACGTCACGAATCCCGTCGTATAGACAATCAGCTGCGCGGCCGTTCCGGCCGTCAGGGCGATCCGGGCGAATCCCGCTTCTATCTGAGCCTTGAGGACGACCTCATGCGTCTGTTCAACACGCAGCTCGTCGCGCGCGTGATGTCCCGCGGTCTGCCCGAAGGCCTGCCGATCGAGTCGAAGAGCGTGTCCAAGGGCGTGCGCAACGCGCAGAAGGCCGTGGAATCGCGCAACTTTGAAATCCGTAAGAACGTCCTCAAGTATGACGACGTAATGAACAAGCAGCGCAAGGTGATTTACGCCGAGCGTCAGGCCGTGCTCAAGGGCGAGGATATCCACGAGGATATCCTGCGCTTCATTGACGAGACCGTCGCCAGCTATATCCGCGGTGCAAACCGTGGCTCCGCCAAGCCTGAGGAATGGGATTGGGACGGCCTGTTCAAGGCGCTGTCCGAAATCATCACCGTCAACATTGACGAGGACGAAGCGAAGAAGGCTGTAGAAGGCCTCAAGGGTGAGAAGGCGGCCGATACGCTGCGTGAACTCATCGTCAAGCAAGCCAAGGAGGAGTATGCCCAACTTGGTGAGAAGCTCAACGATGAGGCGTTGCATCAGCTTGAACGCCGCGTTGTGCTCGCAGTGCTCGACCGCAAGTGGCGCGAACACCTCTACGAGATGGATTATCTCAAGGACGGTATCGGCCTGCGCGGTATGGGTCAGCGCGATCCGCTGGTCGAATACCAGCGTGAAGGCTACCAGATGTACAACCAGATGATTGAAGCGATCAAGGAAGAGACGATTCAGCTGCTCTTCCATATCGATATCCAGCAGGTTGCACAGAACGAGGATCTTGACAGCGAGCGTGATGAGGATGTCGCCGTCGACAAGGCTGAGGCGACCGTGGGTATCACGTCAACGGATGTTGAGGACGAGCCCACCACTGTCAGCTCAGCACCGGTCGATCCGGAAGATGCCGATGAAACGGCTGACGAGGCGGATGCTGCAGCCCACACCGAGCCGGGCATCGTCGGCCCCGAACCGATCAGCCATGAGGATGTCAAGCTTCCGGCGAATAAGCGTCCGAAGAGCGAAGAGCTCAAGACGCCATGGGCTGATGGCCGCACCTTCCCCGGAACCGCGAAGAACGCGCCATGCCCCTGTGGCTCGGGCCGCAAATACAAGATGTGCCACGGCCACAATGAGCAGTGAGCCATCGCATCAGCTTGCGCCTGCACCGCGAGCGTAGATGATGTCGGCTGAAGGTGGGCCGGTACGGAATCCGTACCGGCCCACCTCGCGTGTTGTACCGCGAAACGGGCGGCAAACACCGTATTCCTCACAATATGGACGTTTATTCGAACGATAACACTGAACCATTAGAATGAACCTCACATATCAACCAATGTCAGATGCACAGGAGGGCATGATGACTGAGATCACATGGAAGTCGATTCTCGCAGAACTCGTCAACGGCAATCATCTGGATGCGGACGAGTCCTGGTGGTTCGTCAATGATCTCATGAATGGCAATGCCAATCCTGCGTGCGTCGGCGCTGTGCTCGCCACCCAGCAGCAGCTTGGCTTGACCGCTCCCGAAATCGAAGGCGCCGCCAAGGCGATGGTGTCGCACGCCGTACCGCTCAACGTGTCCGGAGAAACCACTGATATCGTCGGTACGGGCGGTGACAAGGCCTCAACCGTGAACCTGTCCTCGATGGGTGCGGTGGTCGCTGCGGCCGCCGGCGTGAAAATCGTCAAGCATGGCAACCGTGCCGCATCCTCGAAATGCGGGTCCGGTGATGTCATTGAAACACTGGGCGTTCCGCTCGACCTCGAGCCGCAAGCTGTCGCCGAAATCGGTGATGAAGTCGGTATCACGTTCGCATTCGCGAAAACCTTCCATCCTGCGATGCGGTTCGTCGGGCCGGTGCGTTCCGCTCTCGGCATTCCCTGTGTGTTCAACGTGCTGGGACCATTGACCAACCCCGCCAACCCGAAGCATGTGGCCATCGGGTGCGCCGATCGCACGCTGAGCCCGCTGATGGCCCAAGTGTACGCGAATCGTGGACAGAGCGGCATGGTCTACACGTCAAGCGAGGGGCTGGACGAGATGGCTCCGACCGGGCCCGTGTCCGTATGGCTGATCGCCGATGGGAAAGTCACGGCCACTGAATTCAATCCGATTACCGAATTGGGAATCGATCCGGTCACTGTGGAACAGTTGCGTGGCGGCGAACCAGAGCTGAACGCGCAGATTTTCCGCGATTTCCTCGATGGCAAGCCGGTCGCTTCACGTTCGACCGCCCTGCTGAATGCGGCTTCCGCGATTGTCGCGGACGGCCATCTGCTTGAGGACGGTTCGCTCGCCGACCGCTTCAAGCAGGCGTATACGCTTGCCGAGCAGGCTGTGGATTGCGGCAAAGCCAAGGATCTGCTCGACCGCTGGGTGAGTGTGGCACAAGCCAAGCGTGCCGCACAAAAGCAGTGACACGCGTCCGATAACGCGATAGCGCGTTTCGCGCACAATACGATGAGGGGCCGCCCGTGGGAAATACCGCGGGCAGCCCCTCATCCCGTATACGACATGATGCACGCCGTGGGCGTGTCGGCCTATGTCGGCAAGGTCAGACGCGCGCCCCATCATCGAACGGGTCGTTATGGCGCTTGCCGCGACGGCTTGCCGCCAGACCGGCAATGCCGATCAGCAGAAGCGTTCCGAAAACAGTGCCGAGCATACCCGTCCACCGTGGCACCAGCACCGAGGCGATAACGCCGAGCACGCCAATCACAGTCAACGCAGCGAACAGCACGATACGGCGTGGCGCGGGGGGCGAACGATGTCGGTGGCGTGAATCCCTCACCATACCGGTCCATCACCGCATCGGTTTCCAGCCAGCTTGACGCCGTGGTATCTCGCGGACCGCGTCCCGGGCCGATGGCGTCATCGGTGAACGTGCCTTGATCGAGATCGTTGACAGACAACAGCGCCTGCTTTTCCGCACGTTTCGCGTGCTTTTCGAAACGTTTCGCATTACGGGAACGCGCGACGTCGTCGAGATCATCGGCGTGCTCCTGAGCGAACGCCTCCCATGCGGCATCGAGCGGCTCGCCGGATGAAGTGCCGTCAGAACCGTCCGTTGGACGCTCTCCCGATGCATTGGTATTGTTGTGCTCAGTCATAGATACCACTGTAAACGAGCGTCATGTCAAGTCGCTGGGAAGGGAGAGCCTCTCGTGCTCTACTGGTTTTTCGTCCGCACCCTTGGTCCGATTGCTAGACGACGGTTCAACCCTACCGTTGAGGGGCTCGAGAACATTCCGCGTCACGGCGGGGCGATTATCGCAGCAAACCATCTGGCGGTCATCGACGATGCCCTGCTGCCGATGACCTGTCCGCGCATGATCCATTTCATGGGCAAGGCCGAGTATTTTGAGGGCAAAGGCGTGAAAGGCAAGTTCAAGAAATGGTGGTTCACATCCGTCGGCGTGTTCCCCGTGGATCGTTCAGGCGGATCGAAATCGTTGGGCGCACTCAACCATGCGCGTGAAATCCTCGAGGACGGCCATCTGTTCGGCATCCATGTCGAAGGTACGAGAAGCCCTGACGGGCGCCTGTACCGGGGGCATACCGGGGCGGCACGCTTGGCGTTCGAAACCGGATGCCCGATCGTACCGACCGCGATCATCGGCTCGCGTGATTTGCAGAAACCTGGGCAGGTGATACCAAGCAAAGGCAAATCCACGATCATCTACGGCAAACCAATCGCGGTGGAACGCAAAAACCCTGAAGACGTGACCCATGAGGAGCTTCGTGAACTCACCGATCGTGTGGTGAAAGCCATTGGAGCGATGAGCGGGCAGGAGTACGTCGACGAGTACGCGCAAACCGTCAAAGCTCGGTTGAAAGCCGAGCAGGAAGCTCACACGCGGCAGAACGCCTGAACGGCTTCGATGCACCTGCCATGCATCATCCGCCGCCGATATTGTCCAGGCCGGCCGTCATCCACGGGGTGTGAGTGAATCCTCACACAAGTTCCCTCAGCCATACCTGTACGACCGATTTGAGCTATGGAACTGCCCGTTGTGTGAGTGAATCCTCACACAACGGGCATCACAACGGTGTAACAGGCCGATATTGACTGTCAAACCGGTCGCAGTGTGAGCGAATCCTCACACCACAGTCAGGGTGATGACGGTCTTGTTGCCTTGCTCGTCACGGACCCGCACTTGCTGGCCCGCCGAAGGCGATTGCAAGCGCACCGTATGCGTCAGATCACCCAGCGGCGCGCTGACTTTCACCTCCAGACCCAGTGCTTTGAGCATGGCGGTCGCCTCACTAGTACTTTTACCGGTCACATCTGGCAACGTCACAGTTTGTGGACCCTTGGACACCACCACGCTGACGGAGTCACCCCAATGCAGCTGCGTGCCGACACTTTGGGAAGCGGAAATGATGCTGCCACGGGCGACCGTATCACTGTATTCCTCGGTGTAGATGGCTTGGAGTTTGAGACTGTCGAACAACGCCTGCGCCTCGTCCTTGGTTTTGCCGACAATATCCGGCATATTCACCGGCATCGGCCCCAAGGACAGCGTGACGCTGACCTCGTCGTTATGGTTCATGGTCGTTCCCGGATCGGGGGAGATGCTCAGCAGTGCGTCCTTGGGGACGGTCAGTGAATAATCATCGTTGTTGCTATTGTGCGAGACGTTCGTGAATCCGGCCTTGTCTAACGCGGTGAGCGGATCTTTGCCGTTTTCGGTGGACGCATCCATAATGTCTGCGGGTATGGTCGACTGTTGTACGCCTTTGGATACGGTGACGGTGACATTGCCCGCATTCCGTTTGCTGATGCGGGATCCGACCAGAGCGGGTGTCGTGGAGATGATATTGCCTTCGGCAACGGTGTCACTGTACTCTTGGGCGACTGAGAAGGGGATTCCCGCCACGTTCAGCGTACTGCGGAACGAGTTCCAGGAGACATCTTTGATGGTGCATGCCTTGCCGTTGTCACAGGACAAATCCGTCGGCTTAGGCATGGTCCAGTAGCTGCCCGGCCCCAAGTAGTACCACCATGCGGAGCCTCCACCGCTTGCCGCCAGCACTAATGCCAGCACGACGGCGATGATGATCGGCGCTTTGCTGCGGGGACGTTTGCCGTCCCGTGCGTGCCCGGCCGTGGGCGATGCCGTTGCGGCGGTATCGGCGGCGGTGCTGATTGCTTGGGTGAACGCGTCCTGGCTGCTGACACTACGCGGTTGAGTCTGCTGTCCCATTTGTGGTTTGAGGACGCTCGTAGCGTTCACGCCGGGTTGTGTCGGTGCCGTGGATGACGACGGGCGATCCGCTGTTGTTGGAGCAGGTGCCGGTGAAAGCTCTGCATGATTGCTGTCGGAGTCGTCATGCCGCTGGCCGCCATTGGGGTCGGCCATTGTTGCAGACCGGGATGACGCGGCAGGCTGGGCGACCAGTCCGGACGTGGACATGGCGCCGGAGTCCGTCGTATCATGCTCATTGGGGTCGAGCCGGTACTGCCATGCGCTCATCGGCAGGTTGGCGACGATACCGCGAAGCACCTGTTGTGCTTCCATGGCGTTTTGCGGTCGTGCCTCCACCGACCGCATGGTCAACAACGAGATGAACCGTGACACTTCAGGGTCGATTCCCGGGCAACGTGACGTGATGGGCGGAACATCCTCATGCACATGTTTGAACACCATGGTCACGGGATTGTCCGATTGGAACGGCGGTTCTCCGGCGAGCATCTCCCACGCCATGATGCCCACGGAATACAAGTCACCTTGTGGGGTGGCGAGATTGTGTTCAATCATCTCCGGCGCCAAATACGCCGCGGTGCCCAACAGCATGCCTGTTGTTGACAGCGTCGCCTGGGATGCGGCTTTGGCCAAACCGAAATCGGTGATCTGCACATGGCCGCGATCGTTGAGCAGGATATTTTCGGGTTTGATATCACGATGCACGACGCCGGCGCGATGTGCCGCGGCAAGCCCGTCAAGCGTTTCGGCGACGACACGCAAGGTTTCGCGTACCGTGAACGTGCCTTGCTGGTTCATTTCGTAGCGCAGGTTGATGCCGTGCACGTATTCCATGACCAGATAGTTGCGCCCATCGACTTCGCCAGTGTCGTACACTTGCACGATATGCGGATTGGCGATTGCCGCAGCCGATCTGGCTTCACGATGGAAGCGTTCGATGAATTGCTCTCGATGAGGGCCCTGCGCCAGCTGGGTGTGCATCACTTTGACGGCGACGTTGCGGTCCAGCCGTACGTCAACCGCCTCGTATACCGTCGCCATGCCGCCATCCGCGATTTTGCGTACGATACGGTACCGGTCATCGATGATCCGCCCAAGGTTCGCGGTTTCAGTCATGTTTCGCAGGCCCTCTACTCGTGTTGATGGCACCAGTCTACATGCCGGGCGCTACCGTATCGCGATGCCGGCATCCGGTTTCCGACACCGTGTCAGCCGCGATTACAGGCAGGAATCCGGGATAAACATGCGGCAAGCCCTGATCAGGGTCTGCTGGGCGTCGTGGTCAAGTCCCGATGATGCGATCGCTGTCCGGGCTTCATCCCATAGGGCGCTGATGCGTTCGCGTGAACGGTCCACAGCGCCGCATCCGGTGAAGATTTCGATGCCGCGACGCACATCCTGCGCATCGCGTTGCGGAGCCTCATACATGGCGATGAGCTCGTCGCGTGCGGGGGCGTCGGATAGGGTGAGCGCGTCGGCGAGCAGCACGGAACGCTTGCCTTCCTTGATATCACCGCCGACCGGTTTACCGGTCGCTTTGGTGTATCCGATCACGTCCAACAGATCGTCGGCAAGCTGGAATGCCACGCCTACGGGACGCCCGATGCGTTCCGCAAGCTCGGCCGCACGATCCGGATCGATGCCCGCGGCTGTCAAACCGAGCTGCAAAGGAGCCATTGTCGTATAACTCGCGGTTTTCCAACGGAACACGTTCAAGGATGCGTCGGCGAGCTGCGTGGGGTTGTCCAACGGGTTGAGCTCGACAGCCAGATCGAGAACCTGGCCGACGCTGACGTCGCGTTGCATGTGCAGGAACGCCGAATCGAGCGCATGGGGATGATGCAGGCATGATGCGGCATGTTCGGCGATGGCGATGCTCATGGTCGCCAGAATGTCGCCGAGCATCAACCCCAGACCACGGCCGATGGCTGTACTGTGGGTCGCTTCAGCCAGTGCGCGGTGGGCGCTCGGCTTGCCGCGGCGCAAATCGGATTCGTCGATGATGTCATCGTGCACGAGAGCTGCGGTTTGGAACACTTCAATCGCACACGCCAAATCAACCATGGCGTCGCGTGTTTCGAGTCCGGCATGCGGGCGGATGGCGTCGAACGCGGCGATGGCAAGCCGGGCACGCAGCCGTTTGCCGCCTTCGCTGGACGTGACCGCCTGTTCAACCACCTCATACAAGACCGGTCGGCATGACTCGGCGATGTCCGTGGCCGGCACACTGAGGTGGTTGCGGACCAACTCGATGATTCGTGATTCGACACGTTCCAAATCTGACGGCGTACTCATGCCTATGAGGGTATCCATAGTACTGAGACATTCCGCGTCCACATCGTTGCGAACCACCACCGGCAGGCAAAGAGCAAGCCCGCAGTTGCACCGGCGGTCTCGGCATCTTCTGACCACATTCATCCGAACGCATGGACGGCGAATGTCGTGCAACGGCATGCTAGGGGCAGGACGGACACACCGGGTGTCTGTACGCAATGCCCGGCCGATGCCGGGGAACGGGGGAATGATGAGCGATACCACTCAAGCAGACCAGATGAAACAAGCCGCTGAAATACTCACCGCCGCGATGCTGCGCGATTGGGACTGGGAATGGTGCGAGGAGCGTGAACCGTTGCCGGGTATGGATTCCACGCGATGGTATGCCCGCTACCGCTACTCGAACCTCCAACCTCTGCCGCTGCGTTCATGGCAGGATCTGCCTGAACCCGAGGGCGACTGGCGGGCATGGAAGTCGCCGGGGATCATGCCGGTGGCGTGGGTGGAGTTCCAAAATGAGCGATACCGCAGACTGCGTCACGATGAGGGTGTCGTTATGGGCACGTGGCTGTGGGTGAGGGAAGCGATGGAGATGTGGCATCGCAACCAATGCGCAGGCGGGGCGCATCAGCCCGCCGACGATCAGCTGCTGCTCAGACTCGCCGTGGGGATGCGGCAGAATGTCGCCATCCGCGATGCGTTGATTGTCTCTACGGTCGGCATCGAACCCCTGGATTGTGCCACGCTGATACGGTTCGCAGCCGAACCGTCCCTTCCCACCCATGCGTCAACGATGGCGGAGCTGCTCAGCGAGGCCTTCGACTCGCCACGCGCGGTGCCTCACATCGGCAGGTTCCGCGCGTCCGCCGCGATGCTCAACCGGATGGCCGACCTGGTACCGCCGTCGTATCGTGTCCAGATTGTGGCGATACTCGCGTACATACTGTGGTGGGCGGATGATCCCCGAACGGATATCATCGCGCAAATCGCGTTGCGTCTCGACCCTGACTGCACGCTTGCCCGCATTGTCATCGACGCGTTACGCAGCGGCGCAAAACCTGAATGGTGCTCACTGTAAGGACCACAGCAGGCGACGATGTGGTCTTGGCGGGTTCGGCGGGAATAATCGTCCACGCGGAATGGTTAACTCCTATAGTTGACGATTTGCCCTTGCCATAACTGCGCCCTTGTGATAGGCGTGGCATGGCGGGATCACGCAGGAGGATAAGTTTGGCCAAGGAAACGACGGCAAGCAAGAAGGACGCTGATCAGACCGAGAAGACCACATCCACCCGCAGCACGGCGGCGAAAACAACCAGTAGGCGATCAAAGACGGCAGGCAAAGCTGCCGCCCCCCAAGAAGACCGCTCGGACCAAGTCTGCGGCCGGCGAGTCGACAGCCACCGGCGCAACAACCACCAAAAGCCGTAAAACCAGCGCTTCGCGCAGCACGACAGCGACGAAGACTCCACGCAAGCATACGGCGAAACAAGCTGAACCGGATACGACGCTCGAGCATGATGATGATCAGCTCGACGACGACGAGGACATCGATGACGAAGACATCGAGAATTTCGATGACCTCGATGAGGGTGACGAACCAGACGACCTTGATGATGACCTCGACGGCGACGAGTCGGATGATGACGAGGACGTCGACGAGGATGAGGATGACGAAGACGAGGACGATAAGCGTCAACGCCATGAGCCTGAAGTCCCGCCCAAAGCCAAGGGCGCATTCGTCATGCGAGACGATGACGACGACGACAACCTCACCCCCTCAGGCAACCCCCAAGCGCCGTGTCATCGCCGCAGGCGCGACTGCGGACCCGGTCAAGGATTATCTCAAGCAGATCGGTCGCGTCAGTCTGCTGAACGCCGAGCAGGAGGTCGACTTGTCCGAGCGCATCGAGGCCGGCCTGTACGCCCAGCACCTGCTGGACACCGAGGGCGACACCATGAGCTTCAAGCGCAAGCGTGAGCTCAAGTGGGCGGCGGCTGACGGCAAGAAGGCCAAGGACCACCTGCTCGAGGCGAACCTCCGTCTGGTCGTGTCGCTGGCCAAGCGTTACACCGGACGCGGCATGCTGTTCCTCGATCTTATCCAGGAAGGCAACCTCGGTCTGATTCGCGCGGTCGAAAAGTTCGACTGGAAGAAAGGCTTCAAGTTCTCCACCTACGCCACGTGGTGGATCCGTCAGGCGATTACGCGCGCCATGGCCGATCAGGCCCGCACGATCCGCGTGCCCGTCCATATGGTCGAAGTGATCAACAAGCTCGCCCGCGTCCAGCGGCAGATGCTGCAGGATCTCGGCCGCGAACCCACGCCCGACGAGCTGGCGCGTGAACTTGACATGCCTGTCGAGAAAGTGCAGGAAGTGCAGAAGTACGGCCGCGAGCCGATTTCCCTGCACACCCCGCTCGGTGAGGACGGCGACTCCGAATTCGGCGACCTCATCGAGGATACCGACGCCATCGCCCCGTCCGACGCCGTCGCGTTCTCGCTGCTGCAGGAACAGTTCAAGCAGGTGCTCGAAACGCTGTCGCCGCGTGAGGCAGGCGTCATCAAAATGCGGTACGGCCTTGAGGACGGCCAGCCCAAGACGCTCGATGATATCGGCCGCGTGTACGGCGTGACCCGCGAACGGATCCGCCAGATCGAATCCAAGACCATGTCGAAGCTGCGTCACCCTTCGCGCTCGCAGACCCTGCGCGACTTCCTCGACCAGTGATCCGACACCGTGTGCGGCCCGCCTCTCACGTATGTGGGCGGGCCGCACACGGTTTTTGGCTCGAGAGCAGAGAACGCAAATGACGAATGGGGATTATGGCAAAGGAACATTACGGCGCTGACAGTTTGACCGTGCTCGAAGGACTTGACGCGGTCCGCAAACGCCCTGGCATGTATATCGGCACGACCGACAGCCAGGGCTTGATGCACTGCTTGTGGGAGATCATCGATAATTCCGTTGACGAAGCGCTTGCCGGCGCATGCAACCATATCAAGGTGATTCTGCACACCGACGGCTCGATCGAAGTCGATGACAACGGCCGCGGTATCCCCGTCGATGTCGAGCCGAAAACCGGCCTGACTGGTGTCGAGGTTGTTCTGACCAAACTCCATGCCGGAGCGAAATTCGGTAATTCATCTTACAATGCCGCCGGCGGTTTGCATGGTGTCGGCTCCTCCGTGGTGAATGCGTTGAGCTCGCGTCTTGACGTGGAAGTCGACCGTGACGGTAAAACCTACCACATGGCCTTCCATCAAGGTCATCCTGGTGTATATCAGGACGCTGACCCGGCGCATCCGTCGCCGGATTCCCCGTTCAAGCGCACACGCAAAAACCGTGCGACCGAGCTTGAAGTCATCGGCAAAGTCTCTCCGAAAACAACCGGCACACGTATCCGCTACTGGGCTGATCCCGAGATTTTCAACGATACGGCACGGTTCAGCTACGAGCAGCTCATCGACAGGGTCCGCCAGACCACGTTTCTCGTTCCCGGACTCAAAATCACGGTTATCGACGAGAACATCCCTGAAACCGGTGACGCATCAGTCGACGCGATGGTGGAAGTCGATGCCCCTGATGCTCCTGCCGTATCCGACACGCCTGCAGGCGTTGATGTGTCTGCTGACGATGGTGCCTCGGATTCCGACAATCCGGGTGATGACACTCAGGTTCCACTGGACGCCGCATCTGATGGTACAGACGACAATGCCGGCGACAATGCCGACGCGCAGGCCATCAGCCAAGCCACTATCACGTCCGCCGCACGGCCTCACCGCAGGGTCGAAGAATTCCTCCACACCGGCGGCGTCAAGGATTTTGTGGACTTCCTGTCCACAGGCGAACCGGTATGCGATATCTGGCGCATCACTGGCGAAGACACCTACATCGAGGAAACACAGGCGGTTGACAGCAAAGGCGAATTGCACGCGCAGAATATCGAACGCACCTGCAAGGTCGATATCGCCATGCGTTGGGTCAACGGGTATGACACCACGTTGCGTAGCTTCGTCAACGTCGTCGAGACGCCTGGCGGCGGTATGCACGTCGACGGATTCCTGCAAGGCATCACCAAACAGATCCGCAAAAGCGTCGAAGACAATGCGCGCAAACTCAAAGTGAACCTCAAAGACTCCAAGACCCGCGTCGAACGTGACGATATTCTCGCCGGTCTGGTCGCCGTCGTCACTGTACGCATCGCCGAACCCCAATTCCAAGGGCAGACCAAGGACGTACTCGGCACGGCCCCGGTGCGTCCGATCGTCTCGAAGATGACCGAGCAGCAGTTCGGCGAGATGATTACCGGCTCGAAACGAGGCTACAAGGAACAGTCCGGCAGGGTGCTCGAGAAGATCGTCGGCGAGATGCACGCGCGTATCCAGGCGCGCAAGACCAAAGAGGTTACCCGTCGCAAGAACGCGCTCGAAGCCGCATCCATGCCGGCGAAACTCTCCGACTGCCAGCCCGGCAATGATGATATCGCCGAACTGTTCATCGTCGAGGGTGATTCCGCACTCGGCACCGCGAAAGCCGCCAGAAACTCGAGTTTCCAGGCCCTGCTGCCGATCCGAGGCAAGATCCTCAACGTGCAGAAGGCCAGCCTGTCACAAATGCTGTCCAACAAGGAATGCGCTTCGATCATCCAGGTGGTCGGCGCCGGCTCCGGCGCGAGCTTCGACCTGAGCCAAGCGAGATACAACAAAATCATCATGATGACCGATGCTGATGTTGATGGCGCGCATATCCGTATCCTGCTGCTTACCCTGTTCTACCGGTATATGCGGCCGCTGGTCGAAGCCGGACACGTGTATGCGGCCGTCCCGCCGTTGCATCGTATCGCGCTTGCCGGCAAACATAAAGGCGAGTTCATCTACACGTATTCGGACGATGAGCTCTCCGGCAAGCTTGCCGACCTTGACCGCCGTCATATCGACTACAATCCCGATATCCAGCGGTACAAGGGCTTGGGTGAGATGGACGCCGACCAGCTGGCGGACACGACTATGGATCCGCGCTCGCGCATGCTGCGGCGCATCCGCATGGAGGACGCGCAGAAGGCAGCGGGTATTTTCGATTTGCTCATGGGCGGGGAGGTGCCGCCGAGACGGCAGTTCATCGTCGAGAACGCGGACGATTTCGACCGCAGCAAGATCGACACCTGATTTGGCGCGCTTGGTGTACGCCGGCGTGTGCGTGCATACCGCCGGCGGACGCCGGTAGTACGATTGAAGCCGCATCGGGCCGGGTTTGCGGGCATCCCGCTCCCAGCCTGTTGTGCGGCCTCAATCGTTGTATCGGGCTGTTCTGCGAAGGCTGTGTTCTCAGACTGCCCGACCTGCCCGGCGCTTGGCAATCGCCTGCGCGTACACCTGTTCGACCTGGTCGGCAATGGTGCGCACGTCATAACGTTCAAGCAGGAGTTCCTCGCGTCGATGCACCTGTTTCGCCCATGCGGCATCATCGATGGCGCGTGCGATGCGTTGTGCCAGTATCCGCGCGGTTTCGCGCCCGCGCACGGGGAACAGCGCATCGGTGTCGCCCAGCAGTGTGGAATGGTATCCGGGATTGTCTCCGGCCAGCGTGACTTTCGCGCCCGAGGCTATTGCCTCCAGCAGCACGATGCCGAAGGATTCGCCACCCGTCGCGGGGAAGACCGCGACATCGGCGCTGCGCAACAGGGCTGGTTTGGCGGATTCCTCAATGAATCCGGTGAAGGTGACCGGTGTGTCGAACCCGGAGGCTCGGCGCCGGCATTCCTCGAGCAACGGGCCTTTGCCGGCCATCGTCACATGGGTGCCGGCGGGGAAGAGCCGATGTCGTTCGCCGTATTCGATTGCATCAAGCAGGATATCCGCGCCCTTGCGTTTGACGAAACGGCCGAGGAACACGATATGCGGGGCGATGATCTCACCGTCCAATGCGCCGACATTGACAGCGGCAGCCCGATCACGCATCATGGCCACATCCACCGGATTGGCGATGACGCGTGCGTTCGTATGTGCGGTCAGCGCCGCATAGCGCGCCGCGACGTCGGACACTGCGATGACTTCGTCGATACGCCGGTGAGTGTGCGCGTTGATTGCCCCAAGCGCCAGCCCGCCGATGGCGGATAGCGGGTCGCTGACCGCGATATGGTAGGTCGCCACGACGCCGGTATTCGGCGACGCCGCCTTGAGCACCCGACCCGCCATGAACGGGCTGTAAGGAGCTTGGACGTGCAAGATGTCGAAATCGCCTTCGGCAAGCGTGCGTGCGATGAGCCGGCGGCTTGCCGGCAGGGGAATGCGCATGCGGTTCCCGTTCGCGCTCACCATCACGTTCCGTGACATGACGTGCGTATTGGGCACGGGGGAGTGTTCGGTCTGCCCGATCAGGTAATGCACGTCATGGCCGCGGCGGGCGAGTTCCTTGCCCAGGGTCACGATATGCTGCTGCACGCCGTCGAGCACGTCGAGCGTGTCATCGAATACGAATGCGATGCGGTAAGACATGGTCTCCAGTCTAGTGCCGTTCCGGCTGGACCGCGCTCAGCGGCTGGCGCTCATATCGCATCGGTGATCTGACGCGCCTGATTGTATGCGTCGATGATGTTGTTCGGATTCGACAGCACCAGTGCCACATACCATACGACCACGAGAATGAAACCGATGGTCGCCAGCGGCAGACGAGGTATGAACAGGCGTACGAGGCACAGGACGAGCACGGCGATGAGCATCCACATGAAGGTCATGGATTCCAAACGCAGCCAGGTGAGCCCATACGCGCCAATATACAAGTGCAGACGCCACAGAGCCGAGGCGAGCATGACCCCGGTTTCGCCGATCAGCACGATGAGCATACCGGTCAGGGGAGCGGTGTGGCGTACCCGGCACAGGATCAGCGCGTAGCCGGCGAGGTTCACGCATACGACGGCGAGCAACTGGAAGAATCCTTCCCGGGCGTACTGGGAGTAGGTGTAGCCGTCGGGCAGTTGCCGGCCGCTGAACAGGAAAGCGAACTGGATCGCGCAGAACAGCGCGTACAGGACGAGTACCAGTGCGAGGACAACGGCGGCCACTGTCGTGTCGAAGGCGTGTTTGTCTTGGCTGGGCTGGGCGGCGGATGTGGTCGCCGGCGTGCACGCGTGCATGCGCAGCCGGTTGGTGACTTCGGTCTGCGCGAGGATGGACAGGCAAAAGGGGAACAGGAACACGATGATGAGCACGTGGCGCACGAATTCAGAAATGTCAATCGATCCGATCATGCGGCGCAGCGCGTAATTGAATACCAGATCGCTGGAAGCCAGAAGCGCTGTGAGCGCGACGAGCAGGGGGACGGCGACCACGATGATAAGCAGGATGCGGCGGGCTGTGGTCATTTGTCCTGCATGCAACTCGCTGCGTGTACTGTCGCTATCCGATGGGGTTGTGTTGTCGTCATTCTTCGATGAGAATGCGTGTATAGCGTGTTGGGCGTGACTGAGCGTCGAGCCGACCGCATTGAGTTTGGTGAAGGGAGAAATCCATCCGAGCAGCCAGCGTTTGACGGTCAGCCATGGGTGGTGGGAGTCGAACCTGCCATCCGACAATTGCAGGGACATCATCGTCAGACAGGGAACGGCGAGGAAGGTGGTGGTCACCCAGCTGTCGTCGATTTTGCCGGCCGCATGCATCGCAATCGCGTAGGCGCACAGCATCGCCGTGGCGATGGTGGTGAAACACCACATGAAGCTGCGATGCGCGGTGCGGAAGAACAGGACGGTGATGGTGGCGATGACGGCGAGCCAGAATCCGTCGAACCATGGCGTATACGTGTTGGCGTCCGACCATGCGAACACGAGACGGTCGCACAGAATCGGCAGAATAATCGCAGCGCTGGTGATGGCGAGGAGCCTGTGGTCGGCCGGTGTCGAGCCGTCGGGGGCGGCGAGCGGGTCGCGTCTGGGCGCGAAGGGTGCTGTGGGTGGGGTGGTGTACGGTGTGCCGGCAGCCCCGTGCGGATAGGGGCGTGTCAGTGGCATGGGATGCTGCTGTTGCACGGGTCGAGGCATTTGCTGCGCCTGTGTCTGCTGTGCCTGCTGCGCCAGTGTTTGTTGGGTCTGTGTTTGTTGGGTCTGATGCACTGGTTCGCCCTGATGCTGCGATGGTGTCGGCGATGTCATGGTTGCTCCTTCTCGACCTTGGATACCCTCATCGTAAGTATCGAATGTCGATACATGTCTATCGATAATCGATTTATTACAGATACTACACATCGAGAAACGATATGTTTCTCTCGTTTATCGATACTGCTATGCTGGACATGCCGACGCGGCAATCGCCGTGTGGGGAAGGAAGGCATCCATGGCAATCGAACAGCCGCAGCATCCGCAGCAGCATAATGGGAATCCGCCTGTGCGCAGCAGGCATAACGAATCGGCTGCGTTGGGCGGTCGGGACGACAATCCGTCCACGGTGGAACAACCCGCGGATTCAGACAGCGGCATCAGCCCGGTCGTGATTGTGGTACTCAAAGTCGCGCTGGTCGTATTCATCGCCATGTCCGTTGCCGCGCAGGTATGGGCCCTGCCGCTTGTCGCACGGCGCAGCGCCCAGGATGCCCCGCAATACGCGCCATATGCGACCGGCTACCTGCTGGCGGTAATCGCAGCGCTCGCATGTTTCGAAATCGGTCTGGTCGCCGTATGGAAACTGGCGTCGCTGTCGGGCCGCGGCATCGTATTCACACATGATTCTCTGATCTGGGTTGATATCATCATCGCCTGCGTCAGCATCGCCGCAATCATCACGCTCGCCTTGTTTGTGCATACCGCGTTCATTGCGCATCTCAAACCGCTTGCCGTGCCGTTGGGTGCGCTGCTCGTTGCCTTGGGACTGTTCGCAATGCTGCTGCTCATCATCGTCCTGCGCGCCCTGCTGGTCTCGGCCACGGCGCAGCGTGACGAACTTCAGGCGGTGATTTGAATGGCGATCCAGGTCAATCTCGATGTCCTGCTCGCCCAGCGGGGTATGTCGGTAGGGGAATTCGCCAAAGAGGTGGGCATCACGCCGGCGAATGTCTCTGTGCTCAAGAACGGCCGGGCCAAGGCAATCCGTTTCTCCACGCTCGAAGGCATCTGCCGCACGCTTGACTGCCAGCCGGGCGATGTGCTGCAATGGGTCCGCGATGATGACGGGGATGATGTCACGGCCGAAGCCTGACTCCCTCTGCTTCTGCCGATGCTGAGTGGGGTGTGAGCGTCGGTGGAGACAGGGTGGTAACGTTCTGCCGACGCCGAGGGAGCCTCCCGGCGCAGACAAACATCAACCTGCACGGACCATGAGAGGAGAAGACCGGCATGTTCAATCTGTTGCTTCCTGTAATCTACCTCGCTTTCATCAGCCTCGGCCTGCCTGATTCTCTGCTTGGAGCTGCGTGGCCGTCCATGAACCAACAGTTCGGGGTACCGATGTCATGGGCGGGCGGCATATCGATGGTGATCTCCGCAGGCACCATCGTCTCCGCGCTCCTGTCGGATCGCTTGACGCTTCGATTCGGCCCGGGCGTGGTGACGGCGACCAGTGTCGGACTGACCGCCGCGGCGCTGCTCGGATTCTCATTCGCGCCGAACTACTGGATCCTGCTCGCAATCGGCATACCGTATGGTCTCGGGGCTGGGGGAGTGGACGCCGCATTGAACAACTATGTCGCCCTGCACTACGCGAGTCGGCATATGAGCTGGCTGCACTGCATGTGGGGACTCGGCGCTACCGCCGGCCCGTATATCATGGGCTTCGCGCTATCCCGCGGTCAAGGCTGGCATTGGGGTTACCGGTATATCGCCATTGTCCAGATTGTGCTGACCGCAATTATCGTGCTCAGCCTGCCGTTGTGGAAGAACAGGCAGAACAACATGAGGGACAACACGTCTTCCGCTACGGATGATGCCGGCGCCGTCGCAGCGCGAAAGCCGCTTGGCATCCGCGGGGTCCTGCGAATCCGTGGCGCGAAGGCGATTCTTCTCATGTTCTTCTGCTATTGCGCCATCGAGCAGACCGCCGGGTTGTGGGCGAGCAGCTATCTGGTGATGTATCACGGGGTCGACAAGGTCGTCGCCGCGAGCTGGGCAAGTCTGTTTTATCTCGGGATTACTGCCGGCCGCGGCATCAGTGGATTCCTGACCATGCGGTTCGACGACCCTACGATGATTCGCATGGGACAGGCGATTCTGTTGATCGGGCTGGTGCTGATGATACTTCCGTTGCCTGGAACGGTTCCGGCATGCTGTGGCTTGGTGCTCGCCGGCGTCGGCTGCGCGCCGATCTATCCGTGTGTTATCCATTCGACACCGGCGTATTTTGGAGCTGATCTGTCACAGGCCATTGTCGGCGTGCAGATGGCCTGCGCATACATGGGTTCCATGGTTATGCCGCCGTTGTTCGGCTTGATTGCGCAACACACATCCATTGCCATCTACCCGTGGTATCTGCTGGTCCTGCTCGCTGTGATGACCGCTATGCATGAGGTGCTTCGGCGTCAGCGTGCAGACGCCTGAACCGCGTGGGTATGAACGGCGAAGCTTGACTCCCTCTGCTTCTGCCGACGCTGAGTGGGGTGTGAGCGTCGGCAGAAGCAGAAAATAGGGTTCAGCTCAGCCGGCGAAGGCAATCGGGGCGGCGAGTTCGACGCCAGAACTGTCGCGGCGCATATCGGGCTTCGGCAACTCCACGGGCGTGCCGTGTTCGGTGCTCGCATGCAGCGGATACATGCCGACCCAGGCGAACAGCAGCGCGTTCTGTCCCTTGAGGAAGCGTTGCGATCTCACGCCGCCTGTGCCGCGGCCCTTGGTCGGGTACATTTCCAGCGGTGTGACCTTCGCCGCCCCGTTATCGGTTCCGGGCAGCGCTTCGGCATCGCCGGCAACCGTCAGCACCACTGCTCCGGACGCGGAGAACAGACCATTGTCGCCTTCCTCATAGGTCCAGGCGATCTTGCCGGCCTCAATCGCGTTGAACGCGACCACATGGCAGCCTTCGGCCAGCCTGATGCCCGCCATACCGCCCGCGGTACGCCCTTGCGGCCTGACATTGCCCGCTTCGTATGTGAGCAACGAGGCGTCGGATGATATGAACACCAGACGGTCCTCATCGGACGCCGGCGCGGCGAACACCACGCTGTCACCATCCTTAAGATCAATGACCTGCCACGAGTCCATCGTGGTGGGGGATTCACGATTCCACCGTTTGACCACACCATGAAGCGTGCCAATGGCCAGCGGAGGCTGATCATCACTCATCGCCACGGCAGTCACCACGCGTTCGCCGATGACCGGATCCGTGCTTTCGGTCATATGCAACAGTTCCTCGGCACGCACGCCACCGGCAGCCGACAGCGTATCCTGCGTCGGCAATGCGGGCAGTTCCGCCACGTCGGCCAAGACCAAGCGGCCGGCTGAGGTAATCAGCCCGTAGCGTGCCCGAGTCGTGGTGGGGAACACCGTGACAATCTGGTCATCGGTGGCGCGTTCTGCACTGTTCTTCGTGTCATTGGAAGCATGGGATTTCCACACGTCCACCGCATCCTCCGTGGTTCTGGCGACCAGACCGGACGCGCTCATCATCACAGCGCACGGCGTGTCCTCCAACTGCAATGCGGCGGCGGCATCCTCCTCATTGCCTGCCTTTCGGGCGGCCGCAGCAGCGGCAACATCCTCAGCCGCTGCAGATACGCGCGAAGCCGCATGCATGGCTTCCACCGCAGTGTCCGGCACCGCTTCCTGGCCTTGCGCTGTCACCGGCGCCAGTGACCCATCCGGATTGAGATCAAGCAGCACCGTACGCCTAGGCGTCCCCCATTTCGTCACCGCCTGGTCCATCTCGCTGACAACCACACGGTCAAGCTCATCATCAGAGCCGAGAATACGCTCCAGCCCCTCAATGGTGCGTTTGAGCTCATCACGTTCAGCCTCAAGCTCAATGCGACTCATTTTCGTCAGGCGGCGCAACCGCAGGTCAAGAATGTACTGGGCCTGAATCTCATCAAGATCAAACACCGTCATCAACCTGGTTTTCGCCTTGTCCGCGTCATCGGACGTGCGGATGACCTGGATGACCTCATCGATATCCACCAGCGCGAGCAACAGACCATCAACCAAGTGGAGACGCTCCAACGCTTTCTTGCGACGGAATTCGCTACGCCTGCGGATCACGGTACGCCGGTGCGCGATCCACACCTCAAGCATCTCTTTGAGCCCCATGGTGTGTGGGCGACCGTCAACCAGCGCGACGTTATTCATGGTGAAACTGTCTTCAAGCGGCGTGTGCTTGAACAGTTGGGCGAGTACGGCATTGGGGTCGAAACCTGTTTTGATTTCAATAACCAGCCGCGTGCCGTTATGCCGATCCGTCAAATCAATCGCACTGGAAATGCCTTCGAGCCGGCGATTTTTCACACCGTCACTGATCCGTTCCAACACGCGTTCCGGGCCGACCATGAACGGCAGCTCGGTCACGACAATCGCTTTCTTGCGTGCCGTGACGTTTTCGATATGCGTGGCCGCACGGGTGATAAACGCGCCACGTCCGGTCTCATACGCTTGCCGGATACCATCACGACCGATGATGATACCCCCGCCAGGCCAGTCAGGCCCGGGCACATAGCGCATCAGTTCTTCAAGTGTGGCGTCAGGATGCCGCATGAGATACTTCGCCGCCTGCACAACCTCACCCAGATTATGGGTCGCCATATTCGTCGCCATACCCACGGCGATACCCGAAGCGCCGTTGACCAGCAGATTCGGAATGGCGGACGGCAACACGGACGGCTCTTTGAGCTTATTGTCATAGTTCGGCGTGAAATCAACCGTATCCTCGTTGATATCCGCATTCATGCCAAGCGCGGCCGGCGCCAGCCTCGCCTCGGTGTAACGCGAGGCGGCAGGGCCATCATCAAGCGAACCGAAATTACCGTGACCGTCAACCAACGGCAACCGCATGGCGAACGGCTGAGCCAAACGCACCATCGCCTCATAGATCGCCGAATCACCGTGCGGGTGAAGCTTACCCATCACCTCACCGACCACGCGGGCGGATTTCATATACGGCCGATCCGGCGTAAGATTCATCTGCCCCATCTGGTAGATGATGCGCCGCTGCACGGGCTTCAACCCGTCACGGGCATCAGGCAACGCACGCGCGTAAATCACCGAATAGGCGTATTCAAGGAAGGACTTGCTCATCTCGTCCTTCAACGGCGTTTCGACGATGTTCTCCTTGACCGACCGCGGATCATACGATGGGCGTGCCGGCTTGCGGTGTGATGCCATGTGCTCTCCTTCACAGATAACCGGTCTATTCTACCGTCAAGCCCACCCAGCGTGCCGTTTTCGCGCAGCGGTGCTTCAATGGGGCGTATGAGTATCGACGTTCCAGACCATGAAGCATTGCTACGACTCACCACCCCTGCGACCTACGGTGACGGGACGGCTAGCCGGGGCGGGGCGCTTCACCTGTCTTCGGTGCTCCCCGCAATATCCGACGCCATCGGCAGCCCCGTCAGCACCCGCATCCATGCCAATCCTGCCGCAGTACGCGAAGTGTTGGGCATGCCCACAGCCTCAAGCGTCATCGTCGTCCTCGTAGACGGCTTGGGCTACTGGAATATCGCTTCGCGTATCGGACACGCACCATACTTGCGTTCGCTGCTTTCCGACAGCGTGAACCAGCGTCCGATCAGCACGTGCACACCTTCGACCACGGTCGCCGCCATGGCGACGTTCGGCACCGGCACATGCCCGGGATTGACCGGCATGACCGGGTACACGCAACGCAATCCATATACCGGGCAGCTCTGCCAGCTCATCCAGTTCCGCGACGCACCCGAACCCGAGGATGTGCAACGCATGCCTACCGTGTTCGATACTCTGACCGGACGCGGCGTGCGCGTCACAAGCGTGGGCCTGCCGAAATTCGCGAATTCACCGTTGACTCGTGCAGCATTGCGCGGCAGCGATTATCACGGCAATCTCAGCCCGACCGGCCGCATACGGCTGGCTTGTGAAGCGGCGCGAGAGCCGGGATTGACCTATCTGTATATCCGGGATACCGATAAAGTCGGCCACGCCTACGGTTGGGATTCCGACCGTTGGGTCGGCGCGTTCGAAGGTGTTGACGCCCAGCTGCATATGATTCGCCGGCGTGCGCCGCGTGGCACGCTGATAGTGATCACAGCGGACCACGGCATGATTCAAACGAATCCGGACCAGCGAATCGATGTCGCCGGACATCCCGAGCTTGCCCAAGGCGTGCACATGGTCGGGGGAGAGCCTCGGGCGCCGATGCTGTACACCGATGACGACACCGATCCCGAACAAGTAGCCCAACACTGGCAGGAAGCGCTCGGCGACCTCGCCCAAGTGCGTACCCGTGCGCAAGCCGCCAACGCCGGAATGTTTGGCCAGATCGACGACCGCGTCATCCCGATGTTGGGGGATGTCATCGTTCATGCCGCGCAGCGCGTGACCATCGTGGATTCGCGGACGCAAAACGACAAGGCGACACACCTGCCAAGCGTGCACGGGTCATTGAGCATGGCGGAGATGGATATCCCGCTCATCATGGATATGGCCTGAATCCGCTTACGACGCCTGTTACGGAGCTATGCGCCGTTGGTGTCCGCGATCAGTCGCCGAACAGGATCTCATCCCAGCTCGGCATTTTGCGTCCTCGCCCGTGGACACGCTTGGACGCGTGCTGGGATTGATCGTCCGATGAGGAGTCCTGGGGGCGTTCGGTATCGGCGGACAGGTCCGCATGCGATGCTGTCGGCGTGTCGGCGGGAGCGACGGTGTGTTCCGGCTTGGTGGGCAGAGGAGGAGTCTGCTGGCGTGTCGCATTCTTTCCGGATGCGGGCTGTTCTTCGGCCTGCTTGCCGCTCGACGCTGCTGCGGGACGGGCTGAAGGCGAAACCGGTATCGCCGGGCTGGTGTCGCCGGACGTGTGCCGCGGCTGTCCGGCAGTCGCTGGCTGGATGGGTGTGGAAGGTGCGGACCCGCGGTCGCCCCGCTGCGGCGCATCCGAAGCCGTATCGGTCTTCTGTGGCTCACGCCATGCGGAAACCGCGCGTTCAATCCGCGCCGACCTGACGGAGTCGCCTGGAATATTCAAGGAAATCGGGAAGTTCGGGCCGTCTTCTTTCGTGTCATCCGCGCGATTCTCACCGATAAGCTTCTTCGCCGTGGCGTCCAGGCATGCGACCGCGTTATCGCGCATATTCCATGACCACGACGCGGTGACATGGCGGCCTGCTGATTCAAAACGCGCCGTGATCTTCCAAGGTTCAAGCCCCCGGCGTGTCGCCGTCCACGATACGGATTCCATACCGATTCCGGCGGCGGCGAGCGTGCGTTCGATGAGCTCTGACATGGTGTGTACGCGTGAATCCTTGGGTGCAGGCAGCATGAAGAACTGCTCGATCGCGTATTGTTTTTCGGTTTCAACCCCACTGGAGAACCGTCGCACCAAGGTTTCGCTCAGCCCATAGCGTTGCGCTACCTGTTCGGGTTCCGCGCCGGCGCGGATGAGCGCCTGAATCTGCGAGATCGGCAATCCCGGCGTCGGGGCGGGCTGGACCTGTCGCACCTGCTCGCTTTTGACCTGTTTCGCTTCAAGGATGGCGTGTTCCAGCGTGTCGTCCACGGCTACGCTGAACAGCATGCCCCGTACGGCGAATACCAGTTCGCCATCGTGCCCGACATGGTCGAACTTGGCTTCCTGTATAGGATTCTCAGGCATGTATGCACCACTTTCCTCGTCGTTGGGAACATCTTCTACAGTACCCCGACGTCCGCATTCACTGTGTCGTATTTTACGATGTTTGAGAAACGTGTATCCTATGCGGGGTACAGGTCATGTATTCTATGGCGCGTAACACACTACTCATGAGGAGGATGCGATGGCCCAGGACTATGATTCCCCACGCAGCAAAGACGAGGATGAGGAGTCGCTCCAGGAGCTCGGCAAGAGCACCCAGAACACCACGAACGAAGACGATGACGAGAACGCCATCGCCGAAGATTACGAGCTTCCCGGTGCCGATCTGAGCAATGAGGACGCTTCGGTGACCGTTATCCCGATGCAGGGTGACGAGTTCATCTGCTCCGAATGCTTCCTGGTCAAGCACCGCAGCCAGTTGGCGTACACGACGGCAGACGGCGAGCCGGTGTGCAAGGAGTGCGCGGCCTGATGGCGGTCGACGAAGGATACGTCGAGCCGGAAAGCACTGAGGTGCTGGTCAAGTACCTGCGTGAACCGTACCAGCAGACCTTGCGATACGCCCATGCCGGTGACGCGGGTGCCGATTTGACTGCCGCTGAGGATGTCACGCTTCGTCCGTTCGAACGGGCGTTGGTGCCCACCGGCATTGCCATCGCCCTGCCGGCCGGGTATGTCGGTTTGGTGCATCCACGTTCCGGTCTCGCGGTCAAGCAAGGTGTCACCGTGCTCAACGCCCCGGGAACAATCGACGCCGGGTATCGCGGCGAAATCAAAGTACCGCTGATTAACCTCGACCCGGAGCATACCGTGGTGTTCCATGCGGGAGACCGCATCGCGCAACTGGTTATCCAACGGTATGTCGAAGCGACATTCGTGCCGGCTGAAGTGTTGCCGGGATCGGATCGCGCGGAACGTGGATTCGGCTCGACAGGAGTGTCTCGCGTCTGAATGCGGGCGATGGTGGTACTATCCGTGATACAACGGGCATAAGGCGTCGGACACGGCCTACGCGCGTCAAGGGAGGTGGAGTGATGGATATCCAGGCATCGCATGAGGGCAAGGCTGCCAAGTCGCAGGAAACGTCCCCAGTGCACAGTGGTATCGATCGGACGCAGGTCGCATCACAGCAGGACGGCCACTGCGAGCAGGACGAGGAGTTCCAATCCGCGCATATGCTCGGCTGTGAGATCAGCGAAGATCCGCTTGACCCGCTTCAGCCTATTCTGCGCATGTGCCAGTCCCACCATCCGGACGAGGACATGAGCATCCTCGAGCGTGCGTATCGTCGTGCGGTCGTCCAGCATTGCACGCAGCGGCGCAAATCCGGCGAGCCGTACATCATCCACCCGCTGTCCGTCGCGCAGATTCTCGCGGACTTGGGCATGGGGCCGGTCGTGGTGGCAGCCGGGCTGCTCCACGACACGGTCGAGGACACCGATTACACGCTCGCCCAATGTCGAATCGAATTCGGCGATACCGTCACCGGGCTCGTGGACGGCGTCACCAAACTTTCGAAGATGGAGTACGGCGATTCTGCCCAGGCGGAGACCATCCGCAAGATGGTGGTCGCCATGAGCCGTGACGTGCGTGTACTCGTCGTCAAGCTCGCCGACCGCGTGCATAACGCCCGGACGTGGCGCTACGTCAAGCCGGCGAACGCGCAACGCAAGGCGCGTGAAACGCTGGACGTCTACGCGCCGCTCGCCAATAGGCTCGGCATGAACGCCATCAAAACCGAGCTTGAAGAGCTGAGCTTCAAGGTGCTCTACCCGAAGATCTACAACGAGATCGTCGTGCTCGTCGCGCGCAGGGCAGGCCAGCGTGATGTCTATCTGAAGCAGATCATCGCCGAAATCAATGAGGATCTTGACGATCTGAACATCAAGGCGACCGTCACCGGACGCCCGAAGGATTATTTCTCCATCTACCAGAAGATGATCGTGCGCGGGCACGATTTCTCGAATATCTACGATTTGGTCGGCGTGCGCATCATCGTCGACACCATCCAGGACTGCTATGCGGCGCTCGGTGCCGTGCATGCGCGGTGGAACCCGGTCCCCGGCCGGTTCAAGGACTACATCGCCATGCCGAAACTCAACATGTACCAGAGCCTGCACACCACGGTGGTCGGCCCCGGCGGCAAGCCGGTCGAGATCCAGATCCGCACGTGGGACATGCACCGGCGGGCGGAATTCGGTATCGCCGCGCACTGGAAGTACAAGGCGAACGGCCAGGCGGGCCGCGCGCTGAGTGATCCGGACAAGGATGACCGCAAGCGCGAGGACGGCAAGGACCTCGACGAAGCCGACAACCTCAAGTGGATCCAGCAGCTGGCCGACTGGACCAGCGAAACGCCGGATTCCAACGAGTTCCTTGGCTCGCTCAAGGAGGACCTCGGCGCTTCCGAAGTCTACGTGTTCACACCGAAAGGCAAAATCGTCTCCCTGCCAGCGGACGCCACGCCGGTTGATTTCGCGTACGCCGTGCATACCGAGGTGGGCCACCGCACCATGGGTGCCCGCGTCAACGGACGGCTCGTCCCGCTCGACACGAAGCTTGAAAGCGGCGACACGGTTGAAGTGCTCACTTCGAAATCCGACACCGCAGGCCCGTCACGCGACTGGCTGAGCTTCGTGAAAAGCCCGAAGGCGCGCAACAAGATCCGCCAATGGTTCAGTAAGGAACGCCGCACCGAGGCGATTGAGGAAGGCAAGGATGAGCTGACGCGCGCGATGCGCAAGCGCAATCTGCCGATTTCCACGCTGCTGACCCCGGAAGCGCTGGTCGGCGTGGCCGAGGAACTCAATTTCCCGAACCCCGACGCCGTGTATGCGGCGATCGGCAACGGCCAGATCTCCACACAGAATGTGATTGCCCGCCTCGTCAAGGATGCCGGACCTTCCGAAGTCAACGAGGAGGTCGAGCAGGAGGTGCTGCCGCTGCGGCAGGTGGAACGCAGCAAGAAGCACTCGAACTCAATCGGCGTTTCCGTCAAGGGCGTGGACGACGTGTGGGTGAAGCTCGCACGCTGCTGCACGCCGGTGCCAGGCGACGACATCATCGGCTTCATCACCCGCAACCAGGGCGTCTCCGTGCACCGCACCGACTGCCAGAACATGCTTGACCTGGAGAAGCGACAGCCTGAGCGTGTGATCCCCGTGGAATGGACCAGCACCAAGGGCCTGTTCATGGTGAAGATCCAGGTCGAGGCGCTGGACCGTCCGCACCTGCTGTCCGACGTGACGCGTGTGCTGTCCGACCATGGGGTCAACATCATCTCCGGTTCGATCTCCACGGGGTCGGACCGTGTGGCCACCAGCCAGTTCTCCTTCGAGATGGCCGAGCCGCAGCACCTCAACACGTTGCTGGCAGCCGTGCGCAAGATCGACGGCGTCTTCGACGTCTACCGCATCACCGGCGCGAAGGATTCCGCCGAACCGCGTCTGCGCCGCATGCAGGAATAGTGGCGCGAGGCGGAAACGCCAGGACTGCCGAACGTCATATCCAAGGAACATACGACGGCGCCCCCGCACAGGAATGTGCGGGGGGCGCCACTCGAATCCGGCGTGAAACGCGTCTGTCCGACGGCTTACTTCACGACTTCCACCGACGTGATGCCGACCGGCTCCAGCGGGGCGTCCGAGCGGTCCGTCGCCACGGCGTCGAGCTTGTCGACGACCGCCTTCGAAGCGTCATCGGCAACCTCGCCGAAAATGGTGTGATGCCCGTTGAGCCACGGCGTCGGGACCGTGGTGATGAAGAACTGCGAACCGTTGGTGCCGTGCGGCTGGCCGTCGCGGCCGCGACGCAGGCCGGCGTTCGCCATGGCCAGCAGATACGGGCGGTCGAAGACCAGATTGGGGACGATCTCATCATCGAACTCGTAGCCCGGGCCGCCGGTGCCGTTGCCGATCGGGCAGCCGCCCTGGATCATGAAATCCTTGATGATGCGGTGGAAGGTCAGCCCGTCGTAGAACGGGTCGTGCTTCTCCTCGCCGGTGAAGGGGTCTCGCCACGCCTGTTCGCCGGTGGCGAGACCGAGGAAGTTCGCCACGGTGTTCGGGGTCTGGTCGTCGAAAAGATTGAGGGTGATATCGCCCTCGGTGGTATGCATGATAACTGTGGTCATACCTCCATCGTCTCATGGGCTTGAGACCGGGTGTTGCTGTTTGATTGCGGGGAATGACACAGAGGGTCCGTGGACTGGCTGCGGTCGATAGCCGGGCCACCGAGCTACAACGTGGAACGTCATACGAATTGGCTCACTATGATCAGCGCACCGGCAGCGACAACCATGAGTGGCTCCTGCCCCGTATTTTGATGCTCCTATACATTGTCAAGCGTTTGGACCCGTTGTTTGAGTTCGGGCAAGTTCCGTGCTCCGCGTTCGATTTCGCTGATGCGGCTCGACGGCACGGTCGGCGACTCGTACGACAACGCCATGGCCGAATCCGCCGACGGCGCATATAAGACCGAGCTGATGCGGCGTAAGACAGTCTTACTATATGGGTGAGCGTCAGCCCGTTTTACATGTCGCTGAGATAAAAAATGGAAATTAGCGATTAAGCTTTTTAATGTCTTTAGTGACTTTGCTGGGGGGGAAGGATGGCACGCTCGTCAAAGTAGGCGATGGGGTTCTTGGAGTCGTTGCGTTCGAGGGTTTTACCGATCCAATTGTCGTACTCGCCGTGAATCGGCTTGCCGATAAAGCCCATGCGCATATCATCTCGCTTGATGATGCCGTTGATCTTGGCGACGCACGCCACCACGTTGTCGGGGGTCAGGATGATGCCCAGATCACAGCGTACCGCACGGCCGGGTTCGAGCCGCCACCAGCTGTTGCCGGAGCGCCAGATTTCCTCGAAGTCGCCTTCCATCTTGGGATCCCATCCCACCAGATGCCGAGTGCCGCCCTCTGGCAGGTCCTCGGCCCAGCCAAGTTCTCTGCGGGGGCCAAGTTTCATCGTCACAATTTCAGTCATGCCTTATATCTTACAACCTTGTGATTCTGCCATCTTGAATGAAAGATATATGAAGACCATCCCATGCAATTACCTCATTATTCAGGGGAGGATTGTCTCTAGCGATGCAGAGGGGGGGCGTTTGTTCACTTTCCTAGAAACAGACGCCCCTCTACGGCACATTCTGCTAATTAGCAGAATAAAGATTTCTGCCTCACTCACTCAACGGGATTGTCGCTATTACGCTCTGCGACAGAGTTGTATCCATGTGGATGCTCATCTTCGCTATGGTATACAGAACTGAGAGTGTCCATCCACCAATGCTCCCGATTAATGATGTCTTTCGGCAAAGCGCGCATATCAAAGATTTCTAGAATCGAGTATTGGAAGTTGTCCACGATATATTTGGCACCCAGCTCCTTGAGACGCTTGTTGCCACCAGAATGATCACCATAGGCATACTCCGACCAACGGGACAATAATCCTTGCTCTGCACCCTTATGTGAGTAGGCAGAACCAACGTAATGCCATCCAGTACGACGGTCGGTTTGCAGGTAAACAGCTTGGATGTTGCCCAGAGCGGTTTTCCATGTATCGTTTCTCACTGCGGCAACTAGCTGCCGATGAGTGAGACGCACGTTTTCAAAACCGGGGAAGGGAAGCGAGGAAATTGGAGACTGCGATAAGTGGTCTAGGGTCATGGTTTCCAAGAAACGATTCCGCAACTTATCGTTGCCCATATCGTTCATAAGTTGAGTGGGTCCTTGGCTTTTCTTGTAATGCACCACAGCGCGAGCGTCCAACAGGGCATACCGCGGTATTTCTCGGTAGTCGTACGCGACAGTGCCGTCTTCTTTCTGATATTCGCCAAGGACTTCAAAAGCACCTATGAACAGCCATTTCGTCTGGTCTTCCTGGTGAAGTTGGATGAACTGCAGAACTTTCTTCTTCTTGAAAGCTCCCTTCACCTGCTGCCCAGGCCATTGCTTGATAAATACCCACTCCATCAGCTCATCATGCGATGAGTAGTAGGCATCAAGTACATCAAACCAAGCAGGCTTGTTGCCGTTCAACCTGATAGTGAAATCTTTCAGTTGTTCGTTGTCCAATCCAATCAAATCAAGGAACCGAATCGGCGTGTTTGGTGTATCCATCGTTTCTTCCTGCATCATCTGAGTGTCCTTTCCGGTAGTCAATTCTTTTTTGGCGGTTTCGTGCGCCGCCGTCTCTCCTTCGGGCTTTGCGAGGATGACGGTGATTTCTGTGTCTTTTTGTTGCGAGTCCAGTGACAGACCCCAGATGATAGAGGCATCGTCTTGGATCGCTTCCCGCACGATTGTGACCAATGAGGTGACTTCAGCCAGACCAATATTGGCGGGAGCCTCAATGCTGATCAGCGCTCCGTCGCAGCATGATGGCTCGATGCCTTGCGCTGCGAGCTGGTCTGAAAACGCCTTGCCCGGATCATCTCCGGCATTGAACCGTATGATGCGTATGGCCGCGGACGCGCAGATGGAAATGACGTCCGGGAAATCAATGCGAATGTAGCTGTTTGTGTTGGTAAGCGATGTGATGATCTCCGCGGTCTGTTTCAGCGCGGTTTCGGCCTTGGCGCCGGGAGGCGGGATGAGATGGGCGGCCGGAGTTGCCTCGACGGTGGAAAGGGGAGCTGTGGAAATAGTCAGCTCCGTCTTGCCGTCCTCATTGCGAAACGTGACGATTGAGCGGTCGATATCGATGTCAGAGGTAAGCATTGCTGGTCCTTTCTGTTTTGTCTATTTTCAGTATGTAGAGGGTGAAGTTATTCTCGATCGAAGCCGTCGTCTTGGGGATTCGTGCATGGCGGCTGCGTCGCATAGGCGTGCACGCGTTCATTGAGCCGCTCACAGCCTAATTCCATGGTCTTGAACCATGCGTCGCCTATGTTGAAGCCGTCCTCTCCGAACAGCGTCAAGCGGTATCCGGGGAAAGCTCCCAGTGATTCCCTCAGCCATAGCAAGGATTGTTTGGCGGTTAGGAGACGAATCGCCAGGTCAGGAGGTAATGGATTCTCATGGGAGGATTCCGACCGGTGGCAAAGAGAGTCGCAACGATTGTTGGAATCGTCATTTTTCTCTCCGTTATCGAAAATCAGCCATAGTAGATCGACGGCTTCCCAGACCCTCTGATACGCCTCGCATTCGAAGAAGTAGGCATCGACCTCGTCACCGTCTCCATCAAACACTCGCGTTTTTCCGGAATCGATGCGCTCGACGGAAAACCATGAGACTCGAAACCCTTGGTCATCACGTTTCTCAGGCTCCGGACGTAGTTCCAGCAGGTCCCGCACGTCAAATGCGGTGGAGTCGAACGGGCTGGCACCGGCATCCACGCGCCATCCGTCCCAAGCCAGATTAGACAGCCAGTCACATACAATTTGAGTCAACTTATCGTTCTGGCTATCCAGCCACCTGTCGGGCTGCGGAAGATGACTGGGTGTGCGATTGCATGGGTCAATTACCAGATGCTTGCAACAGAGAAATAACGTCACCATCGCCAGTCCTCCTTCTTTGTATCAAAGTATCTTGCATATAAGATACCATAAAAGCATGTATGCTTGTAACATCGTATCATAGAAAGAAACCGAATGAACCACGCTGTCACTCGGCACAGGGACGGCAATGCATCGGCTGACGTACATGGTGGGGAAGGCCCATGGGCCCCTGAACCGATATATCCAGCGATGCTGCGGGGTCATGGGGCTGGCGAGCCAAGCGGCACATCGATCCGGCAGACGGAAACTGCACGCCCCAACGGATTCAAGGAATACGATAAACGCACCAATGGTTTCGCCCTAACAATCTTCGCGGTCATCTCTGGTTGGGCATTGGTTGATTCGAGAGCCTGCAACTGGACATCGTGCACTACGCAGCCGTGAGTGGACTGCCATCCGCCATCTTCTGCCCTCGATTATCCCGGCTACGAAATCGAAGTGTGTCTCATGTCGGCGGAAGCAACGTGCCGATGAAACCCTGTTTCTGACAGTCTCGATAAGGGTGAAAGGGGATCATTCTGCCTGCTTTTGCGGTCATATGCCGTTGTATGTCAATTCAGAACGATTACTCTGGTATCCGTTATGGATGACTGCCGCAGGCTGAAAAGAACCGTCGGCCTGGAACTCATAGCTCTGCATTGCATCGACGCCATCGTCGACAATTCAGGCTGCGAATGAGGCATGGCGCTGGGAAAACTAGCATCATTCGCTAACGAGATCGACGCCGTCGTTATTGTGACATCCGCAATGAACAGGGGCGGGTACGCATAGACGGCAGAAGACCTCTGGTTCCTCCTTCCCAAGAATTCGGACACTGTATGATGCCAGCATGCGGACACCGTTCTCATGGCGTACGGCCTCGGATTGTGCAACGAAAGACAGAGCTTGCCGTCACAGGATGCCGAAATGATGCAAGGCGTGCAGGATGCCGTCATGGTCCACGTCATCGGTCACCCAATCCGCTGCCTGCTTGGCATCATCGGTCGCGTTGCCCATCGCCACGCCGAGCCCTGCGTAGGCGAGCATGGTCGCATCGTTGCCGCCGTCACCGAATGCGATCGTCTGCTCACGGGTGAAACCGTAATGGTCGCAGAAGCGTTGGATGCCGCGTGGTTTGCCGCCATCCGCCGGAATCAGATCCGTGAACGAGGGGTGCCAACGGACCCCGGTCGTATGCCGGCACAGCGCCGTCAGTTCGCGCTCGGCTTCAGGAGTGATATACGGGCTGATCTGGTAGGTGACGTGCGTCGCGAGTCTCGTATGCGGGTCGTCGACGAATACCTCGGGCGCGGTTTTGCCCAGCTGACGCCATGTTTCGCGCATGGTATCGGTAATCTGGTTGAAGTACACGTAGTCACGCTCGCAGAAATTCGCAACCACATCAGGGTGGGCGTCAAGCCAGGAGACGATGGTATGGATATCGTCCGGGTCGAGCGACTCGCTCTCGTGATATCCCGAGTCGTCGAAACAATACTGGCCGTTGAGTGCGACGATGCCGTCGAAATGCACGGGGATGGTATCCAACACGACCTGCATATGCGAAGGGGCGCGACCCGAGCAGATGAACACACGGATGCCACGGTCCTGTAGTGCGTGCAGGGCGTCGATGGTTGATTGCGGCACGATATGGGTGACGAAACTGGTCAACGTGCCGTCGATATCAAAGAATGCGGCTTTCGTGGCTGCGGCGGCTTCGGGGGAGAGTTGGAATGTCATTCGGTTGTCGCTCCTTATCTGTATCCGCAACCAGTGTACGCGAGTCGCCCGTCCATAGCGCTGTCATGCGTGGCTGGTCGGGCAGTCGTCGCATGCGACGCGTGGGATGACGGCAATCCTTGAATTTTCAAGTATTCGACGCAGGTTATAACGAACACGAATAAGCCAATTCACGCAAAACAGCGGATTCTGCGCTTGTCGGCGGCTATGGTGTTGGATACGGAAGGCCGGAGCGATCCGGCGCACATGGATTCGCGGCGTCACAGCCGCATGAGAGAGGAACATATCATGGCAGAACCAACAGCATCCGGACAGGCGCCGCAGGCCAATGCGCAGGAGCCGGTGCGCGTCAACCACACCGCCCGCAATATCATCATCACCATTGTCGTCATCGCGCTTATCGCGGTCGCTGCGTTCTTTGGTATTCGCGCGGGCAAGAGCGGAAAGGATTCCGCGGCGAAGGGTTCGCAATCCAACCCGGTGAAGATCGGCGTGGTCGGCGCGACCGACCCGCAATGGGTGGAATTCCAGAAGGAAGCCGAAGCTGCAGGCATTTATGTGAAGATCGTTGATTTCCAGGATTACACTTCCGAGAACCCGGCGCTCGACTCTGGCGATCTTGACCTCAACGAGTTCCAGCACCTGCTGTATTTGGCGAACTACAACGTGAAGAACAACAAGGATTTGCAGCCGATCGGCGGCACTGCGATCTTCCCGCTCGGCGTGTATTCCACCAAGGTCAAGAGCGTTGACGATATCAAGGTAGGGCAGACGGTCGCCATCCCGAACGACGAAACCAACCAGGCCCGCGCCATCGGCGTGCTCAAGTCCGCGGGTCTCGTGACGCTCAAGGGCAAGTGGACCGCGTTCGCCACGCCGAACGACATCGACACCGCCAAGTCCAAGGTCAAGGTCACCCCGCTGAAGGCCGAGCAGGTCGCCAACTCGCTCAAGGATCCGCAGGTCGTCGCCGGCGTGATCAACAACGACTATGTCGCGGACGCAGGGCTGAAGGCCAAGGACGCCATCTACCAGGATGACGCCGAAAGCGAGGAGGCCCGCCCGTACATCAACGCCTTCGTCGCACGCAAGGCCGACGTGAACAACGAAACCTATCTCAAGCTCGTCAAGATCGCCCAGTCCAAGAAGGTCTTCGACAAGCTCAACGCCCAGTCCGACGGTACCGCCGTCTCGGCGAGCAAGTTCACTCCCAAGCAGCTGCAAAGCTATCTGGCGACCATCGAAAAGGAAGCCAAGGCGCAGCAGTGACCTCGCCTATGGCAGACCCGCGATTATCCTGAAACTCTAGGCCCGGTGCCAGGCGAAAGCTTGGGCCGGGCCTAGAGTGGTGGAAGTGATATTGCGGAAGGCATACCAAGGAGGCAACGATGGCAGAAGCAGTCATCACCTTCGACCATGTGGTCAAGGAGTATCGCCGTCGTGCAGGCGGTGGGCAGGAGCGCGGGACGACACGCGCGGTGGACGATGTCAGTCTTGAGATCGACGCCGGGGACATCTACGGCATCATCGGATATTCGGGGGCCGGCAAATCGACGCTCGTGCGCATGATCAACGCGCTGGAACGCCCCACATCAGGGTCGGTCACGGTGCTTGGCACGCGTGTGGACCAGTTGAGTGAATCGAAACTGCGGCCGATCAGGCAGAAAATCGGCATGATTTTCCAGCAGTTCAACCTGTTTTCCACCAAGACGGTCGCACAGAACATCGCCTACCCGCTGCAACTGGACCATTGGCGCAAAGATTATCAGGACAAGCGCGTGGATGAGCTGCTCGATTTTGTGGGGCTGCGTGAGCATAAGGACAAATACCCCTCGCAACTGTCCGGCGGGCAGAAACAGCGGGTCGGTATCGCCCGGGCGCTCGCTACGAATCCGAAGATCCTGCTGGCCGATGAGGCGACGAGTGCGCTCGATCCGGAAACCACCTCGGAAGTGCTCGCGTTGCTTAAACGGGTCAACGAACAGCTGGGTGTCACCATTGTACTGATCACCCACCAGATGAACGTCGTCCAGCAGATTGCCAACAAGGTGGCGGTTATGAGTGCAGGCAAAATCGTGGAGCGCGGTGACGTGTACGACGTGTTCGCCGCCCCGCAGCGCAGTGTGACCCGCCGGTTCATCGCCACTGCATTGTCCGGGCTGCCGGACGCCCCGCGTGTCGCGAAACTGCATGAGGAATGGACCGGCCGCTTGATTAGCGTGCTGGTGCGACAGAAGGATATTCCCGCAGCGGACGGCCGTCCGGCGGTCAAAGCGTCCGGGCAGAACATTTCCGAATTGATTGCGCAATACGCGATCCACAGCGGTCTGGTCTACGGCGGCATGGACACGGTGGGCGGTTCGGCGGTCGGTGCGATCACCTACGTGTTCGACGACTCGAACCCGCGGTTCGGCGACTTCCTTGAAGCGCTGCGTCGGGACAGTGATGTCATTGATTTCGGTACCGCAAGCCACCCCGTCGAATACGATGCGGCGGCCGCTGCGAATGAAGGAGAGACACGATGAACGCATGGACGATTGACGCGGCAACGAGTCTTGCCGGCAAATCCGACTGGACCGTGTTGAAGCCACTCTTGTTGCAATCGGTGGCGCAAACACTGGAGATGGTGCTGGTCACTCTGCTGATCGGCGGGTTCCTGGGGCTTGTACTTGGGGTGATTCTCTATGGCACGCGTCCTGGCAACCTGTTCGAGAATACCGTGGTGTATCACATCCTGGACGTGATTGTGAACATCATCCGGCCGATCCCGTTCATCATCTTCCTCGCCGCGATGCAACCGCTGACCATAAAGGTGGTTGGCACCTCCATCGGCACGGCTGCAGCGATTTTCCCGATGGTCGTCATGTGCACTTTCGCCACGTCACGACTGGTCGAACAGAACCTCGTGCCCGTAGATCCTGGCGTCATCGAAGCGGCACGGGCCATGGGCGCCTCGAAATTCACCATCATCCGCACGGTGCTCATTCCCGAGGCGCTGGGGCCCCTGATCCTCGCGTACGCCTTCCTGTTCATCGGCGTGCTTGACATGTCCGCGATGGCCGGGTACATCGGCGGCGGCGGTCTGGGCAATTTCGCCATCGCCTACGGCTACCAGAAGTTCGACCAGACGGTCACCTGGTCGGCGGTGGTCATCATGATTGTCTTGGTACAGGTCGTGCAGGCGATCGCCAACGCGCTCGCCAAGCACGTGCTCAAACGGCAGCGGTGAGTAATACCGACACAGGGGAGGAACAACATGGCAGAACACATCGAACTCACTGACGATCTGATCGCGACCAGACGCCATCTGCATGAGACACCGGAACTGAGCTTCAAGGAAGTGAACACCACCGCATTCCTGGCGGACAGCCTGCGCTCGCTCGGCGTGGAAGTGCTTGGCACCCCGTTGAAGACGGGTGTCATCGGCCTGATTCAAGGAGACCATGATGGTCCTCGTGTCGGCTTGCGCGCCGACATCGACGGCCTGCCGGTCACCGAGGAAAGCGGCTTGGATTTCGCTTCGCACAATACCGGCGTGATGCACGCCTGCGGGCATGACATCCATATGACCAGCCTGCTCGGTGCGGTCGAATGGTTCGCCTCCCACCGCGACCGGATCGACGGGAGCCTCAAAATCGTGTTCCAGCCGGCGGAGGAGACCGGACGCGGCGCGAAATCCGTCGTCGATGCCGGTGTAGTGGACGATCTCGACGCGATGATCGGCACCCACAACAACCCGGACTATACGCCCGGCCAGCTGGCGGTCGGTGTCGAGCCGATGATGGCCGGATGCGTGAAATTCTACGTCGATTTGCACGCTGAAGGCACGCACGCAGGATACCCGCATCTGGGCACAGGCCCGCTGGAAGCGATGGCGTCGATGATCCTGTCCATACAGACCATTGTCAGCCGCAATGCGACGCCGTTCCACCCGCTGGTCGTCTCCGTGACGGAAGTCCACGGCGGCGACGTGTGGAATGTCGTACCTGCCGAAGCCGGATTCCTCGGCACTGTCCGTTACTTCTACAAGGAAGACTCGCAGCTCGCCGAACGGCGCATGCGCGCGATCGTGGAGCACACGGCTGCCGCGTACGGTATCAGTGCGGACTTCCGCTGGGACGATTTCCAGGATCCGCTGGTCTCCGACCCTGACCTTGCGAAGGTTGTCGCCGCCGACGTGCCGGATTACGCCGATTTGCAGCCGATCCACCCGTCCATGGCGGGGGAGGACTTCGTCGAGTTCAGCAAGGTGTGCCCTATCGTGTTTGCGTTCGTCGGTTCCAACGGCGGCCCGGGGCACCACGGCCTGCACAGCCCCAAGTTCATCGCCAAAGACGCCGCCGTCAAGACGGGCGCCGAATTCTATATCAACGCCGCGTTGCGCGTGCTCGATGAAGTCAAACGGTGACCTGCATGACATCTCATTGTGCCATACCCTCATTAGACTGGGGGTATGGCACAGATTCGCATAGCACTCGCTCAGATCGACACCTGCGTCGGCGACCTTGAAGGCAACGCCGAGAAGACGTTGGAGTATGCGCACCGCGCGGCACGACAGCATGCCCAGGTGGTCGTGTTCCCGGAGATGACCCTGACCGGATACCCGATTGAGGATTTGGCGCTCAGACGCACCTTCCGCAAAGCCGCGTGGGACAAGGCGAACTGGCTGGCCACCGAGCTTGAGGCCGATGGGTTGGGGGATCTGTATGTCGTCGTCGGCACGGTTGGTACTGACCACGCTTCCGACAAGCCGCGCAACCGTCTGGTCGTGCTGCATGACGGGGTCGTCTGGGCGGGCTACGACAAGCATTTCCTGCCCAATTACGGGGTGTTCGACGAATTCCGTATTTTCTCGGCGGGTGACCACTCGACCATCGTTGAAGTTGACGGTGTCCGGCTTGGATTCGCCATCTGCGAGGACATCTGGCAGGATGGCGGCCCGGTCGCCGAACTTGCCGAGCGTGGCATCGATGTGCTCGTCACCATGAACGGTTCGCCTTACGAGGAGGGCAAAACACACACGCGTTTCGACCTGGCCGTCAAACGCGCGCAGGAAGTCGCCGCTCCCGTAGTCTATGTCAATCAGGTCGGAGGACAGGATGATCTTGTCTTCGACGGTGGCAGCTTCACCGTCGACGCCGACGGTACACTCCTGCAACGCTCGCCCATGTTCATTGAGCACTTGGGATTGTTCGATTTCGATACCGAAACCGCACGTCAGGTCGTCACGGATATCGCCCCGGCCCCTGATCCGGATGAGGAAGTCTACACGGCGTGTGTACTCGGCCTGAAAGACTACATGCGTAAGAACCACTTCCGCGGCGTATGCCTTGGCCTGTCCGGCGGCATTGATTCCGCACTGGTGGCCGCCATGGCTGCGGACGCCTGTGGCGGGTCGAACGTCTGGGGCATCTCCATGCCCAGCATGTACTCCTCCGACGGTTCGAAGGATGACGCCGCCGATCTCGCCGCCAACATCGGCGCCCACTATGACATCCAGCCCATCGAGCCGCTGTTCGTCGCCTATCAGAACCAGTTGAAACTGGACGGCGTCGCCGCCGAAAACCTTCAGGCGCGTATCCGCGGCGTCATCGTCATGGCGTACTCCAATTCGAAAGGAGTACTCGCGCTTGCCACGGGCAACAAGTCCGAGCTCGCCTGCGGGTATTCAACCATCTACGGCGACGCCGTCGGTGGGTACGCGCCCATCAAGGACCTGCTCAAGACCCGTGTATGGGAACTTGCCCGTTGGCGCAACAAGGCCGCCGAACAAGGCATGGGTGTCGGCGGCTTGCATATCGTCGGCAATGAATCAGCGGACCCGGGCAAACCGGCGCCCGGCAACGTCATCATCCCGGTCAATTCCATCACCAAGGCTCCAAGTGCGGAGCTGCGGCCGGGTCAGAAGGACTCTGATTCGCTGCCTGAATACGCGCTGCTCGACCAAGTGCTTGCCGCATACATCGAGCATGCGCATGGCCGTGCCGATTTGCTGGCCGACGGATTCGACGAGAACACTGTTGACACGGTGATGCGTTTGGTTGACCGTGCCGAGTGGAAGCGTCGCCAGTACCCGCTCGGACCGAAAGTCACGGCGCTCGCCTTCGGACGCGATCGTCGACTGCCGGTCACGAACGCGTTCCGCGAGTAGGATCACTGTGGACTGGAGGATATCATATGACTGATAAACAGTGGTACTTCAACAGGGTGACCGGACAACCCGAATACGGCATGATCTCACCGGATTCGCAACGTATGGGGCCGTACAAGACCCGGCAGGACGCGCTCGACGCGTGGAAGATCGTCAAGGAACGCAACGCCACATGGAACGAGCAGGACCGCCAGTGGAAACGCTGGGGCAAGTAGCCGCATCTGCACCCGCCGTCGGCGCTGAGTAGTTCGTGAGCGTCGGCTGCGGGCGTCGGCAGCCGGTCCCGCTCCTGTTTCTGCCGACGCTGGGACTGTGGTGAGCGCCGGTAGAAGGTTGTGCCGACGTTGACTGGTTCGTGAGCATCGGCAGAAACAGGGCGGGGTGGTATTGGATGCTGTCGACATCGTTGCTGTTACATCGTCGAGATGGAAGAGCAAAGTCACGAAATCTCTCTTCGAAAGTATCATTCCGAGATTTTTTTCAGATTTCGCGACGACCCCCTCATCTGGCCATCAGTCCAGAATCGTTGAAATTCCAAGCTTTATCGGGGTCGGGCTTCAGTGACTCAGTGTCACACAATCTCAATTTCTCTTGAAATCCGCCCTTGGAAGTGAGATTTTGAGACTTTTTCCTCAAAAACTCTCCTGATCGTGGCCCGGGGAAGAGATCTCGAGATTCCTGATGAGCAAGGCCCGAATAGCCTGATCCGTACACAACATCCAAGACGTGATACGTGACGCATCAATTACTGCGGTCCCGGCCCGTACGCATTGCGCTACGCAACGTGACGCATAGTCAATCCCACCGTTCACCGCCGCTGCTCCCGATTGTGATATAAGTCACGTCTGATACCGACTTGCCGCCGGTCCGGTGGCACTACAATAATGGGTAAACGCAACGTAACGGTGCGTTGCGCAACTGACACCAAGGAGTGGATATGACAGCAGTTGACCAGACCGCGCTCTCCCAGGAGGAACTTGAAGCCAAGGCATGGGACGGCTTCAACGGCGGGCATTGGCAGCAGGATATCGATGTTCGCGACTTCATCCAGAAGAACTACACGCCGTACGAAGGCGATGAGTCCTTCTTGGCCGATGCAACTGACAAGACCAAGCACATGTGGAAGTATCTCGACGACAACTATCTCGCCGTCGAGCGCCGCCAGCGTGTGTATGACGTGGATACCCACACCCCGGCCGATATCGACGCGTTCCCGGCCGGCTACATCGAGAGCCCGGAAGTCGACAATGTCGTGGTCGGTCTGCAGACCGACGAGCCGTGCAAGCGCGCGATGATGCCGAACGGCGGCTGGCGCATGGTCGAGCAGGCCATTCTCGAGGCCGGCAAGGAGCCGGACCCCGAAGTCAAGAAGATTTTCACCAAGTACCGCAAGACCCACAATGACGGCGTGTTCGGCGTGTATACGAAGAACATCAAGATCGCCCGCCATAACAAGATTCTCACTGGTCTGCCGGATGCCTACGGCCGTGGCCGCATCATCGGCGACTACCGCCGTGTGGCCCTGTACGGTGTGAACACGCTGATCAAGCTCAAGCAGCGCGACAAGGATTCCGTGCCGTACCGCAACGATTTCACCGAACCGGAGATCGAGCACTGGATTCGCTTCCGCGAAGAGCATGACGACCAGATCAAGGCGCTGAAGAAGCTCATCAACCTCGGCAATGAGTACGGCCTCGACCTGTCCCGCCCGGCGCAGACCGCGCAGGAAGCTGTCCAGTGGACGTACATGGGCTATCTCGCCGCCGTCAAGAGCCAGGATGGCGCCGCCATGAGCTTCGGCCGCAACTCCGCGTTCTTCGACATCTATATCGAGCGTGACCTGGAGTCCGGCAAGCTCGACGAGCAGGGCGCCCAGGAGCTCATCGACCAGATTGTCATGAAGCTGCGCATCGTACGCTTCCTGCGTACCAAGGCCTATGACCAGATCTTCTCCGGCGATCCGTACTGGGCCACTTGGTCCGACGCCGGTTTCGGCGACGACGGCCGCTGCATGGTCACCAAGACCTCCTTCCGCCTGCTTAACACGCTGACGCTGGAGCATCTTGGACCCGGTCCCGAACCGAACATCACGATTTTCTGGGACCCGAAGCTGCCTGAAGCCTACAAGCGCTTCTGCGCCCGCATCTCCATCGACACCTCGGCCATCCAGTATGAGTCCGACAAGGAGATTCGCTCCCATTGGGGCGACGACGCGGCCATCGCATGCTGCGTGTCCCCGATGCGCGTCGGCAAGCAGATGCAGTTCTTCGCTGCTCGCGTCAACTCCGCGAAGGCCCTGCTGTACGCGATCAACGGCGGCCGCGACGAGATGACCGGTATGCAGGTCATCGAGAAGGGCGTCATCGACCCGATCAAGCCCGAGGCCGACGGCACGCTCGACTTCGAGAAGGTCAAGACCAACTACGAGAAGGCCCTTGAATGGCTGTCCGAGACCTACGTCGAAGCGCTGAACATCATCCATTACATGCATGACAAGTATGCGTACGAGGCCATCGAGATGGCGCTGCACGACAAGGAGGTGTACCGCACCCTCGGCTGCGGCATGTCCGGCCTGTCCATTGCCGCCGACTCGCTGTCCGCGCTCAAGTACGCCAAGGTGTACCCGGTCTACAACAAGGACGCGAAGGACACCCCGGGCCACGAGAAGGAATATGTCGAAGGCGCCGATGACGACCTGGTGGTCGGCTACCGCACCGAAGGCGAGTTCCCGATTTACGGCAACGACGACGATCGCGCCGACGACCTCGCCAAGTGGGTCGTTTCCACGGTCATGGGCCAGGTCAAGCGTCTGCCGGTCTACCGCGGTGCGGTTCCGACCCAGTCGATTCTGACCATCACCTCCAATGTGGAGTACGGCAAGAACACCGGTTCCTTCCCGTCCGGCCACAAGAAGGGCACCCCGTACGCCCCGGGCGCGAACCCGGAGAACGGCATGGATTCTCACGGCATGCTTCCGTCGATGTTCTCGGTCGGCAAGATCGACTACAACGACGCGCTTGACGGCATTTCGCTGACCAACACCATCACGCCTGAAGGCCTGGGCCGCGATGAGGACGAGCGCATCAACAACCTCGTCGGCATCCTCGACGCGGGCAACGGCCATGGCCTGTATCACGCGAACATCAACGTCCTGCGCAAGGAGCAGCTTGAAGACGCGGTCGAACATCCTGAAAAGTACCCGCATCTGACGGTTCGTGTTTCCGGCTACGCGGTGAACTTCGTCAAACTCACCCGTGAACAGCAGCTTGACGTCATCTCCCGCACCTTCCACCAGGGGGCTGTCGTCGACTGACCGACCCGCCGTCATCCACGGCGGCGTTGACGGACGCATGGCATGACCATGCACGGATACCGGGGCGGGGCCGAAAGGTTCCGCCCCGGCTGTTTCCGTAATCGGCAACAGGCCGTATGAGAAGGAGGACAATGATGTCATCGACAGGCGCAGATTCGCACGAGCGGACAGCAACTGTGGAAACCGCGGGATTCCACACCACCACCCCGCATATGTTGAAAACGTCCAAACAGTATGCCAGCCAGACGCTCATGGGTGGATTGTCGGGATTCGAATCACCGATCGGCATGGATCGACGCGACCGCATCGAAGCGTTGCGCACTGGCGATATCGGGTTCGTGCACTCGTGGGATATCAATACTTCGGTTGACGGACCGGGCACGCGCATGACCGTGTTCATGAGTGGATGCCCCTTGCGCTGCCAGTACTGCCAGAATCCCGACACGTGGAAAATGCGCGACGGCCAGCCGGTGTATCTGGAAGCCATGATCAAGAAAATCGACCGCTACCAGGATTTGTTCAAAGCCACCGGTGGCGGTATCACGTTCTCGGGCGGCGAATCCATGATGCAGCCGGCGTTCGTCTCCCGCGTGTTTCGCGCCGCCAAGGAGATGGACGTGCACACCTGCCTCGACACCTCCGGATTCCTCAATCGCAACTACACTGACGCCATGATCGAGGATATCGACCTGTGCCTGTTGGATGTCAAATCAGGCGATGAGGAAACCTATCATCGGGTCACCGGCGGTGTTCTCGCCCCGACCATCGAATTCGGGCAGCGTTTGGCTGCGGCCGGCAAGAAAATCTGGGTGCGTTTCGTTCTCGTGCCGGGATTGACTGATGCCGAGGAGAACGTGGAGAACGTGGCGCGCATCTGCGAAACTTTCGGTGATGCGGTTGAGCATATTGACGTACTGCCGTTCCATCAGCTTGGACGGCCCAAATGGCATGAGCTGCGGATCCCGTACCCACTCGAGGACGCCAAAGGGCCGGACGCGAAGTTGCGCGCCCGGGTTGCCCGCCAGTTCGAGGCTCACGGGTTCAAGGTGTACTGATATGCGTATGCCGCGTGCCGCCGGTCTGATTCATGCGGATATGGTGATGGGCGAATAAAGCGAGTGTCATCGTAACCATTTGGCATCTGCGAGTCTTACGCTTGGAAGTATGGCACAGATATTCTCATTCCCCGGCGGGGCTTCCGCGCGTCATGAGCATCCGCCGGTACGCCCCGACGGAGTCCCCGATACCGTGTGGCATGCCGTGCAGTCCGTGTTCGCCATGCCGACGGTGCCGGGAGTGCAATTCCACGAAGTTCCAGTGCCCAAGTCCATTGCCGATTATGGCATTGGCGTAGGTATGGTCCGAGCCGACGACGCCACGCAATCGGATGATTGGTCGGCGCTGTGGCATGTCCATTCCTGTGCCCATACCGGTGGCATCCAAGGCGGTAACGCCATCGGAAGCGGAGATATGCACAGGATCGTCGGTGAAGCCGCGTGGGGCTGGATCATGCTGCTGTATTACGCCGACCCGCCGCAAGAATGGGAATCACGATGGCGGTGTGTGGCGTTCTGCCGTATCCCTGGGCAACCGGACACGCATGATGATGACGGGCACTACACTGCCGCCTGCTGGCATGCCGTCAACAGCGGACTGCACAAGACCGGAGTCGACACCGATACGATTTCCGGTGCGATTACCGTCAGTCATGACACGTTTTTCGGGAGGCAGGCGAACGATAATATGCCGGCACGATGCGAATTACGCGTGTCATGGACGCCTCCAGCCCGGGACTTGGACACCCCTGACTCCATCGATGCGGGAATACAGGTGGCGCAATGGGCTGAACTGGTCGCTCACAGTATCGGCTGATTCACCGTGCGCCGGCTCAGTCAGCGGTGCCGGTACTATGTCATACGGTCGGACGGTATCGGATTGGGATATCGCGAACAATGCGGCGAGTAAGGAGAGCTGGCGCGTGACGGGTACGGTGAGTACGGAAAGGTCGGTGCCTTCGGATAACGATCCGAGGTTCCACGGCGAGCCGAAACTGATGACCGAGCCTCGTGGCGGTGTGCCGGATGTCATCGACACGCTCGATGGATTCCACCGGTATTGTGATGCGCTTGCACAAGGCTGCGGTCCGCTTGCGGCGGATGCGGAACGAGCCAGCGGATACCGATACGGTCATGAAGATTGGCTGGTCCAGTTCAAACGCCAAGGTGCAGGTATCGGTCTGCTCGACCCGATCGCGTTGGGGCAGCAAGGGGCGAACTGGGACGAGTTCAACCAGGCGGTAGGTGATGCGGTGTGGATTATCCACGATTCCTTGCAGGATCTGCCCGGTTTTTTTGACATCGGCATGCGCCCGCTGAATCTGTTCGACACGGAAATCGCGGCGAGACTGTTGGGATTGCACCGGTTCGGCTTGAGCGCGGCCACCGAATACTATCTCGGCATCACACTAGCCAAGGAGCATTCCGCAGCTGACTGGTCCTATCGCCCGTTGCCACGGGATTGGCGGGATTACGCGGCGTTGGATGTCGAGCTGCTCATCGAACTTGAAGAACATATGACCCGTGACCTGAAGCGTCAAGGCAAAATGCAATGGGCGCAGGAGGAATTCGACTACGCTTTGCGTGAAGGAGCGCAACCGCACAAGCCGCATCCGGTGCCGTGGATGCGTATCTCGCATATCACCGCGTTGAGTCATGACCGTCAAGGGCAGGCTGTCGCCAAAGCGTTGTGGGAGCAGCGTGACCGGCTGGCCCGGCAGTATGACATCGAGCCGAGCCTGCTGTTATCTGATGCCGCGATCATCGAAGCCGCCCGTAAAAAACCGCATAATAATCGTGAATTCCGTGCGATTCGCTCGTTGAACGAGCGGGTGCGGATCCACACCGGTAGCGAACAGGACAAAATGTTCGAACGGTATGCGCCGATTCAGCGTGCGATCAAACCTTCGCTGTGGAAGACGACAATCCAGCAGGCGCTGGCGCTTCCTCCAAGCCGATGGCCCACGATGCCCGCCCAACACCATGACGCGCAAACCAATGCCCCCAAGTCGATGAAATACTGGCAAACGCACCATCCGAACCGGTTCGAAACCTTGCAGCGGGTACGTGCCACAGTTGCACAAATCGCACAGGATACGCGTACTCCGGCGGAAATCATCATCAAGCCTCAAATCCTGCGCAACTTATGTTGGACTGATCGTCCGAACGACAGGAACGTCGCGGAGTTTCTCACAGAACAAGGGGCGCGCGATTGGCAAGTGCATCTGGTCGCCGCGTCCGTAAGTCGCGCTATCATATAACGGTTGCCTTATACGGCAGAAGAATGCATACTCGTCAACAGGAGTGCAAGCGTGAAAATCAGCGTTAGGAACCTCGAACCCACCAAGGTGAAGCTCACCATCACCGTCGATCCCGAGGAGTTCGACCCGTATCTCGATCAGGCTCGCAAGGAAATCGGCAAGCAGATCACCGTCCCCGGCTTCCGTAAGGGTCACGTGCCAGCCAAGGTCATCGACACCCGCGTCGGTTTCGGTGCTGTGGCCGGCGAAGCAGTGAATGACGGCGTGCCGGAGCTGTACTCCAAGGCGCTCGAAGAGAAGAAGATCCGCCCGATGGCTCAGCCTGAGTTCGACGTGCAGGAAGTGCCTGCGTCCGCCAAGGATGAGACCAAGCTCAAGTTCACCGCGACCGTGGAGCGTCGCCCGGAAATCGAACTTCCGGAACTCGACGGCATGACCATTGACGTGCCGGCCGCCGCTGTCACCGATGAGGATATCACCAAGCGTCTTGATTCCCTGCGTCAGCGCTTCGCCACGCTGGTCGGCGTGGATCGCCCGGCCGCCAAGGGTGATTACGCCAACATTGATCTCGACGCCCAGATCGACGGCGAGTCCGTTGATTCCCAGGAAGGCGTGAGCTACGAGCTCGGCTCAGGCACCATGCTCGACGGTCTGGATGAGGCGCTTGAAGGCCTGTCCGCAGGCGAGGAAACCACCTTCGAAGGCACGCTGGAAGCCGGCGAGCATGAGGGCGAGAAAGCTCAGATCAAGGTCAAGGTCAACTCCGTTAAGGCGGAAGAGCTCCCGGAGCTTGATGACGACTTCGCTCAGGAAGCTTCCGAGTATGACACGCTCGACGAGCTCAAGGCTGATGTACGCAAGGCCGCTGAGCAGGATGCCAAGGGCCGTCAGGCGACTGAAGCTCGCGACGCGTTCCTCGCCAAGCTGCAGGATGGCCTCGATATCCCGGTGCCGAAGGGTGTGAAAGCCGAACTGCTTGAGCAGCAGCTCAAGAACAACGGTGTCGATCCCGACAAGGCCACCAAGGAGCAGAAGGCTGACGCCGAGCAGGAAGTCGAGAAGGAACTGCGCGATCAAATCGTGCTCGACACCCTCGCTGAGAAGCTCGACGTGAAGGTCTCCCAGATGGACGTCACCAACTTCCTCGCTTCCATCGCCCAGCAGTACGGCATGGATCCGACCGCCTTCATCAACGCCATCGTGCGCAACGGCCAGCTCGGCTCCGCCGTTCAGGAAGTCGGCCGTTCCAAGGGCATGCTCGCCGGCATGCGCGCCGTGTCCTTCACCTCCGAAGGCGAGCCGCTCGACTTGAGCGAGTTCCTTGGCGACACCCCGGAGAATGAGGAAGAAGAGAGCGTCGAAGCCGCTTCCGCTGCTGCAGCTGTAGCTGACGAGCTTGCTAACGACAAGGACGCTGAGTGACATGCATGCCATGCCCGTCAGCTTGACACGCGGATGATACCCGCGGCGTGAGCTGTACGTGAGCGTATGCGGCGGTCTGGATTGTTCCAGGCCGCCGCATTGTCGTATCCGCGTATCCGTGCGCTGACCGCGCAATCATGAGTCTGCGTCGATTCAAAGCGGTAGGCTAAGGGACATACGATTTACCGAAGGAGACAAGGTTGAGCAATTCCAGTGCAATCCTGCCCGTCATGGCCGGCGAGGACATGCCGGCGGGGCCAACCGACCCGATTTTCAACCGGCTGCTCAAGGACCGCATCATCTGGTTGGGCTCTGAAGTCAAGGATGACAACGCGAACGTCATCTGCGCCCAGATGCTCATGCTCGCGGCAGAGGACCCGAAGAAAGACATTTGGCTGTACATCAATTCGCCTGGCGGTTCCATCACCGCCGGTATGGCGATTTACGATACCATGCAGCTTATCGAGCCTGATGTCGCCACCGTGGCGGTCGGCATGGCCGCTTCCATGGGGCAGTTCCTGCTGAGCTCAGGCACGCCGGGCAAGCGGTTCATCACGTCGCATGCGCGTGTGCTCATGCACCAGCCGTCCGGCGGGATCGGCGGCACCACTACCGATGTGCGCATCAACGCGGAACTCATCATGGACATGAAGAAGACCCTGTCCGAGTTGACCGCCAAGCAGACCGGCCACACGGTTGAGGAAATCTACCGAGACAACGAGTATGACCACTGGTTCACCGCCCAGGAGGCGTTGGATTATGGTTTCGTCGACAAGATTGTGACCACGCCGGGCACAATGAACTCCGACACGGCGAAGGGGGAGTGACCTATGGCAAGTGAAGAGGCACGATTCGTCCAGCGCGCCCAGCGTCTGGCCGGCCCTCAGGGCATCGGAGGCTACCAGCCGCAGGACCGGTATGTGCTGCCGCAATTCAGCGAGCGGACGCCGTACGGCATGAAGACGCAGGATCCGTACACCAAACTGTTTGAAGATCGCATCATCTTCATGGGCGTGCAGGTTGACGACACGTCGGCCGACGACATCATGGCCCAGCTGCTGGTGTTGGAAAGCCAAGACCCGAATCGCGATGTGATGATGTACATCAATTCACCCGGCGGTTCGATGACAGCCATGACCGCGATTTATGACACCATGCAGTACATCAAGCCGGATGTACAGACCGTGTGTCTGGGGCAGGCCGCTTCCGCGGCGGCGATTCTGCTCGCCGCCGGCACCAAGGGCAAGCGCATGATTCTGCCGAATGCGCGTGTGCTTATCCACCAGCCGTCCATCGACCAAGGCTTCGGCAAGGCTACGGAAATCGAAATCCAAGCCAAGGAAATGCTGCGTATGCGCGAATGGTTGGAGACGACGCTGGCCAAGCACACCGGGCAGGACGTTGAGAAGATCCGCAAGGACATCGAAGTCGACACGTTCCTGACGGCTGAGGAAGCCAAGGAGTACGGCATGGTCGACGCTGTGCTTTCCCCGCGCAAGTAAGCCGCAGGAAACCGTAATTACGCGAGACATACCCCCGACGGCAACGTTGGGGGTATGCTCGTTATGAGGTGTTCCAAGCCATGAATCACAGTCGTTGACCGCACGAAGGAGCTGTTATGAGCCGAGTGATCAGCTATCAGGATGATATCCAGCAATGCTCGTTCTGCGGGAAAACCGAACGACAGGTACGCAAACTCGTCGCCGGTCCAGGTGTGGCTATTTGCGATGAATGCATCGCCCTGTGCGTTGATATGATCGGGGAGGAGCAGCGCCGCGAAGCCGCCGATCATGCACTCGAAGTGCCGACGCCGGCACAGATCGCACAATACCTTGATACGTATGTCATCGGGCAGCCCGAGGCGAAGCGGACACTATCGGTTGCCGTGTACAACCATTACAAGCGCGTGAACATGGAGCTTCAGGAGTCCGCTGCAAGCTCGGCCAAGGAGCAGTTGGAACGCCTGCAAGGCTCCGGCAAGGTCAGCCGGCTGCCTGACCCGCTTGCCGATGTGCGTGTGGCGAAATCGAATATTCTCATGCTCGGACCGACAGGCGTCGGGAAAACATATTTGGCGCAGACGCTCGCCCATGTCATGCACGTGCCATTCGTCATCGCTGACGCGACCACGTTAACGGAAGCCGGGTATGTCGGCGACGACGTGGAGACTGTGCTGCAACGGCTGATTCAAGCGGCGGACGGTGATATCGAACGGGCTCGCCACGGCATCATCTACATCGATGAGATCGATAAGATCGCCCGCAAGAGCGGGGAGAACACGTCAATCACCCGGGATGTCAGCGGTGAGGGCGTTCAACAGGCACTGCTGAAAATCCTCGAGGGCACGGTCGCAACCGTACCCATGGAAGGCACGCGCAAACATCGTGAGCAGGAGAGCGTGCACATCGACACGCGTGACATTCTGTTCATCTGCGGTGGTGCGTTCGTGGGACTGGCGGATATTGTCGCGTCGAGAATCGGTGCCCACGAGAGCGGATTCAGCGCATCCTGGCATGATGTTGAGCTGACAGGCGATGAGTTGCTTGCCCAAGTCAACGCCGACGATTTGGAAGCATTCGGTTTGCTGCCCGAGTTCATCGGCAGGCTGCCGGTGATCACCACCTTGCACGCGTTGGGACAGGAAGACCTTGAGCGTATTCTCACCGATCCGTCGAACGCGCTGATCAAGCAGTATCAGAAACTGTTCATGGTTGATGGGGTTCGTCTTGATTTCACGCAGGCGGCGATCGAAGCCATCGCGGCGACGGCGATTCGTCAGGGAACCGGTGCCAGAGGATTGCGGTCGATTATCGAACGTGCGCTCGAGGATACGATGTATGACCTGCCGCAATGGCGGGATGTCGCGCGCGTGGTGGTCGATGCCGACGCTATTGATGGGACCGGCAGGCCTGTCCCATTGGCGCCCGGTCAGCGTTTTTCGGATGTGCGTGAACGGATGCGCTTGAGCGTCGTTGGCGGGGATGATGGCGCGCCGACTGCCGATATCGCTATTGTTCGCTCTGATGATGATGCACACCGTGATGGTCCGCGCCGGGCATAAGACACGATGACAAGGCCCAACCCTTGTCCCGTAAGGCGACACGCCGTAAGTTGGCGTTCCGGGAGGCGTGCTGTATAGTAATGGAGTTGCCGGAAACGAGCTGAGCAATCAGCGCGAAGAAAGCACATGCGCCAGTAGCCCAATGGATTAGAGCAGCTGACTACGGATCAGCAGGTTGCAGGTTCGAATCCTGTCTGGCGCACAGATAAGCCCTCGGAATTCCGAGGGCTTTTGTGTTTCATCATCTATTGCCGCGGAATGAGGGTTATAGGTCAACGTGAGGTTACAGGCCAAAATGTGTGTCCGGCGGTTGAACGGTCGAGAGTGCTCGGAAAATTGACTGCAAGCATGCGCACATGCATTGCGGGTTCGGTTACAATAATCAAGGAATCATCGAAGATAATCGACGCAAGAAGAGAACGACATCCCGGGATACTGCTCGGGGCGCGGCGAAAGCATCGACCAGCGAAGCGACGGAGCCCATCTGTCTGAGGAAGGATACGAGGATCGTCTATGAGTCCGACACCAGAACCATCACACGCCCCTTATCCCGGCCAGCCCCATTCTGGAACTTCCAGGATTCCTGCAATGCCGCAAGGCCAAGCAGCAAAACCAGTGTCGTCGCAACGTCCGGCAATGCCACCGCTACCAATGCGACCACAAGATCACGCAATGCCGCAACGTCCCGCACCAAGGCCGACGGGTTACCCGTCTTATCCTACAGCGCTTCCACCGTCAACCACATCACGCCGCGTTCCTCCACGTCCTATACTCCAGAATCCCGCGATGCCTTCCACAGGCCCCTATTCGATTCCTGGTTTTCGGCCGGCTGCCGTTTACCGCATGCCTGCTCAACGCGTCACATCCCGGAAATCACACGCCAATGCCATTATCGCTATCGTGCTTGTTGCCGCATTTGTGGTATTTGCGGTGGGTGCCGTTGCCGCGAAAAACCGGCAGATCAAGGAGCATGAAGCCATAACGAAGCAATCGAAAATCGTCTATGACCATGCGATGCAAATATCCAAAGCGTTAGGCCGGCTGGCGTCCGATCCCAACATATCTGACCCGTCGGATTCCTCGGATTCCGATTCAGTGGCCGAAACGGTGGCGAGTTACAAATCCAGTATCGACGATTACATCGAAGGCTATGTGAGTACTGTCAACAATCCGTACGCCCCATCCGGAAACTCAAAAGACATTGCGTACGATCTTCGTTTTATGGAATACGAAACACTGCGCAAAGCGCAGGGGTTCTTTGATGAATTCGACAGCATCGTGGAACATGCCAACTGGTCCGTCCGGCTTGCAGACACCAGGAATCTTGAAACGTTGAACTCCACGCTTGGACGGTCGCCGGACAAGTGGAAGGACACTGCGGACGCGGCTGCCGATATCACTGCTGCCATGAAGCATCTTGCAGCTGTCGAGGAGGATTTGACATCGGTGATTGCCGATCTGCATAGCAGAGAAGAGCAGGCATCATCGTTCGATACTACGATTCCAACCCAGCAGACAGTCATGACGGCTTCGCAACACGTTGCGGACACTCTCGGTGTCGCCATAGCGTACTCGCCCGACGGTGGCGCAAGCGAATGTGGCGTCGACGCACTCCAAGCGAGTGAAGCGATGGAAAACTCCCAAGGGTTTTATTGCACGCGCGCCGGTGACAGAACGAACCGTGATAAGTTCTATGTCAATACTGCGATTACAAGTTATCCTGATGTGTTGTCCCACTTGTATTTTCTCGCTACCGTCAAGCATGAGCTATCGCACCGTTCGATACTTATCACATGCGGAACCACAGACCCTATCATCGCAGGTGACCGCGATGAGGGCGTGACGAGCGCTTACGCGGTTCTCTTCTTTGGCGCGAATGAGCAGGTCTTGAATTCCGCAGTGATACCAGTCATCAATAATCCGAATGAGTCGCAGGAAACACGCGATGCCGCGGCAAAATATCTCGTTGACGATCAGGGTAAAACGATTGCGCGTCAGATTCATGATGAACGCAAGTGCAGATGACCGAATCCCGTTTCGGAGCCATTCGCCGCGACGGGTATTCACGTCGCGCCGAACACACCGGTGTCAGCTCCGGGCGGAACAAGCAGCACACGATTTTTTACAATGGTGCTGTATGGTTTTGCCGAATGTCCAAGCATGGACTGACGAAGGAGCGATATGACACAACGACGCGGGGTTTGGACGACTATCAGGCGCATTGCCGCCTCTGATCGCATATCCGGTCTGATTATGCTCGGCTTCGCGCTGCTTGGCTTGTTGCTCGCGAACCTGCCTTGGACCTTCCACGGGTTTGAAGCTGTAGCCGAATACACCATCGGCATCCCCGGCACCAATCTGGTTCTGCCAATCAGCCACTGGGCGCAGGATGGCCTGCTCACGGTGTTCTTCCTCATGGTCGGTTTGGATCTCAAACAGGAGCTGACCACCGGTTCGCTGGCCAATCCCAAAGCGGCGGCCGTACCGATGTTGTGCGCTGTGGGAGGCATGCTGGTTCCGCCGATTCTGTTCATCGCGGTGATCAGCCTGTACTCGCAGTTTGCGCCGCCGGCTACCGGCAGTATGACCATCGCGACTGGTGCTGTCGTACCGTTTGGCACGGCATCGCACGGATGGGCGATCCCGACGGCTACGGATATCGCGTTCTCGCTGACCGTGCTCGCCTTGTTCGCCAAAGCGTTGCCAGGGTCGATCAGGGCGTTCCTGATGACGCTCGCCACGGTCGATGATTTGCTGGCCATTATTCTGATCGCCGTGTTCTTCTCCTCACTCAACGGCTGGTATTGGTTCCTTGGCGTCGCGGCTTGCGCTGTCGCCTGGTATCTGCTGGTTCGCCGCAAGCGCGTGCCATGGCTGGCGGTGGGGGCCGTCGGCATTCTCGCATGGGTCATGATGTTCGAAGCGGGTATCCATCCTACGCTCGCCGGTGTGCTGGTGGGGTTGCTCACTCCGGCGAGGGAAATGTACGGCGAGGCGTCTCCTCGGGCGGAACGCTACCATGACAAGTTGCAGCCGTTCTCGGCGCTGCTGGCGTTGCCGATCTTCGCGCTGTTCGCCACGGGCGTGCATCTCGGCTCACTGTCCGCGCTGCTGTTCGTGTCGCCGATTGTCATCGGCATCGTGGTGGCTTTGGTCGTCGGCAAACCGTTAGGCATCATGCTTACCGCATGGTTGTCGACGCGTTTCACAGGATTGAGTATGCCGAAAGGGCTCCACGTTCGGGATTTGTTCCCGGCGGCCTGCGCATGCGGCATTGGTTTCACCGTGTCGTTCCTGATTGCGACACTCGCCTACGAGGATGCCGAATTGTCTGCTGAAGCGCGATTCGGTGTGCTGATGGCATCCTTGCTGGCTGCGGTGATATCCGGCATATTGCTCAGCCGGCAATCCAAGAGGTATGAGCAACTCGCCGAGTCCGCTCCGCAAGCGTCAACTTTTCCGGTGCGTGGTCAGGATGCAACCGCGGAAGCTGTTAGTGTGCTGTCTGATGGTACGGAAGTCGTCAGCAGCACGCTGTTCCCGGACAAGCATGATCATGCCGCCCATCAGTAATAATCCACCTACCACGTACGTAAGGAGCGTACCTCGATGACAGATATGACGGAACCTTCGACACCGGCATCGCAAACCAGCCAAGACGAGAAGGACGATCAAATGACTTATATGTCCGGCCCGGTCATGCTGCGCGGCCGGATGATCCCCGAAGAGAGCGCCACTGCGAATCTGCTGCGCGAAAACCAGCCTACCGACTGGCTGCATATGGATCCGTGGAGAGTGCTGCGCATCCAAGCGGAATTCGTCGACGGGTTCGGCGCGCTCGCGGAACTCGGCCCGGCGATCAGCGTGTTCGGATCTGCTCGCACATCCCGTGATGATCCGTCCTACCATGCTGCGCGAATTATGGGCGGGAGAATCGCCAAAGCCGGGTATGCGGTCATCACTGGGGGAGGGCCGGGCATTATGGAGGCCGCGAACCGTGGCGCTTGCGAGATGAACGGCAAGTCGGTCGGCTTGGGTATAGAACTGCCGCATGAGCAGGGGCTCAACGAGTGGGTGAATCTCGGGATGAGTTTCCGGTACTTCTTTGTACGCAAAACCATGTTCATGAAATACTCGTCGGGTGTTATCGTCTGCCCCGGCGGCTTCGGCACGCTGGACGAAATGTTCGAACTGCTCACGCTCGTTCAAACACATAAAGTCAAATCCATGCCGATCGTCTTGTTCGATACGGCTTACTGGCGCGGGCTGTTTGACTGGGTGACGACAACGGTTGAGGGGCGGCATATGATTTCGCCGCTTGACCCGCATCTGGTACGGTTCACTGATGATGCAAACGAGGCGGTGGATATGGCGCTCGGCGGGCGCTGACAGTGTGAACGACTTGCACGTGGTGCGTGTATGACTGACTCTGGCCGGCTTGCGCACCATGTGCAAGCCGGTGATGTGGAGTGTCAGCGTTTTCGTGCCAGCAGCAGGCCGGTCCCGCTGAAGGTGAGCGTACTGTCGAAACGGTCATCCGCTTCGACATCGTCAAGCAATTGCCGCACAATATCGGCTTTCTCGCTGTGGTTATCCGGGTCAAGCACCCCGTCGTCCTCCTGCCGGGCGAGCGCGAGCATGTCGGTGAATACGACCATGCCGCTGTGCTTCAACAGTCGCGGCGCTTGAAGATACGCCGCAGGATAGTTGTCCGCATCGCCGGAAACGACGATAAGATCGTAATCTTCCGCGTTCAATCGAGGGAGGAACACGTGGGCTGGCGCGTTCACCGCCCGCAAAGTCGCTTGGGCGCCGTCCGGGACGCCACGCAGCAGGGTGCGGATCAGGGCGATGCCTTGCACGGATGAATCAACGGTGGTTACTTGTCCACGCTCGCCAAGGGCGTCAAGAAGCTGTATGGTTTCGACAATGGTTCCGGTACCGATGACAATCACCGATGTCGCGTCTATCCAGCGGGCGAGAGCCCCCAGCAGTGCCGTCTGTGCAGCTGAGCTTTGTGGCAATCCCGCTTCGGCGGCACGCAGGCGCGCCTCCTGAAGGGCGGGGGATTGCCGTTCCAATGCATGGTTTTCAATGTAAGACCATGCTGCGGTGAACGATGACGGTGAGGTGTATTCCATGACGTGTGTCCCCATTACATAACAGTGCCTCGGCATGCGGGGCAAGTCCAGTGTACCGCATGCGAGCGGTCACTGGCGTTCTTTGACCTTGGCGATGAGCTGCCAAATCTCCTCACCCACGTCGATGCCGCGCGGGCATTGACGCGAGCAGGCGCGCACCGACTGGCATGCCGCAATACCGTCGGCGGTGTCGATTGCATCCATTCTGGCATCGGCAGCGGTGTCGCGTGAATCATTGATGAAGCGTGAAGCGGTGATAAGGGCGGCCGGACCGATGAACGCTTCGCCGCCAGCGAACACGGGGCAGCTGCCTTCGCATACGCCGCATGCGATGCAATTGCTGAGTGTCTCGTACGCGGCAAGCTGTTCGGGCTGTTGCAAATATTCGAAGACATCGACATTGCCGTCCTTCGTGGTAGCGAGCTTACCGCTTGCTTGAAGGTAGGGTTTGAGCCGTTTGATCTGTTCGAGCATCGGATCGATATCGGCGATCAGGTCACGCTGGACGGGGAATCCCGGCAATGCAGCCAATTCGATGACACCGAGGGAGTCGCCGCCCTGCACTGGTGCGGGCGACGCATCGTCAGCGCTTGCGGTCTTACGGAACCCGTCATCATCGATTGCCGCTTGACGGTCTGGAGTCGCCCAGTCTTTGACTTTCGCCGTGCACAGCAGCGTGGGAGTGCCGTTGACTGCTACGGCGTCCGAGCCGCACATGCCGTGGCCGCACGAGTAACGGAATGCGAGACTGGGGTCTTGCGTGCGTTTGATGGTGAGCAGACAGTCGAGAATCGTCGTGTCCGGGAGCACGGACAGCTCATAATCCTGAACCCATTGCTTGCCTCGAGGCCGACGGGCGCTCGAAGAACCGAAGGGCGAGCGCTGCTTGGCGAACGGGCTGCCGGAACGAGAACGGTTGCGTTCAGCGCGCGGGGTGAACCGATGCACGCGAAGTGTCACCAAGGCACGAGTCTCGTCATTGCCATTCATTGCCAGCCTCCTGTTGTCCGAACCGAATATAGTGTGCCACAACCAGTGCCCGATTAATAGTCACGCCGCTGCGGGGGCATATCCACAATATGTACAGGCTGCCATTGCACTGCACCGTCGCGCGATGTCATCGAATGAGCGAGATAATGCTCATCGTCGCGTTCCGGATAATCAGTGCGCTTGAGCGAACCGCGTGACTCGTGACGTGCGTCGGATGCACATAACACCGTGCGGGCAAGCTCCAGCATATGCTGGACCTCCCAAATCGCGGTGATTTCCTGATTGAACGCCGGCGCGTCACTGTGCGTATGCAATGCGCGTGCGCGTGCGGCGAACTCGCCGTCAACCAGTTGGAGTGCGGCATCGATACTCGCACTGTCGCAGCGTACTGCGAGCGCGCGTTCCATCGCGGCCCCAAGATCGGCGAGCAGCTGATACGCGTTGTCGTCTTTCGTCGCTGGCTGCTGGGACGTGGATTCGGCGTCAGCGCGGTCATCGGCTTCGCTGCCAGCCGTCAACAGGGTTTGCAGTTCGTTGCGACGTGCCTCGGCTGCTGCTGCGACAGTATCATCGGACAGGCTTGCGCCAGTCGTTCCGTCGTCCGTCGTGCTGTGGGCGGGCACGGTGTCGTCCGATTCCATCGTGTCGGCGATGCGCGACGCCAATGCGGCTCCCGCCCGATTGCCGAACAGGCACGCATCCAACAGGGAATTGCCGCCAAGCCGGTTCGCACCATGCACGCTGACGCATGAGCATTCGCCGGCAGCGTACAGTCCGGCAACCGGACGGCGTTCACCGTCAACCCACGTGTACACTTCACCGTCGGTGGTGATGGGAATACCGCCCATCGTATAGTGGGCGGTCGGCTTGACCGGCACAGCCTGTTTAGTCGGGTCGATGCCGGCATACTCTTCGATGGTTTCCACAACCTGCGGGAGGACGGCATGCATATGATCGGGGTCAATACCGGTCATATCCAGCCACACGCAGTCGTGCGGACCTTGCGGATCCTTCGGATCGGGAACACCACGGCCGGCGTCGATCTCGGCCATGATCGAGCGGCTGACCACATCGCGGGCGGCAAGATCGGCATGCTCCGGCGCGTAGTGTTGCATGAACGCTTCGCCATCACTGTTGCGCAGGACACCGCCTTCAGCGCGGGCCGCCTCCGAAATCAGGATGCCGGTATGGGCGAGCCCGGTGGGGTGGAACTGGACGAATTCGCTGTCCTCAAGCTGCAAACCCGCTTCAAGGGCGAGCGCCATGCCGTCACCGGTCAGATCCCACGAATTCGACGTGGTGTGGAACAGTCGGCCGGCGCCCCCTGTGGCGAGTAGCACATTGTGCGTGTGCAACGCATGCACGGTGCCGGTGTGCGTGTCATAGGCGACCACACCTTGCACCTGCGTGCGGTGTTCGTTAAGGACAAGATCGGTGACATACCATTCTTCGGCGAATTCCACGCCTTGCGCCACACACTGCTGCCAGAGCGTGTGCAGGATCTGATGGCCGATCCGGTCCGCCGCATAGGCGGCGCGGGGCACCGGCTGCTGGCCGAACTGTGCGGTATGGCCGCCGAATTTGCGTTGCGCGATATGCCCGTCCGCGGTGCGGGAGAATGCGACGCCGGAACGTTCCAGGTTGATGACGGTGGCTGGGGCTTCCTGGGCGAGCAGCTGGGCTGCATCCTGGTCGACCAGCCAGTCGCCGCCTTTGACGGTGTCGTAATAATGCCAATGCCAGTCGTCCTTGGCGACGTTGCCAAGGCTTGCGGCGATACCGCCTTCTGCGGAACCGGTATGCGAGCGCAGCGGTTGCAGTTTGGAGATCACCAGAATCTTCGGTGTTGTTCCCGATTGGATCATCGCGGTGATGCGTTCGGAACGCAACAGGCCGAGTGCGGCGGATAATCCGGCGGCGCCGGCTCCCACAATCAGGGCATCGTACATCTGTTCCACATGTTTCGGACTCATACTCTTGATTCTCGCACAAGGCAGGACGAAGCATGGCATTTACGGGGCATCGCGAGGTGAACCGTACGGGATGCGGGTGATAATAGCGGTATGGGTGCATCGTTCAACGACCATGTGTATGACATCGTCAAACAGATTCCGGCGGGATGCGTCGCCACGTACGGGCAGGTGGCGGCGCTCGCCGGTAAGCCGCGTAACGCACGGGCTGTCGGGTACGCGTTGCATGCCAATCCTGAACCTGGGGTGATACCGTGCCATCGGGTGGTGTTCCGCGATGGTTCGCTCGCCCCAGGGTTCGCGTTCGGCGGTCCCGACCGGCAGCGTGCCCTGCTGCGAAGCGAAGGCGTGACGTTCGTGGGGCCTTGCGAGCGTGGCAATGCCGGGGCGCCGGGTTTGCGGGTTGATCTCAACCGCTGCCAGTGGCACGCTTGAACCCGCCGGCGGTGTGTTCGACCATGCCGTCGAGTTCCAGCAGCCCCAATGCGGTGAGTATATCCTGGACGGCTGGTGTCGTTGCATCATCGTGCATCAGTGTTTGATGGAGGTCTTCGAGTCGCATGGCTTGGTTGCCGAGTGCGTTCAGGATGCGCTCCTGTAATCCATCCGATGGGGAGCACTTCTGCGTGTCGCTCGATTGCGTACGTGCTTGCTGCCCGACTGTTCCGGCGGTGTCGCTGCGGGCGGTGTCTGGATAGGCGGGGGCGTGCGGGCTGTGGCAGATGTCTTCCACGGATTCGTAGCTGGCCAGCAGTTGCGCTTTGCCGTCGGCGATGAGCCGGTTGCATCCGCTATTGCCCGCCGTGGTGATGTCGCCGGGAACCGCGTAGATTTCCCGGTTGAGCTCGCTCGCCCATGTCGCCGTGTTCAATGCTCCTGACCGTTGGCGTGCTTGGGCGATGACCACGGTGGACGCGAGGGCGGCGATGATGCGATTGCGCAGCAGGAACCGGTGGGCTTGCGGAATCGTGCCGGGGAAGAGCTCGCTGAGCAGGATACCCCCGGTATCGACGATCGCGTCGAAGAGCAGCTGGTTGCTTCGCGGTCCGATATGGGTCAGCCCGCCGGCGAACACGGCTACGGTCGCTCCGGCTGCCGCCCCCATCTGTCCGCGGGCATGGATGGCGCCCCAATGCGCGGCGGCATCCGTACCCATCGCGCCTCCGGACACCACCGTGTGACCGTCGGCTGCCACATGACGGGCGAGATGATGGGCGACTGTACGGCCATAGTCGTTGACACCACGCGACCCGACAATCGCCAACGGCCTGTCACAAGCCTGCAATGCGGGAGCGTACCCCATGCCCCACAAACACAAGGGGGCCGCCCAATTCTTCCGGATCGGCAAATCATCAATCTGGCGGGGCCACCATGGGCTGTCCGGGCCGATAATCCAAAACCTGCCGTGTCCGGTAGCGGCCTCAAGGAGCGGTTGCGCGAACGCCGGCGGCATCGGGACGCCGCCAGTATGGTCATCCAACCGCCACGGCATGTGGTCAACACCCATGGTTGTGGCTCCAAGCTGCTCGAACAGCCGGTACAGCCGGCCATGCCATCCGCTCAACGATTTGCGGAACGCCCCCATCGCCCGACCATCCACGCGGCAGCCCCACCGTGCGGTGCCTGCCGCAAACCAGGATTCCAATTGTCTGACAGCCAAGCAGTGCAGCCCATCATGGGCGTGCGGCGACCATGGGGCGCTGCAATACACTGCGGACAGCACGCTCCACGCGTCCGGCGCGCCTTTCAGCGTCGCGAACATCAACGCGTCGGCACTGTCCACGGTGAAGGTCAACGCCGCACGGGCGAGCGTGTCATCACTTGGCGGCAAGGTGCCGTCAATCCGGCTGGAAGCTTGCCACGGGCAATCCGATACCCCCATACTGGTCCTTTCCTGTCGATAACGATGCTATGGAATACAGCCTGAAACAGTCAGACCTGCTATGCAATCAGGTCATACGCGTCCGTAACGCGATACCCTGGGCCATGTCCTGCCGGTCCGGGGACATTTTTCCCTGCATATCGGCAAGCGTCCACGCCAACCGCATCGCACGGTCGGCGCCCCTCAGACTCAACCGTCTCGAATCCAAAGCCCGGTTGACCAGTTCAATGGCCTGACGCGACGTGTTGGCGCGCAGCCACGCGCCATCGGCTTGCGCGTTGCATGACCAGCCTTGTGCTCGGAAACGTTCCGTCGCACAATCCCGGGCCTGAATGACTTCCTGCCGCATCGACGCGCTATCCTTGCCGTCCTTGGGCAAGACGCCGGCGACAATCTCATTGATCGGGGGCACCTCCACCTGAATGTCGATCCGATCGAGAATCGGACCGGATAACCGGGAGAAATACCGGACCCGGTCGCGTTCGCGACACGTGCAGCGCTCGCCGGTACCGTACGCGAAGCCGCATGGGCAGGGGTTCGCCGCCATAACCAGTTGGAATCGTGCCGGATACCAGGCGGTGCCTTTCGCCCGGGATAAGGCGATGCACCCGGATTCCAACGGTTCACGAAGGGTTTGCAGGGCGCGGGCGGCGAATTCTGGTGCCTCATCCATGAACAGGATGCCGCGGTGGGCTCTGGTGATTGCGCCCGGTGTGGCGATACCGCTGCCGCCTCCTACGAGCGCGGCGGCGGAAGCACTGTGATGTGGTGCCTCATACGGTGGAATATCACTGATTCCGAACCGTGGCAGCGTGCCGCACAATGAGCGTACCGATGCGACTTCCAACTGTTCGGTCTCATCCAACGGGCGCATGATGCCGGGAAGACGGGAAGCGAGCATCGTTTTGCCGGCGCCGGGAGGGCCGACCAGCAGCGCATGGTGTCCGCCGGCGGCCGCGATTTGCAACGCCCATTTCGTGTGATCCTGGCCGATCACTTCCGCCATGTCACCCACCGGGGGCATGGCCATGGCATGCCCATCGTCCGCGGTGTGTTCCGGAGAATCGGAAAGCGTGTACCGTGCTTCACCGCCCAGCAGCTCAATCAGCTCGCCGACGTGCCGCACGCCGGTCACCGCGATATCCGGCACCAGTCGGGCTTCATCAGCGTTTGCTTGGGGGACGATGATCCGGTTCATGCCGCATGCTTTGGCGTGCAGTGCGGCGGGAAGCACGCCTGGTACCGGCAGTACGCTGCCGTCAAGGTTGACTTCGCCAAGCATGATGGTCCGTACCAGGGCGTCACCGGTGATTTTCCCCGCCGCGCCCAATACGCTCGCCGCGATTGCCAGATCATGCGCTGAACCGCGTTTGGGCATGGATGCGGGGGAGAGGTTCACCGTCACCCTGGTTTGCGGCCATTCAAAACCGGCGGCTTGACACGCTGACTTGACCCGTTCGCGGGCTTCGCTCAGTGACGCGTCAGGAAGCCCGATGATGGAAAAGTAGGGCAATCCTTGGGATACGAACGCCTGCATGTGTATGGTGAAGGCGCGCAATCCGAGGAAGCCGACAGATGAGGCGCTGCCGATCCGTACCATCAGAACGCCCCGCGGATATGCTGCACATGGATATCGCCGTCGCGGATTTCAATGCTGACGACATCGAAACGGATTGCGCGATAATACGGACGATCATCATGATGCTCACTGAGCCATAGGCGGCCGGTTTTCCGTAACGCCGCCTGTTTGCCGGCGTGCACCGCTTCTTGCGGACTGCCGAACCGGGATGACCGTCTCGTCTTGACCTCCACGAAGACGAGCGTCAAATCGTCGGCAAGCATGATCAAGTCGATTTCGCCGTACCGTGTACGCCAATTACAGGCGAGAAGATGCCAGTTGTCGGCGATTAACGTGTACGCGGCATACTGTTCGCCGGCCGTCCCCAGCGTTTTCGCCGACGTGGACGGCTCAAGCAGGGTCGCGCGGGCATGTTCGATGGAGTCGGCGACTTGCGTGTGCGCGTGTGGATAGCTGCAGGATGATGATAGTGGGTTGGTGTAGTCCATGCCGCTATTGCATCATGCATCGAAGCTGTGCCGCCAGCCCGCCGGGGCAATGTGGTCAGAAGATGATGAACCCTAGTATTACACCGTTTTCACCCTGTTGTACCGTCGGTTCAGCTGTTGACCAGGCCGGTGAGATCGCCAAGATCGAGTTCGAAATTCACACCGCGCTCCTCATGATGCGGCTGGTCGATGGTATGCAGCATCGCATGGCGGACGAATTCGCCGGCGATCCTCGCGGATTGGGCCAAGCCCCGTCCCGCCATGATCGCCCCGCACATGGCGGAAGCATAGGCGTCACCGGTGCCGTGGGTCATATAAGGAAGCTTGTCGTGTACGAGCTCGCGCTTGCCCGCGATACCAGTGGAAGCGCTCACCACGTAGTTGCGCAGCGTGCCATCCCCGCGATCGATGCCCTTGAGCACGATGTTCTTGGCGCCCAAAGCGAGCAGGGCCTCGAGCATGGCGTCAACCTGCCCGTCGTCGAGATTCTGCCCCGGATAGTCCTGACCGGTCAGGATGCTCGCCTCGGTCAGATTCGGCATGAGGATGTCGGCGCCATCAACCAGTTCGCCCATGGCTTGGCATAGTTGCGCCGTGTATGTTGGATACATCTCGCCGCCGTCGCCCATCACCGGATCCACCAGGCGCAACGCATGCGGGTATTCCCGGTACAGCCGCTTGATGATGGCGACCTGATCGGCCGACCCCAGAAAACCGCTGTACACGCCGTCAAGATCGACGTTCTCCTGCCGCCACGCGTCAAGGTAACCCTCCAGGATATCGGTCGTGTCATGCATAGTGAAGACCCGGTACCTGGTATGCGCGGAGAACAAGGCGGTCGGCACGGGGCACACGTCGCATCCCGCCGCCGACAGGATCGGAATCGCGGCGGTCAGCGAGCATTTGCCGTAGCCGCACATATCGTGCACCGCGGCCACGCGGGGAATGTACTTCGGATCGCGCTGGTAGAGCGTCACGTCTGGGGTAGTTGCATCATTGGTGGTCGTGTCTTGAGTCATGGGAAGCCTTTCTGCGCGCCGGCTCGCGGCCGCGTCGTCAACGACTGTAGTCTGCGGCCTTGTCCTGCCGGCTTTCGTCCCGGTTCTGTGCCGTCCATCGGTGTCGCGTTCCCGTCGCACGCCCGGCGTGTCGCGTACGTTCAGGCAAGTTTTTCGCTTCCTTCGATGTTGCTGATTCCCTTGATTTCAAGCCTGATGAAGCGGTTATAGCTAAGCGCGATAACAACGCCCTTGCAGGGCTTGTCCGGGTGTCCTAATCTCTCAATCAACACCTCAACGAACCGGTTGCACAACAGGAACGTGAGGGCAAGACGGATAGACCATCACACCACCAAACCAAGGAGCACCATCATGGCTGAAAAGAACAACCATTACCGTTTCGAGACCCTCCAGCTGCACGTCGGCCAGGAGCAGGCGGATCCCGCCACCGATTCCCGCGCGGTCCCGATCTACGCCACCACGAGCTACGTCTTCCATAACTTCGATCACGCTGAGGCCCGCTTCGGCCTCCAGGACCCGGGCAACATCTACGGCCGCCTGACCAACACCACCGAGGGTGTGTTCGAGGACCGCATCGCAGCGCTCGAAGGCGGCACCGCCGGCCTCGCCGTCGCGTCCGGTGCAGCAGCCGTCGAATACGCGGTGCGCAACATCACGCAGACCGGCGACCATATCGTGGCTTCCAAGCACATCTACGGTGGCACCTTCAACCTGCTTCGCCACACGCTTCCGCGTGACGGTGTGAACACCACCTTCGTTGAGCCGAGCGATCCGAAGAACTTCGAGGACGCTATCCAGGACAACACGAAGCTCGTCTACATCGAGACCTTCGGCAACCCGAACGCCGACCTGGCCGACATCGAGGCCATTGCCGACATCGCCCACAAGCACAACCTGCCGCTCGTCGTTGACAACACCTTCGCCACCCCGTACCTGTTCCGCCCGCTGGAGCACGGCGCCGACATCGTGGTGGAATCCGCCACGAAGTTCATCGGCGGTCATGGCACCACCCTGGGCGGTGTGATCGTCGAAGGCGGCAAGTTCAACTGGGCCGCGGTTCCCGGCAAGTTCCCGACCCTGACCGAGCCCGATCCCTCCTACCACAACCTCAACTTCTATGAGGCCCTCGGCCCGGTGGCCTTCGTGACCCGTGCCCGCGCCATCCTGCTGCGCGACACCGGCGCCACGCTCTCCCCGTTCGCGGCGTTCCTGCTCCTGCAGGGCACCGAGACGCTCTCGCTGCGCGTCGAGCGCCACGTGCAGAACGCCCTGAAGGTGGTCGAATACCTGCAGACCGTGCCGGAAGTCGAGTCCGTGAGCCACCCGGCCGTGCCGGGACGCCCCGACCATGATCTGTACGCGAAGTACTTCCCGAACGGTGGCGGCTCCATCTTCACCTTCGATATCAAGGGTGGCAAGGACGCGGCACGCGTGTTCATCAACAACCTGCACCTGTTCTCGCTGCTCGCGAACGTCGGCGACGCCAAGTCCCTCGTCGTGCACCCGGCCTCCACCACGCACTCCCAGGAGTCCCCGGAGGAGCTTGAGGACCAGGGCATCCACCAGGGCACGATCCGCCTGTCCATCGGCCTCGAGAACATCGACGACATCATCGAAGACCTCGAGGGTGGCTTCAAGGCGCTGCGCGAATCCGGCCTCGCCAAGTAGTACATGACCGGTAGGGCATAATCAGCATGCGATTGGTTGCGCGGGTGCGGTGATACGACGTCACCGCACCCGCGCTGTCTTGTCTGGAACGGCGCTTGGAAGCGGCTACAGGCATGCCATCGCAATTGCGTTCTCGGCGCAATGTCCTCGATACCTTGGAGTGTAGTCTGATAGAACGCTATGATCGCGGCACCTATGGTGCGGGCATTTCCCCAGAGAAGGAACCGACACATGAAGAAGACTATGCATCGTTTGATTACAAGGACCGCCGTAGCGGTGCTCGCCGCATCCTCGATGCTCGTATCAGGCTGCTCCGGCGGCACATCCTCCGGCGCATCCGCTTCCGCGCCGGCGAAAAGCATCGTCACCGTCAACAATGTCGAGCCCGCGGCAGGGCTGATCCCCAGCAATACCGACGACCTTGCCGGCTGGAAGGTCGTCACGCAACTGTATGAAGGCCTGGTCACCTTCGATGCCGCGGGGAAACTCATCTATGCGGACGCCACATCCATCACGCCGAACGCCGATGCTTCCCGATACACCATCACATTACGATCCGGCTTGCATTTTTCAGACGGAGAGAAGATCACCGCCTCCACGTACGCGAAATCATGGTCGTTTGCAGCGAACGCAGCCAACGGACAGCTCGGTGCCGCCATCTTCTCCACCATCAAGGGCTATGATGCGCTGCAAGACGAAAACGGCGACAAGAACGCCCAATTATCGGGGCTCAAGGCCGTCAACGACACCACGCTTGAAGTGACACTCGCCGCCCCGGACTCCTCGTTCCCGTATAAGGTCGGCGACGTCGCGTTTCTGCCGCTGCCGCAAAGCGCGTACAAGAACATCGACGCGTTCGGCGAACACCCGGTCGGCAACGGGCCGTACAAGCTTGCATCCTGGTCGCATGACAAGGAAATCAAACTCGTGCCCAACCCCAGATACACCGGTCCGCGCAAGGCGAAAAACGGGGGAGTGACCTACGAACTGTACACGAGCCTCGACGCCGCATACTCCGACCTGCTGGCCGGTAATCTCGACGTGTTGGATTCCATTCCGTCAAGCGCGCTGAAAACCTACAGCCAAGAACAGCTGCAAACCGTCAGCAAGCCCGGCCCCGGCTTCAAATCCTTCACGATACCGCAGAATATGGCGCATTTCTCCGGCAAGGAGGGCAAGTTGCGCCGTGCCGCGATCGCCCATGCAGTCGACCGCGAGACGATTATCAAGAAAGTCCTGTACGGTACCGCCACCAAGGCGACTGACTTCACTGCGCCGACTATCGCAGGGTATAGCAAAATCCTCGCCGGGGCATCCGTACTCGACTATGATGCTGCACAAGCCAAGAAACTGTGGAAACAGGCGGATGACATCAGCCCATGGGAAGGGACTTTCCGACTCGCCTACAGCACGGACAGCGGCAACAAGCCGTGGATCGACGCGATCTGCAATTCCATCACGAATGCGCTCGGCATCGACGCGCAACCGCTGATCTTCTCGACATCCAAGGAGCTGAGCACCGCGATCCATAACCGAACGGTCGGCGCCGCATTCATCCAAGGCTTGCAATCGGACTACCCGCATCCGGAAGGCTACCTGGTGCAAGCCTACGATTCCGCGTCCGCGGACGGCAAGGGCCTGAACAACGGCGATTACAAGAGCGCCACATTCGACGCGCTCATCGACCAGGCGGCACGCCAAACCACCCTTGACGGGGCGATCGGCTACTACCACAAGGCCGAAGAACAGCTGTTCCAAGACCTTCCCGTGATCCCGCTGTGGTACACGAATGTCACGGCGGCAGCCGGCAAGCAGGTCGGGTCACTGTCCTTCAACTACATGGGGCTGCCCGATTACTACAAGCTGACAGTCAACAGCTGAGCCACGCGCACGTCCACACGATATGGACGCGAACAGACGTACCAGCAGTCAGCCTACGTAAGATAGGCGTGTGATGCGCCGGCATAGTGGCGTATCACACGCCTATGGTATTGAAGAGAGGGAACACATGGCTGCACAATCCAAAACCACATTCAAAGCAAGCATGATTCCGCTGATCGCCATCATGACCGCCCTGACCACGGTGATGACCATGCTGGTGAAACTACCGACACCGACACGCGGGTATCTCAACCTGTCCGACGCGATGATCTTCTTCTCCGCCTACGCGTTCGGCCCGTGGGTCGGCGGTGTGATCGGCGGGCTCGGACCGGCATTGTCCGACCTGCTGTCCGGCTACCCGCAGTGGGCGGTATTCACGTTCATCATTGACGGTCTGCAAGCGGTGTTCGTCGGGCTGATTGTGCGCAAGTTCCGCCCAGCCAATATGATTGCCGGCTCCGTTATCGCCGGCGTATGGAAAGTATTCGGCTATTTCATCGCCGGCGGTATCCTCTCTGGCTGGGGGCCAGCCTTGGGTGAGGTTGCCGGCAACGCCGGACAGATGGCGGTCGGACTGATCATCGCCTACGCCCTGTTCGCCGCCGTCCGCAAAGCCTATCCGCCGCTCGTACGCATGGGCAATCTGGGCGTGCAGCCCACGGTCACGATTCCTGAGGATGATGCCGCTGCTTCCAACCAGCAGACCGGCGTTTCCGATGAAACCGCAACAGCCAAACCGGACACCCATGCAGGCGCCGACCACTGAATAACGGTACCCATATGAGCGACGCCCCCATCATCACGGCGCACCATCTCAGCTGGTGGTACACGCCGCAAACCGATACCGGTGAACCGGTCCAAGCGCTGGACGGCTTGGATTTCGCCATCCAATCCGGATCCTTCACTGGCATCATCGGCCCTACGGGGGCAGGCAAATCCACGCTGTGCATGGCGTTCGCCGGCATCATCCCCAATCCTGAAGACGGGGTGATGCGCGGCGGCATGACCGTCGCCGGATACGACACCGCCGAATGTACTGTCGCACAACTCTCCAGCGCGGTCGGATACGTCCAACAGGACCCGGAATCCCAATTGTTCTGCGCCAGCGTGGAGGATGAACTCGCGTTTCCAATGGAAAGCCGCGGTGTCAATCCCGACCTCATAGACCAACGGATTGATGCCCTGCTGCATCTGGTCGGCATGGACGGGTACCGTCATCGCGTGCCGACCAGCTTGTCCGGCGGACAAATGCAGCGAGTGGCCATTGCGGCCGCGCTCGCCGCCCGACCGCAGGTACTTGTGCTTGACGAACCGACCGCGGCGCTCGACCCTGAAGGCAAGCGGGACGTGTGCGCCGTCGTGGAAAAACTGCGGGCACAGCGCAAGATGACCATCATCATGGCCGAACAGGATACTGACGATCTGGCACGATACGCCGACCACATCATGGTGCTTGACCATGGCAGCATCATCATGCAAGGTGACGCATCATTGTTTACCGCCCATCGTGACCGGTTGACCGAACTCGGTGTCGCACTGCCGGGAGCCGAACCTCCGACGCCGGGAACCTCCCCGATGCCAGTGCGCCAAGACGACGATGAGAGCGCGCCGGCCATACGCTTCCAATCGGTCACCTACCGGTATGCTCAAGGCGGTAATGATTCCGCGGCGCTCGATGATGTCAGCTTCACTATTCCACGTGGCGAATTCGTCGGTCTTATCGGGCGCAACGGTTCGGGCAAAACCACGCTCGCCCGTCATCTCAACGGGATGTTGCACCCCACTTCGGGAACGGTCACGGTTGACGGTCTTGACGTGTCCCGTCATCGTGTCGGCGAAATGGCCGCCCATGTCGGGGTTGCGTTCCAGAATCCCGACCATCAGATTTTCTGTTCCAGCACACGCGATGAAATCGCATTCGGTCCTGCATGTCTGGGAGTGCCGCGCGACGAGATCGACCGGCGTGTAGACCGGATGCTGATCCGGTTCGGCCTTGAGGATGTCGCCGACCAGTCGCCGGCCACCTTAGGGTACGGGCAGCGTCGACTGGTCGCGTTCGCATCCGTGCTGGTCATGGACACACCGATTGTGGTGCTTGACGAGCCGACCGCCGGGCTTGACCGTCGCCTGTCCGGCATGATGTTGGATGCCGTGTCGGAACGCAACCGGCAAGGCGCCACCATGGTGATGATCAGCCATGATATGCGTGTGGTCCGTGAACGGTGCACCATGCTCATCACCTTGGATGATGGCCGGTTGTGTGCTTGCGGACGTTTGGCGCTTGCCGCGGATGATCCGCGGCGCCCGGCAGGACTGACGGGGAGGCGGATTGATGGACGCTGACCTGTATGTGCCCGGCGACGGCTGGCTGCACCGCACCGATCCGCGCGTCAAATTCCTGATGTCGCTCGCCCTGCTGGTCCTGTGCCTGGTGTGGCGAAGCTGGCCGTTCATCCTTGGCGTGCTGGCGCTTGAACATATCATGCTGCTTACCGACCATATTCCTTGGAAGAACATCGTGTGGGTGTGGCGCATTCTCGCCGTCATCATCGCGCTCATCGTGGTGTTGTGGCCGATATTCGACCGGTCCGGCACCCATGTCATCGCTGATTGGGATTGGCTGCGGTTGACCCGGGAGAACCTGGTGATGGCGGCGGTGATGGGCTTGCGTATTCCCGCGCTCGGTTTCGCATGCTTCCTCACCCTGTTCACCACAAGCCAAGCGAAACTCATCCGTGGGGCGGTCGCCGTAGGCATGCCGTACAGTGCGGGTTTGACGTTGGCGACTGCATTACGTTACATTCCGGTATTCGCGCGGATTGTCACCCAGGTGCGTGACGCCCAACGCGCCCGGGGTTTGGACTTGTCCGGTGAAGGCGCGCGGATGCGGGGCATCCGCAATCCGTTCACGCTGATGCTGGCGCGGGCGCGCGCGTGGGTTCCGGTGATTGTCGCCGTGCTGATCCGTGCCTACCGGATGAGCCGCAGCGTCGGCTGGGCTATGGAATCGCGCGGATTGGGACTGCCCGGTGTCAAGCGCTCTTACCGGGTGCGGCTGGCAATGCGGCCCGCCGACTGGGGGATACTGGCGGTCACGGTTGCGCTCACCGCGCTCGCGGTGGTCATCATGATGCTGTCCTGAGTGCTGAACAGGCGCTACGCCTGCCGGTCGGGGGGGTGTCACCCTCGTTGCTCAGGGATTCCACCCATACGCCACTTTCCGCCTCATCCTTGGGGATGATGCCGTATGATGCGCGTTTTCCATCCCGCGCATGATGGGCGTTCCCGCCTCGTTTCGGTACATTGGAACCATACCGTCCAGGAAAGGTTCCGGACGAACGAGTGGAGGGAAGATCCATGACAACCCCGAATCCCATAGCCGTCGAAGCTGTCGACCTGGTGAAGATCTACGGTACCGGCGAGAACGCGGTCCACGCGTTGCGCCATGTCAATGTCGCATTCGAACGAGGGAAGTTCACCGCGATCATGGGCCCGTCCGGTTCCGGCAAGTCCACGCTCATGCACACTCTCGCCGGCCTCGATTCCGCCACCAACGGCCATATCCTGCTTGACGGTGCCGATATCACGACGATGAACGACAAGCAGCTGACCCTGCTGCGCCGGCACAAGATCGGCTTCATCTTCCAAAGCTTCAACCTGCTGCCGATGTTCACCGCTGAACAGAACATCCTGATGCCGTTGACCCTTGCCGGACAGAAGCCCGACCGCAAGTGGTTCGACATGTTGGTGGACACGCTGGGATTGCGTGAACGTCTCGGCCACCGTCCGAACGAACTGTCCGGCGGCCAGCAGCAGCGAGTCGCCATCGCACGAGCCCTCATCGGCAAACCGTCGGTCGTGTTCGCGGACGAACCGACCGGCAATCTCGACTCGGTTTCCAGCGCGGAAGTGCTGAGCTTCCTCAAACGTTCGGTCAAGGAACTGGGGCAGACCATCATCATGGTCACGCATGATGCGGTCGCCGCCTCCTACGCCGACCGCGCCATCGTCTTCGCGGACGGTCAGATCGTCGCCGATGTCGATCATCCGAGTGCCGACCAGATGAGCGAGCTGCTCATGCAGGAGCGCCGACGCGCCACGCTCAACCTGGCTGAAGGCGTACCCCAGCCGCCTGCCGCCGTCATGGATGACGGCCTCAACCGCTGAACGAGTATTACGAGACAAGCAAGGACATCCCCATGTGGTCGATTACGATCAAAATGATGAAAAAGAACATGAAGATGCTGATTCCCGCTGGGATCGCCATCCTGATCGGCACGGCGTTCATCGCCTGCACCTTCCTGTTCGGCAATACGCTTAACGACACCCTGCGCACCCAGCTGACCGCCCAGTATGCGCAGGCGAACTATATCGTCCAGAACACCTCGTCGATGGGCGGTTCCGGCACGATGCGCACCATCGGTGAGGCGAAACCCGAGCGCATCACCTCGACTGACGGCGTGGGCGCCGGCTATATTCTGCAAAACGTCACCGTCAACGCGGTGGCAGGGGATAAGAGCGCCACACTGCTTGCCATCAACGCGTCAACCGACGATGCGCTGCTGCCGGTCAAGATGGTCAAAGGCAGCCAGCCGGCGAACGATGCACAGATCGCATTGCCGTCCACGCTTGCCGATCAACTGTCTGTCAACATCGGCGACCGTGTTTCCGTAGCTGCGAACTACGGGTCGGGGCTGAGCGGCGATGATAGCGTCGACCTGACCGTGTGCGGGTTCACCGAAGACCCGAATGGCGCATTCGGATCGTACGGTGGCGCCGCTGTAGTCAGTGACAAGACCATCGCCAAACTCCAAGGCGCGGACAGCGTCTCCGACCTCATGTTCACCGGCATGACCCTCAACATCGACGAGACGAAAGCCGATGCCGCAGTCGCCTCGATCAAGAAGCTGCTGCCGGAAGGCTACAGTATCGAAACCCGGCAGAAGGCGGGGGATGAGGCGATCAAAGCGCTGAGCGACTCCGGTACGAACGTCGTCACCATTTTCCTCTTGAGCTTCGGCATCCTCGCCATGTTCGTGGCGGCGCTCGTCATTGCGAACACCTTCCAGGTGCTGGTCGCCCAGCGTCGTCGCACTCTCGCATTGCTGCGCACCATCGGCGCCCAAAAGGGCCAGCTGTATCGTTCCGTCATCGCTGAAGCGGGGCTCCTCGGCCTGGTTTCCTCGGTTCTGGGCGTCGCGTTCGGTTCCGCGATCATGGCGATTGTGGTCCACAGTCACGCGTTGAAAGGTCTGGGCATGAATGGTGGACTGGTGTTCACCTGGCAGGTTGTTGTCATCCCGCTGGTCTTCGGCGTCGTCATGACGGTACTCGCCTCCATCGGCTCCGCCCGTTCAGCCACCCACGTCACTCCGCTTGAAGCGTTGCGTCCGATCGAATTGAGCGATACCAAGCGTGCCGGCGTCCTGCGTGGCGTGTTCGGCACCCTGCTTACGGCTGCCGGCGTACTCCTTACCGCATATGCCGTCGTTCGCCTGCATGGTGCGCTCGGCACCGATGAAGTGCAGCGTCTTGCCGACCCGCTGCTGCTGACCGCCATGGCGGGCTGCGCGCTCATCTTCCTCGGTCTTGTAATCACCGCATCCTTCTGGATGCCGCTGCTCATGCGTCTGGGCGGGGCGTTCGCCGCACTGTTCGGCCCCGCCGCGAAAGTTGCGCACGCCAACATCCAGAAGAACCCGAGGCGTGTTGCCTCCACCGGTGTCGCCCTGCTTATCGGCGTGACGCTCGTCTCCTGCATCGGAACCGGAGCCGCGTGCGCCAAGCAGACGATGAACAGCACGCTCGACACGCATTACAGTGTTGATATGGTCGCCAAGGGCAGCAAACTCAACCAGTCCACCGCCGACAAGATCGCCAGGATCGAGGGGGTCAAGACCACGCTGTATGCGCCTATCGCCCGCGGAACGGTCAAGCTCGGCAGCGACGACATCAGCGCCACCGTGATCGGCGTGCCGGATGTGTCTTCGCTGTCCAACGTGCTGCACACTGATCTTGACGGGGTCAGTCTTGACAACGGCAAGGCACTGGCACCAGCCTATTCCGCCTTCACCGGCAAGGTCCTGTCGTTCAAGAACAGCCAAGTGAGTTTCACCGCTTCGGACACCGCCTCCGGCACGGATGCCGACACCGCCAAGGGACCGGCGTTGACCCTTACGGTCACGCAAAAGGATTATCGCAACGTTGACGCCGACGTCCAAGTCACCATGTTCGTCAACGAATCCGCGTTCCGCGACGGCGGACTGACCGCAGACGGCCACATCGTGCTCGCCTCGGTGGACACGTCCAAGGCCTCGGCAGTGGATATCCTCACCAAAGCGCAAACAGCGATCGGCGAAAGCGCGGGCGCCACGCTGTCCGGACCGGTGGCTATGCGCGCCCAATGGAACCAGATTGTCGATACCATGCTCGCTCTGCTGGTCGCCCTGCTCGCTGTCGCGGTACTCATCGCCCTGATCGGCGTGGCCAATACGCTCAGCCTGTCGGTGATCGAACGTACCCGCGAATCCGCGACCTTGCGCGCCATCGGCATGACCCGCGGCCAGCTGCGCTGGTCGCTGGCGGTTGAATCGCTGGTCATCTCCCTGGTCGCCGGCATCGCGGGCGAAGTCCTCGGCATCGCGTTCGGCTGGATCGGCTCCTACATGGTGTTCAGCACGTTCGGCAAAGTCGCGCTGGTCACCAACTGGCAGCTGAACATCGGCGTGCTGGTCATTGCCGCACTGGCAGCCCTGCTCGCCAGTGTCTTCCCGGCACGACGCGCAGTCAAGACACCGCCGGTCGAGGCGCTCGCCGAAGCCTGATCCAGGCGTCCCGCCGTCCGGGAGCGATCGGCGGGACGCGGATTGCAGATAGCTCGACAGATACGCTGTGGCCCGCCATTGCCTTGAGCAGTGGCGGGCCACAGCGTATCTGCATACTCGGATACTGTTTTGCGTGTCGCATCTACGGAGCTTCTACGGAGCGTCTACGGGCGGACCAGCCCGTTCTCATAGGCGAAGACAACCGCCTGCACCCGGTCGCGCGCGTTGATTTTCGCCAGGATATGCGCCACATGCGTTTTCACGGTCGGCAGGCTGATGAACAGCTTGTCGGCGATTTCCTGATTGCTCAGCCCGTGTGCGATTTCAATGAGCACTTCGCGCTCGCGTTCGGTCAGGTCGGCCAGCTCAGGATCGGTGTACTGCGTTTCATCGCCGGCGGGTACCCCCGGTTGCATGGTGGGGGCGAGCTTGCCTTCAACCATGTTCTCGATCAGCCGCTTGGTCGCGGACGGGGCGATGATCGCGTTGCCTTGGTACACGGTACGAATGGAGGCCAGCAGGGTCTCCGGCTCGGTGTCCTTGAGCAGGAAGCCCGACGCACCCGCATTGATCGCGGACATCACATATTCGTCCAAGTCGAACGTGGTCAGGATGATGACGCGGGTGACGCGTTCGGCGTCGCAGCAGGGCGTGTCACTGGGGTGAGAGGCCGCTGATTCCATCGCGGTGATGCGGCGTGTCGCCTCGATTCCGTCCATGCCGGGCATACGCACGTCCATGAGCACAACATCAGGATGCAACTCTTGCGCGAGTGCAACTGCCTGATCGCCGTCGCCTGCCTGCCCGACGACCTCCATATCCGTCTGGGACCCGATGACCATGGCGAATCCGGCACGGACGAGTTCCTGGTCGTCGGCGATGACCACGCGGATGTGCTGCTGTTGATTCATAGTCTCCACTGTATCCACAGGTGGGGGGCGTGCGCTAGGATGCGGCACGGTTCGCGCGCAATCCCACACGGCGTACGAGGCTTGAGATGCAATGACAAGGAGGGGCGGATGCGCGGTTGGCACGGTGATGTACCGCACTCCTGAGATACTGAACGACGTATCATGCTCGGGAACGACCATGGCGGACGTGCGGGCTGATACCGGATAAGGCGTCCGGAACAAGCCACGGCGGCGATTCCGTTGCGGCATGGAGCACAAGGAGTTGCCAGCTGCGAAGTCAACAGCCAGCGCGTGGAAAAGGGCGGTCGGCATCGCGCTTGCAGTGGTGCTTGCGTGCACCTATATCATCGTCAGAACCTACTTGGACATCTATCCGTCTGCGGACATGACGTATCGGAGCGCCAACTATGAGGTCGAAGTGCAACGCAACGGCGACCTGAAGATTCGCGAGCATATCGATGTGACGCTCAAGAAGCGGGGCAAGCCGTGGCGGCAACTGTACCAGCAGTATCGTCTTGACCCCGGCCAACTCACCGCCATCACCGGGGTGAGTGTCAAGAACACCACGACCGGCGAGACTTACACCCAGGCAGACCCGGTTGTGCCCGGCAGCCAGTCCACGTCACTATGGGACTCCACGTATGCTGGGCACTGGTATATCAAACGCGCCGGGGTGAGCACGAAGACGTATGACCCGGAACGTGACAAGCCTGACGTCTCGGGCGGCTACTCGGATCAGTACCCCACTATTGAAATCGGTTGGAACATCCCCGCGACTGACGACACCGACAGCATGGGGTATTCATCTGTAGGTATATGAGTTGTTTATCATTGCGTATCGTATGCTATTATTGATGGCATGCAGGTTCGTGAATGGGCGGAACGGGAGCATCTCAACCCGTATACCGTGTGGAAGTGGTGCCGGGAGGGCAGGATGCCCGTCCCGGTGGAGCATACGCCCACCGGCATGTGGCTCATCCACGACCCCAAATACGAGACCATACCCACGCCTACGGCCGTGGGGCGTACCGTATGCTACGCGCGGGTCAGCTCCAGTGATCAGAAAGCCGACCTGCAACGGCAGGCCGACCGGCTCAAGGCGTTCGCCGTCAACCTTGGTGTCAAAGACGTGCAAGTGGTCACCGAGATCGGGTCCGGAATGAATGACAGGCGTCGCAAGCTCAGCCGCCTGCTCAAGGACCCGACCGTCACCACGCTCATCGTGGAGCACAGGGACCGGCTCGCCCGCATGAACGCGGGGCTCGTCGAAAGCGCGTTGGAGGCGTCCGGGCGCAGGCTCGTCATCGTGGACGACACCGAACTCGACGACGATCTGGTGCGTGGCATGACCGAGGTGCTGACCTCGTTCTGCGCCCGCCTGTTCGGGCGCCGCTCAGCCAGGCATCGCGCGGAAAAAGCGTTGGAGGCGATACGCGATGACCGCGTATGAGGCCGTCAAGGTCAGGCTCGACCCCACGCCCCGGCAGGCGCGGCTGCTCGCAAGCCATGCCGGGGCTGCCCGGTTCGCGTACAACCTCATGCTCTCCCATGTCCGCCGGCAACTGTCCCTCGGCGAGCACCCGGACTGGACGATGTACGCGATGCGCCGCTGGTGGAACGAGTGGAAGGACGAGATCGCCCCATGGTGGCGGGAGAACAGCAAGGAGGCGTACAACAGCGCCTTCGAATGGCTGTCCCAAGCGTTGAAAAACTGGTCGGACAGCCGCAAGGGCCGGCGCGGCGGGCGCCGGGTGGGCTGGCCGAAATACAAGTCGAAGAGGACGAGCATCCCCCGGTTCGCGTACACGACCGGGAGCTTCGGGCTTATCGACGGCGACCCGAAAGCCCTGCGTCTGCCGCGCATCGGGCGCGTCCACTGCATGGAGAACGCCGCAAGGCTCGTACACGGCAGGCGTATCGTGCGCATGACCGTCAGCCGTCGGGCGGGCGCATGGTATGCGGCGCTCACCGTGGAACAACAGCCCGACACCCGCCCCATGGCGAAAACACGCCGCCGTGACTATCCGGTAGGCGTGGATCTGGGTGTCAAGACCCTCGCGACCCTGTCCGACGGCACTATATTCCCCAACCCGCGCGGGTATGTCCGCGCACAGCGCAGGCTCCGCCGCGCCCAGCAGACGCTGAGCCGCCGCGACAAGGATACGAACCATGGGCGCGGGTCGAACCGGCGGCGCAAGGCGCTGGACCATGTGCAACACATTTACGCCCGTATCGCCGCGCAGCGAGCCGACCGTATCGGCAAACTCACCACATGGCTCACGGCAACCTACCCCGACATCAGCATCGAGGACCTCAACGTGCAGGGCGTGACCCGCAACCACAGGCTCGCCAAGCATGTCCTCGACGCGGATTTCGGCGAATTCCGCCGTCAACTCGAATGCAAGACCGCACGCGCCGGCACGAGACTGCATGTCATCGACCGGTGGTTTCCAAGCAGCAAGACTTGCCATCGCTGCGGGACAGTGAAAGCCAAACTGCCCCTGAGCGAACGCGTCTACCGTTGCGACGAGTGTGGCCTGACCATGGACCGCGACCTGAACGCGGCCATCAACATCATGGTCGCCGGGAGTGCCCCGGAGACCCTAAACGCGCGTGGAGGGGATGTAAGACGACCCGGCTTGGCCGAGGCGACGCAGACCTCTGTGAAACGCGAACCAAGCTGGCATGCGAATGCCGTGAGACTTGGAGCTGCCCCGGGCAACCGGGACATGTAAGCACAGGTTAACAATAACCAACATGCTTACAACGGTTCGACATTACGATGACCTTCGAAGGGGTGTCCACCGCCTACGATGATGTCGCCACATTCCAGTGGGAGCCGATTAGCACCAGAAACACCGTCCCAATCGGTGGAGCCACGGGGACGGTGACTTTTCCCGATGGCGTCACGACGAAGAATTCAGCGACTTGGCTGCACTTCGAAGGCCCGTTCTCACAGACCACACGCGATAAAGACGGCACGCTGCATTTCTCAGCGAAGAACGTGAAATCCGGCATGTATCTCGATGTGGTCGCCATGGTCGATATCGCCCAGATGAACGATGTCCCCCGTCATGAGCCGGGCGAACACCGGGAGAGCCTGATCACCTCGGAGCAGGACAAGATGGACCGCTGGGCGCGATACCGCGACGCCCAACACAGGGAATTGGTGATGCGCGCGTTCATCATCGCGGCCATAGGCATCACCCTGTGCGCGGCCATGCTCGCCTGTCTGCGCGGCAGCATCCGCAAGACGTCGTTCCCCAAGGACGCCGCATACCGTCGTGAGCCGTCCGACATGACGCCGAACAACGCGGCGCGCCTCAACGCGCTGATCGAGCATTGCCCTCCATCGCAGACGAATGCGCGTGCACTGAGCGCCACCATGCTCTCGCTCGCATCCAAACATGCTATCAGGCTCCTGCCTGGTACGGCGAAATCCTATGACGGCATTGATGTATCCAGCGCGAGTGACGCCACCGTTTTGTCGGGGGTCGAGCAAACCCCGGCCGTCGAATATCACGTGGACCGGTCGGACGGGCGCACGAGCATTGCCGTCAAACCTGATGACGTGACCATCGTAATCGAAGCAGATGGCGAGGATTCCCCTGGCCGTGCGGCATCGCACCTGTGCGACAGCGAGACCGACCTGCTGGATTTTCTCGAGGCGGTGGGCAAACACGGTAAGACCCGGGTGTTCGACATGAAGCAGATGCGTTCCCTGATGAATGACTGGGAACGCGGCGCGAAAGAACAGCAGACCATGGTGACGCAGCTTGAGGGGGAGTTCTCGAAACTGAACCTTACTGTGTCTGCCGGCCGGGGAGGCATCGTCGTCAGCATCATCGCGTTCATCTATCTGGTGGTCAGTTGCGCGTTGCTATCGAGCAACCTGTTCCTACAATTGGTGACGATTCTTCCGGTCGCGTTGTGTGTGGGCCTGTGCATGGGCCTGATGCGGTTCTCCGGTTTGAACGAGCACGGCCGTCAGCTGGCTTCGCAACTGGAAGCGTTTAAGCGATATCTCAACGATTTCAGCGATTTCACAGATCGTGGCACGCAGGAGCTTGCCTTGTGGGACAAATACCTCGTCTATGCTGCGGCTTTCGGGCTGTCAGAACAGGTGATAAGTCAACTCGCCCGTTCGGTTCCTGAGCTGTCCGACCCGCAGTGGCTTGACGACCATGCCTCCGGTTCGCTTGTGTACTGGATGTACCGTCCGACGATTCTGCCCGGCGCTGTCGTCGCTGGCTTGACCGCTGGCGGTGGAGCTGGTGTCACCTCATTCGCGCCGTCGTCTTTCGCAGACTTGGGCGCGCAGCTCAACGACGGGTTCGTTGAAGTTCAGAGCGCAGTACAGACCACGCTCGGCTCCTCAGGTTCGGGGGCATCCGGCGGATTCGGCGGTGGCGGCGGCGGTGCCGGAGGCGGTAGTTTCGGCGGCCGGTAGCGCATCCGAGACCGCGGCGTGAGTGGTCGCAGCGGTCGGAGCAGCTGGTGTGGCCTGGGAATCCTGCGTAGCTGGGGTGGTAGAGGAGGTCGAGGCAGGCGGAGAAACCGGGGCGAGCGGGGCGATATCCGCAGATCGGTCGTGTGTCTCGTCGCTGAATCCGGTTTTGCGCAGCACACCAAGCAATTCGCGCATGCGTGCCAGAGCGGCCCGTCCTTGCTCGCCGATCTGTTTGAATGCCTCGGAGACTGCGGCTGCATCCGGCTCGGTCCCTTCCTGTTCCGCGTGTTCGAACATGGCGAGCCCCTCATGGGTACAAGCGATTACGGATTGGAGGGTGTCGGTGACCTCGCTTTGGATATTCGCGCTGATCCGGTCACGCTCCACGTTCGCGGCGAGCACTTGCTGCCGGCGGGCCTCCTCGTTAAGCGCCTGTTCACGCGCCTGCAAGACGAGCGCATCGTTGCCGCTTGTGCGTTTCCATATCGCTGCGACAATGGCGATTAGGCACATGAGCCCGACGGTGACAAAGGCGGAGCCCGTTTCGATCAGCATGGCGCTGCTCGGGCGTTGCAGCTGTGCAAGATCGGCGAGCATGGCGAGCAGGGAGGTATACCCCATGGCTCCGGAGAACACGCACAGCGCGCACATGCATGTGGCGGTTGAGGCCGCGGCGATCGCCCGGTTGGTGGAGTGCCGGTCGCCATAGAGGATTGCGGCGGCGAGCACGCCGAGCGACATGATGTTGACGAACAGGATGCACGGCATAACCAGCAGTTGGAATATGGCGAAAACGAAGGCGAATATGGCGCTCGCCTGTGGAAAACGGCGTCTGAACATCCACGGCAGGATGACCAGTACCGTCACCGTCCAGATGACGGCTTGACTGATGGCATGCGTCTGGTTACCGGTGAGCACGAATTCGAGATTGTTACCCACGTTTACCCCGGACAGGCCGAAGAACGCGATGAAGATGAGACCAGACAGGATGTCTGACGCCAGATAGTGGCGCTCCCACCACATGGACATGCGTTCGACCGTATTCGTGGCGCCGTCTGTGCGATCATCCGCAGTAGGCAGTGCCGGACGGCGGTCGTTGAAGCACCGCCGCAGCAAGTCAGGAATCCGCGTAGGGTGCGCCTGCAACGGCAGTGATGCGGGTGCGATGCTTTGTCGCACTGGCGTTCCTCCGCCGATTGTGTTCTGCCGTGGCTGCCGGACGGGGGCGGGAGCGCCACCGACTGTACTACTGTGCTGTAGATCAGTTGCCGGAATGGTTGGTTCACCCGCGCCGGTCAGAGCTTCTTGTGACTGACGGGCCGCAGGTACGGCCGCGCCCGATGCCGGCGAAGTTACGGTCGAAGCGGTGACACGTAGTTCGGCTTCATGCTCGGCGTCCCGGTACGGCACACTCGCCATGACCTCAAAACCACCGCTGAGCCTTGGTCCCGCTTGGACACTGCCATGGGCCATCGCGATGCGTTCGCGCATGCCGAGCAAACCGAAGCCGGGTTTATGTCCGTCCGCGGCGGCGCTCGCACCCCGGCCGTCATCGGTGACACGGACAGTCAACCCGGTGTCTGACCACGCCTCCTCGATATCCACGTGCACGTCGGGGCCGGCGTATTTGCGCACATTGGTCAGTGCTTCCTGCACCATACGGTACATCGCCGTGCTTGCGGTTTCGCTCAGCCGCGCCGGATGCGGCTCTCCTGAGCTGTGGAATCGGATCTGGATGTCGGCATCAGAGCGCTCGGCCTCGTCAAGCAGTGCGGCGACATGCCGGTAATCTGCATGGTCGGGTTCGCCGAATACGCCCAGCAGATGCTGCATATCGCGCATCGCACGCTGTGACTCGTGTTCGATGGTTTGCATCGTGCGTTTGGCTATCTGCGGGTTCGAAGCCCCGGCATACCTGCCCCCATCGGATTGCACGATGATGATCGACAGGGTGTGCGCGACGACATCATGCATATCGCGAGCGATCCGGGCTCGTTCCGCCAACGCGGCAATCCGTCGGCGCTCGTCCTCCCCGGCCTGCAAAGCCTCGTTGCGTTCTTGCAGCATCGTGATGGTCACGTTGCGTGCGCGCTGCCAGTAACCGAGGAAAATCGCGGTGACGATGCACAGGGTGATGACAATCAGTCCGCCTGTGAACGCTGAGAGGAAATTCTGCGCGCAGGTGTGAGGGTCGTTGCCTTCGCACAGGGAGATGGTATACGGGGACCCGGGGTCGCCGAATACCGGCCCGACACTGGTGGATATGGCTAGCGCGAGCGAGGCGAGGATGCCGATGGCCAGCGCAAGACACGCGAACAGGCGGCTTCGGTTCGGGTTGCCGTACACGATGACGGCGTACAGGACGCTCAACGCGAACAGGTCCGCGGGCACCAGCGCCGGACCAATGATGAGCTGGGCGACCGCAACTGCGGTAATCGCCCAAGCGCTCGGTTCCGGACGCCACCGGCGGGTAGCCACAGGAATGAGGATGGCGATCTGCCACAGGGTACACGCGGTTGCCGGGCAGGAGAAGAACACGCCGGGAATGGAGCCGGTGGCGGTCACAATCACCAGGAACAGTGCGGCAACCAGCACGGTCATGGCGGTATCCACCGCCAGAACGTGGCTTTTGGCCCATGAGGTCATCCGTGTCATCCAATGCATGCCATTCACCCTAGCGTCCGGCGGGCACCGCGGCCATCATGCGCGAGGATGAAAGGCGGGAAGAACGAGGCAAAGACAGGGAAAGGCGAGGTAAGGCCGGGGTGGCGCTATGGTGGGCATAACGGATTGATGGGCCGGATTCACGGTCGGGAGGTGCACGATGACGGCGTTGGCGCAGTATTACGTTCCGGGGCGGTATATCGAAGATCATGCGATTGATGTGCCGCTGGACTGGCGGGGCGACACGCCCGGCAAAACGGTGTCCGGAGAGACGATTCGGCTGTTCTACCGGGTGGTGTGCGAGGCGGGTCACGAGCAGGAGGACTTGCCGCTGCTGCTGTTCTTACAAGGAGGCCCGGGAGGTGCGGGCCCGCGCCCGATGGGCTATGACGGTGGGGATGCCTGGCTTACAGAGGCATTGAAGCATTTCCGGGTTGTGCTGCCTGACCAGCGTGGCACTGGCCGTTCCTCGCGTGTTGATTCGCATGCCATGTCCCGTATCGGGGACGCGTCGGCGCAGGCTGCGTATCTCAAGCGTTTCCTTGCCGATTCGATTATCCGGGACTTCGAGCATCTGCGCCTGAGTGCGTTCGGCGGCCGCAAGTGGGTCACGCTCGGGCAGAGCTACGGCGGGTTCCTGACCTTGAGCTACCTGTCCTTGTTCCCGCAAGGATTGGCTGCATGCTTCACCAACGGCGGCATCCCGCATGTGCCGGCTGACCCTGACGACGTATACGCACACACCTTCCCGCGTATGGAATCGAAGACCATGCAGTATTACGCGCGCTATCCGCAGGACCGCGAGCGTGTCGCCGCCGTTGCCGACCGGGTGGCCCAAGGGGGAGTGGCGTTGCCCAACGGCGATCCGCTGACCATCGAACGCATGCAGACTTTGGGTGGCGGGTTCGGTATGAAGCCGAGTTTCGAACAGATTCACTGGCTGTTCGACGAGGCTTTCGTTGACGGCGATGGTTCCGCGGACAGCTCGTCACCGCTGTCCGACGAATTCCTCACCCATGTGATGGACACGACCGCATCCCGCCCCCTGTACTGGCCGCTTCAGGAATTCATTTACGCCGACGGCGAGCTCGAACATCCGGTCAACTGGGCTGCCCGACGCGCCTACGGCACCCGCCCTCAATTCTCCGTATCCGCGCGGCCGCTGCTGTTCACCGGGGAGGCGATTTTCCCGTGGATGTTCCGGCAGGAGCAGGCGCTGCGCCCATTCGCTGCCGCGATGGACATCCTCATGCAGGACACGCATTTCGGCAAGATTTACGACGCCGACCGGCTCGCTCGTAACGAGGTGCCGCTGCAGGCGACCGTCTACGTGGACGACATGTACGTTGATTCGACACTTCAGCTTGATACCCTGTCCCGTGTCGGCAACAGCCACTACTGGGCGACCAACGAGTATGAGCATGACGGGTTGCGCACCGACCCGCGGGTTTTCACGCGCGAATACCGGGAAGCCCTGGGGCGGGGAGACCTCGCCGGCATCAAGTGACCAGCCCGGCGCGGCCCGCAACCGCGCCCGAACGCATCCGTGGCCGGCATGGCGCCGGCGAACAACCCAAGAAAGGAACCCAATGACCCAGCAACTGAGCGACATCACCGTCGGATTCATCGGTTACGGCGCCATGGCACAGGCCATGGCCCAAGGCTTTGTGGACGGGGGAGTCCTCGAAGGCGGGCAGATTCTCGCCTGCGCAGGACATTACGACAAGCTCGTGGACAGCACGTCCGCGCTTGGCGTGCGTCCGATGCACAACGCCACCGAGGTTGCCGCAGCAAGCGATATCGTCATCCTCGCCGTCAAACCGAACCTCATCGAAGAGGTCGTGACCCCAATCCTGCATGAACTGGCCAACAGCATCGTCGTCTGCGTGGCCTGGGGGTGGACTTTCGACCGGCTCGAAGCCGTGCTCGAGGACCACACCCCGCACATCTCCATCATCCCCAACACGCCGATCGCGGTGGGCCAGGGTGTCAGCGTCGTCGAAGACAAGCACAACCTGACCGAATACCAGGCGGGGCTTGTCCGCGCGCTGCTCGAGCCGGTCAGCATGCTCGAGACCGTCGACACTGCGCACATGTCCCAGGCGGGCACCATCTCCAGTTGCGCCCCCGCATTCACCGCCATGTACATCGAGGCGCTCGCCGACGCGGGCGTGCAATACGGGCTCAAGCGGGCCAGCGCGTACCGTCTCGCCGCGAAGATGGTCGAAGGCACGGGCGCGCTGCAGGTCAGCGACGGGCGCCTGCCCGCGGCCATGAAGGATGCGGTCTGCTCTCCGGGCGGCGCGACGATCCGTGGTGTGGTCGCGTTGGAACAGCACGGGTTCCGCGGTGACGTGATTTCCGCGGTGCAGGCCGTGGAAGGCTGATACCGGCTGTCGTGCAATACTGCAGGGTCAATCACGCCGGTCGGCTGACAGCGTAGTGCGAACCGGCCGGCGTGGTGACGTGCCGGCATGTGCACTACGTCCATCATGCCTCTACACTGGAAAGCATGTCTTTAACTATCGGAATCGTCGGCCTGCCGAATGTCGGCAAGTCCACCATGTTCAACGCGCTCACCCGCAACAATGTGCTGGCGGAGAACTACCCGTTCGCCACCATCGAGCCGAACACCGGCATCGTGCCCCTGCCGGATGACCGACTGCCGGTGCTCGCCAAACTCGTGCACACCGAGAAAATCGTTCCCGCAACCGTCACCTTCGTCGATATCGCCGGTATCGTCAAGGGCGCTTCGGAAGGTGAGGGCTTGGGCAACAAGTTCCTCGCCAACATCCGTGAAGCCGACGCGATCTGCGAGGTCGTGCGCGCTTTCGAGGACGACGACATCGTGCACGTCAATGGCAAAGTCGATCCCGCCGACGATATCGACACCATCAACACGGAGTTGATTCTCGCCGACCTGCAAACCATCGAAAACGCGTTGCCGAAGTTGGAAAAGGAGTTGCGCGGCAAGAAGGTCACGCCTGAATACGTGAACGCAGTCAACGAGGCGAAGAAGATCCTCGAGGCGGGCGAGACCATCGACCATGCGGCGCAGGCCGGCAAAATCAACAAGGACGATATTTACGACCTGCACTTGTTGACCGCCAAGCCGTTCATCTACGTGTTCAACGTGGACGATGCCGAACTGGGCAACGAACAGCTGCGCAAGAAGCTCACTGACCTGGTGGCCCCTGCGAAGGCGATTTTCCTCAACGCCCAGTTCGAAGCCGATCTGACCGAGCTTGACGAGGCGGATGCGCGTGAGATGCTTGAGGACGCCGGACTCAAGGAATCCGGGCTCGACCAGCTTGCCCGCGTCGGATTCGACATTCTTGGCCTGCAAACCTTCCTGACCGCAGGCGAGAAGGAGGTGCGCGCCTGGCAAATCCACAAGGGGTGGACCGCCCCGCAGGCCGCCGGCGTAATCCACACCGATTTCGAGCGTGGCTTCATCAAAGCCGAAATCGTCTCCTATGATGACTTCGTCGCCGCCAACGGCTCGATGACCACCATCAAGGAGGAAGGCAAGCTCCGCCTTGAAGGACGTGACTACGTGATGCAGGACGGCGACATCGTCGAATTCAAGTTCAACGTGTCCAAGTAACCGCCAACACCCCGCCAAAACGGCGCGATTCCAACGATTCCAAGCCACGGAACGTTGCAATCGCGCCGTTTTTGAATGCGCCGGAACAGGCCGTTCCTGACACGTTCCGGGCGGTTGTCGCCATCGAATGAGTGACTTTAGAGTGACTTTTCAGCGGCACTCGCCGGCAGCATTCGACCCAGGACTTCGCAGGATGCGGGACTTTTGGCGGAGACGACACAAACAGTGGCAAACTCCCGGGAGTTTATGCATGAACACGGGATTCGGCGGTAATGTGACAACGAAAACGTTGAAATACCAACATGCCCGAAATCAAGCCCTTGGGAGTTTACGCGCAATATCGTCAATACTGCGAAAAGTCCCACGCCGGATGACGCAATTCGCCGACGCCTTCCGGATTCGCAATGGAGCCGCATTCTTCCGAGCCGTGTGAAAGCGTGACAGTATCGAGCCGAACCTGCCGGTTGCCGCCGTGCGAGAATCAGTCCACGCGGCGGCAACCGCACTCAGCTGTCCAACACAATCGGCGAGCCTGAAAGCCGCGTGACCAGCGTACTGGTGCTCTGTGATAGCAGTACGACGCCTGCAATAACCACGAAGATGATCACCATGGTGATGATGGTGCGCTTGCGATAATTCAGAACGCGGCGGATTGCTGTCGTTCCGACCAGCATACTGGACGTGCCGGCGCCGGTGAGCAGGCCGCCGATATGCGCCTGCCAAGCGATATCCGGAACAAAGAGCGGCATAACCAGATTGATGGCCGTAAGCACAATCAGTTGCCGCAAGTCAAGATGTGTGCGCGAAGACGTGACCATCAGTGCGCCAAGCACACCGAAAATCGCACCGGAAGCACCGAATGAGGATTGCAGCCATGACTGCGGATCGTCAAGTATACGGGCGGCGACCATGCTACCTGCGTCACCTCCCAGTCCGCTGAGCAGATACAGCATCAGGAACTGCCAGTGTCCCAGAAGTTTTTCCAATGAGGGCGCGACAAGCCATAGCGTGATCATATTGCACAGGATGTGCCAAACGTCGATACCGGGAGCGTGCATGAACAGGGAGGTGAGGAAGGTCCATGGTTGTGATGCTGTCAGTGCCGGGATGAACGCCATGCGGTACACCATGCCGGTGAACACGTTCTTGTCAGCGTAATAGGCGATTTGTTCCACCAGCCACATCAGTACGCATACTGTGATGATAATACCGGTGATGACCGGTCCACGATGCTTCCACTCGTATCGCAGGTGGCGGATCCAACGGGTTGGGGACAATCTGATAGGTGAAGTCATGTCTCAACTCTACGGCACGCACTGGCACGGGTCGTATGTGCGGCTTGCATGACGCCAAGCATGGTTGTGGTGTTCATGGGAATCGGGTCATCGGTGCGGGAATGGGGTCCGCTTCACCAGTGTTGCGAGGTTCACTGGAATCCGCCGTTTGGTGGGTGGAGGAGGACGGGAGTCGCTCTATCTCGCTGTTGTGTGACTGTATCGTCGCATCGCAGGCCGGTATCCTGCTGCCGTGCCGTCCGTGTGTCCGCTATCCGTCCGTTGTGTGACGGTGCCGTCGCACAACGAGCTGATACGGAACCGTCATCCAGTCGGGCGCGATACCATTGCCGCCCCCTGATGTCGCCGGCATGGCCGGCGGCGTCCGCCCCATTGATGTCGCCTATGGCACGTAGTACCATAATATGGCTCCAGTCCGCGCGGTATTGACTGCATACCGTTATGACGGGAGTGTGAGCGGATTCACCCGGAGACACCGGGCGCTGCGGGCGGTTTCAAGCCCGCGTTCGGTATGACAGATGAACGGAGACAAGTATGGCGGCTGTTACCGGCGAGCAATCTCCCGATCGCAATCCGTTGCGCAACAATGCCGAGATTCTGCTTGCAGCGATTATCTGCATCATCCTGATTTTCGGATTCTTCGCCACCCAACAGAACCATGCCGACCGTCAAGCTGCCGTCACATCCCAAACGGCACATGAGCCTGTTGTCCGGCACGCGGCCGCCGGGGTCGAGGACCGTACGGTATTGCGGCGTTCCACGGTTCCGGCAATCAATCCTGAGCCGGGGACGCATACGAACGTCCAGAACAACGGCACCACCATTGACTGGCGTGCCCCATCCGGAGGCATCCAGCCGAAGCTTGCGAACTACCGCAACTTGAATATCACAGTTGACTTGTCCTCCCAACGGGTGTACGTGCGGTCCAATGACAAGACGATTTACACGATGATCGCCAGTACAGGGCTGCATGACAGCACTCCGCACGGTGATTTCACCATCAACGGCCGAGGCGACCATTTCTATAACCCCTCTGACGGGTGGGGCGCGGACTACTGGGTGTCGTTCCGCAACAACGTGTACCTGTTCCACACGGTACCCACCAAGCAGGATGCGGGCTCATACGTGGTCAGTGAGGCGGTGAAGCTCGGACATCCGGCGTCGCATGGTTGTGTGCGGCTGACGCTTGCCGACGCGAAATGGTTGTACGATCAGGTCCCTGACGGCACACCCGTACACATCGGCTGACCTTGTCTGACCGTTTGCCGGTCGTTTCACTCGTCCGCTCGTATGGACGAGCGGTGAATTGTCGGTGTCGTTTGCGCTTTGCGCGCGAAGTCGGCTGACGCAGCCGCCCGTCTTGCGGTAGCGTGGTAGTCAGTATCGTCCTGCGTCGGAGCAGGACAGGCTGACAGCTCACAGAAAGGAGCGCTTATGGGGATGCCGCTTGATTTGTACGTGATTCGGCACGGCGAATCCGAAGCGAATGTGATTATCGAGGCGGGGGAGCAGGGAGACACCTCCTTGTACACGCAGGATAACGTGACGGTGCCGGATCGTTCATGGCGCCTGACGGCGACCGGCCGTCGTCAGGCGGATTGTATCGGACGCTGGTTGGTCTCCCAGCAGCAACTGTTCGACCGCTATCTGGTTTCGCCGTATGTGCGTGCCCGCGAAACCGCCGCGACGATGGCCTTGCCGAAAGCGAAGTGGGAAGAAACCCGTGTGCTTCGTGAACGTTCGTGGGGTGAGATCAACACCATCACGCAGGACGAGTTCAAAACGAATTATGAGCGCAACTGGATGTTCAAACGTACCGATCCGCTCTATTGGCGTCCGCCGGCAGGCGAATCGATCGCCGATGTCGCCGAAGACCGTGTGCACAACCTGCTCACCTCGCTCAACCGCCGCTCCGAGTCGGAATCGGTGGTCGTGGTCACGCACGGCGATTTCATGCTGGCGATGATGCTCACGCTCGAGGACCTCTCCGACGAGGAGTTCATGCACCGTGCGGACAGCGACGATTGGAAGATCACGAATTGCACGTGCCTGCATTACTCCCGTCGTGACCCCCATACCGGCCGCACGACCGAACGGCTGCGCTGGGAGCAGACCGCCCGCCCGGTGCTCGACCATGAGACCGGCCGTTGGGAGGTCCAAGTGGAATCGTGGCGTGAGTTTCAGCGTCCGCTGCTGTCGAATGGCGATCTGGTTGATGTCGTGCATTCGGTTGACCCGCATCTGACGCAATACACCAAGTGACACCCGTATTGTCGCCCGATGCGTCCTGACTGCCGGCACCCAGACGACGAGAGTGCGACACGCCTGAAAATCTGCGGGTTTTGAGGTATTGTCGTCTCTCGTGACATCGACACCGCTACCATTGTGCAAGGCGTCGGCGCGCCATGTGCGTCCGGCGAATTCCAAGAAGACAAAGGAGCAGTAGATGAGTAGCGGCTTGTTCACATGGAAACTGCATGGTGACGGCAAGACCTTGAAACCCGGGGAGGTGGTCGAACCCGACGAGCGCCTGTCTTGGCCGCGCACCGCAGGTATCGGCGCCCAGCATGTCATCGCGATGTTCGGCGCGACCTTCCTGGTCCCGATTCTCACCGGCTTCGACCCGTCGACGACCCTGTTCTTCACCGCCATGTCGACGGCACTGTTCCTGCTCATCAACAAGAACAAGCTGCCAAGCTACCTCGGTAGCTCCTTCGGCTTCATCGCCCCGATTGCGGCGGTCGCCTCGGCCCACAAGGGCATCGCGGTCGCAAGTTTCGGCATCATGGTCACCGGTCTGCTGCTCGCCTTGGTGGGCGTGCTTGTCCATTTCGCCGGCGCCAAGTGGATTGACAAGATCATGCCGCCGGTGGTCAACGGCGCGATTGTGGCGATCATCGGCTTCAACCTCGCCCCGTCGGTATGGACGAACTTCAAGAAGGCCCCGGACACGGCTGTGGTGACGCTGGTCGCCGTCCTGCTGATCGGCGTGCTGTTCCGCGGCCTGGTCGGGCGTCTGAACATCCTGCTGGGCGTACTGGTCGGCTATGCGTACGCGTGCATCCGCGGCCAGGTCGATTTCAAGGCCGTGGAAGGCGCCGCCTGGGTCGGTTTGCCACAGTTCCATCTGCCGCAGGTCGATTTCTCGATTCTTGCGATGTTCATTCCGGTCGTGCTCGTGCTGGTCGCCGAGAACGTGGGCCACGTCAAGTCGGTCGCCCAGATGACTGGTCGAGACTATGACAACCAGATCGGCACCGCGCTCATGGCCGACGGTATCGGCACCGCAATCGCCGGCTTCGGCGGCGGCTCCGGCACAACCACGTACGGCGAGAACATCGGCGTCATGGCCTCAACGAAGGTGTATTCGACGGCCGCCTACTGGTGTGCGGCGGCGTTCGCCTTGATTTTGAGCCTGTGCCCGAAGTTCGGTGCCGTGATCAACACCATTCCTGCCGGCGTGCTCGGCGGTGTGACCACCTTGCTGTACGGCATGATCGGCATGATCGGCGTGCGCATCTGGGTGGACAACCATGTCAACTTCGACAAGCCGGTCAACGTGATGACCGCGGCCGTCACGATGATCATCGGCATTGCCGACTTCACCTTCGCGGTCAGCGGCGTGCAGTTCAACGGTATCGCCATCGGCACGATTGTGGTGCTCGTCATGTACCACGGCCTCAAGGCCATCGGCAAGGCGACCGGCACAATCGCCAAGGACGATCCGGACGTACTATGATCGCCTGATTCGGCGTGAAGCGTCAGGTCACATACGAACGTGGGCCGCATCCTGTTTCCAGGGTGCGGCCCACGTTGTTGTCATGCCGTCAAACCGTGGTGCAAACGGTCTGCCGGTCTGCGCGGGTTGTGTCAGCGGTTGCGCTTGCGGTGTTCGACAACCGGCTTGTCTCGATACTGGTCATCCGCGGTGAAGCACGTGCGATACACCATCACCATGATCAGGGTGTCGGCCAGCAGGGTGAGCGCGGCGATCGAGGCGAGAATCACGAACTGGTATTTCGCCGCGTTGAGCGGGTCGCCGCCGGCGATGACCTGACCGGCCATCATGCCTGGGATGGTGACGATACCGCTGGAGGCGAGTGATGCCGTGGTCGGCAGCAAGCCGAGACGGATCGAGGAGATGATTGATGGCCGTGCGGCCTCCCAACGGGTGGCGCCCAGTGCAAGCAGCGTGTCCACCTCGTTGCGGCGTTCTTTCATGCTCTCGTAGAAGCGGCTCAACCCTACCGCCAGTGCGGAGACCGTGTTGCCCAGCAGCATGCCGGTCAGCGGCACCACGAGTTGCGGCGCGTACCACGGGTGGGGACGGATGACCAGTTCGGTGACCATCGAAATCATGAGCAGCATGGTGATGACCAAGGACAGTAGTACCGGGCCTGCGAGGCCTTTCGGTACGCCTTTGGCGCGTGACAGGGTGATTTGCACGGCCGCCACCAGCATGCCGGTGATGAGGATGAGCACGAGCCACGGGTTGCCGGACTTGATGACATAGCCCATGATGAATCCCATGGCGCACAATTGGACGAGCGCACGGCAGGCCGACCACAGGAGTGTTTTGCCGATGCCCAGGTGCATGAGCCATGACAGCCCGGAGGCGACCATCACCATCGCGAGTGCGATGAGCAGACCCCAGATGTCGATGGGGTAGGAGGTGCCCGATGTCGTCTGCGTGGCTGTTTGTGCCACAGTTTGGGCGACGTGGGGGTGTGTTCGGGAGAGCTGCCCATGTCGAAGCCAGATTGAACGTGTTCATCGCAGTCCTCCTTCGTCGAGGGTGACGGTTCGGGTGGCGACCCCGTCCGGCGGGCGGTGCCGGATGCGGATCACCGCCATGCCGCGTTGTGCGGCGTCGCTGAGGATGGCGGCGACTTTTGCCGCGTTGTCATCGTCGAGCCCGGCGTCGACCTCGTCGGCGAGCAGCAGTTTCGGGTTTGTCAGCAGCGTGCGCGCGAGGCTCACGCGTGCCGCCTGCCCTCCTGACAGGTCGTGCGGCGCCCGGCCGAGATTTATGTCTTCACAGCCGATGGCGTCGAGGGTGGCGCGGATTTTGTCATCTGGCAGCATATCGACGCCGTTGTGCACCGCGCCCCAGATGCCGCTGCGGCGCCGTTTGCCGCGGGTACGGGCATGGGCTTGGGGGTCGACGGGGTGATTCGTGTCGGGCGAGATGTCATCCTGCTCGTTACGGATTGCCAAGGTCCATGGCAAACGAATGACTTCGGCGACGTTGTCTCCGATCAGCACCGGTTTCTGCGGCAGATAGGCGACGCTACACCGCCACTGCTGCGGTGTGAATTCCGTCGATGGACGGCCATCGAGGAACATGGTGCCGCCGGCATGGGGATTGAGCCGTGCGAATGCGGTGAGCAGGCTGCTTTTGCCGGAGCCTGACGGGCCGACAAGGTCGACGATTTCGCCGGCGTCGATGTCGAAGGACAAGCCGCGGAAAATGGTTTTTTCCCCTTCCTGCGTGGGAAGGGCGCACGTCATGTCGCGTGCGCTGAACAGATGCGTACTCATGGATACAGGCTATCGCGTTCTGGGGTGAACCGGACGGTTGTCGTATGGCGTTTCGCGGATTGTCCCCAACCTGCCTCATACCAGACCAGTCTGTGATTATGCTGGGCGTATTGCTCTTCCTTGCCGCCCGGTACGCTGGAAACCATGTCAATGTTTGATGATTTCGGCAACATGTTCGGCTTTCCCGGCGGCAAAGGGCGCCGAGACGACGATCCCGAGGTCGTTGACGTGCAAGTCGACGGCGACGCCGCAGGCTCCGGCACCCAACCGCCGCGCGGCACCACGTCCGGACCGCGCCTGACCCGGCGTCCTTCCGGTGCTGCGAAGAAGCATCATGCCGGCAGCGCGGTCGGATTGACCATTGTCGCCGTGCTGGTCGTGATCATCGGCCTGTTCTTCGGGCTGTCGCGGTTCATCACCGACGTCATGTGGTTCGACCAACTTGGTTTCCAGCGTGTCGTCTGGACTCAGTTGGGCGTGAAAATCGGCTTGTGGGTGGCATACGCTGTGCTCATGGCATTGGTGAGTTTCATCGCCGCGGTGTTGGCGATCCGTACACGGCCGAGCGGGGCGGACGGCTCCAAGGTGCGTGTGCACGGTGATGTCATCGAAATCGGCAAGGGGGTCAGCACCCGTACCGCCACGCGCGTGGCTGTGGTCGTCTCCTTGATTGTCGGCATCATCTTCGGATCGCAATTCAACTCGAACTGGTCGCAGATCCTGCTCATGTTCAACGCGCAACGGTTCGGCACCACCGATCCGCAGTTCGGCTTGGACACCGGGTTCTACGTCTTCGTGCTGCCGGGATTGCGTCTCGTGATGTCCGCGGTGTCCATGCTGCTTGTCATGGGGATCATCTTCTCCATCGTCACGCATGTGCTGGTCGGCGGTATTCGCCTGACCATGCCGGTGCAGGGACGCGGCCTGTTCGCCATCACCAAGCATGCGCGCCGGCAGATCGGCATCTGGCTGATCCTCAACATGCTCGTCTGGTCGGCCAACCAAGTGCTCGGCGTGTTCTCCAGTCTCACCGCACAAGGCGACCGGATCACCGGCGCCACCTACACCACGGTCCACGCCACGATTCCGGTCACGTTCATCATGGCCGCACTGACGGCGATTCTCGGCGTGATACTCGGCGTGTGGCTCATGCGCTCCCACCAGCTTGAAGGCCCGGCTCCTGTCGGTGTGCGCGCCCGGGCGGCCCTCAAAGCGTGGCGTACTCCGACCATCGCCATCGCGGCAACACTCGTCATCGCACTCGTACTCACCGGAGTCTGGCCGGCGCTCATGCAACGCTTCCGCGTCAACCCGAACGCGCAGGAAGCGGAATCCTCGTACATCCAGCGCAATATCGACGCCACCAAGCAGGCGTACGGGTTGGACAATATCAAGGTCGAACAGTATGCGGCGACCACGGAAGGCAAGTCCGGCGCGTTGAGCTCCGACGCGGAAAGCACCGCGCAGATCCGCCTGCTGGACCCGCAGATCGTCTCGCCGACCTTCAAACAACTCCAGCAGTCCAAACAGTATTACACCTTCGCAGACACGCTCGCGGTAGACAAATACACCATCGACGGCACCAGCCAGGACACGGTGATCGCCGCCCGCGAGCTCAATCTCGACGGCAACGACAACCGCAACTGGGTCAACGACCATACCGTGTACACGCACGGCTACGGCGTGGTCGCGGCCTACGGCAACAAGGTTACGGCGGACGGCCAACCGAAGTTCTTCGAATCCGGCATCCCCACCCAGGGCAAGCTCACCGAGTCGGAACACTACGAGCCGCGCATCTACTTCTCGCCGAACGCCCCCGAATACTCGATCGTCGGCGCCCCCGAAGGCACACAATCGTGGGAATTCGACTATCCGACCGGTTCGAAGGGCGCGACCACCACGTTCAACGGCAACGGCGGCCCGCGTATCGGCAACATTTTCACCCGACTGCTGTACGCGATCCGGTTCGGTTCCGACCAAATCCTGTTCTCCGACCGTGTCAACTCCCAGTCGCAGATCCTGTACACGCGCAGCCCCAAGGAACGCGTGGCCGCGGTGGCGCCGTACCTGACGCTTGACGGCCGCGTCTACCCGGCAGTCGTCGACGGGCGTGTCAAATGGATTGTGGACGGGTACACCACCTCCGACGCCTACCCGTATTCGCAGATGACCGACCTGGGAGCCGCAACCCAAGACTCGACTACGCTCACTTCGCAAACCGTGCAAGGATTGGGCTCGCAGAACGCCAACTACATCAGGAACTCCGTCAAAGCGACCGTCGACGCCTACGACGGTTCGGTCACCCTGTACGCGTGGGACCCCAATGATCCGGTGCTCAAGGCATGGCAGCGGATCTTCCCGGGCAACTACCATCAAATCTCCGAGATCTCCGGCGATTTGATGAGTCATCTGCGCTATCCGGAAAGTCTGTTCAAAGTCCAACGCCAGCTGCTGACCAAATACCATGTGGACAGCGCCAGCCAGTTCTTCTCCGGCGAGGATTTCTGGCAGTCACCGGTCGACCCGACCGAATCTAGGCAAGCCCAGAAAGAGGATGTGCTCCAGCCACCCTACTACCTGACCTTGCAGACCGGCGGATCCAAAGAACCCGTGTTCTCTCTGACTTCCTCGTTCATTCCGGCAGGATCGTCAACATCCACACGTGAAATCCTCACTGGCTTCCTATCCGTGGACTCCGATGCGGGCAACACCGCCGGCACCATCGGGGCCAACTACGGCACCATCCGATTGCAGGAACTGCCCAAGGACTCGAACGTCCCCGGTCCGGGCCAAGCACAGAACAACTTCAACGCGGACGCCGACGTGTCCAAGGAACTCAACCTGCTTGAATCCGGCTCAACCACTGTCAAACGCGGCAACCTGCTCACCCTGCCGCTCGGCGGCGGCCTCGTATACGTCGAACCCGTATACGTGCAGTCCAGCGGCACAACCCAATTCCCGCTCCTGAAGAAAGTCCTCGTCGCCTTCGGCGACCAAGTCGGATTCGCCGACACACTCGACCAGGCGCTCGACCAGGTCTTCGGCGGCAACTCCGGTGCGAGCGCCGGCGACGTCGACAACCGGTCAGCGGCCGACGGCGGATCCTCCGACTCGTCACAAGCCAAAGACAGCCAACAGGGCGGCGGATCGTCAGGCTCTTCAAGCCAACCCTCATCCGGCGCCACCCAAAGCGAAGCGTTGGAGTCAGCGCTCGCCGATGCCGCACAAGCGATGAAGGATTCCGACGCCGCAATGAAGTCCGGTGACTGGACCGCTTACGGCCAAGCTCAGAAGAAGCTCGAAGACGCCATCAACAAGGCGCTCGCGGAGGAGAACAAGGCTTCGGACACCAAGTAATCGCCGCGAACCATGATGACGTTCCGGCCCTGTCCGCAACACGTACCAGCGTTGCGGACAGGGCCGGAACGTATCCGCCGCACACGTGCAGCTCATCGAAATCCCTGACCGTTTACCGACGCTGACGGGGACTCAGGTGTCGGTTGAAGCGTCTGCCGACACTCAGAACAGGCTCAGCATCGTCAGACGCGTCTGCCGACGCTTGGCGTGAGTTGAGTGTCGGCAGAAGCATATCTGAGGCGGGCGTGCGGTACTGCCGCCGCGCCTGATGACCCGACCGGATGGTCACATCTGGTCGGCATCCGGATCTTCATCCTCGCCAGCCGGGCCGAGCAGTACACGTTCCGTCAATGACACCGCCGCCAACAGCACGCACGTCAGCGCGATGATCATGAAGGTTGCCGAGAAAATCAGCGGCATGCGGAACGAGTTGTACGCCGCCTGCAACCAGATGCCGAGCCCTCGACGTGCCCCTAGGTATTCCGCCGTGGCGGCGGTCGCGAATGTGTATGCGGCGCTGATGCGGATACCGCCGAAAATCTGCCGAGCTGCGACCCGCAGCTTCACATGCCACAGCGTCCATACCGGGCTCGCCCCACAAGTGAGCGCGACATCAACATAGTAGCGGGGGACATCCTTAAGACCGCGGATGGTTTGCACGGCGATAGGGAACAAGCCGAAAATCGCGACAATGACGATTTTCCCGCTTGTCTCGAAACCGAACCAGATAAGGAACAGCGGGGCGATGGAAATCAGCGGCAAGGTCTGTGCCGCGTACAACAGCGGGAACAACGCCGCATCCAAGATTGTTGAAGCGTAACAGCCGACACCCACCAGGATGCCCGCTGCGACGGCGAACACGAATCCGATGGCGCCTTCTTCCAATGTCGTCACCGTCGCCGGCCACAAGGTGGGCCACGCTTCAACGCTCGCCTGCGCGATCTCGATGGGGGAGGGCATCATGGTTTGCGGCACATGCGCGACATCGACCCAAATTTGCCAGACGAGCACAATAAGCAGCACCGCTACAAGCGTGGGAAGCCATCGCATGTATCGACGAACCATATTCACCTTGCTTTCCGCGCCACTGGCGCACACGCCGCCGGGGAACGCAGTAAGGTGAGGAGCCCGCGTGCCGGTCGGCCGGAACATTCGTTGCCGATTCCATTATCACGGACCCGCCGACCGCCCCTCGACCCGTCGTTGCCCCGAACCTGGTTGGATGGCACAATGGAACCGTAGTGTGGTCGGACGGGAGCGAGCATGATGCAGCACAGCACACGCGTTACGACAACCAGTCGTCCAAAACGAGGAAAGCCGATCCTGGTATCCGTTTTTGCGATTCTCGGCGTCACGATGCTCGTTGTAGGCGTATTCCTGTGGGCTTTCCACGGCTCTAGGCCGTCTGCCGGTACTGGCGGCTCCATCGCTTCGCCAGCGCCGTCACCGACATTCACCAGCAAGGTCGACGCGAACGGTAACGGCGTAGACGATTACACGGATATCATGCGTGGGGCGCGCAAGGACGCCGAAGCGATGCCCGCGTACGATACCGGCTACTATCAGGGCGGATATCCGCCGTCCGACCGTGGCGCCTGCACTGATGTCGTCTGGCGGGCGTTCGCCAACGCCGGGTACGATCTCAAAACCATGGTCGACGCTGACATCGCCGCCCGTCCGCAGGCTTACTCGCGTGTGATTTCCAAGCCTGACCCGAATATCGATTTCCGCCGCACCGGCGTACTCGATATCTTTTTCGTCACCTACGGTGTGAACCTGGGCACGGACATCCACGGCGATGACTGGGAGCAAGGCGATATCGTCGTTTTCGAACACAACCGGCATATCGGTGTTGTCTCCGACCGGCGCGATAGGCAAGGCATGCCGCTGATCATCCACAACATGGGACAGAAGCAGCGGGAAAACGATTATTTCGCGTTCCGCACGCATATGGCGGTTACCGGGCATTATCGGTTCGATGCTTCACGCATCCCGCCGTCAGTGGTGAAACCATGGTCCGTCCCTTTGCCACGTTGAGTGTGCGGTGCGCTGGTTCCGACATCGATGACGACGCCTGACGTTATGCTGAACTCGCTTGCGTGCCCATGTGTGGCAAACCGTTCGGCCGTGGTCAACGCGCATGACATCATGACGGTCGGACGGGGACATGGGGCAGGCGGGGCCGGCCCTCACGTTCGTTCTCTGCCGAATCCGCCCGAATCCAGAGAACGGAACACACCATGATTTAGGACATCAATCATATGAGGCTTCTGCCACAGGCTGCCGGATTGCGGCAGCATTTCGCATCGTCATCCGCACCATTGCGCGCCGGACGTGCGTGTCGCATCATCGCCGCAACGGCGGCTATCGTCACGATGACGTCGGTCGGCGCGTGCGGTGCGGCAGCACGGTCGTCGTCGAGCGGGCTGACGAAAACCACCTTCATGCTTTCCTGGGCGCCGGACACCAACCATATCGGCGTGTACGTGGCCAAACACAACGGTTACTTCAAACAAGCCGGGCTTGACGTCGATATCGTCGCCGTCGCGCAGGCGGGCGCCGAACAGTCAGTCAACAATGGGGTGGCGGATTTCGCGCTGTCCAATCTCACCAACGTCTCCAACTACAGTCTTAAAGGCGCCACACTCAAGCAGGTGCTCCAAGTGCAACGCAAGCCGAGCGCCATCTGGTGCGCGTTGGCTTCGAACACGTCGATCACCCGTCCGAAGGATTTCGACGGGAAAACTTTCGCCACATTCGGGTCGAACGAATCCGACGCGGTCATCAAACAGATGATCAAAACCGATGGCGGTAAAGGACAATTCGACAAGGTGACCGTCGGCACATCCACCTTCCAGACTCTGTCCAGCGGCAAAGCGGATTTCGGCGGCTTCTACGCGACATGGGAAGGCGTGCAGGCGGACATGTACGGCCCCAAGCTCAACTGTTTCACCGAGCCTGATTATGGGGTGCCCGGCAATGCGGACTCCATCGGCATCATCACCAACGATAAGACCATAAAGAACAATCCGAAACTGGTCAAAGCTTTCACCCAAGCCACGCAGAAAGGTTACGAGTACGCGTACGCGCATCCCGACCAAGCCGCGCAGATTCTCGTGGATGAGGCTCCTGAAGCCAATCTCAAGCCCGCGTTCGTCAAGCGCAGCATGCACACCATTGTGGACGGCAAGTATTGGGGCGATCCGAAAGCAATCGCGTCCGGCGATGTCACGTTCGGAACCAACGATACGGTGGCCACGCAACAGTATTTTGATTTCCTTGCCCGTGCCGGCGCTTACACGGACGCTTCCGGCAAGGTGGTGCGCACCGCTCCGAAAGCCAAGGATCTGTCTACCGATCGCTTCCTGAGCAAATAGTCCCGTATTCGGAACATCCCGCTGCGCGCGCGTGCCGGACACGATATCATGGAGGCAGCATCAAACTCGGGTCCGTAGCCCGGCACCGCACACAATCAGGGAGGGAGCGTATGGATTCGACCACCGTCCGCGAGGATTCCTCCCAAGGCATGCCCGCACCGGGGGAAGACCAGTTGGCTCCTATATTGCTGGATATGGACACCGGTGTCGATGACGCGTTGGCCATAGGATTGCTAATGGCGTACGCTCCTGAGCGGCTGGTCGCAGTCATCGCGACGTACGGCAATGTCACCCAATCAGTGGCGCAGCGCAATACGCGTGATGTCCTCGATCTACTGGGCGCCGGGTCGATTCCTGTGTTCGACGGCTGCCGTTGCCCCTCATGGGCTGACGGTTTTGTCGCCGACCGGGCGTGCGCACACTTCCACGGGGACAACGGGCTGGCGGACTTGCATGTTTCCGATTACATGCCGGCTCCTACACGGCAGACGAATGTGCCTGGCGTACACAGCGGTGGCGCGGTCTATGATTTTTCCGCCAATGACATCGATTTCACGGTCGCCGGTACGGTGAGCGCCGGCGCATTGGGCGCGGACACGCAGCACAACACTGCCAAACCCCACGCCGCAGCGTGGACGGATGAGCCGGCAGCAACCCAATCGGCTGAACCTGAGTTACTGAAAACCATGACCCCGCCGATCATTTCCGTAGGCGGGTATCTGCCCAAGTTGCCGAATCTGTCGTCGGCACCATTGCGCGGACGTAACCTTCTGGCCACCCTGACCGACGAGTACGGGCCGGTGGAAATGGCGGTCCGTCCCGCTGATACCAGTGGCGTCAAGGCGATCATCGAAGCGGCCCGCCGGTGGGGCGAGAATCTGACCGTCGTATGCACCGGCCCGTTGACCGACGTTGCGGCGGCCATGATTGAAGCCCCTGACATCATTCCCCATTTGCGTCTGGTCATCATGGGCGGAGCCCTCACCCAACAGGGTAACTGCTTCGACATGGTCAGTGAGACGAATATCCTGCAAGATCCCGAAGCCGCGGATCTGGTCTTCCGCTCGCTCGCCGACATCACCATGGTCGGTCTTGATGTCACGCACCGTTGCCTGCTGGACAGGCAGACGGCGGAAGGCTGGGCGAACAGCGGCAAAGTCGGACGGTTCTTCGCCGACTTGGCATCTTTCATGATCACCGCCAATGCGGATGCCGACCCCATGTTCGCCGCAGGTGCACCGATGCACGATCCGCTCGCCGTGGCAGCGGCGATCGACCCGTCACTCATCCGCGTCTTCGATATCGCGATGTGTGTCGACACCGCAACCGGCAACCGTGAGGGGGTTCGCGGACGGACCATCGGCGACGGGTCGAGGCTGAACGACCCGTCCGCACCATGCTGCCATGTCGCGCTTGATGTGGATGCGCCACGCTTCCTTGACATGCTCGACCGCGGTATTCCGGCGTTGTCGCAGCGGTTGGCGTGAGCGGCGAGCGGATGCACCCCGGCCGCTATGATGGGCTGGATCGGCAAGAAAGGCGGCACATGCAAACACGACAGGCACATGATCATGCGGATATTCGTATCCGCGTTGCTCATGACGATGATCTTCAGGCGATCACTGACATCTACAACCAAGCGGTGATCGCCGGCGGCTCGACCGCCGACCTTGTGCCACGCACCCTCGAGCAACGCCGACAGTGGGTTGACTCGCACCATCCTCGCGACCGGTATCCGGTCGTGGTGCTTGAAGACGCTGCCGGTCGTGTCGTCGCGTTCGGTTCACTCTCGAAATTCCATCCCCGCGAAGCCTATGACGGTGTCGTGGAACTGAGCTATTACGTGGACGAACATGCCCGGCATCGCGGATACGGTACGGCGATGGTCGCCTGGCTGCTTGACGCCGCCCGCTCGCGTGGCTACCGTATCGCAACAGCCCTGATTTTCGCGTCGAACACCGGATCGATTGCGCTGATGAACCATTTTGGGTTCGAACGCTACGGTTTCCTGCCTCAAGCGTGTTTCGACGGTACACGGTATCTTGACATGTCCTACTGGCGGCTGCCATTACAGGATGACTGACGCATCAATACCGCATGCGCCGCACGCGTATGCGGGTTCGGACGCGTGGATGGCGGGTTGGTGCCGGGTCAGGCGTGGAGCGTAGAATAGACGATTCTGGTAGCGAATGATGGTATGAGCCGAGTCCATGAATGAGGTAGGGCTGCGGCGAAGAACATGAGGGAGAACAACGGCATGGCATCGGATTTCTGGCTGGTTGCAGGATTGGGCAACCCCGGCAAGCAGTATGAGGGTACCCGGCATAATATGGGCTTCATGGCGGCTGACGTGCTCGCCGAACGCTGGTCGGTGAATTTCAGCGACCACAAAGGCATCGCGATGCTCGGCAAAGGTGTGATGAACCTGCAAGGCAAGTCGGTCAAGTTCTTCCTTGCCAAACCCCTGACTTACATGAACGAGTCAGGCACCGCAGTGGCATCCATCAGCTCCTACTATCAGATTCCGCCCGACCATATCGTGGTCATCCACGATGACATGGACCTTGAATTCGGCCGCATCAAAGTCAAGGCAGGCGGTTCCGCCGGCGGACATAACGGCATCAAATCCATCGACCGGTCTTTGGGGACCAACGCGTACGCACGCGTGCGTCTCGGTGTCGGACACGCCCGACGAGGCCCGAACGCCCACGACAACACCGTCAACTGGGTGCTCGGCGGATTCGGGCCAGACCAGCGCAAACAGCTTCCTGACTTCCTCGCCGATGGCGCGGACGCCGCGGAAACCATCATCTTCTCCGGTTTGAACCGCGCACAGGAGCAGTTCAATGGCCGATAAGCAGCAGTCGCAGGCCGCCGCAACCCCGGCTCCTACGGCGGGATCGCTCGCCGGACTGCTGGAGCAACTCGACCATGACCGGGCTTTCCATGATCTGGCACACGGATCGGTTGACATTCCTGTACACGAGACAGCGGACCCGGCGCTGAAGGTGGCGGCGGTATCAGGTATCCGTCCCGCGCTCGCGGCAGCCACCGCCCATCATGCCCCCCGTCGTCGTGATCGTGCCCTCGGGGCGTGAATCGCAGGAAGCCGTTGACGCGATCCGCAGCTGGTATGACGGCGATCCGCAGGATATCGCGGAACTTGAAGCATGGGAGACCCTGCCACATGAACGGCTTTCACCACGAGCCGACACGGTCGCCTCCCGCATGGCGGTATTCCGCCGCCTGACCCACCCGAAGCCCGACGATCCCATGTTCGGGCCGATCAGGGTGCTGGTGATGCCCGTGCGTTCGCTCATCCAACCGGTTGTCGCCGGCCTTGGCGATGTTGAGCCGCTCGTGTTCACCACAGGAGAGGAGCTGCCGCTCGACGAGGCTGCCGCCCGACTGGTGGAGAACGCGTACACGCGCGTCGACCTGGTCATGGATCGAGGCCAGTTTGCGGTGCGTGGCGGCATCCTCGACGTGTTCCCGCCGACCATCCCGCATCCGGTCCGTATCGAATTCTTCGGCGACGAAATCGACACCATCAAAGAATTCCACGCGTCCGACCAGCGTACGTACGGTGACGGCCTGCACACCGTGTGGGCGACACCATGCCGCGAATTGCAACTGACGCCGGTGGTGCGCGACCGCGCGAAATCCCTGATCGGACAGATTCCCAACGCCGAAGACATGCTCGCCTCCATCGCCGACGGCATCCCGGTCGAAGGCATGGAATCGCTGATGCCCGCGCTGATCGACGACATGGAACCGGTGCAGCGCATGCTGCCCCAAGGCGCGGTCATCATGCTCTGTGACCCGGAACGCTTGCGCCGGGCGGCGGACGACCTGACGAAAACAGCGAACGAATTCCTCGCTGCCAGCTGGCATGTCGCAGCCAGCGGCCATGGGGCAGGAGCGCCGATCAGTTTCGACCAGGCCAGTTTCCTTGATTACGAGGAGACGATCAGTACGCTCGCCTATTCGCGTGATGACGTGTGGAAGCTCGCCGATTTCGGCGTGGACGAGACTCTGCCGGGCAATGTGCGCATCAATGCGAGTTCGCCTGAGGAATACCGTGGCGACGAGTCGAAAGCGGCGGCCGGCATCGAAGGACTGATTGACGCGGGATTTGACGTGACCATCACCGCCGGAGCCCAAGGCACGCTCGCCCGACTCAAACGCGCCGTCAATGAAACCGGGGTGACACGGTTCACCGTGTTACGTTCACGCGCCATAGACGGGTTCGTTGACGAAGACGCTCGGATCGCGTTGCTGACCGAACGTGACCTGACTGGCCGTTCCAGTGCGGTCGGACAAGTCAAAACCCCGAAACGCCGTCGCAAAGCCATCGATTTGATGGAGCTCAAACCCGGCGATTACGTGTCCATGAGCAGCATGGCATCGGCCGGTTCGCCGGCATGCAGCAGCGCCAAATCGGCCCTGCCGGCGCGAAAACGACGAGGGAATACCTGGTCGTCGAATACGCGCCCAGTAAACGCAACGCCCCCCGCCGACAAACTGTACATTCCCACCGACCAGCTTGACCAGGTCAGCAAATACATCGGTTCGGACGCCCCCAAACTCAACAAACTCGGCGGCTCCGACTGGGCGCAGACCAAGGCGAAAGCCCGCAAGCATGTGCACGAGATCGCCCAGGACCTCGTACGCCTGTATTCGGCCCGCCAACGCACCAAAGGCTTCGCGTTCAGCCCGGACACCCCGTGGCAGAAGGAACTCGAGGACGCCTTCCCATATCAGGAGACCCCCGACCAGTTGACCACCATCGACGAAGTCAAGGCCGATATGGAAAAGCCGGTGCCGATGGACCGCCTGATTTGCGGCGATGTCGGCTTCGGCAAAACCGAGATCGCGGTACGCGCCGCCTTCAAAGCCATCCAGGACGGCAAGCAGGTGGCGGTCCTCGTACCGACCACGCTGCTCGTGCAACAGCATTACGAGACGTTCACGGAACGTTACTCGGGCTTCCCGGTGGATGTTGCCGCGATGAGCCGCTTCCAAAGCCCCAAGGAAATCAAGCAGACCATCAAAGGCCTGGAAGACGGGTCGGTCGATGTCGTCATCGGCACGCATAAGCTGCTCAACCCGAAAATCAAGTTCAAGGATCTCGGGTTGCTGATCATCGACGAGGAGCAGCGGTTTGGCGTCGAGCATAAGGAAACGCTCAAAGCGCTACGCACAAACGTCGACGTCCTGTCCCTGTCGGCGACGCCGATTCCACGCACCCTGGAAATGGCGGTGACCGGCATCCGCGAGATGTCCACGCTCGCCACCCCGCCCGAGGACCGTCTGCCCGTGCTCACGTATGTCGGCCCATACGAGGACGCACAGGTCACGGCGGCCATCAGGCGCGAGCTGTTGCGCGGCGGCCAGGTGTTCTACGTGCACAACCGCGTTGACTCCATCAGTGCCACGGCAGACAAGATCCACCAGCTGGTGCCCGAGGCGAAAATCGGCGTCGCGCACGGCAAGATGGGGGAGAAGCAACTCGACACAATCATCCGCGATTTCTGGCATCGCGATATCGACGTGCTCGTATGCACGACAATCATCGAGACCGGGCTGGATATATCGAACGCGAACACGCTGATCGTCGACCATGCCGACCGTTTCGGATTAAGCCAGCTGCATCAGCTGCGTGGCCGTGTCGGCCGAGGACGGGAACGCGCGTACGCGTACTTCCTGTACGACCCGTCCAAGCCGATGACCCAGCAGTCGCACGACCGTCTTGCGACCATCGCGCAGAACACGTCGCTTGGGTCGGGCTTCGATGTGGCGATGAAGGATCTCGAGCTGCGTGGCACCGGCAATCTGCTGGGCGACGAGCAGAGCGGACATATCGAGGGCGTCGGTTTCGACCTGTACGTGCGCATGGTTTCGCAGGCGGTAGAAGAGTACAAGGAGCCTGAGCGCAAGGAATCGGTAGCCGTCAGTATCGATTTGCCGATCGAGGCGTCGATTCCGGTGGATTACATCGATTCCGACAAGCTACGGCTTGAGGCGTATCGCAAACTTGCCTCGGCGAGGAGCGAACAGGATCTAGACGATGTGCGCGACGAGCTGACCGACCGGTATGGCGAGCCCCCGGCAGAACTGGATTCACTCTTCGCCATCGCGCGATTGCGCAACAAGGCGCGTGATCTCGGCATCACCGAAATCATCGCCCAGGGGCGTAACGTACGCATCCGCGGGCTTGAACCGTCGGAATCCCTGATGATGCGCTTGCAACGCATCTACCGGGGAAGCCAATACCGACCGCTCACCCATACGCTGACCATCCCCGCCCCGTTCGCCGGATCACTGGGGTCAGGCCCCATGCCAGGCGACCAGGTGATTGCTTGGACCAACCAGCTGCTCGACGACCTGCAATGGAAACCTCGGACCACCGGCAAGTGATTGACCGGGCTCGTCCGGTGCGATTGGTTGAGCCTGTGGTGTGACTGGGCGGTTGCGTGCTGACGTGATGGCAGGGGAAGATGCCCCTGAGCGTGTGGTACCGGCCTGTTGTGTGATTGGCCGGTCACATCACATCGCGGATAGCGGATGGCCATAGGAGACCGCCGTCGCAGAGCGCCACCGCTGTCGCACCGTCGCGCGAAGCTGGAAGCGTCATGAAACACAACACGAAGAGCACCACACCATCCATGAACGAATGGCGCAACGTCATCCCCGCGCTCACTCCGTGGGGCAAGAACCGCGTCAAACCAGAGGAAACCGTCAAGCATGCGCTGATCATGCCGGGCATCGGCTATACCGTCGATCGCCCGCTGCTGTACTGGGCGTCGCAGGCGCTCGCCGCCGAGGGCTGGTACGTTGACCGGCTCGCGCTCACTCTGACCGAAGACGTCGAATTCCCCGAAATGATTTCCTGCATGGAACGCGTCATCGACGTGTGGAAGGCGAAATCCGTCGCCCGCGCGACCATCGCCGCGCAACATGCGTCAGACAATCGCGACACAGACGATGCACAGGATTCCGCTGCTGACGCCGGTTCCAACGCTTCCGCCCTCACTCCGGATTCCGCTCCGAAGCTGCTGGTGGTCACGAAATCCCTGTCCACGCTGTCCTTCCCCCACGCGGCAAGGGAAGGTCTGCATGTCGCGCTGTTGACCCCGGTGCTCAACCCGCCGCCCTTCGACGTGCACAAGTCGGTGATTCCAGCCCCGCTGCCAGGTGCGGAGCATGCGCCGAAACCGCTGATTTGCGCGGGAACCGCGGACCCGTATTTCGATGAGCCCAAAGCGCATCTGCTCACCGAACGGGTGTGCACGTACCCGGACGCCAACCATTCCATCGAGGTTCCCGGCGATTGGTCGCGTTCAATCGACTATCTCAAAGACGTCACCGGCCGGATTGTCGAGTATTCGCGCACGATCTGATGATGACAACCATGCCTGTGCCGGCGTCCGAACCCAGTGACTGCCGGCACACGCCCGAGTGCAACCGGGTTGTCAGTGACGGTCTCTGCGAACGGCTTCACTGGCATCACTGGGCATCATCGTGCAACGGAATCACCGCTTCAAGGCTGAAGCTTCCGTCGGCCTGATCCCAGGTCATCGACCCGCCGTGATGCTCGATCAGCCGGGCGTGTCCGCGCAATCCCAGCCGTGTTCCCGACTGTCTGCGTGCGCCTGAGGATATGCTCTGAGCGGCGGAAACGGCAGGTTGGTTATCCGCGTGGGTGTCTGGCGGGGGAGGCGACGGTGTCGCACAAGGCGATGGTCATATCGTCGCCCCGGCATCCGACACTCAGTACGTACCCGCCATTACGGTCGCCGTACCGCAGGATGTTAACGACGAGTTCGTCAAGCAGATCGCCGATGAGCCGGGCTTGCGCCCTGTCAACCGTTGTTCCGGCAGTAATCGAGTTGGTAATGACTCCTTCCACCCCATGATCGGCGAGCAGCGTACGTCCAGCATGCAGATGTTTGTCCACGAGTTGGAACGCGTCCATCGACGCGGTTTTGCCGCAGGTTTCGAATCCCTTGTCGTCCACGCTGTCGGCATCGCCCTGCGCGTCAAGCATCCGCACAATATCGCGCGTTCCAGCGAGCGCATCGTCGATGTCCCTGGCGAGCGCGCGGGATTGAGGGTCCGACGAGCTTCCCGCGAGGTCATGCGCCCGTATTGAGGCGAGACTGAGCCGATTGGCGACATCGTCGTGCAGACGCAGCATGACTTGTTCCTGGCTGCGCGCCCGTTCGTCCTGTTCCCGCCGTCCACGCTGCCTGTCGAGATATTGTGCGAGGCCGATGCCCGCGAGTGCCAATGTCGCCACGCCGAGTATGAGTATGGCGACGCCCCCATGTCATCGAATCGATGCGGATTTGCCAGATTAGCGCCGCCGTGGACAATGAAATCAGCACGGTGCAGTCGAGCATGCCCAAGGCGAGGAATGCGTTGACGCGTGCCAGCACGATGACGGCGAGCAGCACACCGAGCCAGAGCGACTGGGGGGAGGAGCTGCGTGCTCGGTGGCACCAGTGAGCAGACGATCCATACGACCATGGTGAGGAACGCGCCTTGGACTGGCCACCATGCGATGGACAGCAGCGCGGCACTGATGATGGCGGTTGCGGCGATGACCATGATGGCTGACATCAGGTCGCATTTTCCGCACAATATCGCGGTTTCAATGCCCGTTATCGCGATGATGGCGATGGTCGCGATGAGCAGTGGCATGTTCGGCCGCCCGATGGCGAGGTGAATGCCGTTGTCCCGCCGAATGCTGCCTGGCGTGTCGTGGGGGCTTGCTTCGGGTTTGGCGTCTCGGGCGTTGTCGTCCGTGTTATTGCCGTTATTGCTGGTATTGCTCAACATGGATCCACCCGTTCTTTCTGGCGATGTCAATGGCTTCGATTTTGCTGGTGGCGCCCAGCCGCGCGAGTGCGTCGTGGAGGTGCACGTACACGGTGGCGCTGCTGGTGTGCAGGGTTTTGGCGATTTGCCCGGTCGTCTCTCCGGCGGCGTAGGCGGCGAGTACCTGCTGTTGCCGGGGACTCAATGGGTTGGCCGGCGGCCGTGCTGACGCCGTAGCTGTAGCTGTCGCCGCCGATCTGACCGCGCCCTGCCCGGTGTCGGCGAGACGGTTGATGGCCTCTTGCACGCTGGGATAGATTGCAGTGGTTCCTGTGACAGGCCGGTCGGAGGCATGTTCCTCCGCGTTGCCGGCATGTTCCGGGCCGCTTGTGCCGTTGTCCTCACTTTGGTATGCCTGTCCTGCCGCGGCGGCGATGATTGCGGGTCTCAGATTGTCGGGGATCCGGTCTTTCGCGATGAGCGCCTGCCCTCCGCATGCTGCGAGCCGTGTCGCCCAATCCGCGGTCGGTAGTGCGGTGATGCCGACCATGCCAGCCGTGCATCCGTGTTGTCGCAATATCTCACATACTCGGGTGCCGGGCATGTCGGATAATCCCATATCGATGACGAGCACTTGGGGGCGTGGGGAGGTGAACAGGCAATGGTGGATTGCCTTCGTGCCGGTCGAAACCGCCCACAGGATGCTGAATCGTGGGTCCAGCCGTTCGATCTGCGGCCGGAGCAGCGCAAGCGCATACGGGTCGTTTTCGACCAGTCCAATGGTGATATGTCCTTGAGGCATGGCTCGGCGGGCCGAAGCCTCGCTATGGCGCCGGGACAGCGTGGGGGCATTATCTGTGTTCGTCATGGTTTCAGTGTATGGCGATACCGACAGTTTCAAGCCGAATCTAAAGAAATCTTCAGCGTCGTTGCGGCGTTGGCTTGCTTCTGCGACGATAACACTATCCGAACATGATCCGGCAGCCGGGAAGCTGGTACGTCCCTCCTGCCGTGTGGTCCTGAGGCTCTACACGTGGTCTCGTTGGAAAGGCGGGAGACAAGACATGAACCATTCCACAGTCTCGACACTATCGATGCGGCAAGCGCGGCAAACGCGCTCCCCGCGACGGACGGCAAGAACGGGGCATTCCGGATTGCCGATGCGGATTCTTCGCTTCGCCGCGTGCCTGATTACGGCCCTCGCCTTGATACTCGCCGTGGTCGCTGTCGACGTCAGCCAATACCTCAACTGGAAGCAACCGCGTTTCGCACGTCCTGTCCAGACAGCCCAGACGGATCAGGCGGGCGGTACGGATACAGGCGTTGCCGCCCACGTGCAACGCTGGCAGGGACTGGGGTATCTCATGACCTCATACACCAGTGGTGTGGACGCCTATCGAGCACTAACCCCGTTGACCCGGCGCAACAGCATGTGTGTGACTGATCCGGGGAAGATCACGTCCTCGGTGCACCGCTCGCTGGCCGACTACCATACGGCCGCATCAATCGGTTTGGATGACGGGTTCGTCGGTGTGCGTGTCATGGGCTGTGAAGGTGATGACCGCCGCGCGGTCGCCTATGTGGTCGCGGTGGAGCAGGACGCCGATGATACGAAAGCGCTGCATCTGGACGGTTGTGCCGCCGAGCGCGTCACGCTGGTCCGGCGGGATGATGGGTCGATTTCCCCGTTGCGTCACGATGACGCTGCCTCGGATCGTTCGCTCGGACGCTGCGAACCCGACGCACAGTCCAGCAATCTCATCCCGCAATGGGTCACAACCATGTGGATCGCCGCAGATCAGGATGTGAGCGGTGGTGCGTAGGCATAAAGGACGTATTCCGGCTGTGAACGCTCACAGGAAACAGTGAGTGAAATCGGCGATATCGTCCAACAATTCCACTATCCTTGACAGTGTCATCACAACCTGAGCAAAAGGAGTAGTTGTGGCAGCAATTGAAAGCGTATACGCGCGCGAAATCCTTGATTCCCGTGGCAACCCGACCGTCGAGGTCTATCTCGAGACCGAAGATGGCGCACAGGGCCGCGGCCTGGTTCCGTCCGGCGCCTCCACCGGTGCTGCAGAGGCTTGGGAGCGTCGCGATGGCGACAAGTCCCGTTACCAGGGCAAGGGCGTGCTCAACGCCGTCAAGGCCGTGAACGAAGTCATCGCTCCGAAGGTCATCGGCATGGATGCCGCCGATCAGCGTGCTCTTGACGACACGATGATCGAGCTTGACGGCACCCCGAACAAGGGCAAGCTCGGCGCCAACGCCATCCTCGGCGTGTCCCTCGCCGCGCTGTATGCCTCCGCTGAGTCCGCGGATCTGCCGCTGTACCGCTACATCGGCGGCACCAACGGCCACATCCTGCCGGTTCCGAACATGAACATCATGAACGGCGGCGCTCACGCAGACTTCGCCACCGATATCCAGGAGTACATGATCTCCCCGTACGGCTTCGACACCTACCATGAGGCCCTGCGCGCCGGCGTCGAGGTGTACCACACCCTGAAGAACGAGCTGAAGAAGGACGGCCTGTCCACCGGTCTCGGCGACGAGGGCGGCTTCGCTCCGAAGATGAAGTCGAACCGCGATTCGCTCGACTACATCATGAAGGCCATCCAGGACGCCGGCTATGAACCCGGCAAGCAGATCGGCATCTGCCTCGACGTGGCTTCTTCCGAGTTCTACGGCAAGGGCGAAGAAGGCAAGTATCACTTCGAAGGCGGCGAACGCGACGCTGAGTACATGCTCGACTTCTACGAGCAGCTGATCAACGACTACCCGATCGTCTCCATCGAGGATCCGTTCCAGGAAGAAGGCTGGGATGACTGGGCGGCCATCACCAAGCGCCTGGGCGATCGCCTGCAGTTCGTCGGCGACGACCTACTCGTGACCAACCCTGCTCGTCTGCAGAAGGCCATCGACATGGGCGCGGCGAACTCCCTGCTCGTCAAGCTCAACCAGATCGGCTCCGTCACCGAGACCCTCGACGCCATCGAGCTGGCCACCGCGAACGGCTACACCTCCATGGTGTCCCACCGCTCCGGCGAAACCTCCGACACCACCATCGCCGATCTCGCGGTCGCCAAGAACACCCGCCAGATCAAGACCGGTGCCCCGGCCCGCGGCGAGCGTATCGCCAAGTACAACCGCCTGCTGGAGATCGAGGACGAGCTCGGTTCCGAAGCCCAGTACGCCGGCTACAGCGCCTTCAAGGCCTGCAAGAAGTACATTGCCAAGTGAGCTTGATCCCACTGGCAGTGCGCTGACGGCGCGTCCGTAGACGTGCCGCACACCGCGTGATACCCCGTCGTATTCGCAAGTCGAATGCGGCGGGTATTTTCGTCCTTATGGCAACCAGTTCGCGAAAACCGGCGCGTCAGCGCGCACAACAGCAAAGCAAGAATCGCACCAACCGCGGGCCGGTTTCATTCTTCTTCGCGGTCATCATTGTGGTCATTGGGCTGATGCAACTAGTATCCACCTTCCATGATTACGCGATGAACCTATCCGAACTCAACGCGCTCAAGAAGCAGGAAGCTGCCCTTGAAGTGCAGAAACGCGATCTTGAAAACGATATCGCCCGCTGGGACGACAAAGCGTACGTCACCGCACAAGCGAGGGAACGGCTGGGATTCGTGTTCCCCGGAGAAGTATCCGTCCATGTCGAACATCCCGAGGCAGTGACCGGTTCAACCACAACCAACAGCAAGAACGGGACAACCACGTCAAACGAACAGTCAAGCCTGCCTTGGTACAAGGAGCTCGCATACGCGTTCGAACAGGCTGACGCACCGAAGAAATCCGCTGCCGGATCGACACCAACGGGTGAATCGTCAGGCACAGGCTCCAAGTCCGGCTCGTCGCCATCCGCCGGCGCAACCGCTTCGCCGTCCGCATCATCCTCATCCAAGGCGCAATAACACGGCGATAGAACAATCAGACATCACACAAACGAATTCGACGTTATCACCAGGAGGAATATCATGCCGACACCACCGGCAACAGCATCCCAAGTCCGCCAGCAGCTCGAGCATGAGGCTCACCTGCTGATGGACCGACTGATGGCGCAACCGCCAACCGCCAAGGATATCGCGACCGTCCACATGCAACTCGGCCGTTTCCCCCGCGGTATGGTCGCCGTCGGCGCCCGGTGCGTGTGTGGACGGCCATTGGCGGTGCTGACCCGACCGCTCCTGCCCGGCGGGATCCCATTCCCCACAACCTGCTACCTGACCAGCCCCGAAGCGGTCAAAGCAGTATCCCACGTTGAAGCCGCAGGCGTGATGAAACAGCTCAACGAACGCCTGGCCGAAGACGCCGAACTATCCCAAGCCTACAGTCTCGCGCACCAGAGGTATCTCGCCTTCCGCCATGAGCTCGCCGTACGACTCGGCGACAGTGAAGAACATATCAAAGGAATCAGCGCCGGCGGCATGCCCACCCGCGTGAAATGCCTGCACGCGCTGCTCGCACAGACACTCGTCATGGGTCAGGGCGCCAACCCGATCGGCGATATGACCCTCGAACAGATCCACGACGAATTCAGCCCAGACACCTGCCGTTGCACCACAGTCGTGGACAACGACCAAATCGCACAACTGGCACAGGAACAATAACCGGACACCATACGAGAGCGGCAATCATCGATGCTATTACACGTCTCGATCACCCGCGCACAGGAAAGGAAATGACAGCATGACACAACTCGCATCACAGCAGCAGGGGAGCGCCCAACAATCGGTGACGGTCGCCGGCATTGATTGCGGAACCAATTCCATCCGCCTGAAGATTTCACGCGTCGACGCCAACGGGTACGAGGACATCGTCCCACGCGTACTCAAAGTCGTCCGGCTCGGCCAAGACGTGGACAAAACCCACCGTTTCGCCGATGAAGCACTCGACCGCGTATACGCCGCGGCACGGGAATTCGCCCAGATCCTAGCGGAACACCCTGTTGACGGTATCCGCTTCGTCGCCACGTCAGCGACACGCGATGCCGAAAACCGCGCGGAATTCGAAGACGAAATCCAGCGTATTCTCGGCGTGCGCCCCGAAGTCATCCCCGGCACGGAAGAAGCGGCGTTGAGCTTCCTGGGCGCGACCAGCGTCGTCCCACAAGGCGAGCTCGAACCCCCGTACCTGGTGGTTGATTTGGGCGGCGGATCCACCGAACTCGTGCTCGGCGGAGGAGACGAACAGACGGAAACCGATGTCCAGGCAGCATTCTCAATGAACATCGGCTCCGTTCGCATGACCGAACGGCATCTGCACACCGATCCGCCGACCCAGCAGGAAATCGATGAGGCGATCGCCGACATCGACGAACATATCGACGAAGCCTTCCGCACAGTCCCTGCCGGCAAGACACGCACCATCATCGGCGTGTCAGGCACAGTGACCACAATGACCGCGCTCGCCATCGGATTGAAGGAATACGACCACTCTGCGGTTGACGGCAAGCGGCTATCAATCGAAGATGCGGTTGCGGTCGATGACCGATTCCTGCGGATGACACGCGAGGAGCGTCGCACGTACAAGACCATTCACCCGGGCAGGATTGACGTGGTCGGCGGCGGTGCGCTCGTATGGAGCCGCATCCTCGCCCGCGTTTCACAGGCCGCGTTGGAAGACCATGGTACGGCGATTGACTCGTTCGTCGCCAGCGAACACGGTCTGCTTGACGGCATTGTGTTGGATTACGGCCGTAGGCTGCTTGCTGCACGCTGAGCGGGGCCACTCTGTCACCGGTGCGCTGTTGTCATACGCCATCGGCGGTGTACTGTGCATGGCAGGCTGATTTCGTGTATGCCGCGGTGGCACCTGGTCCGCCCGCATGCTAGCATGGAACAGTTGCCCCCTTGGCGGAATTGGTAGACGCAGTGGACTTAAAATCCATCGCCTTCGGGCTTGCGGGTTCGAGTCCCGCAGGGGGGCACGGTCGTGATGAACCCGTCGGCAACGGCGGGTTTCTTGTTGTTGATATTATTCATGTTTCGACGTGTCAGTCTTACGCTGTTGTTTCGTGGATCATCTCGGCGCCGTGTGATCATCCTGTCGCATGGTGGGCGGATACCCGCCATACGGCTGTGCGATTGCCGGGTATCTGACAGCTGTGCGATCGAATCGTCGCACGCCGCCGGGATTGTCATGCGGCCAGACGATTCCGGAGCAGGTATCGGCGTCTGATGTAACGCAATCGTCACACCGGAGGACGAAAAGCCTGCCCATGCCGGCAGCGGCAGCCAACACAGCGTCACCGCTCGGCCGGCGTCACCGCTTGATGCCAGCCCGCCCCGTACACGCCGGCCCCATGCCGGAGGTCCGCTACCATGATCAGCAAGACCGTCCACCTGCGTCCCCTCCGGCGACCGGCAATGTTTGCCCGCCGCGCCGCCTATAGTGGCAGATAGATATCCCGAGACAAGGCAAGGCATCGGCGAGCTCGCCCGCGGTGCGCCCGCGACTATTCCGCAGGC